>NZ_BCTC01000001.1 GCF_001571085.1 Azohydromonas lata NBRC 102462
TGCGTTTTCTTCGCTGAACCAACTTTGTTTTGGCTTTTTAGCCGCAGCACTTTCGAACAGCGAAGCCGCAGATTATGACGCGGTTCAGATGGAGCTGTCAACATCCTTGAGTACGCAGACACAAAATAAGCGGCTTGCCCTACTGCGAGCCCAGAGGGGCTGGTTTTCTGAAAACCACGTAAGGACCGCCGGCGCACTTGTTCCACCCGGGACAGCGCATTGCCGGCGCTGCCCTCTATCAATGCAGCGTGGACGCCTCCAGCGCGTCGTCACTGCGCGCACCCAAGCTGCTCCAGCAGCTTTGCGGGTCATCGGACTGCAGCGTTTTTTCGAGTGCGCCCTGTAACTTGCGTGTGTCGGCCCGCAGCACGCGCTGCTTGATGCCGGCGATTTGCGCCGGGTGCATAGAAAAACTGCGCAGACCCATGCCCAGTAGCAGTTCGGTGAAGGCCGGATCGCCCGCCATTTCCCCGCACACGCTCACGCCCTTGCCGAAGCGGCGCGCACAGGCGATGGTGTCCGCGATCAGCTTGAGCACTGCCGGGTGCCAGGGGTCGTACAGATGCGCCACCTGCTCGTCAGCGCGGTCTATCGCCAGCGTGTACTGAATCAGGTCGTTGGTGCCTATGGAAACGAAGTCGAAGTGACGGAAGAAGGCCGGCAGCACCATCACCGCGGCCGGCACTTCGATCATGGCGCCCACTTCCACCTCGCCAATGGAATGACCGGCGTCCAGCAACTGCTGGCGCGCGCGCGTGATGAGCTCCATGGTCTGCCGGATCTCGCGCAGGTGCACGACCATGGGCAGCAGCAGTTTGATCTTGCCATAGGCGCTGGCTCGCAGGATGGCGCGCAGTTGCTGGCGGAACATCGCCGGCTCGGCCAGGCTCCAACGTATGGCGCGCAGGCCCAGCGCCGGGTTGAGCGAGTGCTCGTGACGCAGCTCCTGCAGCGACATGCGCTCCAGCGGCTTGTCTGCCCCAATGTCCACCGTGCGTATGGTCACCGGCATCCCGCCCATGGTCTGCACCACGGCGCGGTAGGCCTCGAACTGCTCCTCTTCGCTGGGCAGCACGCCGCCACGGTTCATGAACAGGAACTCGGTGCGGAACAGGCCCACGCCCACGGCGCCGGCATCCACCGCGCCCTGCGCGTCGCTGGGCAGCTCGATGTTGGCCACCAGCTCCACGGTCTCGCCATCCAGCGTCAACGCCGGGGTGTGGCGAAGGCGGTTGAGCCGCGCGCGCTCCAGTTCGCTCTGGCGCTGGCGGAAGCGGTATTCCTCCAGGACGATGGGCGAGGGGTTGACGATGACCACGCCCGCATCACCGTCAATGACGACCCAGTCGTCCTGGCGAATGAGGCGGCTGGCCTCGCGCGCGCCCACCACTGCGGGAATGTCCATGCTGCGCGCCACGATGGCGGTGTGCGAGGTCTTGCCGCCGACGTCGGTGACGAAGCCGGTGAAGACGCTGCGCTTGAACTGCAGCATGTCGGCTGGAGCAATGTCGTTGGCCACCAGCACCAGCGGGTCTTCGCCGGCGAAGTCGCGCGCCGGTGCGGCCACGGCGGGCACGGGCACCTGGCCATCACGCGCAAGCGCTCGCAGCAGCCGCTCCGTGACCTGCTCCATGTCGGCCTTGCGGCCGCGCAGGTACTCGTCCTCCATCTCGTCGAACTGGCGGGCGATGATTTCGAGCTGCGCGGACAGTGCCCACTCGGCGTTGTAGTGGCGCTCCAGAATCCAGTGCGCGATGGCTTCGGCCAGCGCCTCGTCGTGCAGCAACATGAGGTGCACGTCCAGCAGCGCGGAAAGCTCGGTGGGCGCTTCCGGCGGCAGGTCGCGCTGCAGCGCGCTGAGCTCTGCGGCGACGGCATCGCGCGCCCGGCGCAGCCGGTCGATCTCACGGCGGGTTTGAGCGGCGGGCACAAAGTAGTGCGCCACATCCACCCGGCTGGACGCCACCAGCACCGCACGACCGATCGCGACACCGCGCGACACCGGCAGACCGAATACCTGAATGCTCATTCGAGTCACTTTATCAGTGACTCCCCCCATTCACGCTTCGGATTGGCCCGGAGCCGCCATCTCGGCGCACCCGTTGCACACGGGGCGCCGCGCAGGCGGCGCTGGCTTACTCGCCTTCGCCGAACTTGTCGTCCACCAGCGCCTTGATGGCGTCGGCGGCGGCCTGCTCGTCCGGGCCTTCGGCTTCCAGTTCGACCTGCGCGCCCAAGCCGGCGGCCAGCATCATCACGCCCATGATGCTTTTGGCATTGACGCGGCGGCCGTTGCGGGTGAGGAAGACCTCGGACTTGAAACTGGCCGCCAGCTTGGTGAGCTTGGCCGAGGCGCGGGCATGCAGGCCCAGCTTGTTGCTGATGGTCAGCGTGTTCTGAATCATGGGCGAAACGGAATCAGTCAGCAGGGGTAGGCACAGGCAACTGCATCACGCCCTGGCCGGCGCCGGCCAGGGCGCGGACCGCCAAAGCATCCAGCGGCTCGGCGGCGTAGCACAGGGCGCGCCACAACATGGGCACGTTGACGCCGGCCAACACGCGCACGCGGCGTGCGTCGGCCAGTCGCTGCGCGATGTTGCAGGGCGTGGCGCCGAAGACATCGGTAAGGACCAGCACCTCCTCGGCCCCCAGGCGCTGCAGCAGGGCGCGCGCTTGCGCCTCGGCATCCTCAGGGCGGGTATGGGGCTGCACGTCCAGGGCCAGCAGCGGTGTGCCGCTGTCCGGGAAGGCGTGCAGCGCCACGGCCTGCAGTGCGGAAGCCAGGGGCGCGTGGGCGATGAGAAGCAGTCCAGCCATGGACGGCATTATGCGCAGCGCCTGCCTGCAGACCCTGATCTCAGCCGGGTGCGCGCAGCGCATCCATGAAGGTGTGCACAGCCGGCGTGTCCGGCGTGCCGTCCAGCACCGTGGCCTGAAGCACCTGGGTGCCACGGGCAAAAAGCAGCAGTTGCGCCTGCACGGCGCTGCCGTCGGGGCGAAGGCCGCTCAGGGCGTAGCGGCGCGCTTGCGCGTTGGGCGTCATGCCCGCGACCTGCGCGGGCTCTCCGGCAGGCAGCGTGGCCTGCAGGTTGCGCGCCTGCGCCTGGGCCAGCGCAGCCAGCGCGGGCTCAACGCGTTCAGGCGTCAGCACGTCGGCCTGCGCCACGGCAAAGCGCAGCCCCGCGGCGGCGCAGGCATGCAGCGTCAACGCCACCGTCTGACCGGCCAGCGCCACGGTGCGCGTCTGGTGGTCGGGCTTGCACGGGAACAGCGCCAGCGCGCCGCCGTCCAGCCGCACCTCGCGCCAGTTCAATGCCGGTGTGCAGGCGGCAACAGCGCACAGCCCCACCACCCCCGCCAACAGCCCCGCGCCAAGACTCAGCCTTTTCATGGCGCCGGATTATCGGCAAGCCGCCCTCGCCGTTTTCCTTGCGACTGGTACGCCGACAACATGACCAATGTCAAGTCACATCAAGGCAACTGGCATAAACTGAAGTGTTTTCCTGCCAAAACCCGGGTGTTGAACATGAATCTGCGTCGTCCTCTTGTCGGTGTGGCAGCCGCCGTGGCACTGGTTGCGGGCGTGCTGGCCTGGCAAAGCATGGGCAGCCGCGAGGCGGCACCGGTGGTGAGCTACACGCTGCTGGACGGCCGCACGGCCAGCACCGAGTCGCTCAAGGGCAAGGTGGTGCTGGTGAACTTCTGGGCCACCAGCTGCACCACCTGCGTCGCGGAAATGCCGCAGATCGTCGCCACCTACAACAAGTTCAAGGACCGCGGCTTCGAAACCCTGGCCGTGGCCATGAGCTACGACCCGCCGGCCTACGTTTCCAAGTTCGCGCAGACGCGCCAGTTGCCCTTCAACGTCGCCATAGACAACACGGGCCAGATCGCCCAGCGCTTCGGCGACATCCAGCTCACACCCACCACCTTCCTGCTCGACCAGCAGGGCCGCATCGTCAAGCGCTACGTCGGGGCGCCCGACTTCGCCGCGCTGCATGCGCTGGTGGAGGATTTGCTTAAGAAGGGTTGAACCTCTTCCAGACGACAAAAAGCCGGGCACGAGTCCCGGCTTTTTTCATGGGCAGCCGTCGAAAGCCGCCCTGCTCCTGAAAACCTCAGGCCGTCGGCGCCAGCCCGGCGGCGTGCGCCTGCTGGTCCGCGTGGTAGCTGGAGCGCACCATCGCGCCCACGGCGGCGTGGGTGAAACCCATCTTGTAGGCCTCGTCCTCGAACATCTTGAAGGTGTCCGGGTGCACGTAGCGGCGCACCGGCAGGTGATGGCCGCTGGGCGCGAGGTACTGGCCCAGGGTCAGCATGTCGATGCCGTGCGCGCGCATGTCACGCATGACTTCCAGGATTTCCTCGTCCGTCTCGCCCAGGCCGACCATGAGGCCGCTCTTGGTCGGCACGCCGGGGACGGCTTCCTTGAAGCGCTGCAGCAGCGTGAGGCTGAACTGGTAGTCGGCGCCCGGGCGCGCTTCCTTGTACAGGCGCGGCACGGTCTCCAGGTTGTGGTTCATCACGTCCGGCGGCGCTTCCTTCAGGATGTCCAGCGCCTTGTCCAGTCGGCCGCGGAAGTCGGGCGTCAGCACCTCGATCTGCGTTGAAGGCGACAGCTCGCGCGTCTTGCGGATGCACTCCACGAAGTGGCCGGCACCGCCGTCGCGCAGGTCGTCGCGGTCCACGCTGGTGATGACCACGTACTTGAGCTTGAGCGCCGCAATCGTCTGCGCCAGGTTCTGCGGCTCGTTGACGTCCAGCGGGTCCGGGCGGCCGTGGCCGACGTCGCAGAACGGGCAGCGCCGCGTGCACTTGTCGCCCATGATCATGAAGGTCGCCGTGCCCTTGCCGAAGCACTCGCCGATGTTCGGGCAGGAGGCTTCCTCGCACACGGTGTGCAGCTTGTGCTCGCGCAGCGTCTGCTTGATCTCGTAGAAGCGCGTCGTGGGCGAACCGGCCTTCACGCGTATCCACTCCGGCTTCTTGAGCACTTCGGCCGGCACCACCTTGATGGGGATGCGTGAAGTCTTGGCCTGCGCCTTTTGCTTGGCGGTGGGGTCGTAGGCAGCGGGCGTCGTGGCGGCGGGAGCGGTGCCCGCAGTGACGGGCGTGGCGGGAGCGCTGGGGATTTCGGTGCTCATCGGCTCAATTGCGACTGCAGGCGCTGCGCCAGTCGCGCGGCCGCGTCATCCCATGTGGTGAAAACCCCGATTTTACCGAGGTCGATGGTTTGCAACCCCTCATAACCGCAAGGGTTGATGCGGCGGAAGGGCTCCAGGTCCATGGCGACGTTGAAGGCCACGCCGTGGTAGCTGAAGTGGCGGCTGACCTTGATGCCCAGTGCGGAAATCTTTCCCAGGCCCCGGAACTGGTCGGCCGGATCGACCGGGCCGCTGAGCGCCGCATGGCCAAACGGGTCGTCCAGCTTCACATAAATGCCCGGCGCGCCGCTGACGCGGTGGCCCGTGACGCCGTAGTCCTGCAGCACGCGCAGCACGGCCGACTCCAGCCGGAACACGTATTCGCGCACGAAGATGCCCAGCCGCTGCAGATCGATCAGCGGATAGGCCACCACCTGCCCCGGCCCGTGGTAAGTCACCTGCCCGCCGCGGTTGGTCTGCACCACGGGAATGTCGCCCGCGGCCAGCACGTGCTCGGCGCGTCCGGCCACACCCTGGGTGAATACGGGTGGGTGCTCGCAGATCCAGATCTCGTCGGCCGTGTCGGCCGTGCGCGCGTCGGTGAAAGCGCGCATCGCGGCCTCGGTGGCGGCGTAGTCGGCGTGGCCGAGCCAGCGCACCAGCGGGGCGTCGGAAGAGGAAACGGAAACGGCTTCGGTCGTCATGCGCGGCATTGTCGTTCGTACACAAACGCACACATCCAGCGGCGCCTGCGCTTCGTACATGCCCGCGCCGGCATGGTGCCGGCGCGAGGAGCGACTGATGGACCTGACCCCTTGCCGCAAGGCCGCCGCCGTAGCCGCCGCACTGTTGACGGCCGCCTGCGCGGCCCAAGCCTCCAGCCACCGCGAGGCGCCCTTCATCACCACGGCGCCCAAGGTGGACGGCACCGACTTCTACATGTTCCGCAGCTACGAGAGCGGGCGCGACGGCTACGTGACGCTGCTGGCCAACTACCTGCCGCTGCAGGACGCCTACGGCGGGCCCAACTACTTCCAGATGGACCCCAACGCGCTCTACGAGATCCACATCGACAACGACGGCGATGCGCGCGAGGACATCACCTTCATGTTCCGCTTCCGCAACCTCCTGTCCAACGGCGGGCGCGGCGCGGCGCTGCCCATAGGCGGCGAGATGGTGCCCATCCCGCTGATCCAGAGCGGCCAGGTCACCGCGCCGGGCGACCCCAGCTTGAACGTGGACCAGAAATTCAGCGTCTACGTGCGCCGCGGCGAGTCGCGCGACGGCACGTCGCAGCCGCTGACCAACGCCGCCACCGGCGCCACCTGGTTCGCCAAGCCCGTGGACAACATCGGCACCAAGACGCTGCCGGACTACGCCGGCTACGCCGAGCGCCACATCCACAGCGTGCGCGTGCCCGGCTGCGCACAGCCGGCACGGCTGTTTGCGGGCCAGCGCCGTGAGGCCTTCGCCGTCAACCTGGGGCCCATCTTCGACCTGGTCAACGCGCCGCTGGCCGTCATCACCGACCCGGCACGCACCAACGCCGCGCCCAACCCGCTGGACGACAAGAACGTCACCACGCTCGCGCTGGAAATCCACAAGAGCTGCCTGACGAAAAACGGCGATCCCGTCATCGGCGGCTGGACCAGCGCCAGCCTGCGCCAGACGCGCCAGCTCGATCCCCTGCCCGCCGCCGGGCTGCAGACGGCTGAAAAGGACCTCGAAGGCCCCTGGGTCCAGGTCTCGCGCCTGGGCATGCCCCTGGTCAACGAAGTCGTCATCGGCCTGCCCGACAAGGACCGCTTCAACGCTTCGCGGCCGCGCAGCGACGCGCAGTTCGCCCGCTACGTCACCAACCCCACGCTGCCGGCGCTGCTGGAAATTGCCCTGGCCACGCCCGGCATCGCGCCCACCAACCTGCCGCGCACGGACCTGGTGACGACCTTCCTCACCGGCATCAACGGCCTGAACCGCCCGCGCAACGTCACGCCGGCCGAGATGCTGCGCCTGAACACCGACATTCCGCCCGTGCCCTACGCGCAGCAGAATCGGCTGGGCGTGGTCGGCAACCTGCTGGCCGGCGGCAACGACAACGCGGGCTACCCCAACGGCCGCCGGCCCAAGGACGACGTGGTGGACATCTCGCTCGTGGCCGTGATGGGTGGCCTGTGCATGGCCAACGGCAACGCCAACGCGCTTGGGCTGGGCGCCGCGTGCAAGCCCGCCGCCGTGCCGCTCAAGGAAACGGCGTTCAAGCTCCACGACGCCGTGGACCAGGCCGCCGTGCCGCTGCTGACGCGCTTCCCGTATCTCAACACGCCGCTGCCGGGCGCCGGGCAGCCTTGAGCGGACACGGATTCCATGAAAAATCGAGCTGAATCCGCGCCAAACATTTCAAGTAGAACTTGAAAATCCAGCCCCCGTCCTGGCGGCTGCCGGCGCGGCGGCTCGGGGGTGGCGTCCTTCAGCCCTGTGCGGGGCACGGGTGCTGCGCCCGGGTCGCCGCACGGCGGGCCGGCGGCTTATCGTGGCGCTGTCGCGCCCCGTGCCGCTGCCGAGTCCGTTCATGAAGTATCGCTCCCTGTCCTTGCTGCGGCCGGCGGCCGCCGTGCTGGCTGCGCTGGCGTTCCAGGCGGCCACGGCTGCGCCGCCGTCGGATGTACAAGCTGCGCTGCAGGCGGCCGTGCAGGACTACGACGCCGGCCGCCTGGCGCGGGCCCGTGCGGCCTTCGAGCGGCTGTCGCGTGCGGGCGTGCCGGCGGCGGACCACAACCTGGCGGTGATGCACCTCAAGGGAGAAATGCCGCAGTCCAGCACGCAGGAGGCGCTGCGGCTGATGACGCGCGCGGCGCAGCACGGCTTCGTCACCGCGATGTTCGACTTGGGCCGGCTGCATGAAAGCGGCCAGCTCGGCCACGTGGACCTGCCCGCCGCCTACCGCTGGTACGCCCAGGCGGCCAAGGCCGGCAGCACGGCCGGACAGGTGGAAACGGGCACCGCCTTCTACCTTGGGCGCGGTGCGCCGCGCGATGCGGCGCAGGCCGCTCACTGGTTCCGTGCCGCCGCCCTGGGCGGCGACAACGGGGCGCAATACCTGCTGGCCTCCATGTACGAAGCCGGGGACGGGCTGCCCCAGGATCTGCGTTTGGCGCGCTACTGGTACGGCGCCGCGGCGGCGGGAGGCGATCCGGCCGCCGCCCTCAAGGCGCGCGCGCTCGCGCAGCGCCTGGAACAGGCCGGCGACGCCGCGGCGGCGCCGCCCGCCGGCGTCACAACACGACCTTGACCATGGGGTGCGAGGTCAGCGAGCGGTAGAGATCGTCGAGCTGCTCGCGGCTGGTGGCGGTGACGGTGACCGTCAGCCCCATGTACTTGCCACCGCTGCTGGGCCGCTTTTCCACCGAGGCGGCATCGAAGTCCGGGTCGAAGCGCAGCACCACTTCCACGATGGCCTCGACGAAGCCTTCCACGTGCACGCCCATCACCTTGATGGGAAAGGCGCTCGGGTACTCGATGAGGGAATCGCGGGGCGTGGCGGCAGTGTTCATGGCTTGGCTTCGGTGAGCGGCCTTGTGGGCCGCGCAATGAAAGACGGGCGCGGCAAGGACCGCGCCCGACTGTGGAAATGGGGCGTTTCAGATGGATTGCAAGGCCTTGGCACGCTGGTAGGCCTCGTAGAGCCGGCCATAGACCGGGCCGGGCTTGCCGCGCAGCGCGCCGTGGCCGACGAGCTCGCCGTCCAGCCGCGTCACCGGCAGCACCTCGCGCGCGGCGGAGCTCAGCAGGATTTCGTCGGCGGCGCGCAAATCGGCCTCGGGGATGGGGCGCAGGTTGTAGGCCAAGCCCACCTCCTCGCACAGCTCGCGCAGCAGCTCGTAGCGAATGCCTTCGAGCACGTGCTCGCTCTTGGGCGGCCCAAGCAGCGCGCCCTCGTGGACGATCCAGACGTTGCTGGCCGAGCCCTCGGTGAGATAGCTGATGCCGCTGGCGGCTTCGCGCAGCAGGATGGTTTCGCTCGCGCCATGGTCAGCGGACATCTGCCGCGCCAGCACGTTGCCCAGCAGCGACGTGACCTTGAGGTCGCAGCGCTCCCAGCGGAAGTCCCGCGCCGTGATGCAGGCCACGCCCTGGTGGCGCTGCTCCGGCGTGGGCGCGCGCGTCGGGGTGCTCATCATGAAGACCGTGGGCGTGAGCCCTTCCGGCATCACGTGGTCGCGCGGCGCCACGCCGCGTGTGACCTGCAGGTACAGCGACTGGTCCTCGCCCTCCTGCGCCGCGATCAGCCGCCGCGCATGCGAGAGCCACTGCTCGCGCGTGAAAGGGTTGCCGATGCGCAGCCGGCCCAGGTTGCGCTCCAGCCGCGCCATGTGGTCGTCGAAGCGAAAGAGCCGCCGGCCGTACACCGGCAGCACCTCGTACACCCCGTCGCCGAAGATAAAGCCGCGGTCCAGCACGGGGATGCGGGCCTCGGCCAGCGGCAGGAACTCGCCATTGAGAAAGCACAGGCTCTCGGGTTGGATGGGCGCTGGATGCATCGCGGTTCCTCCTTCTCCTGGCCGGGGCGGCGAGCGGGTCAGATTACTTGATCCACAGGCGCAGCGCATCCCAGCTGCGGCCCAAGAAGCCGGCCTGCTCCACGGGCTCCAGCACCACCAGCGGCACCTCGGCCACCGACGTGCCCGCGCGGGTGCTGACCTTGACGGTGCCCACGCGCTGGCCCTGGGCCAGCGGGGCCACCAGCGGGTCGCTGCGCTCGACCTTGGTCTGCAGCTGCTGGCCTTCGCCCTTGGGCACGGTCACCACCACGCCGGCGGCGGCACCCAGCTTGGCCTCGCGCGTGGCGCCCTTCCAGACTTCGGGAGTGACGATGGCCTTGCCCGGCTCGAACAGGCGCACGTTGTCGAAGGCGCCGTAGCCCCAGTTGAGCAGCTTCTGGCTTTCGCTGGCGCGGGCCTCGCGGGAGTCCGTGCCCAGCACCACCGACAGCAGCCGGCGCTTGCCGTTGGGGAAGTCGCGGTTGGCGCTGGCCACCAGGCAATAGCCGGCGGCGTCGGTGTAGCCGGTCTTCATGCCGTCCACGGTCGGGTCGCGGCGCAGCAGCAGGTTGCGGTTGTCCTGGCGGATCTTGTTGTAGGTGTAGTCCTTGAGCGCGTAGTACGGGTAGTACTCGGGGAAGTCGCGAATGATGCGGCCGGCGATGACGCCCAGGTCACGCGGCGTGCTGCGGTGGCCGGGCTCGGTGATGCCGGTGACGTTCTTGAACGAGGTGTTCTTCAGGCCGAAAGCCTGGGCCTGGCGGTTCATCATGGCCACGAAGGCGTCCACGGAACCGGCCACGCCCTCGGCCAGCGCCACCGAGGCGTCGTTGCCGGACTGCACGATCATCCCGCGCAGCAGCTCATCGACCTTGGGGCTCATGGTGGTGTCAATGAACATCACCGAGGCGCCGCCCTTGCGCTCGTTCCAGGCGCGCTGGCTCACCGGCAGCGTCTGCTCCAGGGTGAGCTTCTTCTCGCGCAGCGCGGTGAAGACCACGTAGGCGGTCATGAGCTTGGTGAGCGAGGCCGGGTCGGCCGGCGCGTCGGCCTCGCGCTCGGCCAGGGTCTGGCCGCTGGAGAGGTCCATCAGGATGTACTGGCGCGCGGCGATCTCGGGCGGCTGCGGCGCCTGGGCAAAACAGGAAAGTGCCAGCGGCAAGGCCAGCAGGAAGGCGATCAGGCGTTTCATGGGGTGGTTCGGGTAGGGGCAACAACAACGCGGCGCGCCGCCCGCAAGACGACGGGCACGCGCCGAAAAAAACTGGAAAAGCGGTTCAGCCCGCCAGGTGGCGCAGGACGATGGCCTTGAGCAGCGGCAACTGGCCGTGGAAGAAGTGGCCGACGCCGGGCACCACCACCACGGGCAGCGCTTGCGGGCGGGCCCAGTCCAGCGTGGACGACAGCGGCACGACCTCGTCCTGCTCGCCGTGCACCACCAGGGTACCGGCGGGCACCTGGGCGACTTCGAAGCGGCTGGTGGCCGGGCCGACCAGCAACAGGTGCTGTGCCGCGGGCGCCACGCGCTGCGCGGCCTGCGAGGCGACGTAGCCGCCGAAGGAGAAGCCCCCCAGCAGCAGCGGCTCCTCGCCCTGGCGGCAGGCGGCGATGACGGCCAGCGCGTCCTCGACCTCGCCGCGGCCCTCGTCCCAGGCGCCGCGCGAGGTGCCCACGCCACGGAAGTTGAAGCGCACGGTGCGCCAGCCCAGTTGCACGCAGGCGCGCGCCAGCGTCTGCACCACCTTGTTGTCCATGGTGCCGCCGTGCAGCGGGTGCGGGTGGCAGATCACGGCCAGGCCGCGGGCGCTCGTCCCTTCGGCGGGCGCGTCCAGCGCGCATTCGAGCTCGCCGGCCGGGCCGGGAATGCGCAGGCGTTGGGTGTGGACGTTCATCAGCGGCCCACGTCCGGCGGCAGCACCAGCCGCTCGACGACGCGGCCGTTCTTGAGATGGGACTCGACGATCTCGTCGATGTCCTCCTTGTCCACGAAGGTGTACCAGGTGGCTTCCGGGTAGACCACCGCCACCGGGCCGCCGGCGCAGCGGTCCAGGCAGCCGGCCTTGTTCACGCGCACCCCGCCCGGGCCCGCCAGCCCGGCGGCCTTCACGCGCGCCTTGCAGTGGTCAAAGGCGCCTTGCGCGTCGTGCTGCGCGCAGGCGGCCTCCCCGTTCTCCCGCGCATTCAGGCAGAAGAAAATGTGGTGCTTGTAGTAGCTCATCCCCGGGATTGTAGGGACGGGTTTTTCCTTACAAGCGGTCACCGGAAAAGATGCCTCATCCGGCCGTGATGCCCGTCGCGCAAGGCTTTTTCGGTGCAGACGCCGCGGGCGGCGCCGTCAGGAATCAGGCCTCGCCGCGCGCGGCCACGCGCAGCAGCAGCCAGCCCGCGGCGGCGTAGGGCCACAGCCAGCCTATCCAGCGCGCCAGGCCGTGAAAGCGGATGAAGCGCCCCTGCGACCAGGCCTGCAGGCTTTGCGCGTAGTAGGCGTTGTCCGGCGCCTGCGCCACCACGGCCACCAGCGCGGTGAGCACCATCAGGCCCACGGTGGCGGCCAGGCGTGGCGGCATCAGCGTGCACGCCAACGCCGCCAGCAGCCCAAGCGCCAGCCCGGGCAGCGTGGCCGGCGTGAGCCAGGCCCAAGCATGCTCGGGGCCGAAGTTCAGCGCCGTGGACAGCGTGCTCACCGCCAGCGCCAGCGCCAAGGCGCCCAAGGTCACCACGGCGCGGCGCGCGCGCGAGCGCATGGCGGCAAAGGCCACGAGGCATGGGCCCAGCAGCCCAAGCGCGATGGCCAGCGTCTCCGTGGCCCGCGACAGCGGCGCGCGCTCGGCCTGCGCCGGGCGCAGCCAGGGCTCGGCCAGCTCCTCCCACGGCGTGTTCTCCACCGCGGCGCTGGCCAGGTCGCGCAGCTCGTCCCAGCACTGGCCCAGGCCCAGCGGCACGGGCGCGGGGAACAGCAGCCCAAGCGGCCACAGCAGCAGCAGCGCCAGCGCGCCGGCGCTGGCCGGGATGAACCAGCGGTCTCGCAGCGGCTGCCACACCCGCAACACGCCCAGCGCCTGCAGCGCCCCGCCCAACAGCGCCCCCACCACGCCGCCGCCCGCGTTGAGCAGCCAGTCCTCGCGGCTGGGCACGCGGTCAGGCAGGAAGTTCTGCGTCACCTCCATCGCGTAGGACAGCAGCGCGGGCAGCAGCGCCGCCAGCAGCAGCGCCCAACCCCAGCGCCAGCCGCTGCGCACCCCGGCGCCGTAAAGCAGCGCCCCCAAGGGCATGTAGCCGATGAAGTTGGCCCACAGGTCGAAGGCGATGAAGTAGTGCGAGCCGGGCAGCACCAGCAGCGACTGCAGCGACTGCCCAGGCGGCCAGCGCCAGCCGCTGAAGGGGTACAGGCTCGCGTACACGATGAGCAGCGCGAAGGCGGCCGTCAGCGGCACGGCGGAACTGCGCGGGCGCGACATCAGCGTCTCGTGCGCATCTGGCGTTGCGAACGCAACGCAGCAGGTTGAAAGCGGAGCGCCTTGCGGACTGCCACGGCAGGGATCAGAAGGGCTTGACCACCACCAGGATCACGATGACCGTGAACAGCAGCACCGACACCTCGTTGAACACGCGGAACCACCGGTGGCTGCGCTGGTTGTCATGCTTCTCGAAGCGCCGCAGCATGCCGCGGCAGGCATGGTGGTAGCCGATCACGCCCACCACCAGCGCCAGTTTCGCGTGCAACCAGCCGTTGCCCGGGCCGCGCCCAATGCCGATGCCCAGCCACAGCCACAGGCCCAGCGCGATGGCCGGCACCATGAGCATGCTGCTGAAGCGGTAGAGCTTGTGCGCCATGAGCAGCAGCCGCTCACGCTCGGCATGCGAATCCGCCGGCACCATGGCCAGGTTCACGAACAGCCGCGGCAGGTAGAACAGGCCGGCAAACCAGCTGGCCACAAAGACAATGTGCAGGGCCTTGACCCACAGGTACGCAGAGCTCATGCGGCGCATTATGGGCAGTGCCTGCTGGCGGACTGATGCGCTGCGGCAAGCAAGCCTTGCGTGGCGGGCAAAAAAGAAAGCCCCGGGGAACGCCCGGGGCCGCAAGCCTTGCGCTGTCATGACGTCAAGGCACCTGCTCAGGGAGGAAAAGCAGGGAATGACGCCTCGCGGCTATCATTCAAGTTCCAGTCTAGCAGGCGCTTGCCTGCCCAAAGCGGGCCGGTCACGAGGGCTTACGGGCCTTTCATTCGCCACGCGGCTGCACCGGTTCCGCGCTCCGCATCAAGGACGCTTTCGCCGTGCATATCCTGCCTCCCTTCCCCGCCAGCCGGCCGCGCCGCCTGCGCCGCGACGAGTTCACCCGCGCACTGGTGCGCGAACACCGCCTGGCACCGCAGGACCTGATCCTGCCGGTGTTCCTGCTCGATGGCACCAACCGCGTCGAGGACGTGCCCAGCATGCCCGGCGTGCAGCGCATGAGCCTGGACAAGCTCCTCGGCGTGGCCGAGCAGTGCGTGTCGCTGGGCGTGCCGGTGATGGCGCTGTTCCCGGTCATCGATAGCGCGCTCAAGACGCCTGACGGCCGCGAGGCCGCCAACCCC
Organism: Azohydromonas lata NBRC 102462; assembly: GCF_001571085.1. Classification (GTDB taxonomy): domain Bacteria; phylum Pseudomonadota; class Gammaproteobacteria; order Burkholderiales; family Burkholderiaceae_C; genus Azohydromonas; species Azohydromonas lata. The sequence continues at coordinate 14,266 of NZ_BCTC01000001.1, forward strand.
GACGGCCTGGTGCCGCGCGCGGTGCGCGAGCTCAAGGCGCGTTTCCCGCAGCTGGGCCTGCTCACCGACGTGGCGCTGGACCCCTACACCAGCCACGGGCAGGACGGCCTGCTCGACGAAACGGGATACATCCTCAACGATGCCACCGTGGCCATGCTCAAGGCCCAGGCCCTGGCGCAGGCCCAGGCCGGCGTGGACATCGTGGCCCCCAGCGACATGATGGACGGCCGCATCGGCGCCATCCGCAACGCGCTGGAAGAGGCGGGCCTGGTGCACACCCGCATCATGGCCTACAGCGCCAAGTACGCCAGCGCCTTCTACGGACCCTTCCGCGACGCCGTGGGCAGCGCGGGCAACCTGGGCAAGGCCGACAAGAAGGTCTATCAAATGGACCCGGGCAACAGCGACGAGGCGCTGCGCGAGGTAGCGCTGGACATCGCCGAGGGCGCCGACATGGTCATGGTCAAGCCCGGCATGCCTTACCTGGACATCGTCCGCCGCGTGAAGGACGAGTTCCGCGTGCCCACCTTCGCCTATCAGGTCAGCGGCGAGTACGCCATGCTCAAGGCGGCCGCGGCCAACGGCTGGCTGGACCACGACGCGGTGATGATGGAGTCGCTGCTGGCCTTCCGCCGCGCCGGCGCCGACGGCGTGCTCACCTACTTCGCCCTGGACGCCGCCCGCCTGCTGCGCGCGCGCTGACACACGCACGCACGCCGATGCGCCTGCTCTACGTCAGCGCCGAGGGCGCGGTGGCGCTGCAGGCGCTGCCCTCGACGCTGCCGCTGGAAGGATTCATTTGGGTCCACTGCGAGCGCCCGGGCTTCGAGGCCGCCGTGCCCGCGCTGCAGGCCGCCCTGCAGCGCTGGGACTGCGGGCCGCTGGTGGAGCTGCACGTCTCCGACCTGCTCAACGCGCATCTGCCCAGCCACTTCGATTACACGTCCTGGTACGACCTGCTGGTGTTCCGCCGCCTCACGGCCACCACACCGGAAGCCCCCCCGGGCGGCAACGGGAGCCCTGGCGCCGGCAGCGCCAACGGGTCCGGTGGCAGCGGCGGCGCGACGGCCACCCCGGCCCCCGCCGCGCAGCCCGGTCCGGCCCTGGTGGACACCAGCCCGGTGGGCTTCGCCATCTACGACCGCGTCCTGGTGACCGTGCACCCGGCGCAGTGCCCGGTGCGGGCCTACTTCGAACGCCGGCTCACGGCGCCGGGGGGCATGCGCGAGCGCGGCGGCCCGCGCCTGCCGGTCAGCCCGGCGGACCTGATGCTGCGCATGGTCAACCACATGGTGGACAGCTACCTGGACCTGCGCCGGCTGCTCACGCGCCAGCTCGGCGCGCTGCAGCAGGCGCTGCTGCATCCGCGCAGCCGCTTCCACGACTGGCAGGTGCTGCTGGACGCGCGCAACGCGCTGCACCTGCTGGAGGACACCTGCGAGGACCAGCGCGCCGCCGTCCAGGAGTGGATTGACGGGCTGGAGGAGCAACCGCCGCCAGCCGGCGCCCAATCCGCGCGCGAGTTCGAGCTGCTCAAGGTGCGCTCGCGCGACGTGCAGGAGCACATCGAGCGCGTGCTCTCCCACGTGCGGCGGCTGGAGCAGTCGGCCGAGACGGCGGTGCAGATGCACTTCTCCGCCCTGGGCCACCGCACCAACGACATCATGCGCACGCTCACCGTGCTCACGGCCATCTTCCTGCCGCTGAACCTGATCACGGGCTTCTTCGGCATGAACTTCGACGCGCTGCCGCTCATCCACTCCGGCACGGGCGTGTGGATCGCCGTGGCGCTGATGGCGGCGCTGGGCGTGGGCCTGGGCGCGTTCTTCTGGCGCAAGCGCTACCTGGGGACGACGCGGCGCTGACGGCGCCGCACCCTGGGCGTCAGGCCGCGGCGTAGGGGTCGTGCAGGCCCAGGCCGAGCAGGATGCGTGTCTCCAGCGCCTCCATCTCCTGGGCCTCTTCCTCTTCCTCGTGGTCAAAGCCCTGCGCGTGCAGCGCGCCGTGCACCAGCAGGTGCGCGTAGTGGTCGGCCAGGGGCAGCTTCATTTCCGCCGCCTCGCGCGCCACCACCGGGGCGCACAGCACCAGGTCGGCCACCACCACGGGCTCGTGCGCGTAGTCGAAGGTGAGCACGTTGGTGGCGTAGTCCTTGCCGCGGAACTCGCGGTTGAGCTGGCGGCCCTCCTCCTCGCCGACGATGCGTACGGTGATCTCGGCGGGCAGCTCGTCCAGCGCGGCGCGTATCCAGCGGCGCACCTTGTGGCGCGGCAGCTCGGCGCGGTGCGCGGCATCGGCAAACTGCAGCGACAGGCTCAGCTCGGGTTTTGCGGTGGCCATCAGCGCTCTCCCCGGGCGTCAGCAGCCTCGTAGGCCTGGACGATGCGGGCCACCAGCGGGTGGCGCACCACGTCGGCGGCGGTGAAGCGCGTCATGGCGATGCCGCGCACGCGCTGCAGCACGCGTTCGGCATCCACCAGGCCGCTGGTCATGCCCTTGGGCAGGTCGATCTGGCTGGTGTCGCCCGTGACCACGCACTTGCTGCCGAAGCCTATGCGGGTGAGGAACATCTTCATCTGCTCCGGCGTGGTGTTCTGCGCCTCGTCCAGGATGACGAAGGCGTGGTTGAGCGTGCGCCCGCGCATGAAGGCCAGCGGCGCGATCTCCAGCGTCGCGCGCTCGAAGGCCTTGGTGACGCGGTCGAACCCCATGAGGTCATACAGCGCGTCGTAGAGCGGACGCAGGTAGGGGTCCACCTTCTGCGTGAGGTCGCCGGGCAGGAAGCCCAGCCGTTCGCCGGCCTCCACCGCCGGGCGGGTGAGGATGATGCGCTGCACCTGGCTGCGCTCCAGCGCGTCCACCGCGCAGGCCACGGCCAGGAACGTCTTGCCCGTGCCTGCCGGGCCCAGGCCGAAGGTGATGTCGTGCGACAGGATGTGCTTGAGGTACTGCACCTGGTTGGGCGTGCGGCCCTGCAGGTCGGCGCGCCGGGTGTGCAGGACGACCTCGCCGTCGGGCGTGGCGCCCTCGGCGCCAGCGGGCGCGGCGTCGCTGCTGGCGGCTTCGGCCAGCGCCAGTTGCAGCATCTCCGGCGGGATGGGCTTGCCGGCGCGCTCGTACAGGCGCTGCAGCAGCGCGGCGGCGCGCTCGGCCTCGCGCTTGGTGCCCTCGATGCGGAAGGACTCGTTGCGCCGCGAGAGCTTGACGCCCAACGCGTCCTCGATGGCGCGCAGGTGCTCGTCCGTGGCGCCGCACAAGTGCGACAGGCGCTCGTTGTCGAGCGGAATGAAGGCGTGGCGCAGGATCAAGGGACTGCCTCTGGTCTCGCAAACAGGGCCGGCATTGTCGCCGCAGCGCGTGCCCGCAACAGACTGGCGGTCTTGGCCCGGCGCTCCTGCACAATCTTCAGCCCATGGTCCCACTGCACTCCGGCGCGCTGCTGCGACGCCTCTTCGCGCTGCTGGCACTGCTGCTGGCACTGGCTTCCCCCGCCACGGCGGATGTGCTGCGCATAGAACAGGCGCAAAGCGTGGAAAGCGACAGCGACCGCTACCCGGACGATGGGCCGCAGCGCACCGTGTCCTTGCCCGACGACTGGAACGCCTCGCGGCCGGGCCGTGCGGGGCCGGTGTGGTACCGCGTGCGCTTTGACGCGCCCGTGGCGCAGGACGCCAACGAACTCCTGGCGCTGTACGTGGAGCGCGCGTGCAGCAACCTCGAAGTGCAGCTCAACGGCCAGCGCCTGCATGCGGCCGGCCGCATGCGCGAGCCCATGACGCGCAACTGCCACCATGCCCAGCTCGTGACGCTGCCCGCCGCGCTGCTGCGCCCCGAGGGCAACCTGCTGGACATCAAGGTGGCGGGCCAGCCGCTGCAGCGCGTGGGCTCGCGGCTGCGCGCGGGCGGGTTGTCGGAGCTGGAGCTTGGGCCCCACACGCTGCTGGCGCCGCAGCAGGAGCGCCATCTCACGCTCAACGTCACGCTGCCGCTGGTGCTCAGCGGCAGCCTGCTGCTGCTCGGCGGCTTCATGTGCGTGCTGGGCTGGCTCAACCGGCGCCACAGCTACCTGGCCTACTTCGGCATCCTGGCCGTGGGTTCGGCGCTGCTGACGGCGCGGCTGGGCTGGCGCGACCTGCCGCTCACCAGCTTCGAGGCCGAGGTGGTGCTGGCCTTGCTGATGCCCATCGTCACGCTGGCGGCGGTGCAGTTCCTGCTGCGCCGCGCCGGCCAGCGCACGCCGCGTCTTGGGCTGGTGCTGGTGCTGCAGTGCGTGCTGGTGCCGGCCAGCCTGCTGCTCGGCGGCGCCGAGCGCGTGCACCTGCTGGCCAACGCCTGGGCCACGCTGCTGGCGCTGGAGGTGCTGGTGGCACTGGCGCGCTTCCTGCGCCGCGCCTGGCGCCGCCGCGGCCAGCACGGCTGGGCTGCGGCCATGCTGATTGCCGGCACGGCGGCCCTGGTGGTGGTGCAACTGCTGGCGCTGCTGGAGCCGCCGGGCTCGACCTTCCTGGCGCTGGTGCACCTGTCGCTGCCGCTGACCTTCATAGGCATGGGACTGCGCCTTGTGCAACTGCACGGCCGCGCCTTGCAGGACGCCGAGGCCGACCGCCGCGTGCTGGAGGCGCGCATCCGCGAGGCCACCGAGGAAATCGAGCGCAACTTCGCGCAGCTCACCGAGCTGCGCATCGAGCAGGTCACCGAGCGCGAGCGCAAGCGCATCGCCGCGGATTTGCACGACGACTTGGGTGCCAAGCTGCTGACCATCGTCCACACCAGCGACAACGAGCGCATTTCCACGCTGGCGCGCGAGGCGCTGGAGGAGATGCGGCTGTCGGTACGCGGCCTCACGGGGCGGCCGGTGCGGCTCATCGACGCGTTGGGCGACTGGCGCGCCGAGGCCATGAGCCGCCTGTCACAGACCGGCATAGAGGCACGCTGGGTGGCGCCCACCGACGACCTGCCGCAGACCCTCTCGGCCCGCGCCTACGTGCAGACCACGCGCATCCTGCGCGAGGCGGTCAACAACATCATCAAGCACAGCGGTGCGACGCACTGCACGGTGACCTGCCAGATCGACGGCAGCGACTTCCAGCTCGCCATCCAGGACAACGGCCGCGGCATCCCCATGGAGCTCGACGGCCGGCTCGACCGCGGCCACGGCATGTCCAGCATGAAGCACCGCGCCAAGCAGTTGCAGGGCCAGTGCCTGGTGGAGTCGGGGCCGGGCTACGGCACCGTCATCCGCCTGACGCTGCCGCTGGAGCGCCACGCCGTGGCGGCCTGAGAAGAAGCAGACCGGGAAGCCGCGCCATCCCTCCAGACGCGGGCCCGCGGCCAAGTGGCCTCAAACAGGTGCGCTGTTACCATGAACTACACACAACCCGTGACGTTTTGGTGGAGGGACTTGTGAAAAACATCCTGCTTCTGGAAGACCTGCCGCAGATCCGCACCTGGCTCAAGAGCCTGGTGATGGAGGTGTTTCCACACGCCGAAATCTCTGAAAGCGCACGCGTGCATGACGCCCTGGGCCTGGTGTCGGCGCTGCGCTTCGACCTGGCGCTGGTTGATCTGGGCTTGCCCGACGGATCGGGAGTGGACGTGGTGACGGCGCTGCGCGAGCAGCAGCCCGAGGCGCAGTCGGTGGTGGTGACCATCCACGACGACGACGAGCACCTCTTCCCCGCTCTGCAGGCTGGTGCCTACGGCTATATCCTCAAGGAGCAGCCGCGCGAGCTCATCACCGAGCAGTTGCAGCGCATCAGCCAGGGCGAGCCGCCGCTGTCGCCTTCCATCGCCCGGCGCGTCATCGCCTACTTCGCCGCGCAGGCCAAGCCGCAGGCGCCGCTCATGCCGCACGTGCAACTTACCGAGCGTGAAAGCGAAGTGCTGCTGCGCGTGGCCAAGGGTTTCACGCTGCCGGAGATCGGCGTGCAGCTCAACCTGTCGCGCCACACCATTGCCGACTATGTAAAGCAGATCTATCGCAAGCTGAACGTGAGCTCACGCGCCGAAGCCGCGCTGGAAGCGCAGCGCCTGGGCCTCTTCGGCCGCAGCCGCTGAAAGCAAGAACAACAAGGATTGAAGATGAAGAATTTGACGAGCGCGCCCCTGCGGCCTGATGCGCCGCGGGCGGTGTGCCCGTGATCGGCCGCCTGCAAGGCCAGCTGATCGAGAAGTCTCCGCCCCTGGTCATGCTGGACGTGGGCGGCGTCGGCTACGAAGTCGATGTGCCCATGAGCACGTTCTACCAACTTCCCTCGCTGGGCGAACGCGTCACGCTGCTTACGCACATGGTGGTGCGCGAGGACGCACATCAGCTCTTCGGCTTTCTCACGGCCGAGGAGCGCGCCACCTTCCGCCAGCTCATCCGCATCAGCGGCGTTGGGCCGCGCATGGCGCTGTCGCTGCTGTCGGGCCTGAGCGTCACGGAGCTCGCGCAGGCCGTGAGCCAGCAGCAGAGCGCACGGCTGGTGAAGGTGCCCGGCATTGGCAAGAAGACGGCCGAGCGGCTGCTGCTGGAGCTCAAGGGCAAGCTGGGACCGGACCTGGGCCAACCGGTGACGATGGCCAACGACGCGCAGGCCGACATCGTGCAGGCGCTCATTGCGCTGGGCTACGCCGAGCGCGACGCCTCCGCCGCGCTCAAGGCGCTGCCGCCGGACGTGGGCGTGAGCGAGGGCATCAAGCTCGCGCTGCGCTCGCTTTCGCGCTGAGCCTGGTCACCGCCGCGGCGGCGGCGGCAATGTCAGCGTCAGTGCTTGTGGTCGTGCCCCTGGCCACCGTGCATGTGACCTGAGGCCGCGGCCGGTGCGGCGCGGTTGTCTACGAGCAGCTCCGTCTTCACCTCGCCGGCCTTTTCGAAGCGCAGCACCAGCGGCAGCTTGTCGCCCGCACGCAGCGGCGCCTTCAGGCCCATGAGCATGAGGTGCAGGCCGCCGGGCGCGAGGTCCACCGTGGCGCCCGCGGGCAGCTCGATCGCATCGACCTGGCGCATGCGCATCACGTCGCCGGACATTTGCATGCTGTGCAGTTCCACGCGCTCGGCCGCGGACGTGCTGGCGCTCAGGAGCCGGTCGGCCGCGTTGCCGGCATTGCGCAACTGCACGTAGGCGCCGCCCACGGGCTGCCCGGCCACGGTGGGCCGCGCCCAGCCGTCGCGCGCCTGCACGGTGGGGTCGGCCCAGGCGGTGGTGCTCAACAGCAGGGCGGCAGCCAGCAGGCCGCGGCGCAGGGTCATGAAATTCATGCTCGGGTCCCGGTTCGGTGTGAGGAAGTGATCAGGCGGCTTGCGGCGCAAGGCCATGAGGGGCGGCATGTTAGCCAGCCGGCCTACCAGGCCGTTCGATAATGCCTGTATGAGCATACAGACGGACGAATTCGCGGGCGCCCCGCCGCGCCGCATGGTCAGCGCCGCCCCGGGCTCGCCCAATGAGGAGGCGTTCGAGAAGGCGCTGCGCCCAAAGGGCCTGCGCGAATACGTGGGCCAAGCCAAGGCGCGCGAGCAGTTGGAAATCTTCATCAGTGCGGCGCGCAAGCGGCGCGAAGCCCTGGACCACGTGCTGCTGTTCGGCCCGCCGGGGCTGGGCAAGACCACGCTGTCGCACATCATCGCCGCCGAGTTGGGCGTGAACCTGCGCCAAACATCGGGGCCCGTGCTGGAAAAGCCCAAGGACCTGGCGGCCATCCTCACCAGCCTGGAGCGGCACGACGTGCTGTTCATCGACGAGATCCACCGACTGTCGCCGGTGGTGGAGGAAATCCTCTACCCGGCGCTGGAGGACTACCAGATCGACATCATGATCGGCGAGGGCCCGGCGGCGCGCTCCATCAAGCTGGACCTGCAGCCCTTCACGCTCGTGGGCGCCACCACCCGCGCCGGCATGCTCACCAATCCGCTGCGCGATCGCTTCGGCATCGTGGCGCGGCTGGAGTTCTACACGCCGCAAGAGCTTGCGCGCATCGTCACGCGCTCGGCCGGGCTGCTGGAGGCCCCCATCGATGCCGCCGGCGCCATGGAAATAGCACGCCGCTCGCGTGGCACGCCTCGCATCGCCAACCGGCTGCTGCGCCGCGTGCGCGACTATGCCGACGTCAAGGGTGACGGCTCCATAGGCGGCGACATCGCCTCGGCCGCGCTGGCCATGCTGGACGTGGACCCGCAGGGCTTCGACCTCATGGACCGCAAGCTGCTGGAGGCCGTAGTGCACCGCTTCGACGGCGGCCCCGTGGGCCTGGACAACGTGGCCGCAGCCATAGGCGAGGAGCCCGGCACGATTGAGGACGTGATCGAGCCCTACCTCATCCAGCAGGGCTACCTGCAGCGCACGCCGCGCGGGCGCATCGCCACGCTGGCCGCCTACCGGCACCTGGGCGTGGCGCCCAAGGCGGGGGCCGGCGACCTGTTCGAGAACTGATCACGCCTTGCCCCGTCGCCCGGGGCAGCGGCTCACAGCATGTCTTCAACCACCAGGCGGTGGTAGCGCTCGGCCACGCGCGCACCGTAGCGGCGGGCGACCTCGCCGGCGCGCAACGCCTGCTCGTCCTCCGGCGCGAAGACGATGAGCCAGCCGCAGCCCTCGCGGGCCAGCTCGCAGTAACGGCGCATGAGAACGACCTCATGGCCGAACTCGGCCGTGCCGCTCACGCCGTCGAGCATCTGCCGCATCTCGCGGCCTTCCTCGTCGCCGGTGTAGAACAGGACATCTTCGGAACCGAAGCCCAGCTCGCGCAGGTCGCGCGCGGCCTGCTGTGCCGACTGGTCGTCCGGGAAAGCCACCACCACGTGCCCAACCGGCTTGAAGGCGCCGAAAGACACCGGCACCTGCGTCTTGGTCATCCGCTTCACGGCCATAGCCGACCTCCGCTACGTTCAAGTGCGGCCGCACGGGAGGCGCGGCCGCATCACGCCACGGGGCAAGGCGAGTGCCCGTCAGCGGACAAAGCGGCTTTAACGCAGGTTCAGGTCGCCTTGCTGCGCCGCTGCTGCCACGCCAGCAGCTCGCCGACGATGCCGCGGCGGAAGGCGATCACGCACACCACGAAGATGCCGCCGATGATCACCGTCACCCAGGAGCCGACGCGGTCGGCCAAGAAGTTCTGCAAACCGATGATGGTGAAGGAGCCCAGCACCGGCCCGGCGAAGGTGCCCATGCCGCCCAGCAGCGTCATGAGCACCACCTCGCCGGAGAGCGACCAGTGCACGTCGGACAAAGTGGCAAAGCCCAGCACCAGCGTCTTGAGCGATCCAGCCAGCCCGGCCAGCGCGGTGGACAGGACGAAGGCCAGCAGCTTGTACTTGTCCACGTCGTAGCCCAGCGACACCGCGCGCGGCTCGTTTTCGCGAATGGCCTTGAGCACCTGGCCGTAAGGCGAATGGACGATGCGAATCACCCCCAGGTACACCGCCACGAACACGGCCAGCACCACGAAATACATCGCGACGTCGTCGCCCAGCGGGATGAAGCCGAACAAGTGGCCACGCGGCACGCCCTGCAGGCCGTCCTCGCCGCCCGTGAAGGGCACCTGCAGGCATACGAAGTACACCATCTGCGCCATGGCCAGCGTGATCATGGCGAAGTAGATGCCCTGGCGGCGTATGGCGATGAGCCCGACCAGCAGTCCCACCAGCGCCGCAATGGCGGTGCCGGCCAGCAGCCCGAGCTCCGGCGGCCAGCCCGCACTGCGCACCAGCCAGCCCGTGGCGTAGGCGGCCGAGCCCATGAAGGCCGCGTGTCCGAACGACAGCAGCCCGGTGTAGCCCAGCAGGAGATTGAAGGCGCAGGCGAAGATGGCAAAGCACAGCGCCTTCATCATGAACACCGGGTACAGGCCGATGAAGGGCGCGGCCAGCAATACGGCCAGCACGACGAGCCAGAGCAGCCGAGCGCGGCGCTCCACGGAGACAGCAGAAGCGCCGGGCATCATTTCTCCTTGCCGAACAGGCCGGCGGGCCGCAGCACCAGCACGATGGCCATGATCACGAACACCACGATGTTGGAGGCCTCGGGATAGAAGACCTTGGTCAGGCCCTCCACCAACCCAAGCATCAGCCCGGTGAGGATGGAGCCCAGGATGGAGCCCATGCCGCCGATCACCACCACCGCGAACACGACGATGATGAGGTTGCTGCCCATCAGCGGCGTGACCTGAATCACCGGCGCAGCCAGCACTCCGGCCAGCGCCGCCAGTCCAGCGCCGGCGGCGTAGGTGAACATCACCATTACCGGCACGTTGATGCCGAAGGCCTGCACCAGCGCCGGGTTCTCGGTACCAGCACGCAGCGTGGCGCCCAGCGGCGTCTTCTCTATCAGGAACCAGGTGCCCAGGCACACCACGAGCGAAGCGACGATGACCCAGGCCCGATAGTTGGGCAGCACCATGAAACCCAGGTTGGTTGCGCCCTGCAACAAGTCGGGCACCGGGTACTGCTGGCCCGACACCCCGAACTGCTCGCGAAACACGCCCTCGGCAATCAACGCCAGGCCAAACGTCAGCAGCAGCCCATACAGCGGGTCGAGCTTGTAGAGATGCTTGAGCAGCGTGCGTTCAATGACCACGCCCAGGGCCCCGACCACCAGCGGCGCGAACACCAGCGCCATCCAGTAGTTGATGCCCAGGTACTCCAGCCCCAGCCAGGCCACGTAGGCGCCGATCATGTACAGCGCCCCATGGGCGAAGTTCACGATGCCCAGCAGGCCGAAGATCACCGCCAGCCCCAGGCTGAGCATGGCGTAGAAGGAGCCGTTGACCAGGCCCAGCATGAGCTGGCCCAGGAAGGCCTGGTGCGGTATGCCGAAGATGTCCACGAGGTCAGGTCCCGAAGTGGAGTACGGGGTGCACGCGCCGCCGCGCGGTACGGCGGCGGCGCAGCGGGCTCAGTGCGTCACTGCTTCCACAGCGCGCACTTGCTCTCCGCCTTGGTGGTGAAGGCCACGTCGCCCTTGATGGTCTCCACCACGTTGTAGTAGTCCCAGGGCTCGGTCGATTGCGCGGGCGTCTTGACCTGCATGAGGTACATGTCGTGCACCATGCGGCCGTCCTCGCGCACGTAGCCGTTCTTGGCGAAGACGTCGTTGATCTTGGTCTTCTTGAGTTGCGCCATCACCTTGTCGCCGTCGTCGCTGCCCACGGCCTTGACGGCCTGCAGGTAGTTCAGCGCCACCGAGTAGTCGGCGGCCTGCAGCGATGAGGGCATGCGCTTGATCTTCTCAAAGAACTTGCGGCCCCAGGCGCGGCTTTCGGCGTCGCGGTTCCAGTACCAGCTGTCGGTGAGGTACATGCCCTGGGTGTTCTTCAGGCCCAGCGAGTGCACGTCGTTGATGAACATCAGCAGCCCGGCAAGCTTCATCGACTTGGTGATGCCGAACTCGTTGGCCGCCTTGATGGCGTTGATGGTGTCGCCGCCGGCGTTGGCCAAGCCCAGGATCTGCGCCTTGCTGGACTGTGCCTGCAGCAAGAAGCTGGAGAAGTCGCTGGCCGAGAGCGGGTGCTTGACCGAACCTGCCACCGTGCCGCCGGAGGCCTTGACGACGTTGGCCGTGTCGTTCTGCAGCGACTGGCCGAAGGCGTAGTCGGCGGTGAGGAAGAACCAGCTCTTGCCGCCGGCGCGCACCACCGCGCCGCCCGTGCCCTTGGCCAGCGCCACCGTGTCGTAGGCCCAGTGCACGGTGTAGGGCGAGCACTGCTCGTTGGTCAGCGCCGAGGTGCCGGAGCCCACGGCGATGAAGGGCTTCTTCTTCTCCGCCGCCACCTTGGCCATGGCCAGGCTGGTGCCGGAGTTGGTGCCGCCTATGAGCAAATCCATGCCCTGGGTGTCGAACCACTCGCGCGCCTTGGCGGCGGCCACGTCGGCCTTGTTCTGGTGGTCGGCGGTGATCAGCTCCACCTTCTTGCCATTGATGGCGCCGCCCATCTCCGCGATGGCCATGCGTATGGCCTCAGCGCCGCCGGGGCCGTCGATGTCCGAGTACAGGCCGCCCATGTCGGTGATGAAGCCAATGCGGATCACATCGCCCGATACCTGGGCATGGGCGGAACCAATGGATGCGATGGCAACGGCACAGCCGGCAGCAAGCGTCTTGAGTTTCATGTCGGGGTCTCCTTGCAGTAGCACTTCAAACGTCACACGCCCAGGTACTCGCGCAGCTTCTGGCTGTGCTGCGGCAGTTGATCCTGGGTGAATTCCTCGATCACGCGGCCGTGCTCCATGACGAGGAAGCGGTCCGCCAGCGGCGCGGCGAAGCGAAAGTTTTGCTCCACCATCACGATGGTGTAGCCCTGGCGCCGCAGCGTCATCACCATCTCCGCGAGCTTCTGGACGATCACCGGCGCCAGGCCCTCGGAAATCTCGTCCAGCAGCAGCAGCCGCGCGCCGGTGCGCAGGATGCGCGCCACCGCCAGCATCTGCTGCTCGCCGCCGGACAGCCGCGTGCCCTGGCTGGAGGCGCGCTCGCGCAGGTTTGGGAACATCGCGTAGATCTGCTCCACGCTCATGCCGCCCTGGGTCAGCACGGGCGGCAGCATCAGGTTCTCCTGCGTGGAGAGGCTGGAGAAGATGCCGCGCTCCTCCGGGCAGTAACCCACGCCCAGCCGCGCGATGCGGTGCGTGGGCAACGAGACGCTCTCCTCGCCGTGGACCTTGATGGAGCCCTTGCGGCTGCCCGTGAGACCCATGATGGCGCGCAGTGTCGTGGTGCGCCCGGCGCCGTTGCGGCCCAGCAGCGTCACCACCTCGCCCTCCTCCACCGTGAAGCTCACCCCGTGCAGCACGTGCGATTCGCCGTACCAGGCGTGCAGGTCGCGCACCTCCAGCAGACGCCGGCGCGCGGCCCCGGCAGCCGGGGCCACGGCGGGTGCCGTGTTGGCGGGTTGCAGCCCAACGGGCGGCATGGGCGTGGCCACGCCACCGGTTTGCGTGCGTTGCATCAGTGTGCTCCCTGCAGTTCGACGTTGGCGCTGCCCATGTAGGCCTCCACCACCGCCGGGTTGGCCGACACCTGCGCGTAAGGACCTTCCGCGAGCACGGCGCCGCGCTGCAGCACCGTGATGGTGTCGGCGATGCTCGACACCACGCTCATGTTGTGCTCCACCATCAGCACGGTGCGGTCCGCGGCCACCTTCTTGATGAGCTGGCGGATGCGGTCCACATCCTCTATGCCCATGCCCTGCGTGGGCTCGTCCAGCAGCATCAGCCGCGGCTCCATGGCCAGCGTCGTGGCGATTTCCAGCGAGCGTTTGCGACCGTAGCTCAGCTCCACCGCCGGCAGATCGGCGTAGCGCGGCAGGTCCACCGCATGCAGCAACTCCATCGCGCGCTCATTGAGCACACTGAGCTTGCGCTCGGAGCGCCAGAACTGAAACGACGCCCCCAGGTGCTTGCGCTGCAGCGCCACCCGCACGTTCTCCAGCACCGTCAGGTGCGGAAACACGGCCGATATCTGGAAGGAGCGGATGACGCCACGGCGCGCTATCTGCGCCGGTGCCTCACGCGTGATGTCCTGCCCCTCGAAGACGATGCGCCCGGAGGTGGGCTGCAGGAACTTGGTGAGCAGGTTGAAGCAGGTGGTCTTGCCCGCGCCGTTGGGTCCGATCAGCGCGTGAATGGTCCCGCGCCGCACGCGCAGGTTGACCTTGTTGACCGCGACGAAGCCCTTGAACTCGCGGGTGAGATCCTGGGTTTCCAGGATGTGGTCGCCGCTCATGCGCCGCCTCCTTGCTTGACGTTGTCCCGGGAGGCCTGCGGCACCGAGCCGCCCAGCCGCTGCGTGAGCTCGCGCGCCGTGCCCAGCACCACCTCCAGGTGCCGCGCGCCGCCGTCGGTGCCGAGCATGCTTTTGTTGATGCACACGCCCACGCCGGCCACGGCCTGGCCCGCGGCGTCGAACACCGGCGCACCCATGCAATAAACGCCCTCGCGCACGCCCTCGTCGTCGATGCTGTAGCCGCGCTCACGCGTGGCGCGCAGCTCACGCCTGAGTGCTGCGCGCGTGAGCGGCCCCTTGCTCGCCATGCTGGGCAGCGGGTCGGTAGGAAACAGGTGCCCCAGCCGCTCCGGGCTCTGGTGCGCCAGCATGGCCTTGCCCGTAGCAGCCAGGTGCGCGGGCAAGCGCATGCCCACCGTGAAGGCCAAGCCCAGCGGGCGCCGGCCCGGCCGCGCGGCCACGTACACCACCTCGGCGCCATTGAGCACGGACAGGATGATGGTTTCGTCATGCGCACCGCCGGCCGTGGTCTTCCACAGCGCGTTGAACTCGTCCGTCACCTGCGTGCACGACACGAAAGCTTCAGCCAGCCGCATCACGCGCGCACCCAGGATGAAGCTCCCATCGGCTTGACGGCGCAGGTAGCCGAAGCTCACCAGCGTGTTGCAAAGGCCATGCACGCTGCTCTTGGGATAGCCCAACTCCGTGGCCAGGCGTGCCAGCGTCAGCGGCGTGCGCGCCTGCGCGATGCGCTCCAGCAGCGTCAGCGCCCGCGCCACGGCCGGCACCAGCGAAGGCTGCGCCGGGGCGTTCTCACCTTGCGGGGCCGCCGCAGGCTGTCCGGCAGAGCGGCGTGCACGAGAGGCGATGACGGCTGGGTTGTTCAATCTGCTGAATGGGATTCAATAGACGGAACCGGATCGTCGGCACTTGCCGCAAGCCTGTCATTACTGCCGAGGCCAAACCGAGGGAATGTCCTGTGGGGGCTAACCCTGTCATCCAAGTTGCATCAAAGGCAACATTTCGATGCGCAGAGATATTTCCCCGGGACCGGCCAGAAAGCGGTTTTGGAGGGAATCAACCTGAAGAGGGAAGCCCCCTCCCCCAGGGGAGCGATGCCCACCCGCGATCCGCGTGCGGCGAAGCCGTCCAGAACACTCAGGAGCTGCAAGCACTTGGGCCGCGCCGCGACCGGGCTCAGCGGCTCCAGCAGGCCGGTGGCGTGCGCTGCACGTTGCCTCGGTTCACCATCACGGCCAAGGCGGTGCAGGTACCGTCGGCGGCCTGGCTGCGGCCGGCTACGGCAGTGGCCGTGACCACGTAGCCCGCCGCGCCGGCATCGGCCAGCGCCAGCGCGTAGTAGCCGTCAGTGCTCAGGGTGCGCAGGCCCAGGCCCAGCGGTGGCGCCGTGGCCAAGTCGCCGGCATAAGCGCGGTGGCTGCCGCGCCAGCGCTCCTGTGCCTGCTCCACCTGCATCAGCGCGACCACCGCATCGGTGCGCCGGCTCTTTCGCAGTTGCGCCATGTAGGAGGGATAGGCCACGGCCGCCAACACGGCGGCGATGGCCAGGGCCACCACCGCTTCCACCAGCGTGAAGCCCGTACCGGCCCTGCGGGAAGAAACATTTGCTTGCGCCATCGCTCCAGTGTGGACAGCACGGCAGCGGCGTGGTGAGCCGCCATGGTGCGGCCCCCGCAGGCATGCGGCAGGAAAAGCACGCATGAGGCCGCCGCGCCGAGGCATGGCGGCTTGAAGGAAGCGAAGGGTTCAGGCGCCGCGCACCACGAATGCGCAGCGCCTTTGGGGATCAGGCCGTCTCGTCCAGCGCCGGCCGGGCCAGGTGCGCGTCATCGCTCCAGCCCACCAAAGTAAAGCCCTGGGGGGTGTGCAGCAGCCGGTTGACGGTGGCGTTGCCGATGTGCCAAGTGCGCGGGGCCTGCAGATCCAGCCGCGTGGCAGCGCGGTAAAGGCAGTCCAGCACGCCGCCATGGGCCACCAGCGCGATGGACTGGCCTGCGTGGCGCGACGCCAGTTCCATGGCCGTGTTCACGCAGCGCTCGTAGAACTCCCGCAGCGTCTCGCCACCCTCGGGGCCGAACTCGGGGTCGCGGTGCCGCCAGCGCAGGCTGCTCTCGGGCCAACGCTGCTCGATCTCGTCGAAGCGCAGGCCTTCGAAGCAGCCGAAACGCCGCTCGCGCAGTCCCGGCTCGCGCTGCACCGGCAGGCCCGCGGCTTGGGCGAAGCCCTGGGCCGTTTCGACGGCACGGCCCAAGTCGCTGGCATAGACGGCGTGCAGCGGCTCCTCGGCCAGCGCCTGCGTCAGGCACTGCGCCTGCCAGCGGCCGTTGGCATTGAGCGGGATGTCGGTGTGGCCCTGGATGCGCGTGTCGGCGTTCCAGTCGGTTTCACCGTGGCGGATGGCAATGATGCGGGTGGGTTCCAGGGGACTTCCTTTGCAGCGGCCGCGGCGCGCGGGGCGTCAGGACTGCGCCAGCAGCCTGCGGTTGAGCGTGTAAGTGCCGCTGAAGCGGGCCTCGGCCAGCACCTGGCCGGCCAGCGCCGCGCGGGCTTCGGCACCCGTGAACGCACCCTCCACCGCCAGGCGCGGCACCGACAGCGCGTAAAGGGTGAACACGTAATGGTGCACCAGCGTGTCGTTGAAGGGCGGGAAAGGCCCGTCATACCCGAAGTAGCTGCCGGCCATTGGCGCGTCGCCGGCGAACCAGCCGGTGTAGTCGTTGACGCCCTGGCGCGCACCGTGCGGCGCTGCCGGCCCCGGCTTGCCGCGCGCCGTGAAACCCTGACTGAACTGGCCCTCGCCGATGGCGGTGAGCGTGGGCGGCAGGTCCACCAGCACCCAGTGGAAGAAGTCCACGCGCGGCAGGTCGGCGGGGACTTCGCGGTCAGGCTGGTTGACGTCGTCGCCTCGGCTGGGCACGTCCGGGTCGTGGCAAATCAGCGCCAGCGAACAGGTCCCGGCGGGCACGCCGCTCCAGGCCAGGTGCGGGTTGAGGTTGGGGGCGAAGCCCACGCCCTCGCCGTCAATGCGCCCGGCGGCAAAGCGCTCGGGGATGGGCGCACCGTCGGCCCAGCTCTCGCTCCAGAGTTTCATGACGCTCTCCTCGGTCTTTGTGTTGAGGTGGCAGGGGAAACGGGCGCCACGGCGCGCCGGGCGAGCGCGTCCGCACTGAAAGGCCGCGGGCCCAGCCCGGCAGGCGGCGGGCTCAGACGCCCCAGACGATCGGATAGCCCGCCGCTTGGGCGCGCTTCATCATCTCCACCAGCGGCCACACGCGCTGGCGCAGCCCCACGCCGTCGCGCGGCGGCAGTTGCTTGCCCTCGGCGGCGGCTTCGGCCTCGGCTTGGGCGCGGGCGGCCTCCTCGGCCGCCACGGCCTGCTCCAGCAACTGGCGCAGCCGGGGCATGTCGTCCACTTCGAAGATGCCCTGCGCCGCGGGCTCGCGGCCCATGATGCGCAGCAGCTGGTCGCCGTTGACGCCCAACATCACCACGTCGCCCGTCGCCTTGGACTTGAACTTGTAGATCATCGCTTGGCCATGTAGTCGCGGTTGAAGGGATAGCTTGATTGTGCGCCGCGCATGGGGCCCTGGCCGACGTCGCCGCTGGGGGCGCTGGCCAGCATCTGGTGCAGCGACAGCCAACCCTGCTCGAAGCTCGCGGCGCTGCCGGCCAGGTACAGCCGGTAGGCGCGCAGCACGCGCTCGCCGGCCAGCGCGCGGGCCTCTTCCAGCCGCGACTCCAGCGCGTCCGACCACGCCCACAGCGTGCGCGCGTAGTGCGGGCGCAGGTTCTCGGTGTCCAGCATCTCCAGCCCCGCGCCGGCCATCTCGCGCAGCACGTGCGAGACGTGCAGCAGCTCGCCGCCGGGAAAGATGTAGCGGTCTATGAAGTCGCCTATGCCCGCGCCCAACTGCCGGTTGCGCGTGCCACCGGCGGTGATGCCGTGGTTCATCAACAGCCCGCCGGGCTTGAGCAGGCGGCGGATCTTGGCGAAGTACACGGGCAGGTTGGCGCGGCCCACGTGCTCGAACATGCCCACGGAGGCGATCTTGTCGAAGGGCGCGTCCTCCGGCAGCGCGCGGTAGTCCAGCAGCTCCATGCGCACACGCCCGCGCAGGCCGCGCTCCTCGATGAGCCGGTTGACGTGCGCGTGCTGGTTCCTGGACAGCGTGATGCCGTGCCCCCGCACCCCGTAGTGCTCGGCCGCCCACAGCAGCAGGCCGCCCCAGCCCGCACCTATGTCCAGGAAGCGCTCGCCCTCGCGCAGCATGAGCTTGCGGCAGATGTGGTCGAGCTTGGCCTCCTGCGCCTGCGCCAGCGTCATGCCGGCGTCGCGGAAATAGGCGCAGGAGTAGATGCGCCGCTCATCCAGCCACAGCGCGTAGAAGTCATCCGAGACGTCGTAGTGGAACTGCACCTGCTGCGCGTCGGCCGCGGGCGTGTGGCGCGCCAGGGCGCGGCCCGCGCCCAGCAGCTCGCGCCAGGCCGCCAGCGGCGAGCGCCTTTGCTCGCCCGTGGGATCGGCGGCGATGAGCTGCACGGCCAGCCGCATCACGTCGCGCGGCGCGCCGCCTATGTCCAGGCGGTGCTCCACGTAGTCCTCCGCCACGCGGCCTATCTGGCCCGTGGCCAGGTGCACCAGCGCGCGCAGGTCCTGCAGCACCAGCGTGACGGCCGCCGGCAGCGGGCCCAGCCGCCGCCCGCCGGGCAGCGTCACCGCCAACGGCGGCTGCAGGGCGGCAATCTTGCGTTCGACCAGGGCTTCCAGCGTTGGCATGGCACACGGGGGGCGGCGGACAACGAGCCCCATCCTGTAGGCACGGCCGCGCCGTCGCAATTGGCGTGCCCGCCACCCTCACCCGTGCGGGGGATAGCCTTGCTCCCCATGCCGCCCCGGTCGTGCCTTCAGGCCGGCGCGGGCGCCGGCGGCAGCGGCTGCGAGCGCTGGTGCTGCTCCAGCACCTCGGCCTCCAGCGCCGGGGCCCAAAGGTAGCCCTGGCCTTCGGGGCAGCCTACGCGCGACAGAAACTCGCGCTGCGCCTCGGTTTCCACGCCCTCGGCGATGACGCGCAGCTCCAGCGCCTGCGCCATCTGGACGATGGCACGGACGATGGCCGCGTCGCTCTCGTCGCCGGGCAGCCCGCGGACGAAGCCGCGGTCGATCTTGAGCTTGTTGATGGGAAAGCGCTTGAGGTAGGCCAGGCTGGAGTAGCCGGTGCCGAAGTCGTCCACCGCCAGCCGCACGCCCAACTGCGCCAGCGCCTGCAGCCGGGACAGCGTCTCCTCCGCGTCGTGCAGCAGCAGGCTCTCGGTGAGCTCCAGCTCCAGCAGGTGCGGCGGCAGCGACGCCGCCTCCAGCACCGCCTGCACCTGGTCCACGAAGTAGGGCTGCTGGAACTGCAGCGCCGAGACGTTGACCGCCACCGGCAGCGGCCAGCCCTGCTGCAGCCAGCGCGAGGCCTGGCCCACGGCCTGCGTGAGCACCCACTCGCCTATGGCAACGATGAAGCCGCTGGCCTCGGCCACGGGGATGAACTCCGCGGGCGGGATGTCGCCGCCGCGCCCGGGGTCGTGCCAGCGTATGAGCGCCTCCACGCCCACCAGGCGGCCGCTGTCCAGGTCGTGCTGCGGCTGGTAGGTGAGGCGAAAGCGCTTGCTCGCCAGCGCCAGCCGCATGGCGTGGTCCAGCCGGATGCGCGCGCGCGCGTCCAGCGGCTGGTGCAGCGGGTGGTGCAGCCGGTAGCCGGCGCGGCCGCCGGCCTTGGCGCGCTGCATGGCAGTCTCGGCGTGGCGCAGCAGCTCGTCGGCGCTGATGCCGTCCACCGGATGCACGGCGATGCCTATGCTGCAGGTGAGGGTGAACTCCGAGCCCTCCAGCGTGAGCGGCCGTGCCACGGTTTCCAGCACGCGGCAGGCGGTGAGCTCGGCAGCGCGCGCGTCGCTGGCGCGCGCCAGCAGCGCGAACTGGTCGCCCCCTAAGCGCGCCACCACGTCGCCCTCGCGCACGCAGTGCTGCAGCCGCGAGCGCATCTCGCACAGCACATGGTCACCGCCGTGGTGGCCCAAGCTGTCGTTGACGTGCTTGAAATGGTCCAGGTCCAGCACCAGCACCGCGAAGCTCTCGCCGCCCGGGGGCATGTCGGCCACGGCGCGCGTGACCCGGTCGCCGAACTGCGCGCGGTTGGCCAGCCCGGTGAGCGGGTCCGTGCTGCTGAGGTGCTCGATGCGCTGGTCGGCGGCGATGCGCTCGCTCAGGTCGCGAAAGGAAAACACCTGCCCAACCGGCCGGCCTCCGACCCACTGCGGCTGCGTCACGCGCTCCACCACCTGCCCCGAGCGCAGCCGCAGCCGGTCGCTGGCCTGCATGAGCACGGCCTCGCGCAGCGCGTCCAGCCGCTGCTGGTAGCGCACGGGGTCGGCGACGCTGCGGCGCATCCAGTCGTAGACGGCCGCGTCGTTGCCCTCCTGCAGCAGCGCCTGCGGCAGCGCCCAAATCTGCGCGAAGTGGCGGTTGAAGCTGCGGATGTGGCCGGCCAAGTCGGTGACGAGGATGCCGTCGGCCGTGGCCTCCAGCGTGGCGCGCAACTGCGCCAGCAACTGCTCGCGCTCCTGCTCGGCCAGGCGCTGCGCGCTGTGGTCCTGCAGCGCCACCATGAACAGCCCCGGCGGCAGCGGCCGTATGCGCCGCGTGAGGTAGAGCGTGGCGCCGTCGCCGCGCTGCAACAGGGCCTGCGAGCACAGCTCGGCCACGGCCTCGGCACCGCCCTCGCAGGCCACGGCAGCGGCCTCGGCCCAAAAGGCGAAGTCCTCCGGCGTGGGCAGCAGCGTGTCCGCGCCCGCACCCAACACGCGCTCGCGCGGCAGCGCCAGCAGCCGCAGCGCCGCCTCATTGACGGCGCACACGCAAAGCGTGCCGGCGTGCACCAGCCACACGGCCTCGTTGAGGTTTTCGATCAGCGCCCCCCAGGCCGCCAGGGCCTGCGGCGGCGGCCCGCCCTCCGCCGGAGCCGCGGCCGCAGCGGCGCTGCCCGCCGCGAGGGCGGACGGCGCGGGAGCCGCCGCCGGCCACTGGGCGGGCTTGGCCACGGCGGCGGCCACGTCGTGGACGGCAAGCTCCACGCCCGGCGCGCAGTTGGGCGGCACCGGGCGCGGCGCACTCATGCGACGCGCTCCTGCACCAGGGGCGCCGGGCCGGCGTCGAAGAAATAGGCCACGCGCTGGTTGGGCGAAAGGTATTGCTGCGCCTCGCGCGGCAGTTGCGCGGGCTTGAGGCTGCGGCGTATGCCCAGCCCGGGCTCGCGCTCCAGGTCCAGCACCAGCGCCTCCTCGCGCGGCACGCGCGGGTCGTGCACCAGCACGCGCGGCTTGAGCGGGCGCCCGGCATTGACGCTGGCCACCAGCGCGTAGCGCTCGTCGGTGAGCTGCACCACCGAGCCCGGCGGGTACACGCCCATCATGCGGACGAAGGCGCCCAACAGTTTTGCGTCGAAACGGGTCTGCCCCTGGGCGAACAGCAGCGACAGCGCCTCGTGCGGCGTGAGCGCCATGGCCGCCAGCGGCGGGTTGCAAAGGTTGTCGTAGCGGTTGGCCAGGGCGACGATGCGCGCGGCCTGGCTGAGCTTGGCAAGCTCCAGCCGCTGCGGGAAGCCGCTGCCGTCGGCGAACTCGTGGTGCTGGGCAATCACCAGCAGCGCCCCCGGGTCCAGCGCCATGCGGCGCCCGTGCACCACGCCCAAGCTGACGTGCTCGCGGTACAGCTTGGTCTCTGCCGCGGTGAAGTGCTCCTGCACGCAGCGCACGCGGTCGGGCAAGTCGATCTTGCCGATGTCGTGCAGCAGCGCGCCCTGGCCCAGCGAGAGCAGCGCAGCCTCATTCAGGTTGAGCAGCCGCCCAAGCAGCAGCGACAGCACGGTGACGTTGAGCGCGTGGGCCGAGGCACGGTCACCCGCGCCCTCGGTGAGCAGCCGTATGCAGCTCTCGGGGTCGGAGAGCATCTGCCGCAGCAGCTCGCCGGTGAGGTTCTCGGTGTGGCGCCGCGCGGCGTCGGCGTCGCCGCCGCGCAGCAGCTCGCTGGCGTCGCGCCAGCCACGTATGGCTTCGGCGTAGCAGCGCTCGCACTGCAGTTGCGCCGAGCGCTGCGCGGCCACGGCCTGGCGGCGCTGGCGCCGAGCGGCCTCGGCCGGCTCTTCCGCCACCGGCGCCACGGTGGGCGCCGGCGCGGCGGCGGCCACCGGCGCGGGCGCGGAAGCGGCGGCGGGCGAAAGCTCGCTGCGGCTGGGATCCCAGCGCACGCGGCGCAGGCCCAGGCCGCGGATGGTGGCGATCTGCGCCTCGCTGCTGATGACGAAGCT
Source organism: Azohydromonas lata NBRC 102462 (assembly GCF_001571085.1). Classification (GTDB taxonomy): domain Bacteria; phylum Pseudomonadota; class Gammaproteobacteria; order Burkholderiales; family Burkholderiaceae_C; genus Azohydromonas; species Azohydromonas lata. The sequence continues at coordinate 36,335 of NZ_BCTC01000001.1, forward strand.
GCTCAGCGGGAAGGGATGGGCGATCCAGCTCAGGTCGAGCTGGACGAACATGCCCAGCCGCAGGTCGCGCACGTCAATGGTTTCGGGAAGCGACATCGGGAAAACGGACTGCCAAAAGACCGCCAAGGCCCCGTGAAAACCCACGGGACACCTGGAGCTGCATCGTTCTATGTCGGCACTACTTCAGCAGACTTGAGTCGGGTCAAGAAAAACACCGCGCGCGAACCCGGCAGACGCCACCGCCTGAGCGCCGCGTCAGCGCTGTATGCGGGTGGACAGGACGATGGCCGAGGTGGTGCGCTCCACGCCGTCGAGCGCGCCTATGCGGTCGATGAGCGCGTCGAGCTCGCCTATGGACGCCGCCGCCAGCACGGCGATGAAGTCGAAGGGGCCGCTCACCGAATGCAGCAGCCGCACCTGCGGCACGCGGCGCAGCGCCGCCTCTATGGCGCCGCCCTGCTTGGGCGCGGCGGTGATGAACACGTGCGCGCGCACCAGGGCGCTTTCGGCCTCCTCGTCCACCACCACCGTGTAGCCGGCCACCACGCGGCGGCGCTCCAGGCGCTGCAGGCGGCTTTGCACCGTGGTGCGCGACAGGCCGAGCTTGCGTCCGAGCTCGGCGGTGCTGGCGCGGGCGTTCTCGCGCAGCAGCGCCAGCAGGGCGTGGTCCACGTCGTCGATGTCGGCCATGCGCCGATTGTGCTCGGCAAAGCGCCGAAATGGCGACGACGCTTCGTCGTGCCGGGGGCTGCGTTCTGCGGCAGGGCGCGCCACGATGGCTGCACAAATTTCCCTTCCAGGAGGACGCGCGATGAAGGACGTTCTGGTTCTGGGCGCCGGCCGCATCGGCCGGGTGATGGCGCAACTGCTGGCCGACTCCGGCGACTACGTGGTGACGCTGGCCGACCGCCACGCCGGTGCGCTGCAGGACTTCGGCCCGCCCTCGCTGCGCCGGCACACGCTGCAGCTGGACGCCGCCGACCCCGCCGCGCTGGCCGCGGCGCTGCAGGGCCGCTTCGCGGTGCTCAACGCCTTTCCCTTCGACTGCGCCGCCACCGTGGCCGAGGCCGCGCGCGCCGCGGGCGTGCACTACCTGGACCTCACCGAGGACGTGGCCGCCACGCGCCGCATCAAGGCGCTGGCGCAGGACGCCGCCACCGCCTTCATTCCCCAATGCGGCCTGGCCCCGGGCTTCGTTTCCATCGCCGCGGCCGACCTGGCCGGGCGCTTCGAGCAACTGCAAACCCTGAAGCTGCGCGTGGGGGCGCTTCCGCTCTACCCCAGCAACGCCCTGGACTACAACCTGACCTGGAGCACCGAGGGGCTGATCAACGAGTACATCCAGCCCTGCGAGGCCATCGTGGACGGCCGCCGCGCCGAGGTGGCGGCGCTGGAGGGGCTGGAGCAGTTCAGCCTGGAAGGCACGCGCTACGAGGCGTTCAACACCTCCGGCGGGCTGGGGACGCTGTGCGACACCTGGGAAGGCCGCGTGCGCGAGCTCAACTACCGCAGCATCCGCTACCCCGGCCACGGCCAGCTCATGAAGGCCCTGCTCAACGACCTGCGCCTGCGCGAGCGCCCCGCCCTGCTCAAGGACATCTTCGAGCACGCCATCCCCGCCACGCAGCAGGACGTGGTCGTCATCTTCGTCACCGCCACCGGCTGGTGCGACGGGCGGCTGACGCAGCACAGCCTCTCGCGCCGCGTGCTGGGCCGTTGGGCCGGCCGCGAGCCGCGCAGCGCCATCCAGATCACCACCGCCGGCAGTGCCTGCGCCGTGCTGGACCTGCTGGCCCAGGGCCGGCTGCCGCAGCAGGGTTTCATCCGCCAGGAACAGATCGCGCTGGCCGACTTCCTGGGCAACCGCTTCGGCCTGGTTTACGCCGACCCGGCGGCCGACGGCGGCGAGGCGCCGCAGACGCCCTCGCCCCTGCCGCTGGCGGCGTGAGCCCGTGGCCGCGGCATCCACACCCCGGCCAGCCGCGGCCATCTTCAATTGGCGCTTGAAAGTGCCCAAGGTCATTGCCTTGGCATCCACAGGCCATCTCGCCCCGTTGCAGGCGCTCGCAGGCGCCCATCCCTGGCCTACCAGCAGGCGCCATATGGCCTACGACTTGATTTAAGGCATGTGCGCATTGCGCACAAATCCGCCTGCAGCCCCGCGACAGCGCGGCGGCCACTCTCTACATTCCGGGTACTGAATTGCACATGACGGCGGGCCACGCAGCCCGCCGCAACCCCCGGAGACCCGCAGCATGGCCCAGCGCCGCTCCCTTTCAACCGCCGCCGCCGGCATGGCCGCCGCCGATGCGGACGGGGCGTCGGACGCCGCTCCCGCGCGCGACCGCGACTTGGTGGGTGCGCTGGACAAGGGTCTGCAGGTCATCGAAGCCTTCGACCAGGAGCGCCCGCGGCTGACCATCAGCGAGGTGGCCGCGCGCACCGGCCTCACGCGCGCCGCGGCGCGGCGCTACCTGCTCACGCTGTGCCACCTGGGCTTCGCCAGCCAGGACAGGAATCTCTTCGCCCTCACGGCCAAGGTGCTGCGCCTGTCGCAGAGCTACATGCACTCGGCGCGGCTGCCGCGCATCGTCCAGCCGGAGTTGCTGAAGCTGTCGCACGCGCTCAAGGAAGCCTCCTCGGCCGGCGTGCTCGACGGCAGCGACGTGCTGTGCGTGGCCGCCACCAGCGCCGGGCGCGTCATCTCCAGCACGCTGCAGCCCGGCACCCGCGTGCCCGCCTGGTGCACGGCCAACGGCCGCGTGCTGCTGGCGGCCTGGCCGCAAGACGCCGTGCAGGCCTGGATCGCCCAACAGGCGCTCACCGAGCGCACGCCGCACACCGTCACCGAGCCCACGCAACTGGCCGCCGAGATCGCCGCCGTGCGCGAGCGCGGCCACGCCGCGGTGGACCAGGAGTTCGAGCCCGGGCTGCGCACCGTGTCCGTGCCGCTGCTGAATTTCAAGGGCGAGACGGTCGCCGCGCTCAACGTGAGCGTGCACGCCTCGCGCATGGAGATGGACGAATTGCAGGAGGCGGCCTTGCCGCCGCTGCGCCAGGCGCAGGCGCACCTGCGCCAGATCCTGTGAGCGCGCGACGCACGCGCCTTGTGAAGTTGTTGCCCCCAGACGGAAAAGGAGACAAGCCATGAACACCCCCACCCGCACCCTCCGCACCCAGGTCGCCATCGTCGGCGCCGGCCCCTCGGGGCTGCTGCTGGGGGCGCTGCTGCACAAGGCCGGCGTGGAGGCCGTCATCGTCGAGCAGCGCAGCGCCGACTACGTGCTCGGCCGCATCCGCGCGGGCGTGCTGGAGCAGGTCACCGTGGACTTGCTGGACGAGGCCGGCGTGGCCGAGCGCATGCATGCCGAGGGGCTGCCGCACGACGGCTTCGAGCTGTCTTTTGGCGAGCGCACCCACCGCATCGACCTGCATGCCCTCACCGGCAAGCGCGTCATGGTCTACGGCCAGACCGAGGTCACCCGCGACCTCATGGATGCCCGCGCCGCTGCCGGGCTGCAAACCTTTTATGAGTCCGGCCATGTCAGCGTGCACGACTTCGACACGCAGCAGCCCCGCGTGCGCTTCACCGCGCCGGACGGGCAGCCGGTGGAGGTGCAGGCCGACTTCATCGCCGGCTGCGACGGTTTCCACGGCGTGTGCCGCGCCAGCGTCCCCGAGGGCGCCATCACCAATTTCGAGAAGGTGTACCCGTTCGGCTGGCTGGGCATCCTGGCCGACGTGCCGCCGGTGTCGCACGAGCTGATCTACGCCAGCGCCGACGCGGGCTTCGCCCTGTGCAGCATGCGCAGCAAGACACGCAGCCGCTACTACGTGCAGTGCTCGCTGGCCGACAAGGTCGAGGAGTGGAGCGACGCCGCCTTTTGGGCCGAGCTCAAGCGCCGGCTGCCCGCGCAGGTGGCGGCCAACGTCACCACCGGGCCCTCCATCGAGAAGAGCATCGCCCCGCTGCGCAGCTTCGTGGCCGAGCCCATGCGCTTCGGCCGCCTGTTCCTGGCCGGCGACGCGGCGCACATCGTCCCGCCCACGGGCGCCAAGGGCCTGAACCTGGCCGCCACCGACGTCGGCTACCTCGCGCGCGGCCTGGCCGAGTTCTACCGGGGCTCGGAAGCGGGCATAGACGCCTACTCCGAGCGCTGCCTGCGCCGCATCTGGAAGGCCGAGCGCTTCAGCTGGTGGTTCACCACGCTGATGCACAAGCTCCCCGACAACGGCGCGTTCGGCGCCCGCGTGCAGCAGGCCGAGCTGGACTACCTGTGTGGCTCCGAGGCCGCGCAGCGCGCGCTGGCCGAGAACTACGTGGGCCTGCCCATGGAGGCTTGAGCCGCAGGCGCGAACCCTGCCGGCTGTGCAGGCCGGCACGGCGACAATGGAGAGCGGGCGCCATTTGGGGCGCCCGTTTTTCACTCCCCTCTTGAATTACCGGAGACCCCGCCGTGATCCTTGAACTGGTCGATATCCGCATCCACCCGGGCCAGCAGGCCGCCTTCGACGAGGCGGTGCAGCGCGGGCTGTCCACCGTCATCGGCCCCTTTCCCGGCTGCCGCGGCTGGAAGGTGAACAAGGGCATCGAATCGGCCGAGCGCTACGTGGTGCAGATCTTCTGGGAGACGCTGGAGGACCACACCGTGCACTTCCGCGGCTCCGAGGCCTTCGCCGCCTGGCGCGCCATCGTCGGCCCCTTCTTCGCACAGCCGCCGCACGTGGAACATTTCGAGTTCGTGGGCAAGAGCGCGGGCTGAAGCCATGCTGCTGCCGCTGCGCAGCGCGCAGGGCGGCGTGAAGCCGGGCCGCCGCTAGGCCCTCACCGCCCCCGCCAGCCACAGCAGCGCGGGCGACAGCAGCACCAGCGCCAGCGTGGAGACCAGCACCGCGCCCGCCGCGATGGGGCCGTGGGGCGTGAGCCGATCGGCATAGAGGTAGCTGGCCACGGCCACGGGCATGGCCAGTTGCAGCAGCATCACGCCGGCGGCCAGCGGCGGCAGGCCCATGAGCACGCCCACCAGCAGTCCCGAGGCGGTGCCCACGGCCAGCCGCGTCAGGCCCACCAGCGCGCCCTGGCGCAAGCCCGCATGCGAGACGGTGACCAGCGCATAGCCCAGGCTCAGCAGCATGAGCGGCACCGTCATGGAGCCCACCAGGCGGGCGCTGTCCAGCACCGGGGCGGGCAGGCTCCAGCCGGTCCAGCGCAGCGCCATGGCCGCACCCACCGCGAACAGGATGCCGCGCGGCATGCGCGTGCGCTGCGGCGAGGCGCGCGACAGCACCCACACCGCCACCGTGTGCTGCAGCACCGAGGTGATGGCAAAGGCCGCCACCGCGATGGCCAAGCCTTCCGCCCCGAAGGCCAGTTGCGCCATGGGCAGGCCCAGGTTGCCGGCGTTGGGCAGCACCGCCGCGGGCAGCAGCCCAAGCACCGGCAGCTTCAGCAGGCGCAGCGCCACGGCGGCCATGGCGGCCGCCAGGGCGAAGCCCAGCACCGTGGCCGCACCGGCCTGCAGCAGTGCCTGGCCGGACAGCGGCGTGCTCAGCAGCGTGTGGAACACCAGCGCGGGCGTGGCGAAGTTGGCCGCCAGCACCGCGATGAACTCGGCCGGGAACGGCTTTTTCTTCCAGGCCCAGTACGACCCCACCGCGGCGCAGGCCACCACGGGCAGGAGCAGCGCGGCCACGCGCAGGTACAGGGTCAGGCCATCGAGCAGGGTCATGCGGGGAACTGCGGCAGCCGGGCGGGCGCAACGTTGCCGGCGCAACGCCTGGGGGCCGCCGGAAGCGGAAATGCGGGAAGCCGATTGTTGTCCGACGACTTTCCCGGCGCGGCTGTGGTCACTGCGTAGCGGCGTGCCATGCCCACCGGCTGGCACCAGCAGTGCTTTGGGCAAGACAGCGCTTGGGCCGCAATGCGCCAGTGATGTGTCGTCGATGGCATCAAGAAAAAAGCCCCGTGCATCGCTGCGCGGGGCTTTCTCTTTGTTTGGTGGCCAAGGGCGGAATCGAACCACCGACACGCGGATTTTCAATCCGCTGCTCTACCAACTGAGCTACTTGGCCGTGAAGCTGCGCATTCTAGCAAGGCTTTTTGAAATTTCCAAGCCCTGAGTGATGAATCTGCTTAAAAAGATTGGAGGACGCCGAAAGAGGCGCCGCTTCAGGCCCCGCCGCGCTTGTTGCGCGTGAGGTCCACGCCCAACTGCTTGAGCTTGCGGTAGAGGTGCGTGCGCTCCAGGCCCGTCTTCTCGGCCACGCGGGTCATGGAGCCGTTCTCCTTGGCCAAGTGGAACTCGAAGTAGGTCTTCTCGAAGGCGTCGCGCGCCTCGCGCAGCGGGCGGTCGAGCTCGAAGCTGTGCTCGCTGTTGAGCACGCCGCTCAGGTTCAGCGGCGGCACGGCATGGCCGAAGCTGCCGTTGTCGCCCACCGCGTCCAGCGGCGCCGCCGGGTTGGCACCGCCCTGGCCCGGCGTGGGCTTGGTCAGGCCCTGCTCCACCGCGCGCAGCAGCTTTTGCAGCGTGATGGGCTTTTCCAGGAAGGCCATCGCGCCAAAGCGCGTGGCCTCCACGGCCGTGTCTATGGTGCCGTGGCCGCTCATCATGATCACGGGCATGGAGAGCTGGCCGTTGCTGCCCCATTCCTTGAGCAGCGTGATGCCGTCCACGTCCGGCATCCAGATGTCCAGCAGCACGAGGTCGGGACGCACCTGCTCGCGCAATGCGCGCGCCTGGGCGGCGTTTTCGGCCAGCTCCACGCTGTGCCCTTCGTCCGTCAGGATTTCCGACAGCAGGGCGCGTATGCCCAGTTCGTCGTCAACTACAAGGATGGTCGCCATGGATGCTCAGTGCGCTCGGCCGTCAGGTGGCCGGCGGGAGAGGGGCCGATGCGGCGGCGGCGAGCGCAGCGGACGCAGCGGCGAGATTCGAAAATGATAGCGTCACTTGCGCCCCGCCCGCCGCGGCGCCGGGCGCATCGCCGCCCGCGCGGTTGGCAATGCGCACCCGTGCGCCGTGCTCGTCGGCAATTTTCTTGACCACCGCCAGCCCAAGCCCCGTGCCCTTGGTCTTGGTCGTGACGTAGGGCTCGAAGGCGCGCTTGAGCACCTTGTCGGCAAAGCCGGGCCCGTTGTCCAGGATGCGCAGCCGCACCCCGCGCGGCTCGCCCTGCTCGCCGAGCTGCACGTCGGTGACGATCTGCACCTTGCCTTCGGCCCGCTCGGCCACGGCGTCCAGGGCGTTTTGCAGCAGGTTGTGCACCACCTGGCGCAACTGCGTGGCGTCGCCCTGAATCCAAGGCAGCCCCGGCGCGCACTGCACCACCAGCCGCCCCTGCTCCACCGCGTGGCCGTACAGGCCCAGCACCTCGGCCACCAGCGCATTGAGGTCCAGCGGCGCCAGCCGCGCCGAGGGCAGCCGCGCGTAGTCGCGGAACTCGTTGACGAGCTGCTTCATCGCCTGCACCTGCGTGACGATGGTGGCCACGGCGCGCACCAGCAGCGACTGGTCGTTGCCCTCCAGCTTGGATTCCAGCCGGTGCTGCAGCCGCTCGGCCGAGAGCTGTATGGGCGTGAGCGGGTTCTTGATCTCGTGCGCCAGGCGCCGCGCCACCTCGGCCCAAGCGGCCGAGCGCTGCGCGGAGACGACTTCGGAGATGTCGTCGAACACCACCAGCCGCGCCTCCTGCGGCAGCGTGGCGCCGCGCACCAGCAGCGTCTGGACGTCGGGCTGCTCCGGCCTGTCGGCGGCGGCGGGGTCGCGGCGCTCGAAGGCGTCCTGCCACTGGCCGCGCTCGCCGGCCTCGGGGCTTTCGGCCAGCAGCTCAAAGCGCTGCCACAGCGCCTGGCCGAACTCCTGCAGCCCCGGCACGTCCTCCAGCCGCAGGCCGCGACAGGCCTCCAGCGGGGCCTTGAGGATGCGCGTGGCGCCGGGGTTGACGGTGTCGATGCGGCGCTGCTCGTCGAACACGATCACGCCGGCGGTCATGTTGTCCAGGATGGTCTGCAGGTGCGAGCGGGCGCGCTGCAGTTGCGTGACGCTGGCGTGCGCCTGGGCGCGGGCCTCGGCCAGTTGCTGCGTCATGTCGGCGAAGGAGCGCGTGAGGCCGCCCAACTCGTCGCGCGAGGCGAACACGGGCTTGGCCGTGAGGTCCCCCGCGGCCACTTGGCGCACGCCCTCGGCCAGCAGCAGCAGCGGGCGGGCGAGCTGCTGGCCCAGCGCCGCGGCCAGCAGCACGGCGCCGAACACGGCCAGGATGAGCGTGAGCGTGAGCGTGCCGATGTACATGCGCCGCAGCCCCTCGCGGGCCAAGGCGCGCTGCTGGTACTCGCGGTAGGCGGCCTGCACGGCCAGGGCTTGGGCGGTGAGGTTGGGCGGCAGCGGCCGCACGGCCAGCAGCAGACGGTCTTCGCCGGCGAGGGTGATGTCGGTGCGCGGCACGAGCGCCAATGCCCGCACCAGTGCCGGCGGCGCGCCGGCGACGCCTTCGTCGTCCAGGCCCTCGATCTGGCTGGCCACGCGGGCGCCGCGGGCCTGGCGCAGCAGCGTCGCGCTGGGCCGCGCCGGGACGATGGCGTTGTGGGCCTCGCCGCCCACGCTCAGCAGCACCTGGCCGGAGGGGCTCACCAGCGCCACCGTCTGCGCCGCGAGCTGTTCGCGCGCGCGCTCCAGCGACAGCGCCATGGGCACGCCCGGCGTGTCGGCCAGGTGCTCGGCGGCGAACTGCGTCTTGGCCGCCAGGTCGGCCTGCTGCGCGTCCAGCGTGAGGCGCCCAAGCGCCAGGCCGGCGTTGAGGGCGTTCTCCACGCGGGCGTCGAACCAGATTTCTATGCTGCGCGTGACGAACTGGTAGCTCACCGTGTAGACCAGCGCCCCGGGCAGCAGGCCCACCAGGGCGAAGATGCCCGCGAGTTTCAAAAGCAGCTTGCTGCCGAACTTGCCGCGGCGCACGCGCAGCGCCAGGCGCACGGCGGCGACCATGATGGTGGCCGTCAGCAGCACCAGCACCGCCAGGTTGGCGCCGAAGAGCAGGACCCAGTGCCGCTCGTAGAAGCCGTCCGGGTCGCCCGGATCGGCGCCACTGGTCAGCGTCAGGACGAAACCCGCCACCAGCGCCACGCCGATGAGGGCCACCAGCCCAACCAGCACGCTGGTGCGCCGTGCCTTGCTGCTCATGTCATGTGTCCCGTGATGCCTGTGGGCTGCCGCCGTGTTGCCGTTGCGCCGAGGTGCCGCAGCCGCCTCAGGGCTCCGGGCGCAGCAGGCGCTCGATGCTGAGCACCCAGTCGGCCTGGTTGCCTATGCCCAGCTGCATGGGCCGCGGCAGTTGCGAGGTGTCCAGCCGCCAGCGCCATTCGACGTAGTAGCGCAGCTCGTCGGTGTCGAGCTGCTGCGGCTCGGCGATGCGCCAGCGCGCGGTGCGCGTCATGGAGGCCATGGCCTCGGCCAGCGTGGGGTAGCCCTGGTGCAGCCCACCCAGGCTGACGCGGTAGCTCTCGGTGAGCGGCTGGTAAGACAGCCGCCACAGCCGCGACTGCCGCGCCACGCGCTCGTCGCGCCAGTACCAGCGCGGCCGGTACACGGCGGCCTCGGTCTCGAAGTAGAGCGGCACGCCGCGCTGCAGCGCGTCCTCCACGGCGCGCGGCAGCGACACGCGCAGCGCGTAGTCCAGCACCAGCGCCCCGTCGGCGGCCCGCCGCACGGCCAGCTCCTGCAGCTCCAGCGCGCTGGCACCGGTGTTGGCCTGCAGCAGCGCGGGCGCCAGCAGCACCGGCACGGCGGCCAGCAGCGCGCGCCGGCGCAGCGAGGGCGCGCGGGCGCGGCAAAGCGACGTGGCGAGCGACGTGACGGCGGCAGCGGCGACACGGACGGCGGTCAGCGGGATCAAGACTTGTGCAGCAGCGCGTAATAGAAGCCGTCCCCGGGCGGGACTTGGGCCGGTGACTCATTGTCGGCCAGGGGCAGCACGTGGCCGGGCGAGGCCGCGTCCAGCCGGGCGCCGCTGCCGCCGTGGCGTTGCAAAAACGCATCGACCTGGCCCTGCCCCTCGGCCTTGAACAGCGAGCAGGTGGCGTAGACCAGCCGCCCGCCCGGCTTGAGCAGCGGCCACAGCGCCTCCAGCAGCTCGGCCTGCGTCTTGGCGAGCTGGGCGATGTCGGCCGGGCGGCGCAGCCAGCGCACGTCCGGGTGGCGGCGCACGATGCCGGAAGCGCTGCAGGGCGCGTCCAGCAGGATGGCGTCGAAGGACCTGCCGTCCCACCAGTCCTGCACGCGGCGGCCGTCGGCGGCCTTGAGCTCGGCCGTCGCGCCGATGCGCTGCAGGGTGTCCTGCACGCGGGGCAGGCGCTGCGGGTCGGCGTCCAGGGCCAGCACGTCCAGGTCGGCCAGCTCCAGCAGGTGGGCGGTCTTGCCGCCGGGGGCGGCGCAGGCGTCGAGCACGCGGGCGCTGGCGGGCAGGGGCTCGCAGCCGGGCACGCCCACACCCAGCAGCAGCGGCGCAGCGAGCTGCGCAGATGAATCCTGCACGGAGACGTCGCCCTGCGCGAAGCCGGGCAACTGGTGCACGGCCACGGGCTGCTCCAGCAGCACGGCCTGGGGGCCGACGACGCGCGCGGGCAGCCCGGCGTCCGCCAGGCGCTGCACGTAGCCGGCGGCGTCGCCGCGGCGGGCATTCACCCGCAGCGTCATGGGCGGGCGCTCGTTGGCGGCCTGCAGCAGGCGGCTCCAGTCCTGCGGCCAATCCTTCTTGACCCGGTCTATCCACCAGCCGGGATGGCTGTAGGCGGCCACGGGGTCGGACTGCAACGCGGCGACGAGCTGGTCGCGCTCGCGCAGGAAGCGGCGCAGCACGGCGTTGACGAAGCCGGCCGAATTGGGGCTGCGCCGGCGCACGGCCTTGACGGCCTGGTCCACCAGCACGTGGGGCGCGTAGACCTCCGGCGGCCACAGCAGGGCCAGCGCGGTGATGAGCAGCGCGTCCACCGGCGGCGGCGGGGACTTGGGCGCGAGGCGCCCGCGCACGGCAGTGGCCGCGCCCAAGCGGCGCAGCGTCTCGAAGCTCAGGGCCTGGGTGCCGGCGCGGGCGTCGGACGGGACGGCGGCGAGCACGTCGGTGAGCGAGCGCCCGGCGCGCACGGCGGCCAGCGCATCGGCCGCGTGCTCCAGCAGGCGCGCCAGCGGCAGGGAAGTGGGGGAGGACGACATTGGGCGCGCAGTCTAGACCCGCCCTGCCCCGCCCTTGCCCGCGCGGGATCGCGCCGCGCGCCAGTGGCGCGGCAAAAGGCCGCTGCGCGCGGGCAAGCCCGCATCGGACAGGGAAAGGCGCGAGCGGTTACTGTTGCGCGCCGCGACAATCCCCTGATCGCGAGTCTGCTCAAAACAAACCGCTGCCATGAACACCCCGCAACCCGTCAACGACATCCTGGACGCCAGCGCCTCCGAACGCATCCGGCGCCGCCTGGAGATGGCCGGCCGACGCTTCCACGCCAACGACAACATCTCCGCCTTCATCGAGGAGGGAGAAATTGCCGAGATCAAGGCCGAGGTGGAAGGCCATTTGAAGCAGGTGCTGCGCTCGCTGGTGATCGATACCGACAACGACCACAACACCAACGACACCGCGCAGCGCGTGGCCAAGATGTTCGTGGACGAGGTTTTCCGCGGCCGTTATGTCCCGGTGCCCAAGGTCACCGAGTTTCCCAATGCCGAGCGGCTCAACGAATTGATGATCGTGGGCCCGATAAAAGTCCGCAGCGCGTGCTCGCACCATTTGTGCCCCATATTGGGCCGCGTGTGGGTGGGCATATTGCCCAACGAGCATTCGAACCTGATTGGGCTGTCCAAATATGCCCGCCTGTGCGAGTGGATCATGAGCCGCCCGCAAATCCAGGAAGAGGCCGTGACCATGCTGGCCAATGAATTGCAGGAGCGGGTGAAGCCCGACGGCTTGGCCTTGGTGATGGAAGCCGACCATTTCTGCATGCACTGGCGCGGCGTGAAGGACGACGAATCCGTCATGACCAACTCGGTGATGCGCGGCGCCTTCCTGAAAGACCCCAGCCTGCGGCGCGAGTTCTTGTCGCTGCTGAGCCGCAAGAACAATTTCTGATCGATTGACCCTTCGAGCGTTTTCAAATCATTTTCAGACCGGAGCAAGACCCATGCTGGTACGCCTGATGTACGTGAGCCGAGCCAAGGACGGGTTTGATGCGGAAACCGTGCACGCCATCGTCCGGCAATCCAAGGCGCATAACCCGGCATTGGGCGTGACCGGGGTTTTGTGCTGCACGGAAACGGGTTTGTTCGTGCAAGTGCTTGAAGGCGGGCGGGCGGCGGTGAATCGCCTCTACAACGCCATCGTCAAGGACCCCCGGCACGAGGACGTGCAATTGCTGGCCTACGAGGAGACCACCGAGCGGCGGTTCACGGGGTGGTCCATGGGGCAGGTGAATCTGGCGCGGCTGAATCCTTCGCTGCTTTTGAAGTATTCGGAGACTGCGGCGCTGGACCCCTACAACATGTCGGGGAAAGTCGTGCTGGCCTTGTTTGAGGAACTGGCTTGTACGGCGGCGGTGGTTGGGCCGTGAATATTTTCTGAAATCAGGGCGACGCCGCTTTGATGCAGCGAAGTCACTTCGTCAACCGCGGGACGCAGGCAGTATCTAAAGCGAGTCGATGGTCATCAGTTTCTTCTGCTTGTCCCACTGCACCTCAAACCCCGCCCCATCGCCCTCACCCCGAATCGCATAATCCCACCACCCATTGGCCTTCAATATTTCGAACAGCAGCTCATGCAGCTTTTTGCCATTCGGCCCGGTGGACGGATCGAACGGGAACTTCACGCCAAACGTGGCGTAGTTATCCTTGACGGTCACTGATTTCAAGACCACGCCGTATTTCTTCAGCACGTCGTGCACGGGATGGGACCACGATGAAAGCTCGGCCCCTTCTTTCATCGAGTAATTCGTGACCTTGGGCGGCGCATCGGCCGCCAACGCTGGACCGGCGAGTATCCCCAGGGCTGCAGCCATCAGTAAAGCTTCAAAGTTCTTTTTCATTGTTTTCAAGCCTGGATTTTCTGGCGGTCCAACAATTTCAACGGCCTACGGCCTCTCCCCGCATACTTTCGATCCACCCCGCCGCGTAGTGGGCCTCCGCCTCGCTGGGCCCAACCGACACGCCGCTGCCGCCCGGCACCACCGTGAACGTGCGCTGCGGCGCGTTCCACCCGTGCACGCTGGCGACGTGGATGGCGTGTGAGCCGTCCACCCAGGAGTAGCAGGTGTTGGTCAGCACCGGCGCGGGGTTCAGTTCCCAGCCCGCCAGCGACGCCACCACGGCCGCCGCCGCCACCTTGGCGTGCGCGTTGGCCATGTGGGCGCTCTTGGGCATGAGCGGCGCGGCCAGCAGTGCGTCGCCCAACAGGTGCACGCCGGCCGACTTGGGCAGGTCTTTGGCGCTGAAGTCCAGGAAATCGACCTCGCACCAGCGGCCGTTGGCCTTGGCCAGCCCGCTTTGCGCCGCGATGTCGCCCGCGCGCATGTCCGGCAGCACGTTGAGCACGTCGGCGCGCTCGCGCTCGCCCAGCTCGAACTCCACCTCGCGGCCGTCCGCCGACACGCCCACCGCCTTGAAGTTGGGCCGGTAGTCCACGATGCCGGCGTATTGATTCGCCCACACCGCCTTGAACAGCGCCGCCTTGCTCACCGGCTCGGGATTGGCGTCGAACACCAGCACCTTGGACTTGGGTTTCATCCGCTTGAAGTAGTCCGCCACCAGGCAGGCGCGCTCGTAGGGGCCGGGCGGGCAGCGGAAGGGGGCCAGCGGCACGGTCAGCACATAGACGCCGCCGTTGGGCATGGCCTCCAGTTGTGCGCGCAGGGCGGCGGTCTCCGGGCCAGCCTTCCACGCCTGCAGCACGCGGCCGGCGGCGTGGGCTGCCTGCAAACCGTCCACGCGCTCGCGCATCAGCTCCACGCCGGGGGACAGGATCAGCTTGTCCCACCCAAGCCGCCCGCCGGAGGCCAGCCGGGCTTCGCGGCGGTCGAAGTCCAGGGCCACGACGCGGTCGCGCACGCGGCGCACGCCCAGGCGCTCCAGGGCGTCATAGCCGAACGTCAGGTCGGCGAGCGTGCGGTGGCCGGCCAGCACCAGGTTGCTTTGCGGGCAGCTCACCAGCGCGGCGTCCGGCTCCACCAGCGTCACCGGGAGCTGGCCATCGGAGAACAGGCGCAGGTAGCGCGCCGCGGTCGCCCCGCCCCAGCCGCCGCCCACCACCAGCACGCGGGCGCGCGACAGGGCGGACGCCTGGGATGAAGACGGGGCTGCGGACGGCGTGCCCGCGCAGCCGGCCAGTTGCAGCAGCCCGGCCGCACCGGCCGCCTGCAGCCAGCGGCGGCGGGACGCGTCAGCGCGCCGGCTCATGGCTGCTGCGCCGCGAAGAAGGCGGCGATCTGCGCGATCTGCGTCTCGCTGTAGCCGCGGGCGATCTGGTGCATCACGGTGGCGGGGCGCTCGCCCTTTTTGAAAGCCAGCATCTGTTCGACCAGCCAGGGCGCCGGACGCCCGGCCAGCGAGGGCATGGCCGAGCCGGCGGGAGCGCGTCCATCCGTGCCGTGGCAGGCGGCGCAGGTCGCGGCCAGGGCATGGCGGTGCAGCGCGGCGGCGGGTGCCGTGGACGGTGCGGCGGCGTCCTGCGCCCACACGGGCCCGGCGGCAGCCGCCAGCAGCACCGCCGCGGCCAGGGCGGCGCGCCGGACAGTCGGGGAATGAAGTGGACGGCTCACAGCGTCACGGCCGTGCGCAGGCCGAACAGGGGTTTCAACAAGCGCGTCGGGTACTGCAGCAGCGCTTGGTTGTAGGCGTTCACGGCGTCGTTGAAGACGTGGCGGGCCACGTCCTTGCGCGTCTGCACGTCCTTGAGCGTCTGCATCCAGCCGGCGATGTCCTCGCGCTGGACCAACTCGGGGTGCTGTTCCAGCAGCGCCTTGAGCCGCGTCTGCGCCGAGGTCAGCCGGCTCTCGGCATGCAGCACCTCGGCCAGCGACTTGGCCGCCAGCGGCTTCAGGGCGTCCACCGCGCGCTGCAGCTGGGCCTGCGCCTCCAGCACGGCGTCCAGCGCCGGCGCCTCGGCGGCCAGCGGCTCGCGCAGGGCGTCCACCAGCGGGGGCAGCACCTCGCGGCGGCGCTTCATCTGCTCGTCCAACTGGCCCCAGGCCGCCACGATGGCGGCGCGGTGGCGCATGAGCCGGTTGTGGGCGCCCAACATCCACAGCACCGCCACGGCGGCCATCAGGCCCAGCCAGTAATGCGACAGGACCGCCGCCACGAACTCGGCGACAGTCTCCCAGCTCACAGCGGCAGCTCCGCCGCCGCCCCGCCCTGGCGCCAGGCCTCGAAGCCCTGGCGGCGCAGCGCGCAGGCCGGGCACTGGCCGCAGCCATGGCCCCAGTCGTGGCGCTCGCCGCGCTCGCCCAGGTAGCAGGTGTGGGTGTGCTCCACGATCAGCGCGTTGAGCGCGTCGCCGCCCAGGCGCTGCGTCAGCGCCCAGGTCTGCGCCTTGGTGAGGAACATCAGCGGCGTCTCCACCGTCATGGGCGCGTCCAGCCCAAGCGAGAGCGCCACCTGCAGCGCCTTGAGCGTGTTGTCGCGGCAGTCGGGGTAGCCGGAGTAGTCCGTCTCGCACATGCCGCCCACCAGCACGCTCGCGCCCCGCCGGTAGGCCAGCGCGGCGGCGAAGTTCAGGAACAGCAGGTTGCGGCCGGGCACGAAGGTGTTGGGCAGCCCGTTGGCCTGCATCTCGATCGCCCGCTCGCTGGTGAGCGCGGTGTCGGAGATCTGGCCCAGCAGCGAGAGGTCCAGCACATGGTCCTCGCCCAGGCGTGCGCCCCATTCGGGGAAGGCGGCGCGGATCTCGTCGCGCACGCGCAGCCGGCAGTCCAGCTCGATGCGGTGGCGCTGGCCGTAATCGAAACCCAGGGTCTCGACCACGCTGAAGCGGCCGAGCGCCCAGGCGAGGCAGGCGGTGGAATCCTGGCCGCCGGAGAACAGCACCAGGGCCTTGCGCGCGTCCATGGCCGCCACGCTCAGGTCCGCACCTCGCCCTGGCCCAGGACGACCCATTTCAGCGACGTCAGCCCCTCCAGCCCAACCGGCCCGCGCGCATGGAATTTATCTGTGCTGATGCCGATCTCCGCGCCCAGGCCGTACTCGAAGCCGTCGGCAAAGCGCGTGCTGGCGTTGACCATGACGCTGGCCGAATCCACCTCGCGCAGGAAGCGCATGGCGTTGGGGTGGTTCGTGGTGAGGATGGCGTCTGTGTGGTGCGAGCCGTAGCGGTTGATGTGGGCGATGGCCTCGTCCAGCGTTTGAACCACCTTCACGCTGATCACGGGCGCGAGGTACTCGGTGGACCAGTCCTCCTCGGTGGCATCGGCCAGTTGGGCGCCCGGCACGTCCGACAGGATCGCCTTGGACGCCGGGCAGCAGCGCATCTCCACGCCCTTGCCGGCGAACACGGCGCCTATGCGGGGCAGGAAGGCCGCGGCCTGCGCCGCGTGGACCAGCAGCGACTCGGTGGCGTTGCAGGGGCTGTACTTCTGGGTCTTGGCGTTGTCGGTGACGACCAGGGCCTGCTCCAGGTCCACCTCGGCGTCCACGTAGGTGTGGCAGTTGCCGTCCAGGTGCTTGATGACGGGCACGCGCGCCTCGCTGGCGATGCGCTCGATGAGGCCCTTGCCGCCGCGCGGAATGATCACGTCCACGAACTCCGGCATGGCGATGAGCTTGCCCACGGCGGCGCGGTCGGTGGTCTCGACGAGCTGCACCGCCTCGGCGGGCAGGCCGGCGTCGCTGAGGGCCTGCTGGACGAGCTTCCACAGGGCGATGTTGGAGTGGATGGCCTCGGAGCCGCCGCGCAGGATGCAGGCGTTGCCGCTCTTGATGGCCAGCGAGGCGGCCTCGATGGTCACGTTGGGCCGGCTCTCGTAAATCATCCCGAACACGCCCAGCGGCACGCGCATGCGGCCCACGCTGATGCCGGTGGGACGCCGCTTCACGTCGGTGATCTCGCCGATGGGGTCCGGCATGGCGGCGATCTGCTCGCAGCCTTCGGCCACCGTCTCCAGCACCTTCGGGGTTAGGCGCAGGCGATCGACCATGGGGGCGGACAGGCCGTTGGCCTCGGCGGCGGCGATGTCGCGGGCGTTGTCGGCCTGCAGCGCCGGGGTTTGGGCGCGCAGCAGCGCGGCCAGGTTGCGCAGGGCGCGGTCCTTGGCCGCCACCGGCGCGGCGGCCATGGCGGTGGCGGCGGCGCGCGCGGCGCGGCCCAAGCGGGTCATCAAGGCATCAAGATCGGTGGGCGCAGTCATGCGCGGGATTGTGGCGCAAGCCTTCCCCGGTTCCGCGGGATGGGGTATGGCGCCTGCCCGCATCCGCGGCGGACGCACGCGCCGCGCCTGGGCTCAGATCCGCGCCACCACCAGGGCCCACAGCGGCGCCGTGACCGCGAAGGCCAGCGTGCACAGCAGCGTGGCGGCGGCCGTTTCCGTCTCCAGCGTGCGGTAGCGCTGGGCAAAGATGAGCGCGTTGCTGCCCGGCGGCAGCGCGCCGGCCATCACCACCACCGACAGCGCCAGCGGCTCCAGCCGGAACACGAAGTGGCCCGTGAGCAGCACCAGCGTGGGCAGCAGCAGCATCTTCAACAGCCCCACCGACGCCACCCCGCGCAGCGTGCCGTGCAGGCTTTGCCGCCCAAGCGACAGGCCGATGAGCAGCAGGCACAGCGGCGCCACGGCGCTGCCCAGCAGTTGCAGCCACTCGTCCAGCGCCCGCGGCAGCGGCCAGCCGACCAGGTTCCACGTGAGGCCCGCCAGCACGGGCAGCACCACGGGGTGGATCAGCGTGGCCCGCACCGTCGCGCGCACGGTGGCGCCGATGGAGCCGCCGCCGGAGGCGCGGCGCATGCGCACGCGCGCCAGCTCCATCTCGGCCAGCACGGTCAGGAGCGTGAGCAGGATGAGCGCGTGCAGGCTGACGATGGCCACGTGCATGGCCAGGCCCGCGTCGCCGTAGAGCGCGGCGATCACCGGCACCCCCACCTGCACCGAGTTGCCGAAGCCGGCCGTCACCGCCCGCGTGGCCGGCACCGCCGCCGTGCCGGTGGACACCGCCATGCCCTCACCCCGGTGCAGCCGCCAGCGCTGCACGGCGTAAACGCCCAGCACCATCACCAGCAGCGGCCCGTAGAAGGCCATGAGCACCCGCCAGGGCATGTGCTCGAAATCCAGCCGCGCCATGGCGCGAAACAGCAGCGCGGGAATGAAGAGGTATTGCGCCGCGGCCGAGAGCACGCGGGCCGGGTCGGCACCGGCCGGTGCGCCGGCCGCGCCGGGGCGCCCATCGGTGAGCCAGCCGAAGCGGGCCGCGGCCCAGCCCAGCAGCACGGTGGCGAACAGGGCCGGGAGCTTGTCGAGCACGGAGTCGGGCATGGGGGCGCGAGTATGCGGGCGCGGGCGGTAGCCCCGAGACGGGTGGGGAGCGCATCCCGCAGGTACCGGGCCTGAAGCCCGCAAGGTGGGACGTAGATTCGCGTTTCCCCCTAATCACGTCCGCTTGGAGCGACCTGCATGACCTCTTCCCAGCCCCTGGAACCCTTGTCCGCCGCCGGTCTGGACGCCATCGCCAAGCTCACGCGTGACGCCGGCGCGCTGATCATGGACATCTACGCCACCGACTTCGCCGTGCGCGGCAAGAACGACGCGTCCCCCGTCACCGAGGCCGACGAGAAGGCCGAGGCGCTGCTGCTCAAGGGCCTGGCCAAGCTCTTCCCCGGCATTCCCGTGGTGGCCGAAGAGGCCGTGGCCGCCGGCGGCGTGCCGGAGGCGGTGGAGGACCAGTTCTGGCTGGTCGATCCGCTGGACGGCACCAAGGAGTTCATCAGCCGCAACGGCGAGTTCACCGTCAACGTGGCGCTGGTGCGCCAGGGGCAGCCGGTGATGGGCGTGGTCTACACCCCGGCGCTGGACAAGCTCTACGCCGGCGCCCAGGGCCTGGGTGCCTACATGGAGCACGCCGGCCAGCGCCAAGCCATCCAGGTGCGCGCGGTGCCGGACGAGGGGCTGACGGTGGTGGGCAGCCGCTCGCACGGCGACGCGGACGCGATGAACGCCTTCCTCAACGGCCGCAAGGTGGCCGAGTTCCGCAGCGCGGGCTCGTCGCTGAAGCTGTGCCTGGTGGCCGCTGGCGAAGCGGACCTCTACCCGCGCTTGGGCCGCACCATGGAATGGGACATCGCCGCCGGCCACGCCGTGCTGGCCGCCGCCGGCGGCAGCGTCAGCCGCGTGGACAACGGCGCGCCGCTCACCTACGGCAAGCCGGGCTTCGACAACCCGCATTTCGTGGCGGCGGGCCAGGCCTGAGCAAGTATTGATGGGCGCCTGAGACGCGCCCATGAAAAAGCGGCCGGCGGGCTCACCACCCGCCGGCCGCTGCCGTTTTCAGCGCTGTATGCCGGCTTACTCCGCTGCCACCTTGCGCGCCGCCTTCTTGGCCGGCACCTTGGCCGCGCGGGGCTCGAACTCGAAGCCGACCTTGCCTTCCTTCTTGTCGTAGGTCAGGAAGGCCTTGAACTTGCGCCGCGTCTTGTTGGAGACGAAGCCGTCCAGCAAGTCGGTCTTGCCCGTGGCCAGCAGCTTGGCCATCTGCTCGCGCGAGACGGGCTGCTGCAGGATGACCTTGCCGGTCTTGAAGTCGCAGCTCACGTGCGCGCCCACGGCGTGCTCGCACACGTAGTTGACGCCGTGCTCGTAGATGTGGCCCTTGCACTTGGGACAGCTGCCCACGCTCTCCTGCTCGCTGAAGTCCACGTCCTCGCCGCCCTCCTCGGCCTTCTTGGCGTCCTCGCCGAAGTCGAACTCCATCTTCCAGTTGTGCAGCTCCTCGTCGCGCACGAGCCTGAGCTCGGCCGTGAACGGCCAGCCGGCCTTGGAGCGGAAGCCTTCCAGCGGGCCGATATGGTGCTCGCGCAACAAGTGCTCGACCTCGTTGAGCTCGAAGCTGCGCCCGGCCGGGATCTTGGTGATGCTGAAGCCGCAGCCCGCGCCCTCGGCCTGGCCGGCCGCGCCGCCGTTGCGGCCCACGCAGCTGAAGCGCCGGTAGTTCTCCTTGATCACGCCGCCGCAGTTGGGGCAAGGCACGGAGAGGGTGACGTAGTCGCCGGGAATGGTGTCGCGGTCGTACTCCTTGGCCTTGCGCACGATGCGCTCGGCCATGGCCGCGATGGCCGCCATGAACTCCTCGCGCTTGAGCTTGCCGTGCTCCATCTGCGAGAGCTGGTATTCCCAGTTGCCGGTGAGCTCAGGCTTGGTCAGGTCTTCCACGGCCAGACCGCGCAGCAGCGTCATGAGCTGGAAAGCCTTGGCCGTGGCGATGAGCTCGCGCCCCTCGCGCAGCAGGTACTTCTCGGTGATGAGGCCTTCGATGATGGCCGCGCGCGTGGCTGGCGTGCCCAGGCCCTTCTCGGCCATGGCCGAGCGCAGCTCGTCGTCATCCACCAGCTTGCCCGCGCCTTCCATGGCCGACAGCAGCGTGGCTTCGGTGTAGCGCGCGGGCGGCTTGGTCTTGAGCGAGAGCACGTCCACGGCCTCGGTGCGCACCATCTCGCCCTTGTCCACGGGGACGAGCGAGGCGTCGCCCTGCTGTTCCTCGCGGCCGTAGACGGCCAGCCAGCCCGGCTTGACCAGCACCTTGCCGTTGGTCTGGAACTGGTGCTCCTTGCCCTCGGCCTTCACGGTGCTGATGCGCGTCGTGACCATGAACTCGGCCGCCGGGTAGAACACGGCGATGAAGCGCTTGACCACCAGGTCGTACAGCTTGGCCTCGATCTCGGTCAGGCTCTTGGGCGCCTGCATGGTCGGGATGATGGCGAAGTGGTCAGACACCTTGGCGTTGTCGAAGACGCGCTTGGTCGGCTTGACGTAGCCCTCGTTGAGCGCCTTGCGCGCGTGCAGGCTCAGCTCGCGCAGCGGGCCGGGCAGGTCCTCGTTGGCGATCAGGTTGAAGGTGTCCAGCGCGACGTCGACGTAGTCCTCGGGCAGGAAGCGCGAGTCCGTCCGCGGGTAGGTCAGCACCTTGTGCTTTTCGTACAGCGCCTGGGCGATGGACAGCGTCGTCTTGGCCGAGAAGCCGAAGCGCGAGTTGGCCTCGCGCTGCAGCGTGGTCAGGTCGTACAGGCCCGGGCTGCTCTGCGTGCTGGGCTTGGCCTCCTCGGTGACGCTGGCGGGCTGGCCCTGCACGGCCTGGGCGATGGCGCGGGCCGTGGCCTCGTCCCACAGCCGGTCGGCGCGGGTCTCGGCGTCGTTGGGGTCCTTCTTGAACTTGGGATCGAACCACTTGCCCTCGTACTGGCCGGCCTGGGCGTCGAAGGTGGCCTTCACTTCCCAGTACGGACGTGCCACGTGCTTGCGGATCTTCTCTTCGCGCTCGACCACGATGGACAGCGTGGGCGTCTGCACCCGGCCCACGGTGGTGAGGAAGAAGCCGCCGTCGCGCGAGTTGAAGGCCGTCATGGCGCGCGTGCCGTTGATGCCCACCAGCCAGTCGGCCTCGCTGCGGCTGCGCGCGGCATCCGACAGGCCGCGCATCTGCTCGTCGCTGCGCAGCTTGTCGAAGCCGTCGCGGATGGCCTGCGGCGTCATGCTCTGCAGCCACAGGCGGCGCACGGGCTTGTCGATCGGCTTCTTGTCGCCCGCGGCGTACTGGACGAGGAGGCGGAAGATCAGCTCGCCCTCGCGCCCGGCGTCACAGGCGTTGATCAGCTCGGTGACGTCCTTGCGCTTGACGAGCTTCACCACGGCGTTGAGCCGCGACTTGGCCTTGTCTATGGGCGCCAGCTCGAAGTGCGGCGGTATGACGGGCAGATGGTTGAAGCTCCATTTGCCGCGCTTGACCTCGTAGGCCTCCGGCGCCTTGATCTCCACCAGGTGGCCCACGGCGGAGGTGACCACGTAGCGGTCGTTCTCGAAGTGCTCGGCGAGCTTTTCGAACTTGCCCGCGACGGGCGTGAGCGCGCGCACGATGTCCTGCGCGACGCTGGGTTTCTCGGCAATGATCAGCGATTTGCTCATGGTGTCTTGTTCAAACGGCCGCAGGCCGACTTGGGCGGCCTGCGTGCCTACAATCCGTGTCTCTCGCGCGCACGCACGTGCATGCGTGCGCCCATGAAATCAATGTACCGAATGAAGCCCTCCGTGCAAGCCGAGCCCCAATCTGCCCGTGGCCGCCGCATCCAGGTGCGCCGCTCCGGCGTGCACGGCAAGGGCGTTTTCGCCCTGCAAGCCATTGCCGAGGGCGACACCATTCTTGAATACAAGGGCGAGGTCATCACCTGGGAAGAGGCGCTGCGCCGCCACCCGCATGACCCCAGCAACCCTGACCACACTTTCTACTTCCACGTCGATGACGAGCGCGTGATAGACGGCGGGCACGGCGGCAACGCCTCGCGCTGGATCAACCACGCCTGCGTTCCCAACTGCGAGGCCGAGGAGGACGAGGGCCGCGTCTTCATCAAGGCGCTGCGCCCGCTGCAGGCCGGCGAGGAGCTGTTCTTCGACTACGGCCTGATCATCGACGAGCGCTACACCGCCGCGCTCAAGAAGCGCTTCGCCTGCCACTGCGGCCACGACGAATGCCGCGGCACCATGCTCGCGCCCAAGAAGAAGAAACGCTGAAACGCCCGGTCCACGAAGCGGACCTGCCACCCGTTAAGCCTGTCATGAACGAATCCCGCCTGCACTGGCAAGCCGAAACCCTGTGGCGGCAGTTGCAGCCGCTGCTGCCGGGGCTTTGCGTCGAAGTCGTGGCGCATGCCGACTCCACCAACACCCGGCTGCTGGAACGCGCGCGGCTGTCCGGCGGCGGCCGCCACGAGCGTGCGCTCTACCGCTCGCCTGAAGCGCTGCCCTCGCGCGGCGAGCCGCCCACGCCGCTGGGCCGCCGCGCCGACGACACGCAACCCTGCCTGCTCGTGGCCGAGCACCAGACGCGCGGCCGCGGCCGCCTTGGGCGCAACTGGCAGTCCACGCCCGGCGCCTCGCTCACCTTCTCGCTGTCGCTGCCCTACGAGCCCGCGGACTGGTCCGGCCTGTCGCTGAGCGTGGGCGTGGCACTGGCCGACGCCCTGGACCCGCTGGCCCCCGGCCAGGCGCCGCGCATCGCGCTGAAGTGGCCCAACGACCTGTGGCTCCTGGACCCCGCCGTCGTCGGCCGCAAGCTCGGCGGTGTGCTGATCGAAACCGTGGCCGTGGGCCGCCAGCGCATGGCCGTCATCGGCGTGGGCCTGAACCTGCTCCCGCAGCCCGTGCGCGACGTGGCCAACGGCTTCGCCAGCCTGAACGAGTTGGAAGTGGACATCACCCCGCCTGACGTGCTGCACCGCGTGGCGCTGGCGCTGGTGGAAGCCCTGCGCCAGCACGAGCGCGAAGGCTTCAAGCCGTTTGCCGAGCGCTACGCGCGGCGCGACCTGCTGCTGGACCGCCCCGTGACCACCACCGCCCCCGCGCTGGAAGGCACGGCCCGCGGCGTGGCCGAGGACGGCGCGCTGCTGGTGGAAACGGCCCAAGGGCTGCAGCGTCTGTCCAGCGGCGAGGTGAGCGTGCGCCTGTCCGGCCAGGCCGATCCGGCCGCAGCCGCGGCGGACGACCAGTGCTGACGCGCCGCCTCACGGCGGCGCTGCTGCTGCTCAACCTCATTTTGCTGGCCTGGCTGCTGTTGGGCGACTTCACGGGCCAGACCGAACGCGAGCCCGCACGCCTCGAACAGCAGATCAAACCCGACAGCGTGGAAGTGCTGCCGGACGCGGCCGCCCCGGACGCGAACGAGTCCAGCCTGCCCAACGCGTCGCGCGGTACCTCGGCCGCCCCGGCCTCCGCCGTGACGGCGCAGGGCGGCAAGGCGGCGGTGTCCCAGGGCTCGTCCTCCAACGAGACGCTGACCGTCTCCACCGCGGCGGCCGCGGCCGCCGCTGTCGCCGTGGCCGCGGGCGTGGGCGCCTCCACCGCCGCCGGCGGCAAGGGTGCGGTGTCCGGCGCGGTGACGGCGCTCAACGCCGTGTGCCTGGAAGCCGGCCCCTTCGACGCCCAAACCCTGCCCGCGGCCGAAGCCGCGCTGGCCGCGCTGCCCAAGGGCACCTGGCGCCGGCAGACGCTCATGCCCGCGCCGGCCTACCTGGTCTACCTGGGCAAGATGTCGGACCAGCGCGCCGCGCAGCGCCGCCTGGACGAGCTGCGCAAGCAGGGCGTGCGCGCCGAGCTCGCGCGCGACCTGCCGGCGCTGGAGCCGGGCCTGGTGTTCAGCCGCCACGCCCAGGCCTCGCAGGCCGAAGCGGCGCTGGCGGCCCTGCAGGACGCGCGCGGCCCGCGCCAGGCGCGCGTGGTGTCCACCAGCGAAGCCGCGGCCACGCTGCTGCGCGTGGAGCGGCCGACCGACGAGGTGCGCTCCATGATCGCCGGCATGGAGCCCACGCCGGCCCTGCGCGGCGGCTTCCGCGGCTGCCGCAAGCCGGCCAAGAGCTGACCCTTGACGGGCAGGTGATGGCGCGGCGCGCGGCCCTTCCGGGCAGCGCGCCGGCTCAGGCCCGCCTTACTGCGCCGCGCGGCGTCGGCGCCTACACAGCAGCGCCCCCGAGGCCGCCAGCAGGCCCAGCAGCCAGCCCGGCTGCATGGCGCCGGCGCACACGTTGTCGCGCCCGCACGGGCCGGCCGGGGTAGTGGGCACCACGGGGTTGGCGCTGCGGTCCTGGGTATTGGCGGTGTGCGCGTTGGTCAGGTCCGTGCTGTCGATGTTGGCCGCCGCCACCGGCGAAAGCGTGGTGGAAGGCGCTGCGGCGTAGGCCAGGGCGCGGGGCACGTCCAGGATGCCCTTGCCGCAGGTGGCTTCCGTGCAGATGCAGCGCCCGGGGTTGGCGTCGGAGCACTGGGCCATCACCGTGGAAGTCACGTGCGGCCGTGCGCTGGCCTGCAGCCCGGCCACGATCTGATCCGCCGTGAGCGCCCCATTGCGCCCAAGCATCAGGCTGATGGCCGCGGACACCAGCGGCGCGGAGAAGCTGGTGCCGAACACAGAGGCGTAAGTCGCACTGCCCGCCGTCGTGCTGCCGCCGTTGCTGGTCGTCAGCAGCCCGCTGTCGCCCAAGGCACTGCCCCAGTTGCCGGAATCGGTGGGATCGCCGCCCACCGTGGAAATCACCAGCGAGGAGCCGAAATTGGAATAGGTGGCCTTGAAGCCGTCGCGGTTGAGCGCGCCCACACCGATGACGTTGCTGCAGTTGGCCGGGCGCGTGGGCGCGGTGTGCTCGTTGCCAGCGGCGGCCACCACCACGGCACCGACGGCACGCGCCGCGTCTATGGCCTGCTGGTAGAGCCGCCCCTCGTCGGTGCTGGTGCAGTCGGCGGTGCCGCCGAAGCTGATGTTGATGATGCGTGCCCGCGGCAGGCTCTGCGCCGCGAAGCCCGTGAGCTCCAAACCCGCCGACCAGCGGATGCCATCCACGATGTCGGCCACCTCCGCCCCGCACTTGCCCGCCACGCGCACGGGCAGCACCACGGCGTTCCAGTTGGCGCCGGCCACGCCGGCGTTGTTGTTGGTCAGGGCGGCGATCAGCCCGGCGATCTTGGTGCCGTGCCAACTGCTGGTGGCACCGCAATCGGAAGCGAAGAAATTGGGATTGGCGGTGCGGTCGTCGCTGCTGACGAAGTCCCCCGGGTCGGTCGGGTCCGTGTCGCGGCCACCGCCGTCACCCGCTGAGGCCACGGTGCTCACGAAGTCGTAGCCGGTGCCTATGTGGCCCGCGAGGTCGGCGTGTGGCGTGATGCCGGTGTCCAGCACGGCCACAGGCACCGCTGCCGCGGTGGAGCCGTTGAAAGTGCCCCACGCCGTCAGGAAGTCCGGCACGCCGCGGCGCCGGTCGGCCTTGGCGCTGCCGCTGGCGCCATTCACTCCAAACAGCCACCACTGGCCTTCCGTGTTGAACGAATTGGAGGCGTTGGCGAAGTAATAAGGGTCGCTGACCGAGGTGCTTTGCTGCGGGCGCTCCAGCGTGTTGGGCTCGGCCCAAAGCACGTCGCCGCGGGCGGCCAGCCGCTTGGCCAGGCGGCGGGCCTCGTCCAGGGTCATCATGCGTTCGAAGCGCAGCACCTGCGAGGCACTGCCCGTGTCCGCAATGCGCGGCGCCGAAGGCACGTCTATGGTCGCGCGGTCCAGCGACGCGGCCTGCAGCACGTGCTGCAGCCGCTCGCGGTGCGCCTGCCCTCGGGCGCTGTGGCCGTCAGCGGCCTGGGCCTGCTCACGCGCCACCTGCGCGTGCGTAGGCGCGTCACGCAATTGCACGATCAGCCCGTTGGCCAACTGCGGCCTAAACACCGGCGCAAGGGCCGCAGCCGGCAATTCCGCCCACGCCGTGCCGCCGAAGCCCAGCAACGCCAGCGCCGTCGCGGTCATCGCCGCGTTGTTCATCACTTTCCTCATGGTGGTCCTGAAGTCAGTCGCAGCGGGTCACTATAGGGCCGCCAACAGCGGCTTCGCGACAGCGCGCACCAGCGCAACAGCACTGATGGCCTGACGCCTTGGGGCCGCGCCCAAAAAAGAAAAAGCCGCCCCGGGGGGCGGCTTCGTCACGTCGCGAAGACGCGGGCAGCGGGTGGGCAGCCTCAGGCGGCCACGACGCGCACCATGTCCAGCACCTTGTTGGAGTAGCCCCACTCGTTGTCGTACCAGGCCACGACCTTCAAGAAGGTCTTGTCCAGGGCGATGCCGGCTTCGGCGTCGAACACGGAGGTGCAGGGCTCGCCGCGGAAGTCCGTGGCCACGACCTTGTCCTCGGTGTAGCCCAGCACGCCCTTGAGCGCGCCCTGGCTCTGGGCCTTCATCTCGGCGCAGATCTCGGCGTAGGAGGCTTCGGCGTTGAGCTCCACCGTCAGGTCCACCACCGACACGTCGGAGGTGGGCACGCGGAAGGACATGCCGGTGAGCTTCTTGTTCAGCTCAGGGATGACCACGCCCACGGCCTTGGCGGCACCCGTGGAGGACGGAATGATGTTTTCCAGGATGCCGCGGCCACCGCGCCAGTCCTTGTTGGACGGGCCGTCCACGGTCTTTTGCGTGGCAGTGGCGGCGTGCACGGTGGTCATCAGGCCGCGCTTGATGCCCCACTTGTCGTTCAGGACCTTGGCCACGGGCGCCAGGCAGTTCGTGGTGCACGAGGCGTTGGAGATGATGGCCTGGCCGGCGTAGGTCTTGTCGTTGACGCCGTAGACGAACATGGGCGTGTCGTCCTTGGACGGCGCGGACATGATCACCTTCTTGGCGCCGGCCTTCAGGTGCTTCTCGGCGGTTTCCTTGGTCAGGAACAGGCCGGTGGAC
Source organism: Azohydromonas lata NBRC 102462 (assembly GCF_001571085.1). Lineage (GTDB taxonomy): Bacteria > Pseudomonadota > Gammaproteobacteria > Burkholderiales > Burkholderiaceae_C > Azohydromonas > Azohydromonas lata. The sequence goes on from NZ_BCTC01000001.1 coordinate 63,751, forward strand.
TCGACGACGATGTCGGCGCCGATCTCGTCCCACTTGAGCTCTTCGGGGTTCTTGACGGCGGTCAGGCGGATCGTCTTGCCGTTGACGATGAGGTTGCTGCCCTCCACCGCCACGTCGCCCTTGAAGCGGCCGTGCACGCTGTCGTACTTCAGCATGTAGGCCAGGTAGTCGGGTTCGAGCAGGTCGTTGATGCCGACCACCTCGATGTCGTTGAAGTTCTGCACCGCGGCACGGAACACCATGCGGCCGATGCGGCCGAAACCATTGATACCGATCTTGATGGTCATCTCGAAAGTCTCCTGCTGAAAAAAACCAACCGCCCGGCGCCGCCGCCCGCGGGCGGCGCAGGCCAACTAAACGATCACTTCTTGCCGAGCACGGCGCGCACGGTGGCGGCCACGTTCTCGGCGGTGAAGCCGAAGTGCTTGAACAGCACGCCCGCCGGCGCGCTCTCGCCGTAGGTGTCGATGCCCACCACGGCGGCGCAGCCGTACTTCCACCAGAAGTCGGTCACGCCCGCCTCCACGGCGATGCGCGGCAGGCCTTCGGGCAGCACGGACGTCTTGTAGGCGCGGCTCTGGCGATCGAACGTGGTGGTGCTGGGCACCGAGACCACGCGCACGGCGATGCCGGCCACGGCGAGCTGCTGCTGCGCGTTCAGCGCCAGGGCCACCTCGCTGCCCGTGGCCACGATCACGGCCTGCGCCTTCTTCTTCAGGCCCACTTCGCTGGGCTCGGCCAGCACGTAGGCGCCCTTGGCGATCTCGTCCAGGCCGGCCTTGGGCAGGTACGGCAGGTTCTGGCGGCTCAGCAGCAGCGCGGAGGGGCGCGTCTTGTTGAGCAGCGCGCAGCTCCAGGCCACCGCCGTCTCGGCCGTGTCGGCCGGGCGCCACACGTCCAGGTTGGGGATCAGGCGCAGCGAGGCGGCGTGCTCCACGCTCTGGTGGGTGGGGCCGTCTTCGCCCAGGCCGATGGAGTCGTGCGTGAACACGTGCACCACGCGCGTCTTCATCAGCGCGGCCATGCGGATGGCGTTGCGGCTGTAGTCGCTGAAGGTCAGGAAGGTGCCGCCGTAGGGGATGTAGCCGCCGTGCAGCGCCACGCCGTTCATGATCGCGGCCATGCCGAACTCGCGGACGCCGTAGTTGATGTGGCGGCCGCCGTTGGGTTTTCCACTCTCGTCAAAGCGCAGCGCGGGCGTGCTGCTGGTGTTGGTGAGGTTGGAGCCCGTGAGGTCCGCGGAGCCGCCCAGCAGCTCGGGCAGCGCCTTGGTGAACGCTTCCAGGGCGATCTGGCTGGCCTTGCGGGTGGCGACGGTCTCGGCCTTCTCGTGGGCGGCGATGGCGGCGTCCACGGCGGTCTGCGCGAAGTTGGCGGGCAGCTCGCCGGCCATGCGGCGCTGGAACTCGGCGGCCAGCTCGGGGAAGGCGGCGGCGTAGGCGTCGAAGCGCTGCTGCCACTCGGCTTGGACGGCGGCGCCGCGCTCCTTGGCGTCCCAGGCGGCATAGGCCTCGTCGGGGATGACGAAGGGCTCGTGGCTCCAGCCCAGCTTGGCGCGGGTGAGCGCGATCTCGTCGTGGCCCAGGGCCTCGCCGTGGGCCTTGGCGGTGCCGGCGCGGTTGGGCGATCCGTGGCCGATGTTGGTCTTGCAGATCACCAGCGTGGGCTGGCCGGTGTGGGCCTTGGCGGCCTGCAAGGCCTCGTCCACGGCGTTGGCGTCGTGGCCGTCCACGGGGCCGATGACGTTCCAGCCGTAGGCCTCGAAGCGCTTGCGGGCATCGTCCACGTACCAGGGCGAGACCTGGCCGTCGATGCTGATGCCGTTGTCGTCGTACAGGGCGGTGAGCTTGTCGAGCTTCCAGGCGCCGGCCAGGGCGCAGGCCTCGTGGCTGATGCCCTCCATCAGGCAGCCATCACCCAGGAAGGCGTAGGTGCGGTGGTCCACCACCGTGTGGCCTTCGCGGTTGAACTCCGCGGCCAGCAGCTTCTCGGCCAGCGCCATGCCCACCGCGTTGGTGATGCCCTGGCCCAGCGGGCCGGTGGTGGTTTCCACGCCCGGGGTGATGCCGACCTCGGGGTGCCCCGGGGTCTTGCTGTGCATCTGGCGGAAGGCGCGCAGGTCGTCCAAGGACAGCGCGTAGCCCGACAGGTGCAGCAGCGCGTAGATCAGCATGGAGCCGTGGCCGTTGGAGAGGACGAAACGGTCGCGGTCGGCCCACTGCGGGTTGGTGGGGTTGTGGCGCAGGTGGCGGCCCCAGAGTGCCACGGCGATGTCGGCCATGCCCATGGGCGCGCCGGGGTGGCCGGAATTGGCTTGCTGCACGGCATCCATGGCCAGCGCGCGGATGGCGTTGGCCATCAGGGTGCTGGGGTCCTGGGCGGTTTCACGGGGGAGATCGGCGACGAGGTCCATGCGGGTTCAGGCCTGAAAGCAGCAAAAACGCGGATTTTAAGCCGCCCCCAATGCCGCACCTGCCGCAGCCGGATCAAGCCGGTCGGCCAGCCCACGCAAGGCGGCCGACTGTCACGCGGCGCGGCGGGCTCAAGAGCCTTGATCGCCGTCAAAACGCCGCCGCGCCGCGCTGCCACGCTGGCGTGTCGCCACGCACGCCAATGGAAACCTGCCATGCGCCACGCCACGCTCACCATCATCCGCGAAGAACACCAGGCCCTGGCGGCCATGCTGCGCTCGCTGTCCATGCTGCTGACGCAGTCGCGGCGCGAGGGCACGGCGCCCAACTTCGAGCTGCTGCGCTCCATGCTCTTCTACATCGACGAGTTCCCCGAGCGGCTGCACCACACCAAGGAGACGCAACTGCTGTTTCCGCGGCTGCGCGAGCGCTGCCCGGAGCTCGTCCCCGTGCTGGACGCGCTGGACGCCGACCACGAGCAGGGCGAACGCGCCATCCGCCGCCTGGAGCACGCACTGCTGGCCTTCGAGATGATGGGCGAGTCCCGCCGCGCCGAATTCGAAGCCGCGGCCGAGCGCTACATCACGTTCTATCTCTCGCACATGGGCACGGAGGAAAACCTCATCCTGCCCGCCGCCGAAGCGCACCTGCTGCCGGAAGACTGGGCCGAGATGGACACCGCTTTCGAAAGCAACCGCGACCCGCTCACCGGGCACGAGCCGGACGACCTGTACCGCCCCCTCTTCACCCGCATCCTGAACATGGCGCCCGCGCCGATCGGGCTGGGCGGCTGAGCACCCGCAGCCCTTCTTCTTCGCCCCTCCCCTGCACGCCGGCCCTTGCGCCGGCGTTTTCATTGGCCCTTTTCGCCCTGAGAAGACGGGGTTCGGATGCGCCTGTGCACAAGCCGCCTGCAGGCCACAACTTATCCAAGCACTTGTCCCGAAAGCGTTTTTCGCTTTCCAGCCGGTTTCTCAACCCGGCTGTGAACAAGGCTTGAGCCCCTCACAGCTTCTCCACTGCCCTATCCCCCGCGAAGCCGTTTTCCGGGCTTTTCGGCTTTTGGGATCCCTCCGCTCGTCCTGATTCGCGTGTTTTTCTTTCCCAAAGAAGTTCATTTTTAAAAGTAGTCGTCGTGGTAGGCCCCGCCCTGGCCTGTGGATAACCGGAGTTTGTTCTTTTCCCTCGCGAACTTGCGCGCGATCGAAGGCTGGGGACCGGCCGCCTGATTGCAAAGGGGCCAACAGAGAACAAACGTCGGCGAAGGGGTGGGGGCTGTGGACAAGCCCAAGTTGTTGTTCAAGCTGATCACAGCCTTGTGCACAGGCGCGTCAAAGAGGCGTGGAAAGGCCCCACCTACACTGCCGCGCATGACCGTGACTGCCCTGATCCTGGCCGCCGGCCGCGGCGAGCGCATGCGCCCGCTGAGCGACCAGACCCCCAAACCGCTGCTGTCCGTGCAGGGACGGCGGCTCATCGAATGGCACCTGCTCAACCTGGCGCGCGCGGGCGTGCGCCGCGTGGTGGTCAACACCGCGTGGCTGGAGGAGCAGTTCGAGCCCGCGCTGGGCGACGGCGCGCGCTATGGCGTGGAGATCCTGTATTCCCACGAGGGCCGCGACCACGGCGGCGCGCTGGAAACCGCGGGCGGCATGAAAAAAGCGCTGCCGTTGCTGGGCGAAATCTTCTGGGTGGTCTCCGGCGACGTGTTCACGCCGCAATTTCCCTTTGACGCCGACGCGGTGCGCCGTTTCGAAGCCAGCGGCCAGCTCGGCAAGCTCTGGCTGACCGGCAATCCGCCCCACCACCCCGCGGGCGACTTCGGCATCCGCGACGGCCTGGCCGTGCGCGAGGCCGACGAGAAATTCACCTGGACCAGCCTGGGGCTGTTCCGCCACGGCTTCGTGGAAGAGCTGATGGCCGACCTGCCGCCGGGCACCAAGGCGCCGCTGCGCCCCTACCTGGAAGCGGCCATGGCCCGCCGCGCGTTGGGCGCCGAGCGCTGGAGCGGCGCCTGGACCGACGTGGGCACGCCTGAACGCCTGGCCGCCCTGAACGCACAAGACGGACGACAAGCATGAGCAGCAGCACCCCTATCTCCTCCCCGCAGGCCACCTCCGCCGCCGTCGGCGCGCCGCCCCTGCGCATTGCCGTGGTGGGCGCCGGCCCGGTGGGCCTGGCGCTGGGCCTGCTGGCCGCGCGCCATCTGCCGCAGGCGCAAATCACGCTGTTCGACGCCCGCCCCGCCGACAAGGACGTGAGCGGCGACCCCCGCGTGCTGGCCCTCTCGCTGGGCAGTGTGCAGATGCTCCAGCAGTTGCGCGCCTGGGATGCCGCCAGCGCGCAGCCCATCCAGGAGGTGATGGTTTCGCAACAGCCTCCCGGTACGTTGCCCCTGGGTGGCCAGCCACAGGTGAACATCCGCGCCCGCGACGAAGGCGTGCCCATGCTGGGCGCCGTGTTGTCCTACGGCGCGGTGGTCGCGCCGCTGCAGCGCGCTTGGTTTGAGCAGGCCCAAGGTGAGCCGCAACGCCTGTTCACCCGCTTCGGCACCCCCGTGGCTTCGTTCAAGCCCGTGCCCGGCGGCGTGGAAGTGGATGCCGGCATCGCCGAAACCTACGACCTGGCCGTGGTGGCCGAGGGCGGCGTCTTTGCCGAGCAGGCGCGCAAGACCATCGCGCGCGACTACGGCCAGACGGCCTGGATTGGCACCGTCACCCTGCAAGGCGCCCGCCCCGGCCTGGCCATAGAACGATTTACCCGCCAAGGCCCGGCTGCCTTACTCCCATTACCTATGGGCGCGGACGGCGAGCAGCGCGCCTCGCTGGTGTGGTGCGTGGACAGCAGCGACGACCCGGTGAAGGATTTGACCGACGCCCAGCGCCTGGCGGTTTTGTCCTCGATATTCCCGGCCGAAGCCGGGCGGCTGGTTTCATTGACGCCCATGAAAGCCTTTGCGCTTGGGCTGAATGCCGAGCGGACTTTGGCGCGCGAGCGCACCGTGAGAATCGGCAATGCCGCCCAAACCCTGCACCCGGTGGCGGGCCAGGGTTTGAACCTGGGTTTGCGTGACGCCTATACCTTGGTGCACGCGCTCAAGCGCGCGGATTCCATCGAATCCGCCCTGCGCCGCGTTGAGTTTCAACGCGCCCCGGACCGCTGGAGCACCATCGCCGTCACCGATTTCCTGGCGCGCACGTTTACCTGGCAAGTCCCGGGATTGCCGACGGCGCGGGCGCTGGGCCTGGCTTTATTGCAGGCGGTGCCGCCGTTGAAATCGGCGCTGGCGCGGCAGATGATGTTTGGGAGAAGGTAAAAAAAGGCGCCGATGGCGCCTTTTTTTGTTTGGGTGCTGATTTTGAAATTTAAAAATGCCGTTCTACCGACCGGCATTACAACAACTGATTCACCACCGCCCTCCCCAACGCCGGTGCACACTGTTGCGCTGCCACGCTGCTCCCCTTCCAATAAAACTCCAGCCCGACGCTGGTCTGGACGAGTTTGGCAATCCCTAAACCCACCCCGTGTTGTGTCGTCCCGCGGGAATCGTCGTCATGCGCGTCCATGGTTTCATCGGCCACGACCACGAACTGGGTATTGCCGCTCTTGTCCGATGGATCCTGGCTCACCGCCACGACCAGCATCACGTGTCCGCTGTCGCTCTGGTTCTTGGTGTTGGCAAATGCCAATAAATCGCCCGGCTGGATTTCGGCCAGGGTCACGGGTTGAAAGCCATTGAGGCCCCGGGTGAAACAGGTGAAGTAATTCTTCGCATTGGGGCTTTGGCACAGGCCGTCGCCCGTGTCCGGCGGATCGAAACAGCCCGCCTCGGGTATGGAATTGTCCTGGCCTGCCTGCCAATCGGAAAATGCGGTGGTGATGCCCTGGCTGTTGACGTAGGTGAATAAAGATGTGATGAAGCCGCTGCAATCGGTATGGCAGTCGGCCACCGTGTTGGTATTGGCTCCTCTATCGGCGACGCGGGCTTCCTGCACCGTGCCGCTCCAGTATTGCGGCGACGTGCCCGGCACGCTGCGCCAGATCACCTGCTGGCCATTCACTGCCGGCCACAGCACGTGGGTATCCTCTTTCGCGTGTATCCAGTAATCCGTGTTCGGGTTGGCGGGCAAGGTGTAGGAGCCGGGCAAATAATCCGGGCTGCCGGCGGTGTAGCCGTAAATGCCCTGCAGCAAACTCTTGGCCGCCTTCAGCAATTGGGCATTGGCTGGCGAAGTGCCCGGGGCGGGAATCGAGGTCCAGGTATAGGTACTGTAGATGCTGGTGTCCATGGTAGGCATTTCTTGAAAAATATCGTATAGGAAATATTGCGACGCGGAATCAATATCCCGCGCCGACGAGTGTAACTTCACATTTTTGGAAATAAAAGCCAGATGTCGGCGTGGCCGTGCCCGCTCGGTAAATGATGGCGGCGTTTCTAACCTGATTGGAATGAAAAATATTTTTGCCAGCCGCTCAATTATTTGGAAACGGCTGGCCAAGGGCGCTTTTTAAATCCGCCTGTGCCCCAGTGCCGGCAATTGCACCCGCACTTCGCCCATGCGCTCGGGGCTGAATTCCGCAATGGCGATGCCCTCGCCTTCTTCAACCACCGCCAAAACCTCGCCCCACGGGTCGATCACCATGCTGTGCCCCCAGGTGCGGCGGCCGTTTTCGTGCTTGCCGCCTTGCGCCGCGGCCACCACGTAGCACTGGTTTTCCACGGCGCGGGTGCGCAGCAGCAATTCCCAATGGGCTTTTCCCGTTGTGTAGGTGAACGCGGCCGGGACGCTGATCACGTCGCACGGCTTCTGTCCGGATTCGAAACTCATGGCGCGATACAGCTCGGGGAAACGCAAGTCATAGCAGACGGACAAACCCACGCGCAAATCGCCGGCCTGCACCGCCACCGGCGCGTCGCCGGGCTCCAGCGCCACGGCCTCGTCGTAATGTTCGCGGCCGTTGTCGAAGGCGAATAAATGCAGCTTGTCGTAGCGCGCGACGCGTTCGCCATTGGGGCCGTAGACGCAGCAGGCGTTGCGCACGCGCGCGCCGTCCAGCGCGCGAATGGGCAGCGTGCCGCCAATCAGCCACAGGCCGTGGCTTTTGGCCTGGCTGGAAAGGAACTCCTGGATGGGGCCGCTGCCGTCGTTTTCCGCGATGCGCAGCTTGTCGCGGTCGTTTTCGCCCATCAGGCAAAAGTATTCCGGCAGCGAGGCCAGCGTGGCACCTTGGGCGGCAGCGTCGGCAATCAGCCGGTCGGCGGCTTTCAGATTGCGGTCCACGTCCGGCGTGGAGACCATTTGCAGCGCGGCGAGTTTCATCTGGCGGTTCTCCCAATCAATCGTCGATAGGCCCGCCAAGGTTCAAACCCAAACTTGGCGGGAAATCAGTTTTGCGAGCTGCGCGGGCTGGACGCCGCGGCGGCCGCACCCGGGGGCGGCGACGGGTCCAGGTTGGGCAGCGGCTTGTCGGCCGCGCGCTCCAGGCGCGCCACCTGCGGGTCGCTCCACGAGCCGGTGATCTGGAATTCGCGCGTGCCGACCTGCATGAGCGGCTTGCGCAGGAAAAGCTGGGCCAGGAAGGTGCCTAAACCCACCGCCGGGTTGATGGCCGCATAGGCCAGCGACGCCGTGCCGGCGTTGATCTCGGGCACCACCACCACGTGCAAGTCCTGCGTCTCGCGGGCGAGGTCGGCCTTGCCTTCCATCAGCACCGCCGCCTGCAGGCCGCGCATGAGCAGGTTGTTGGTGTCGGCCACGCCGTCGTCGATGTGCACGTCGCCGGTGATGTTGTCGAAGGCAAAGCCCTGCAGGAACACGTCGCGGAAATCCAGCGTCAGCCGCCGCGGTATGGATTGCAGGCTCAGCACCGACAGCAGCCGCCCCGCGCCGGCGCCGGCCTTCAGGAACCGGCCCTGCTGCAGGTCCAGCCGCAACTGGCCGTCCATGCGCGCGGGGTCCGGCGCCAGCGGCGAGCCCGGCCACGACACCTCGCCTTGCAGCCGGCCCTTGCCGCCCTGCAGCACGCCGCCAAAGCCCAGCCGCTCCAGCAGCGCGCCGCCGTCAGCCAGATCCATGCGGAAGTCCATCACCATGCGGCGCTGCCCGCCCGGCGCCGGCACCCAGCGGCCCAGCGCCTTGAGCTCGGCCTCGGCCGTGGTGAGCGAGAGGCGGTCCAGCTGCCATTCGGCCTGCCGGCCGACGGTGCGGCGGTTGACGGCCTGGATCTCGGCGCGGCCCAGGTCGCGGCCGCCGAGCTCGAAATCTTCCACCACGATGTCCAGCGCTGGCACCGTGGACGGCGCCTGCGCCAGCATGTTTTCCACCTGCTGCGCCTCGCTGGGTGGCAGCGCCAGCCGTGCCAGGCGGGCGCGCACCTGGCCGGCCTGCGTGCCGGCGCCGGGGCGGTATTCGACGTGGCCGTCGAGCTGCTGCGCGTGCAGGTTGGCGCGCCAGGTCGGGTCGCCGCCCGCGCGCGAGATGCCGGCCACCACTTGGTCCAGCCGCCGGCCGTGCACCAGCATCTGGCCGACCTGCAGCGAGGCGCTCAGGGGCAGCGAGGCATCCAGCGCCGGGGCGCCGCCGTTGGACGGTGTGCCCGTGGCCGCTGCCGCACCGTTGCTGGCCGGCAGCGGCTGCGACACCCGCTCCAGCGCCTGCTCCCACGCGTCCACGTCCAGCGCGGGCAGCGCCAGGGCCAAGCCGAAGCCTTGGGCCGGCTGGGGCACGGGGGTGAGCACGCCCAGGCCGCCGCGCAGCAGCAGTGGGCTGCCGTCGGCGTCCTTGCGTTGCAGGTCGCGCACGGCCTGGGCCTGGAACAGGCCGGCGGCGTCCACGTGCCAGTGCTCCAGTTGCGGCGTGGCACCGTCGGACACCACGCGGGAGCTCACCTGCAACGGCAGCGCCGCCTCGGCGGCCTTGTGCAGCGGCGCGGGCAAGTCGGACGCCATGCCCACCAGGTTGCTGGTCACCTGGATTTCCGGATGCCCCTGCCGCACCGCCACCACCAGCCGGTAGGGCGACTGGCCGCTGAAGGCGCCGGCCAGCCGCGCCACCAGGCCCAGCTCCGTCGCACGGCGCAGCCCCTCGGCGCTGGCCACGCCGTTGCCGGTGAAGCGCAGCGTGCCGTCGCCCTGTGTGCCGCCCTCGAACACCGCGTCGCCGCCCAACACGCGCGCCCCGCCGGTGAGCGTGATGCGCTGGCGGTTGAAATCCACGCGCGCGCGGGCGGCCGCCATCAGCGGCGCGTCGGGGACGATGCGCACGTCGTTGCCCGCCAGCAGCACGCTGCCCTGCACGGCGGTCTGGTCCAGGTCGGACAGCGGCATCTGCAGCGCCAGCCGCAGCTCGGCGTTGCCGGTGGCGGTGGCGGCGGAAAGGGCCTTGTCCATCCAGCCGCCCACGGGCGACGTGTCCACGAAGCGCAGCATGTCCGCTGCCACGCCGCGGCCCACGCCCTCGATGCGCAGCGTGGCCTGCGCCATGTCGGCCATGCCGCCGTTGACGCCGGTGAGCTCCAGCGCATGGTTGGCCACGCGGGCGTGCACATTGCGCAACTGCATGGACATGCGCTCGAAGACCAGCTCGCCCGCGGCCTGGGTGAAGACGGGCCAGGTGGCGTCGTCGGGGACGTAGGCCAGGGTCACGTCCTCCACCTGGCCGGCGATGCGGAACTCGCCGCTGGCGGCGCGGCGGAAGGGGAAATCGTCCAGGTTGCCGCGCACCTTGAACGTGGCCTGCGGGATGCGCCCGCCGCGCACGGCCTGCTCCACCCAGTGCCGGGTGTCGGCCGGCAGCGTCAGCGGCAGGTAGCGCGCCACGGCTTGGGCGCGGCCGCGCTGGAGCTTGCCCTCCAGCTCCAGCGTGCCGGGCAGGCGGCCTTGGGCGTCGGTGCGCCAGGCGGCGTTGAACTCGGCCTGCGCGTCGGCATTGAGCAGCTTGACGTCACGCAGCAGCACTTCGTACTTGGGGGCGCTGGGGGCGGCGGCCGTCTGCAGCCGCCAGGCCAGCACGGCTGTGAAACGCTCCACCGGCAGCGTGGGCTGCTCGAAGAGGCCGGGGAATTCCAGTGCGCCCTGTGCCACGGCCAGGCGCGCGCTGCCGCCGGCCTCGGTGGCTTCGAAGTCGGCATCCAGCCCCTGCAGGCCTGGGCGGCCGATGTCGCCGCTTTTCCCCGCCGCCGCGCCGGACAGCGACAGGCCCTGCACGCGGCCCTTGGCGCGGTAGTGCGCCGGCTGCTCGGCCGGGCCGTCCCAGCGCAGTTGCAGCCCGCTGACCACGCCGGCGGGTTGCAGCGTGGCCAGTTGCGCCTCCACGGGCTTGGGCAGCGGCACGCGGCTCATCAGCCGCGCCAGCAGAGCCAGGTCCAGCCGGTCGGCCTGCAGCTCGCCGCCCTGGCCGTCGTGGCGCCACTGCAGCCGCGCGTTGCCGGCGGGCCATTGCAGGTGGTCGTCGGTGGTGAAGCCCAGGCCTTGGGCGGTGAAGGTGTAGCGCTCCTCGCCACGCTGCGCGGTGAGCCGGCCCTGCAATTGCGCCAGCGCCAGGGGCTCGTGGTCCGGCAGGCGCAGGTCCACGGCGCGCAGGGCCAGGTCCAGCGTGGCCTCGCGCGCCTGGCCGCGCTCCAGCTCCAGCCAGGCGCGCACGGCGCCCTGGCCGCCGTGCACCGCCGCGGGCAGATCCACGTATTGCTGCAGCGGGACGAAGTCCACGGCCGGCAGGTCGGCGTGCAGCGTGCCGCGCCAGCGCTTGAAGTCGGCCGCGCGCGCCAGCAGCGGCTGCGTGAAGCGGCCCTGCAGCGTCCAGGCCTGGCCCCAGGCTGCCGGCGGCGTGGCGTCCAGCCGCAGCTCGTGGCGGCGCAGCCCGTTGCGCAGCAGCAGCTGCACCTGCGTGAGCGCCAGCGGGGTGGCGCCGCGCTGCTCGTCCGTCCAGCGCACTTGCGCGTTGCGCACCAGGAATTCGGGTTGGGCGAAGAACCAGTCGGCCAGCGACGTGTCGTCGCTCTTGCCGTCGTCGGGGCCTTGCGAGATCGGCAGACCGGCCACGAAGAGGCGGCCCTGGGCGTCGCGGCGCAGGTCCAGTTGCGCGCCGTCGATGACGAGCTGCTCCATGCGCAGCCGCAGCGTCAGCAGGGACCGCACCGACACCGCCGCCGACACGCGCGGCAGCCGCAGTGCCTCGCGCTGGTGGACGTCCAGCAGCACCACGTCGCGCAGCTCCAGCGCCGGCACCCAGCCGCCGCCGCGGAGCTCCAGGTCGCCCACGCGCACGGGTACACCGAGCGAGCGGCTCGCATGCGATTCGAAGTAAGGCAGCCACTCGCGGGCGTGGGGCAATATGACCCAGTGCAGCACGGCCAGGCCCACCAGCAGTAGGCTCCACGCCGCGATCAACAGCCCGGCCGCCAGCCGCAGGCCCAAGGGCCAGCGCGACACGCGGCGGGCTGTGGGATCGGGGGGGATTGGAGGCATGTCGGAACGCCCGCCGGTCGTGCGGCGCGACAGGTACAACAGGTGATCGGGGAACCGGACGCGAGCGCGGTCGAGTTTCCGATGCCGCTCCATGACCCGGTCGAATCTAGCACACGGGGTTTTGCCGGCACGATGGCTTCCGCTTCACCAATCTCGACCGATGTTCCGCCGCCCGCACTGGCGGAGCACAGCCGTTTCGTGCAGCGCGTGCGCCGCCGTCATGCCGATCTTCTCCCCCTCCTGGCAGAGGGCGTGCCTGACGGCGCGACGATCCAGGCCCTCATCGACACTCTCACCGCCGCCGGGCGCCCGCTGGCCTCGGCGCTGCGCATCGCGCGGCAGCTCGTCCTGGAGCGGCTGGCGGTGCTGGACGTGGAGCAACGCGCCAGCTTGGAGGACGTCACCTCCGCCATGACGGCGCTGGCCGAGACCACGCTGGAAGCGGCACTGGCCCAGGCGCGCGCCGAGGAGTCCGAGCGCCACGGCGAGCCCCGCAACGCCGAAGGGCAGCCCATAGAGCTGTGGATCGTCGGCATGGGCAAGCTGGGCGCGCGCGAGCTCAACGTCTCCTCGGACATCGACCTCATCTACGTCTATGAGGAAGAGGGCGAGACCGACGGCGCCGTGCCCATCACCGCGCACGAGTACTTCTCCAAGGTCGTCAAGCGGCTGTACGCGCTCATAGGCGACACCACGGACGACGGCTTCGTCTTCCGCGTGGACCTGGCGCTGCGGCCCAACGGCAACTCCGGCCCGCCGGTGGTGAGCCTGGCCATGCTGGAGACCTACTTCTTCGCACAGGGCCGCGAGTGGGAGCGCTTTGCCTGGCTCAAGAGCCGCGTGGTGGCGCCGCGTGCGGCCGTCACCAGCGGGCGCGCGCTGCAGTTGCGCAACCTGGTGACGCCTTTCGTCTACCGCCGCTACCTGGACTACGGCGTGTTCGAGGGCTTGCGCCAGCTGCACCTGCGCATACGCGAAGAAGCCCAGCGCCGCGCCGCCGGAAGGCCCGAGCGGGCCAACGATGTAAAACTCTCGCGCGGCGGGATCCGGGAGATCGAATTCATCGTCCAGCTGCTGCAGGTGGTGCGCGGCGGGCAGTTCCCCGAGATCCGCACCCGCTCCACGCTGCGCGCGCTGCAAAAGCTCACCGCGCACGGGATGATGCCGCCGGCCACCGCCGAGCGGCTGGCCAGCGCCTACAGCTTTCTGCGCCGCATCGAGCACCGCATCCAATACCTGGACGACCAGCAGACGCACCTGCTGCCCACGGTGGACGGCGACCTCAACTGGATCGCCCGCAGCCTGGAGCTGACCTGCAGCGCCGACGCCTGCGAGCTGCTGGACCGCTTGGGCGAGACGCGCGAGTTCGTCGCGCTCGAATTCGACGCCCTGCTGCACGACGGCCGCAGCCCGCCCGCGCGCTCCAACGGCTGCCGCCACTGTGGCGGCACGCCGCTGCCGGTGGACGACGAGGCTTTTCTGCAAAAGCTGCCGGCCGAGCTGGGCCAGCGCGTGCGCCAGTGGGTGAGCCAGCCCAAGCTGCAGGCCCTGCGCGACGACAGCAAGCTGCGCCTGGCGCGGCTGGTGCAGCGCGCGGCCGACGCGGTGGAGCGCCAGAACTGCACGGCCAACGCGGCGCTGCGCTTCATCGACTGGCTGGAGCCGCTGATGCGGCGCGAAAGCTACTTCGCGCTGCTGGTGGAGCGCCCCGAGGTGCAGGCGCGGCTGCTGCGGCTGCTGGGCCTGGCGCGCTGGCCCATGCGCTACCTGATGCGCCACCCGGGCGTGATCGACGAGCTGGCCGACCGCCGCATCATCGACCAGCGCTTCGACCGCGAAGCCTTCGCCCGCGAGCTCGACGAGCGCCACGCCGCCTGGGAGCGCTCCGGCGAGGCCTCGGAAGAGGCGCTGCTCGACACCCTGCGCCGCGCCCACCACGCCGAGGTGTTCCGCACCCTGGTGCGCGACGTGGAAGGCCACATCACCGTGGAGCAGGTCGCCGACGACCTCTCGGCTCTCGCCGACGTGGTGCTGGAGCGCACGCTGCACTGGGGCTGGCTGCACCTGCGCAACCGGCACCGCGAGGCGCCGCGATTCGCCGTCATCGCCTACGGCAAGCTCGGCGGCAAGGAGCTGGGCTACGGCAGCGACCTGGACGTGGTCTTCCTCTTCGACGACGAGGACGACCGCGCCCCCGAGGTCTACGCCGCGTTCGTCCGCAAGCTCATCACATGGCTGACGCTGCGCACCTCGGCCGGCGAGCTGTTCGAGATCGACACCGCGCTGCGGCCCAACGGCAATTCCGGGCTGCTGGTGACCTCGCTGCAGGCCTTCGAGCGCTACCAGCTCGGCCGCGGCAGCAACACGGCCTGGACCTGGGAACACCAGGCGCTCACGCGGGCCCGCTTCTCGGCGGGCGACGCCGACATCGGCGCGCGCTTCGAGCAGATACGCCGCTCGGTGCTCAGCGCCCAACGCGACGCACTGGCGCTGCGCCAGGAGGTGCAGGCCATGCGCGACAAGATGCGCGCCGCGCGCCCGGTGAAGGACGGCCTCTTCGACGTCAAGCACAGCCCCGGCGGCATGGTGGACGCCGAGTTCGCCGTGCAGTTCCTGGTGCTGGCGCATGGGCAGCGCCACGCGCAGTTGCTGGACAACGTGGGCAACATCGCGCTGATGCAGCGCGCCGAGGAGGCCGCGCTGCTGCCCGCGGGCGTGGGCCAGGCGGCAGCGGCGGCCTACCGCGAGCTGCGCCGCGCCCAACACCGCGCGCGGCTGGACGAGCAGCCCACGCAGTTCCCGCAGGAGCAGCTTGCGGCGCAGCGCGAGGCCGTCCTCGCGCTGTGGCACGCGGTGTTTGATTGAGCCGCCGCGACGGCGCGGCCGGCACTTCCGCTCCCAAGCCGCCGGGCGGGCCGGCCCGTGCGCCGGCCCAGGTGTCCGCCCCCGCGCCGGCCGCCCACTGCACCCCTTCCGCCGTGTTCGCGGGCTGCCGCGCCTGGCTTGGGCTGGCCGCGCTGCTGGGCGTGGGTGCGGTGCTCGCTTTCGCGCTGCCCTCCTCCCTCGACGGCCTGCTCGACGGCCAGCCCGGCCGCTGGCTGGCGCAGCCCTGGCGGCTGTGGACGGCCGCCTGGGTGCACTGGACGCCGATGCACCTGGCCGCCAACGCGGCCGGGCTGCTGGTGCTGGCGCTCTACGGCTGCGCGGCCGAGGTGAGGCCGCGCGAGGCGCTGGCTTGGGCGCTGGCGTGGCCGCTCACGCACCTGGCGCTGGCGTTGTGGACGGCGCCGCCGCTGCCGCATTACGGCGGCCTCTCCGGCGTGCTGCACGCGGGCGTGGCGGTGGCCAGCATGGCGCTGCTGGCGCGCCGCGGACGCTGGCGTGCCGTGGGCGCGGCGGTGTGGCTGGGTTTGCTGGCGAAGCTGTGGGCCGAGTCGCCGTGGTGGCCCTGGAGCGCCGGAGCAGGCGGCATCGCCTGGGACGTCGCCATCGCACCGCAGGCCCACGCGGCGGGCGTGGCGGCCGGTCTGTTGGGCGCGCTGGCCGTGGGCCTGGCCTCCAGGCAGGCGCCGCGCTGAGCTGCGTTGAAAAGCGAAAAGGCTTCCCGAGGGAAGCCTTTTCATTTGCGCCGTGCCGCCGGCCGCAGGGGCGGCGCCAGGGCACGGGAGAAGTTGCTTTGGGAACTCAGGCCGCGTCGGACGTGGCGTCGGCCTGTTGGGCGGCCAGTTTCACGGAGAGCTCCTTGCGGAAGCGGTTGAGCGCCTGCACGGAGGTGAAATCCTGGCCCATGAGCAGGCTCAGGTTGTGCAGCAGGCGTTCGACGACCTTGGTCTCCCAGCTCGCGTCGAACTGGATCTGCTTGTCCAGCCACTGCTCCAGCCAGTCGGGGTCGGGCAGGCGGCTTTGCACCGTGTCGCGCGGGAAGAGCTTCTCGTTGACGTGCAGGTTCGTCGGGTGCAGCGGCTGCGAGGTACGGCGGGCGCTGGCCATGAGCACGCCGACCTTGGCGAAGGCCAGGCGGGCCTCGTCGCCGTGCTGCACCAGGGCACGCTTCATGTAGCGCAGGTAGGCGCCGCCGTGGCGGGCCTCGTCGCGGGCCAGGGTTTCGTAGATGGCCTTGATCACCGGCTCGGTGTGCCACTCGGCGGCGCGGCGGTACCAGTGGTTCAGGCGCACTTCGCCGCAGAAGTGCAGCATCAGCGTCTCCAGCGGCGGGGCCGGGTCGAACTCGAAGCGCACCTCGTGCAGCTCGGCCTCGGTGGGCAGCAGGTCGGGACGGAAGCGCCGCAGGTACTCCATCATCACCAGCGAGTGCTTCTGCTCCTCGAAGAACCACACGCTCATGAAGCCGCAGAAGTCGCTGTCGCCACGGTTGTCGCGCAGGAACATCTCGGTGGCCGGCAGGGCCGCCCACTCGGTGATGGCGTTCATCTTGATGGTGCGCGCCTGCTCGTCGCTGAGCTGCGAGGCGTCGAAGCGGTCCCATGGAATATCGGTGTCCATGTTCCAGCGGACGGCTTCGAGTTGCTTGAAGAGCTCGGGATAAAGCATGACAGGCGGCCTTTTTCTGCAGCGGGCTTGACTTGAGACAGAACCGCGCATTCTAGGTGCCCGTAGTGATTTCCCTATGGAAATCCTGGAACTGCGCTCCGGATGCAAACCTCCCCCAAGGGAACAAGCAGATTCGCGTTGCAGACTTAATGCAAACGTAACTGCGAATCACAGTGGTGGAACCGGACGGGCGGTGTGTTGTCTCATCTGTCCTGCCGGTGTCATCCAGGCCGGCAATTTGGTTTTCTGCCGTGCTGCCCGCCAGCGCCGCTGGCTGCAATCCCGCAAGCGCTTCTCCTCCTCCCTCCCTCCCTCGTTCGCTTCGGGGCGCGGCACGGCAGTCTTTATGAGACGCGGGGCACCGTCATGACGGTGCCCCGTTTTTTTCGTGCGCGCGCAAGGCGGCTTGAAGATGCGCTCAGGCGGCGAGGCGTCGCCGCCTCAGAGCCAGCCTTTGCGCTTGAAGTACCAGAAGGGCGTGATGACGCTGAAGAACATGAGCGCCAGCGCGAAGGGGTAGCCCATCTCCCATTCCAGCTCCGGCATGAACTTGAAGTTCATGCCGTAGAGGCTGGCGATGAGCGTGGGCGGCAGCAGTGCCACGGAGGCCACCGAGAAGATCTTGATGATCTTGTTCTGGTTGATGTTGATGAAGCCGACGGTGGCGTCCATCAGGAAGTTGATCTTGTCGAACAGGAAGGCCGTGTGGCTGTCCAGCGAGTCGATGTCGCGCAGGATCTGGCGCGCCTCCTCGAACTGCTCGGCATTGAGCATGCGGCTGCGCATGAGAAAGCTCAGCGCGCGGCGCGTGTCCATGACGTTGCGGCGGATGCGGCCGTTCAGGTCTTCCTCGCGCGCGATGGCGGTGAGCGCCTCGCCGGCCACCACGTCGTTGACCTCTTCCTTGAGCACGCGCTGGCTGACCTGCTCCAGGCTGTCGTAGATGCTCTCCAGCGCGTCGGCGCTGTACTCGGCGTCGGCGTCGTAGAGCTTGAGCAGTACGTCCTTGGCGTCCTCGATCAGGGCGGGGATGCGCCGCGCACGCAGCCGCAGCAGCCGGAACACCGGCAAGTCCTCGGCATGCACGGAGAACAGCACGTTGTCGCGCAGGATGAAGGCCACGCGCACGCTGCGCGAGCCCTGCTCGTCGTGGCTCTTGTCGGCGTCGATGAGGAAGTCCGAGCGCATGTGCAGCTCGCCGTTGTCCTCTTCGTAAAAGCGCGCCGATTCCTCCAGGTCCTCGTCCACGATGTCGGCCGGCAGCTCCAGTCCGAAGCGGGCGTGCACCCAGGCCTTTTCCTCTTCCGTGGGCGCTTCGAGATCGACCCACACCGGCTTGAGCGCGTTCAGCGCGGCGGTATCGCGAAAGTCGTCCTGCAGCAGCCGGCCCTTGAGCTTGCCGGCTTCCAACGTGAACACATTGAGCATCTGCCCATCTCCAACGACGCGTGTGTGTGTGCGGGGCGCAGCGCGCAGGCTTGAGGTGCCATGCCGGGCCCGCTGGTGGTGTCGTGAACCGCCTCACCCCCCGTGGGTCCGCCAGGCGGTCACGCGTCGGAGTGGACGGTCACCGAGGGTGACTCTGGTCCAATGCAGTCTCCGTAAATGGAACGCCGCGATTATCTCATCGGCTTCGGCGGCCTCCCGGCCAAGAAGCGTCGGCAATCGCCCGCAATTGCTCGGCCAGCACCAGCCCGTCGGCCTCGCGCTGCGCGGGTGCGCGCGAGAGGGCGCGTGCCATCAGCGCCGACAGCAGCGGAGGCAGGTCCGGGCGCAGCGCGTGCAGCGGCTTGGGCTCGTCGCGGGCAATGGACTGCAGCAGGTGGCCCATGGAGTCGCCCTCGTGCGGCAGCCGCCCCGTGAGCAGTTGGAACAGCATGGCCGCCAGGGCGTAGAGGTCGCTGCGCGCGTCGGCGCTGGTGCCGGCCAGCAGCTCCGGCGCCATGAAGGCCGGCGTGCCCAGCAGCAGCCCGCTGCGGGTGCGCGTGGCGTCGTGCACCCTCGCCAGGCCGAAGTCCATGAGCTTCAAGTGGCCCGTGGGCAGGTGAAGCATGACGTTGGCGGGCTTGACGTCGCGGTGCAGCACGCCCTGCCGGTGTGCGTAGGCCAGCGCCAGCGCCAGCCGCGCGCCGATTTCCAGCACCAGCGGTTCCGGCAGCAGCCGCGCGGGGTGCGTGTAGCGGGCCAGGTCGCAGCCGGGCACGAGCTCCATCACGAGGTAGCCCAGGCCTTGCGCTTGGCCGGCGTCCAGCACCTGGACGATGTCGGGGTGGCGCAGCCGCCGCGCGGCCTCGGCTTCCATGTTGAAGGCTTGGCGCAGCGCCTGCTGGGAAGCATCGCCGCCGCCGCTGCCCAGCGGCAGCGTCTTGAGCGCCAGCGCCGTGCCGGTGGCGGGATCGCGCGCCAGGTACACCGCACCCAGCGCGCCGCGGCCTATGAGCCGCTCCACGCGCAGCCCCGCGAACAGCAGGCCCGCGGGCAGGCCTTCTCCGGCGGCATCGGCATCCGTCTCCAGGGTGGAGTCGGACGGCGGCGGCGGCTCGCGCCGCCGTCGCCACCATGCCACCAGACTTTTTGCCATGCGCCGCCGCCCCGTGCCGTATCCCGGTGCGGGGACCTTAGCACGGGGCCCCGGCGCAGCCGCTGCGCCTTCAGTCGCTGAGCGTGAGCACCAGCGTGAGGCCGGAGGTGACGGCAATGGGCACCGTCCAGCGGTCCTGCATGGGCGGCGCTTCCACCAGGCCCGTGGGCAGCGCCTCGTGCGGCTGGCCCATGCGCGGGCGGCGCGCGTCTATGAGGCGCAGGCCCCGCCCGTGGCGCAGTTGCAGCTGCTGCGCCACCTCGGCCAGCGGGCGGCGCGCCACCAGCGTTTCCACGCGCGCACCGGCCAGTTGCGGGCGCAACTCGCTGAAGAGCTGTGACGCCCAGCGCGCACGCCACTGCTCGCGGTTGCTGTGCGACACCCACTTGCTCACGCGATGCGTGAGCTTGGGCGCGCAGCCCACCAGCAGCCAGTGCGTGTTGGGCCCGGCCAGGGGCTGGAGCACGCGCAGCGCCTGAGCGGCATCGTCAACGAACGCAGCGATCATTTCCATGGGATGCCTCCAGGGATGACGGTTCTCAGGCCGCCGGGGATTGCGATTGCATGGCGCCCGTTGCGCGACGCGCCGTCAGCCAGCCCGCGCCCAGCACGCCGACCACCAGCAGCACGTACAGCGCCAGGCGCGCGGCGAGGTGCGGGTCGAACACGGCGTCCAGCAGCGGCTCGCCCACGATCATCTTGGCCGCCGTGAAGGCCAGCACGCCCGCGCCGATGTAGGTGATGGCGGGGAAGCGCTCGACCAGCTTGAGCACTATGGAGCTGCCCCACACCACGATGGGCACGCTGATGAGCAGGCCGATGACCACCAGGTCGAAGGCGCCGTGCGCCGCGCCGGCCACGCCCAGCACGTTGTCCACGCCCATGAGCGCGTCGGCAATGACGATGGTGCGCATCGCGCCCCAGAAGGTGTTGGTGACGGGGCCGCCGTGCGCGCCCTCTTCCGCTTGCGGTGCCAGCAGCTTGTAGGCGATCCACACCAGGCCCAGGCCGCCCACGAGCATCAGCCCCGGGACCTTGAGCAGCCACACCACGCCCAGCGTCATGAGCGAGCGCATGGCGATGGCGCCGACGGTGCCCCACAGGATGGCCTTGCGCTGCAGGTGCTGCGGCAGGCTGCGCGCGGCCAGCGCGATCACGATGGCGTTGTCGCCGGCCAGCACGAGGTCGATCAGGACGATGGCGGCCAGGGCCGAAAACCAGGCGGGGGAAAAAAACTCCATGGGTTCTCCGAAAGGGACGGTTGCAAAGGAAGGACCTAATGCACACCGCCTCCGGCGATAGAACGCGCGCCGACGCCCATGGGGTCGCCTTCGAGCATCCCGCCAGGGGCGGTCTGCGTCGAAGGTCTTGCTCGGCTGGAGTTTTGGTTATGGCCCGGCAGGCCGGAAGCCGATGGCTTCGTATTGACGACCTGCCGATCCGGCGCGCCGCGGCCGTAGTGGCCCGTGGTGCGCTGGAGAGCTACTCCCCTTCGGGAAACTGGATTTCACCAGAGGCCCGCCCCCGCGGCAAGCTTTAGTTGCCGCAGCCCCGGCCGTTGCGGGCCCATTGCATGGGAAACCCTGTCCAAAATGCGCGATCTGGACTCCAAAAGCGCGACGCCCGCGGAGCTTGCGCTTCGCGGGCGTCGTGAGGGCGGCCGTGAGCCGGGCCGGCAGCTTCAGTGCGGAGCGCCGCTGCGGGCGCCTTGTGAAGCTCAGGCTCGTTGAGCGGAGGCTTGCTCGCGCTCCTTGGCCGCGCGCGAGCGGCGCTGCAGCGCCAGGCCGATGCCCACCACCGCGAGCGCGCCGACGGCGCCGGCGACGTTGACCGTGCTGTGCGGCAGCTCCGCGCCGTACCAGGCGGTGACGGCCGGGTCGGTGAGCAGCATCTCGCCGGCCAGGAAGCCCAGCAGCGCCGCGCCCAGCGTGATGATGATGGGGAAGCGCTCCATCACCTTGAGCAGCATGGTGCTGCCGAAGATGATCAGCGGGATGCTCACGCCCAGGCCCACGACCAGCAGCACCGTGTCGCCCTTGGCCGCGGCGGCCACGGCCAGCACGTTGTCCAGGCTCATCACCAGGTCGGCCACGAGGATGGTGCGGATGGCGGCCATCATGCCGGTGCTGGCGTGCTTGCCGTCGTCCTCCTCGTCGTCCTCCTCCAGCAGCAGCGTCACGCCGATGTAGACCAGCAGCAGCCCGCCCACGATCTTGAGGTAGGGCAGCGAGAGCATCTTGACCGCGATGAGCGTGAGCACGATACGCATCACGATGGCGGCGGCGCTGCCCCAGAAGATGGCCTTCTTTTGCTGGTGCGGCGGCAGGGAACGCGCGGCCAGTGCGATCACGACGGCGTTGTCGCCCGACAGCAGGATGTTGGCGACGATGATCGAACCGAGGGCCGCCCAAAAGGCAGCGGACATGATTTCCATGGGACGACAGCGGAAATGGAGGGGGGAAAAGGAAAGAGGGCCGAAGCCCCCTCGAGCGCCGCCGGAGTTTAGGCAGCGAATCCGCCGTCAGCGTTCGTAGTACTACGAACGCCGCGCCGCGCGGCCGGGAATTGTTCCCAACCGCGGCGGCGCGTTGCAGGCCTTGCTTAGAGCATGGCCTTAAGCAGCTTGCCCATCTCAGACGGGTTGCGCGTCACCTTGAAGCCGCACTCTTCCATGATGGCGAGCTTGGCGTCAGCGGTGTCGGCGCCGCCGGAGATCAGCGCGCCGGCGTGGCCCATGCGCTTGCCGGCCGGGGCGGTGACGCCGGCGATGAAGCCGACGATGGGCTTCTTCATGTTGGCCTTGCACCATTGGGCGGCTTCGGCTTCGTCGGGGCCGCCGATCTCGCCGATCATGATCACGGCGTCCGTGTCCGGATCGTCGTTGAACATGCGCATCACGTCGATGTGCTTGAGGCCATTGATCGGGTCGCCGCCGATGCCCACGGCCGAGCTCTGGCCCAGGCCGATTTCGGTGAGCTGCGCCACGGCTTCATAAGTCAGCGTGCCGGAGCGCGAGACCACGCCGATGCGGCCCTTGCGGTGGATGTGGCCAGGCATGATGCCGATCTTGATCTCGTCGGGCGTGATCAGGCCGGGGCAGTTGGGGCCCAGCAGCAGCGTTTCCTTGCCGCCGGCGGCGATCTTGGCCTTCATCTTGTTGCGCACTTCCAGCATGTCCCGCACGGGGATGCCTTCGGTGATGCAGATGGCCAGGTCCAGGTCGGCTTCCACGGCTTCCCAGATGGCGGCGGCGGCGCCCGCGGGCGGCACGTAGATCACCGACACGGTGGCGCCGGTTTCGCCCTTGGCTTCCTTGACGCTGGCGTAGATGGGAATGTCGGCAAACTTCTCGCCGGCCTTCTTGGGGTTCACGCCGGCGACGAAGCAGTTCTTGCCGTTGGCGTAGGCCTGGCAGCCCAGGGTGTGGAACTGGCCGGTCTTACCCGTGATGCCCTGGGTGATGACGCGGGTGTCCTTGTTGATGAGGATGCTCATGGGGTGTTCTTCCGAGATTCAGTGCAGGACAGCGCGGATCACTTCACCGCGGCCACGATCTTGGTGGCGGCCTCGGCCATCGTGTCGGCCGAGATGATGGGCAGGCCGGAGTCGGCCAGCATCTTCTTGCCCAGGTCCTCGTTGGTGCCCTTCATGCGCACGACCAGCGGCACGGACAGGTTCACCGCCTTGCAAGCGGCGATCACGCCTTCGGCGATGGTGTCGCAGCGCATGATGCCGCCGAAGATGTTGACCAGGATGCCTTTGACTTCCGGGTTCTTCAGCATGATCTTGAAGGCCTCGGTGACCTTCTCGGCCGTGGCGCCGCCGCCGACGTCCAGGAAGTTCGCCGGCTCGCCGCCGAAGAGCTTGATGGTGTCCATGGTGGCCATGGCCAGGCCGGCGCCGTTGACCAGGCAACCGATGTTGCCGTCCAGGCTGATGTAGGCCAGGTCGAACTTGGAGGCCTCGACTTCAGCCGGGTCCTCTTCGTCGAGGTCGCGGTAGGCGACGATCTCGGGGTGGCGGAACAGGGCGTTGGCGTCGAAGTTGAACTTCGCGTCCAGGGCCTTGATGTTGCCGTTGCCTTCCAGGATCAGCGGGTTGATCTCGGCCAGCGAGGCGTCGGTTTCCATGTAGCAGCGATACAGGCCCTTGAGCACTTCCACCGCTTGCGCCTGGCTGGCTTCGGGAACGCCGATGCCTTGGGCCAGGAACAGGGCCTGCTCGTCGGTCAGGCCGGCGGCGGGCTCCACGAACACCTTGAGGATCTTCTCGGGGGTGGCGTGGGCCACTTCCTCGATGTCCATGCCGCCTTCGGAGCTGGCCATCATCGCGACCTTCTGCGTGGCGCGGTCGGTCAGCGCGGCGACGTAGTATTCCTTCTTGATGTCGGCGCCTTCCTCGATCAGCAGGCGGCGGACCTTCTGGCCTTCCGGGCCGGTCTGGTGCGTCTTGAGCTGCATGCCCAGGATTTCGCCGGCCAGCGCCTTGACGTCGTCAATGGAGCGGCCGAGCTTGACGCCGCCGCCCTTGCCGCGACCACCGGCGTGGATCTGCGCCTTCACCACCCAGACGTTGCCGCCGAGCTTCTGAGCGGCTTCCACCGCCTCCTGGACGGTGAAGGCCGGGTAGCCGCGCGGCACCGGCACGCCGAACTGGCGCAGCAATTCCTTGCCTTGGTATTCGTGGATCTTCATGGGGCTGTGACTCTGGGGGTGGATTGGGTCGGCGCGGGCCTTGTCAGCCGGCCGGCCGGGATTTTGGGCGCCTCTGATGGGCCGATCCCGCGTGGAGAACACGTAGTGAACGCCTGCCGCGCAAGGCTGCAGCGCCGTGGCCGCCACCGATGCCATCGCCACGCAATGCGCCCGCCACGCCGCGCTTTGGGCGGATGGCAGTCGCGTTTCGCAGAAGGACAGCTGGCATAGAGGCCATGGAACTGCGGCAATGGATCCCACAACTACGGGATTCCTGGGCCTTTGGGCGTGGCAAACGGCGCGCAATGTAGCACGCGCTTCCTGCGCAAAAACTTACGCGGGCTTGACCGCCAGCTTGTGCCGGATCAAGCCTTGGCGGCCGTGCCGGCCTCAGTCGTCCCTGGCCTGCAGCACGCGGCGAATGACGTCGGTGCTGAAGCCGCGCGCGGCCAGGAAGCGCATCTGCCGCGCGCGCGCCGCGGCGTCGGCCGGCGGCTCACCGCCGAACTTGCGCGCCCACACGTCGCGGCAGCGTTCCAGCTCGGTATCGCGCAACTGCTGCGCCGCCTCCTCGCCCAAGGCCACGCCGTGCTGCGCCAGCTCCTGGCGTATGCGCAGGTTGCCGAAGCGCCCGGCGCGCGCATGCACGCGCGACTCCACGAAGCGCTCCTCCGACAAATAGCGGTGGGCCTGCAGCCAGTCCAGCAGCACGTCGAGGTCGCTGTCGGCCTCGGCCCACGCGGCGGCGGTGTCCACGGCAGGCTGGGCGGGCGGCGGCGCGGGCACGTCGAAGTCGTCGGCCCGGTCCGGGGCGCGGCCGGCGGCCCAGGCGCTGTCCGCCTCGTTCGACCCGTCCGCCACACCGCCGCCCTGCCCCGCGCGAGCGCCGCGCGAGTCCCAGCCGCCGCGGCGCGGGCCGGCTTTCGGCGGCGCCCCGGCAGCGTTCCTGGACGAAAAAATGCCCGGCCGGGCAGGCGCCGGGCCGGGCAAGCGGTGCAAATCGTCAGGGTTGCGGGGCGTCACGGCCGCCCCGGCGGCTTTTTCCAGCGCCGCGGCGCGGGCATGGGGCAGCAGCTTGCGGCGCAGCTCGCTGCGGCTGTGCTCGCGCCGCGCCAGCATGGCCAGCGCGCGGGCCTTGAGCGACAGCGACTGCTTCATGCCGCCACCCGCGGCCCAGCTGTGGGCATTTACTCGGCAGCGGCGGCCTTGGCGCCGTCAGCACCGGCGGCAGGCACCGGCAGCAGCGGGATGCCCATGGCTTCGCGCACCTTGTTCTCGATTTCCAGCGCCACGTCGGTGTTCTCGCGCAGGAATTCGCGGGCGTTGTCCTTGCCCTGGCCGATCTTCTCGCCCTGGTAGGCGTACCAGGCGCCGGACTTGTCCACGATCTTGGCGGCCACGCCCATGTCGATGATCTCGCCCTCGCGGCTGATGCCCTCGCCGTAGAGGATGTCGAACTCGGCCGTCTTGAACGGCGGGCTGACCTTGTTCTTCACCACCTTGACCTTGGTCTCGTTGCCGATGACCTCCTCGCCCTTCTTGATGCTGCCGATGCGGCGGATGTCCAGGCGCACCGAGGCGTAGAACTTGAGCGCATTGCCGCCGGTGGTGGTTTCGGGGTTGCCGAACATCACGCCGATCTTCATGCGGATCTGGTTGATGAAGATGACCATGCAGTTGGTCTTCTTGATCGTGGCGGTGAGCTTGCGCAGCGCCTGGCTCATCAGGCGGGCCTGCAGGCCGGGCAGGGAGTCGCCCATCTCGCCTTCGATTTCAGCCTTGGGCGTGAGCGCGGCTACCGAGTCGATGACGATGAGGTCCACCGAACCCGACCGCACCAGCGCGTCGGTGATTTCCAGCGCCTGCTCGCCGGTATCGGGCTGGCTGATGAGCAGCTCGTGCGGATTCACGCCCAGCTTCTGCGCGTACTGCACGTCCAGCGCATGCTCGGCGTCGATGAAGGCGCACACGCCGTTTTGCTTCTGCATCTCGGCGATGACCTGCAGCGTCAGCGTCGTCTTGCCCGACGATTCCGGGCCGTAGATCTCAATCACGCGGCCACGCGGCAGACCGCCCACCCCCAGCGCGATGTCCAGGCCCAGCGAGCCGGTGGAGACGACCTGGATGTCCTCGATCGCCTCGCCCTCGCCCAACCGCATGATCGAGCCCTTGCCGAACTGCTTTTCGATCTGGGCCAGCGCCGCCTGCAGGGCCTTGGCTTTTTCGGTGTTGAGTGCCTTCACAGGTGCGTCCATTGCTTTCTCCGATTTCGTGGCCATGATTTTATCTCAGAACTGTATGTCTATACAGTGGTGAAGGGGCATTGCGTTGTGGGGACGGACGGCGCCGACTCCCTAAAATGGAGCTTGCGCCGTCCGATGCAAGGGCGGTAGTGCTTCTCGCGCCATGAATATCAAGGAGACCCGGCGATGCGCATCCTGATTGCCGAAGACGACCAGGTGCTGGCTGACGGCCTGCTGCGCTCGCTGCGCAACAGCGGCTACGCGGTGGACCAAGTCAGCAGCGGGACCGAGGCCGACGCCGCGCTGTCCTCCCACGAGTTCGACCTGCTCATCCTGGACCTGGGCCTGCCCAAGCTCCACGGCTTCGAGGTGCTGCGCAAGCTGCGTGCGCGCGGCTCCGCGGTACCGGTGCTCATTCTGACGGCTGCCGACGGCATTGAGCAGCGCGTCAAGGGGCTGGATCTGGGCGCGGACGACTACATGGCCAAGCCCTTCGCGCTGGCCGAGCTGGAGGCGCGCGTGCGCGCCCTCACGCGCCGCGGCCTGGGCACGGCCTCCAACGTCATCAAGCACGGGCCGCTGTCCTTCGACGCCACGGGCCGCGTGGCCTACATCAACGACCAGATGATCGACCTCTCCGCCCGCGAGCTCTCGCTGCTGGAGGTGCTGCTGCAGCGCGCCGGGCGCCTGGTGAGCAAGGACCAGCTCGTCGAGCGCCTGTGCGAATGGGGCGAAGAGGTGAGCAACAACGCCATCGAGGTCTACATCCACCGCCTGCGCAAGAAGATCGAGCAGGGCCCCATCCGCATCGCCACCGTGCGCGGCCTGGGCTACTGCCTGGAAAAGATCTCCGGCTGATCCCCAGCCCACCACCGGCTTCCCGCGCCGCCGCGCCGCCGTCGCGGCGCCCAACCTGACTGCGGCGCCCGCGACGATGTTTTCCTCCTCCCGCGAACAACGCTCCCTCTTCGGCGAGATCCTGGACTGGATGCTCGCGCCGCTGCTGCTGCTGTGGCCCATGAGCGTGAGCATCACCTACCTGGTGGCGCAGGGCATCGCCCACCGCCCCTACGACCGCGACCTGGGCGAGATGGCCCGCACCCTGGCGCGGCGCGTGGTGGTGGAAAGCGAGGCCGGGCGCGCGGTGCTGGCGCCCGAGCGCATCGTGGAGACGCTGGGCGACACGCTGCGCGCCGACGACACGGGCCAGTTCTACTTCCAGGTGCTGGGCACGCACGGCGAGCTGGTGGCCGGCGACCGCGAGCTGCCCCCGCCCAACGGCGACCCGGCGCCCGCGGGCGAGCTGCGTTTCCGCGACGACCAGATGCAGGACGAGCCCGTGCGCGTGGCCTCCGTGCGCCTGGCCATGCCGCTGGCCCTGGACGAGGAGCCGCCCCTGGTGCAGGTGGCCGAGACGCTGGACCGCCGCTCCCGTCTGGCCACCGAGATCATCAAGGGCGTGATCCTGCCGCAGTTCGTGATCCTGCCCGTGGCGGTGCTGCTGGTGTGGCTGGCCCTGGCGCGCGGCCTGGCGCCCCTGAACGACCTGCAGCGCCGCATCCGCCAGCGCGAGAGCCAGGACCTGAGCCCCATCGACGAGCGCGACGCCCCCGAGGAGGTCACGCCGCTGGTGCGCGCCATCAACGACCTGCTGCAGCGGCTGGACACGTCCATGAAGTCGCAAAAGCACTTCCTGGCCGACGCCGCGCACCAGCTCAAGACGCCGCTGGCCGGGCTGCGCATGCAGGCCGAGCTGGCCCAGCGCGAAATCGACGCCGGTAGCGAGCCGCAGGCCGTGAAGCGCTCGCTGCAGCAGATCGCCCTGTCCAGCCAGCGCGCGGCGCACATGGTCAACCAGTTGCTGTCCATGGCCCGCGCCGAGGACGACGAGCAGTCGCGCCGCGTGCAGTCCTTCGACCTGGCGCGGCTGGCCACCGAGGCCGTGCACGACCTCGTGCCCAAGGCCATGGACAAGCGCATAGACCTGGGCTACGAGGGCCCGGACGAGGGCGAGTCGCTGCCGCCGCTCGCCGGCCAGCCCGTGCTGGTGGGCGAGCTGGTGCGCAACCTGGTGGACAACGCGCTGCAGTACACGCCCGCGGACGGCACGGTGACGGTGCGCGTATGCCTGGATCCGGCCTCCGGCCCCGAGCAGCCCGTGCTGCTGTTGCAGGTGGAGGACTCCGGCCCCGGCATCGCCCCGGCGGAGCGGGAGCTGGTGTTCCAGCCCTTCTACCGCGCGCTGGGCACCAACGTGGACGGCAGCGGCCTGGGCCTGGCCATCGTTCGCGAGATCGCGCAGCGCCACAACGCCGAGATCACCCTGGACGACACCTACGACCGCGCCACCCACGCCATGCCCGGCACGCGCGTGAGCGTGCGTTTCAAATTGCCGCCGCAGGAGGCAACACCGGACGACGCCCTGCCCGCCCTGCCCGCGCCCGGCGAGCCGCGGCCGGATGCGGGGGCGGCGGGATGAGGTGAGGCGCAGGCTGCGGCGCGCCCCACGGCCTCGTCGTTCAGAAATCTGAACGACGAGGCCCATTCAATGGGGGCCTCAAGTACAAAAAACTGAACGATCGCAAGCCGGCGCACCGGCCCGCCCGCCGCTCAAGACTGCATCAGCCGCCGGCTGCGCGCGATCGACATCAGCATCCCCAGGCTCAGCCCAAGCGTGACCATGGCCGTGCCGCCGTAGCTGATGAAGGGCAGCGGCACGCCCACCACGGGCAGGATGCCGCTGACCATGCCCATGTTCACGAAGGCGTAGGTGAAGAAGCTCATGGAGATGGCGCCGGCCAGGAAGCGCGCGAACGTTGTCGGCGCCTCCGCCGCGATCAGCAGGCCGCGCACGATCAGGAAGGTGAAGCCCAGCAGCAGGCTCAGCGTGCCGGCCAGGCCGAACTCCTCGGAGAAGGCGGCGAAGACGAAGTCCGTGGTGCGCTCGGGAATGAACTCCAGGTGCGTCTGCGTGCCCTTCATGAAGCCCTTGCCGCTCATGCCGCCGGAGCCGATGGCGATCATGCCCTGGATGGTGTGGAACCCCTTGCCCAGCGGATCCTTGCTCGGGTCCAGCAGCGTGCAGATGCGGTGCTGCTGGTAGTCGTGCAGCAGCGGCCAGTCCACGCCGGGCTGGCAGATCTGGTCCTCGCTGGCGATGAGCGCCCCAATGCCTATGGCGCCGGCGATGAACACCGGCAGGATCAGCCGCCAGGGCAGCCCGGCGAAGAAGATCACGTACAGGCCGGACGAGAAGATCAGCAGCGCCGTGCCCAGGTCCGGCTGCTTGGCCACCAGCGCGAAGGGCAGCAGCACCAGGCCGAAGGCGATGAAGAAGTCGCTGCGCCGCGCCTGCCCCTCGCGGCGGTGGAACCACCACGCCACCATCAGCGGCGTGGCGATCTTCAGGATCTCGCTGGGCTGGATCACCACGCCCACGTTGAGCCAGCGCGTGGCGCCCTTCTTGGTGATGCCGAACAGCAGCGTGGCCACCAGCAGCGCCACGCCCAGGCCGTACAGCGGCACGGCCAACTGCATCAGCCGCTGCGGCGGCACCTGCGCCACCAGGAACAGGATGGCCACGCCCAACAGCATGTTGCGGCCATGGTCCACGAAGCGCGTGCCGTGGTCGTAGCCGGCGGAGTACATGGTCACCAGGCCGCCCGCGGCCAGCGCCAGCACGCCCAACATGAGCAGCAGGTCGAACCCCGAGAGCACCGGCCGCAGCCGCTGCCACAGGGTGGGTTTCTCCAGAATTGCAGCGCTCATCGCTTCACCTCCGCCGCCGCGCCCTGCGCCACGCTTTGCGGCACGGAGAAGCCGGCGGCCAGGTCGGCGGTGCCGGGCAGGGGCACGTCCTCCACGCGGCGCGGTGTGCCTATGGGGGCCACGCTCTCGCCGCGGCGCGTGGCGGCCACGTCGGCCTCGCTGGGGTAGTTGCCCAGCAGCCAGTAGTCGAAGACGCGCCGCGCGATGGGCGCGGCCGCCGCGGCGCCGAAGCCCGCGTTCTCTACGATCACCGCCAGCGCGATGGTGGGCGCCTCCAGCGGCGCGAAGGCCAGGTACAGCGAGTGGTCGCGCTGGTGCTCGGCCAGCCGCCCGGCGTTGTACCGCTCGTTCTGGCGGATGGTCACGGCCTGCGCCGTGCCGGTCTTGCCGCCGCTCTTGTACGGGGCGCCGGCGAAGACCTTGGTGGAGGTGCCTTCCTGCGTCACGCCGTACATGGCGCGCTTGATGATTTCCACGTGCTCCGGCTTCAGGCCCAGCGGCGGCAGCGGCTCGGGGTGCACCTCGCGCTTGGCGTGGGTCACCACGTCCTGCACCTCGTGCACCAGGTGCGGCTTGTTGCGCTCGCCGCCGGACAGCAGCGTGGACATGGCCGTGGCGATCTGCAGCATGGTGAAGTTGTTGTAGCCCTGGCCAATGCCCAGCGAGATGGTTTCGCCGGCGAACCACTTCTGCTGCTCCGGCCGTTTGTACGCACGGCGCTTCCACTCGGTGCTGGGCAGCAGGCCGGTGGATTCGCCCTGGATGTCTATGCCCGTGCGCCGGCCGAAGCCGAAGGGCTCCAGCTGGTCGTGCATCAGGTCCACCCCCATCTCGTTGGCCAGCGAGTAGTAGTAGACGTTGCTGGACATGACGATGGAGCGGTGCATGTCCACCGGGCCCAGTCCGTGGTCGCCGTGGCTGCGGAAGGTGTGGTTGCCGAACTGGAAGCTGCCGTTGTCGTAAATGATCTGGCCGGCGTTGCGCTTGCCCGTGGTCAGCGCCGCGATGGCCATGAAGGGCTTGAAGGTGGAGCCCGGCGGGTAGGTGCCGCGCAGCGCGCGGTTGAGCAGCGGCTTGTCGATGGACTCGTTGAGCTCGCGCCAGTTCTCCACGTCGATGCCGTCCACGAACAGGTTGGGGTCGAAGGTGGGCTTGCTGACGAAGGCCAGCACCTCGCCCGTGCGCGGGTCCATGGCCACCAGCGCGCCGCGGCGGTCGCCGAAGAGCTCCTCCACCATGGCCTGCAGCTTGATGTCCACCGACAGCACCACCGTGTTGCCCGGCGTGGGCGGGTGGGTGCGCAGCCGGCGCACGGCGCGGCCGCCGGCGCTGGTCTCCACCTCCTCGAAGCCCGTGGTGCCGTGGAGCATGGTCTCGTAGCTCTGCTCCACGCCCAGCTTGCCGATGTAGTCGGTGCCGCGGTAGTTGGCCTGCAGGTCCTCGTCCCAATCCTCCATGGCCTTCTTCTCGGCCTGGTTGATGCGGCCCATGTAGCCGATGAGGTGGCTGCCGGTCTCGCCCAGCGGGTACTGGCGGAAGAGGCGCGCCTTCACCTCCACGCCGGGGAAGCGGAAGCGCTGCGCCGTGAAGCGCGCCACCTCGGCGTCCGTGAGCCGGTTGCGTATGGGCAGCGAGTCGAAGTTCTTGCTTTCTTCCTGCAGCCGCTTGAAGCGGCGGCGGTCGCGCGGGGTGACTTCCACCAGCTCGCCGAGCTGTTCGATGACGCGCTCCAGCGGCTGCTCGACCTTGGAGGGCGTGATCTCCAGCGTGTAGGCCGAGTAGTTGGTGGCCAGGATCACACCGTTGCGGTCCACGATCAGGCCGCGGTTGGGCACGGAGGGCAGCACGGCGATGCGATTGGCCTCGGCGCGCGCGGACAGCGCGTCGTGCTGCAGCACCTGCAGGTAGAAGAGCCGGGCGCCCACCAGGCCGAAGCCCAGCAGGACGAAGGCCGCCGCCGCCAGTACACGGCTGCGGAAGCGGTGCAGTTCGCGCTCGACGTTGCGAAGTTCAGTCACGCTGGCAAGGGGCAGTGGCGCTGCCGGGGTGGGAGGGCGCGCACTTTGCGCGAGTCGCCGCCGCCGTGCAGGCGCGGGGATTTTGGCGTGGCGGGCGGTGCTGCATGGCGGGCGGCCGGGCGCGCGGCGTGAATCCTTGGTGGACTGGAGGGCCGGCGCGGCTTACAGCGGCCGGTTCTCGTCCGGGTCGGGCGCGCGGCGCTGCGGCGCCAGCAGCAGCCAGGCGGCCAGCGGCCACAGCAGCGTCTCGAAGAGAGGCGCCAGCAGCAGGCTCCAGCCCGGGAACATGTCGCCGGCGATCATGCGTATGACCAGCGACACCAGGTGCGCGCCCAGGAACAGCGGTGCGATCTGCAGCGCCTGCTCCAGCACGCTGAACCAGCGCAGCCGCCGGTGCACGGTGATGGCGAAGTAGGACAGCAGCGAATACGCCAGCGCGTGCTGGCCCAGCAGCGCGCCGTGGTGCACGTCCATCACCAGCCCGCCCATGAAGGCCACGCCCACGCCGATGCGCCGGGGCTGGTGCACGTTCCAGAACACCAGCACCAGCGCCAGCAGGTCCGGCATGGCGGGCTGGCGGCCCAGCGGCAGCAGGTTGATGGCCAGCGCCGCCAGCAGCGCGAACCAGATGAAGATGGGGTTGGCCGGCAGCAGGAGCTGGTCCGAGCCGCGGGGCATGATCATCGCGGCCCCCCGCTGGCGGCCAGTGCGTCCTGCTTGGGGTCGGGCCGCGGGGGCAACTGGCGGCTGATGGGCTCCAGCACCAGCAGGTGGTGCACGTCGTCCATCTTGGCCGCGGTCTTGAGGCTCACGCGGGCGAAGCCGCCCTCGGCCTGGCGGTCGATGCGCTCCACCGTGGCCACGGCCAGGCCCGGCGGGTACACGCCGTCCAGCCCGGAGGTGAGGATGGGGTCGCCCGGCTGCACGTCGGCGTTGGCGGCCATGAAGCGCAGCTCCAGCGCGTTGTTGACGCCGCCGAAGGCCGCGCCGCGCTGCTGCGTGCGGCCGTTGAGCACGGGAATGGCGGCGTCCTTGTCCGACAGCAGCGTGACTTCGGCCGACAGCGGGTACAGCCGCGTCACTTGGCCCAGCACGCCGTGCTCGTCCACCACCGGCGCGCCCAGCGCGACGCCCTGCTTGGCGCCGCGGTCGATGATGACCTTGCGCGTGTAGGGATCGCTTGCCTCCCACAGCACCTCGGCGGCCTGCGAGCGTGCCGTGATGGACGGGCGCAGCTCCAGCAGCGCGCGCAGCTTGGCGTTTTCGGACTCCAGCTGCTGCACGCGCGCGGCCTGCAGCGACTGCGTGGCCAGGCGCTTGAGCGCGGCCTCCTCGGCGGCGCGCGCCACCTTGAGCCCCTGCACGTAGACGTAGCCCTCCTCCACCAGCCCCACCGGCACGGCCAGCGTGCGCTCCACGGGCAGCAGCAGCGTGGCCAGCACGGCGCGGGCCTGCTGCACCAGCGCGAAGCGGGCGTCGGCCACCATCAGGAACAGCGCCAGTGCCGCAAAAAGCAGCAGCTTGGTCAGCGCCGACGGACCTTGCCTGAAGAAGGGCGGCGGGGTCCGGTCCAGGGTGCCCAGGGCCATGGCGCGTGCGGCGGAAGTCGGGGCTGCTCTCAGGCGCGGTGCGCGGCGCGCGTCGCCTTATTCGGACGTGAAGATGCTGCCCAGGCGCTCCATGCGCTCCAGCGCCATGCCGCAGCCGCGGACGACGCAGGTCAGCGGGTCTTCGGCGACCAGCACGGGCAGGCCGGTTTCCTCGGCCAGCAGCCGGTCCAGGTCGCGCAGCAGCGCGCCGCCGCCGGTGAGCATCATGCCGCGCTCGGCGATGTCGGCGCCCAGCTCCGGCGGGGTCTGCTCCAGCGCGTTCTTGACGCTGGAGACGATGTTGTTGAGCGGGTCGGTGAGCGCTTCCAGGATCTCGTTGGAGCTGATGGTGAAGCTGCGCGGCACGCCTTCGCTCAGGTTGCGGCCCTTGACCTCGATCTCCTTGACCTCGGAGCCGGGGAAGGCCGAGCCGATGTTCTTCTTGATGGACTCGGCCGTGGGCTCGCCGATCAACATGCCGTAGTTGCGGCGGATGTAGTTGATGATGGCTTCGTCGAACTTGTCGCCGCCCACGCGCACGCTGCCCTTGTAGACCATGCCGCCCAGGGAGATGACGCCGACCTCGGTCGTGCCGCCGCCGATGTCCACCACCATGGAGCCGGAAGCCTCGGACACCGGCAGCCCGGCGCCGATGGCGGCAGCCATGGGTTCCTCGATCAGGTAGACCTCGGACGCGCCCGCGCCCAGCGCGGACTCGCGGATGGCGCGGCGCTCGACCTGGGTGGAGCCGCAGGGCACGCAGATGATGATGCGCGGGCTGGGCTTGAGCACCGAGCGCGGATGCACCATCTTGATGAACTGCTTGAGCATCTGCTCGGTGACGGTGAAGTCGGCGATCACGCCGTCCTTCATGGGCCGTATGGCGTCGATGTTGCCGGGCACCTTGCCCAGCATGGCCTTGGCCTCGGCGCCCACGGCCTGGATGGTCTTCTTGCCGTTGGGCCCGCCCTCGTGGCGGATGGCGACCACGGAGGGCTCGTCGAGCACGATGCCCTTGTCGCGGACGTAGATCAGGGTGTTGGCGGTCCCGAGGTCGATGGCCAGGTCGGTCGAGAAGTAGCGCCGGAAGGTTTCAAACATGGTGGGGGATCAGCGTCAGCGGGGTTCGATCGCGCGCGGAGGGCGCATGCGCCTCAGGCTGGGAAAGCGCCAAGCCGCGGCGGGGGTCGAACGCCGGAATTCGTCATCGAAGCTGCGGGGTTGAGTGCGGCTCGTAGCCGCGACGCAGGGGGCTGATAAGAGCCGCCTTGCCTGCGCCAGCTGAAAAAGGTTCCTGCACAAAAAACCCGCCGGCGCGGCTCGCGTTTGTGAAGGCTCTCGGGGGCGTTTCAACTGCTTCGCGCGCCCCGGAAAACGCCTGCATGCGCTCCGCCCCGGTGGGTTCTGGGTAACGGGCGATAATACCCGATCCCCCTGGATCGCCGCCTTTCGGCGACCCTGCAATCGCCTGAACCCGAGCACTATTGCCATGGCCCTCAGCCCCTCGGACGTGAGCCGCATCGCCCACCTCGCCCGCCTCGAACTGCAGGCCGACGAACAGGCCGCGATGCTCCAGCAGCTCAACGGTTTCTTCACCATCGTCGAGCAGATGCGCGCGGTGGACACCAGCGGCGTGGAGCCGCTGTACACGCCCTTGTCAGCGCTGGCGGAAGTGCAGTTGCGCCTGCGCGAGGACCGCGTGAGCGAAACCGACCAGCGCGAGCTCAACCAGCGCAGCGCCCCGGCCGTCGAGGACGGCCTCTTCCTCGTGCCCCAGGTGATCGAATGAAGCAGCAACCGCACGCGCTGGGCGTGGCCGAATTGTCGCGCGCCTTGTCCGCCAAGGACATTTCCAGCACCGAGCTCACGCAACACCTGCTTGCACGGGTTGCGGACCACCAACAGCTCGGCGCTTTCGTCCACGTGGACGCCGAAGGCGCCCTGGCCGCCGCGCAGGCCGCCGACGCGCGCCGCGCCGCCGGCAACGCCTCGGCGCTCACCGGCGTGCCCATCGCGCACAAGGACATCTTCGTGACCGCCGCGGCGCCGACCACCGCGGGCTCCAAGATGCTCAAGGGCTACCAGAGCCCCTTCGACGCGACCGTGGTGGCCAAGCTGTCGGCCGCGGGCATGGTGAGCCTTGGAAAACTCAACTGCGACGAGTTCGCCATGGGCTCGGCCAACGAGAACTCGGCCTGGGGCGCGGTGCTCAACCCCTGGGACCGCTCGCGCGTGCCCGGCGGCAGCTCCGGCGGCTCGGCGGCGGCGGTGGCGGCGCGGCTGCTGCCCGCGGCCACCGGCACCGACACCGGCGGCTCCATCCGCCAGCCCGCGAGCTTCAGCGGCATCACCGGCATCAAGCCCACCTATGGCCGCTGCTCGCGCTACGGGATGATCGCCTTCGCCTCCAGCCTGGACCAGGCCGGCCCCATGGCCCGCTCCGCCGAGGACTGCGCCCTGCTGCTGTCGGCCATGACCGGCTTCGACGAGCGCGACGCTACCAGCGCCGACCGCCCCGCCGAGGACTACCACGCGCAGATGTTGGCCGCCCGCGAAGGCGCCACGCCGGGTAAACCGCTGCAAGGCCTGCGCGTGGGCCTGCCCAAAGAATTCTTCCCCGCGGCGCTGGCGGCCGACGTCAACGGCGCCGTGCGCGGCGCCCTGGCCGAGCTGGAGAAGCTGGGCGCGACGCTGGTGGAGGTGAGCTTGCCGCGCACGGAGCTCTCCATCCCCGTCTACTACATCATTGCCCCGGCCGAGGCCAGCTCCAACCTGCAGCGCTACGACGGCGTGCGCTACGGCCAGCGCGCCCAGAGCTACGGCGACCTGGTGGACATGTACAAGAAGACGCGCGCCCAGGGCTTCGGCGCCGAGGTCAAGCGCCGCATCATGATCGGCACCTACGTGCTCTCGCACGGCTACTACGACGCCTACTACCTGCAGGCGCAGAAGCTGCGCCGCATGATCGCCGACGACTTCCAGCAGTGTTTCAACGACTGCGACGTCATCGCCGGGCCGGTGGCTCCCAGCGTCGCATGGCGCTTGGGTGACAAGGGTGACGATCCCGTGGCGGCCTACCTCGCCGACATCTTCACCCTGCCCGCCAGCCTCGCGGGCCTGCCCGGCATGAGCGTGCCGGCCGGCTTTGGCGAGGGCGGCATGCCCGTGGGCCTGCAGCTCATCGGCAACTACTTCGCCGAAGGCCAACTGCTGCACACGGCCCACGCCTTCCAGCAGGCCACCGACCACCACCTGCGCGCGCCCGCCGGCTTCTGATCCCCGCACCATGACCACGCCCAAACTCATACGCGGCTACGAGGTCGTCATCGGCCTGGAGACGCACGCCCAGCTCTCCACCGCGAGCAAGATCTTCAGCGGCGCCTCCACCGCCTTCGGCGCCGCGCCCAACACCCAGGCCAGCCCCGTGGACCTGGCGCTGCCCGGCACGCTGCCCGTGCCCAACCGCGGCGCCGTGGAGCGGGCCATCCGCTTCGGCCTGGCCGTGGGCGCCAAGGTGGCGCGCCAGTCGATCTTTGCGCGCAAGAACTACTTCTATCCGGACCTGCCCAAGGGCTACCAGATCAGCCAGTACGAGATTCCCGTCGTCCAGGGCGGCGTGATCGAGTTCCTGGCCGGCGAGGAGAAGAAGCGCATCAATCTCACCCGCGCCCACCTGGAAGAGGACGCGGGCAAGAGCCTGCACGAGGACTACCACGGCCTCACCGGCATCGACCTCAACCGCGCGGGCACGCCGCTGCTGGAGATCGTTTCCGAGCCGGAAATGCGCTCCAGCCTGGAAGCCGTGGGCTACGCCCGCGCGCTGCACGCGCTGGTGGTGTGGCTCGGCATCTGCGACGGCAACATGCAGGAAGGCTCCTTCCGCTGCGACGCCAACGTCTCGGTGCGCCGCCCCGGCGAGCCCTTCGGCACGCGGCGCGAGATCAAGAACCTCAACTCCTTCCGCTTCCTGCAGCAAGCCATCGACTACGAGGTGCAGTGGCAGATCGACCAGATCGAGGACGGCTTGTCCATCGAGCAGGCCACCGTGCTGTTCGACCCGGACAGCGGCGAGACCCGCGCCATGCGCAGCAAGGAAGACGCGCACGACTACCGCTACTTCCCCGACCCCGACCTGCCGCCGCTGGTGATCGCGCCGGACTGGGTGGAGCGCGTGAAGGCCGACATGCCCGAGCTGCCCCAGGCCATGGCCGGCCGCTTCCAGCAGCAGGACGGGCTGCCGGCCTATGACGCCGGCATGGTCACGCAAAGCCTGGCCTTCGCCCGCTACTACGAGGCCGCGCGCGACGCCTGCAAGCAACCCAAGCTGGTGGCCAACTGGCTGATGGGCGAGATCAGCAAGCGGCTCAACGCCGACGGCTCGTCCATCGAGGCGGCGCCCGTGGCGCCCGCGACGCTGGGTGCGCTGATCGGTCGCATCGCCGACGGCACCATCTCCAACAACGGCGGCCGCCAGGTGTTCGACGCCTTGTGGGCCGGCGAAGGCGGCGACGTGGACGCGCTCATCGAGGCCAAGGGCCTCAAGCAGATGAGCGACACCGGCGCGCTGGAAGCCATCGTCGAGCAGGTGCTGGCGGCCAACGAGAAGTCCGTGGCCGAGTTCCGCGCCGGCAAGGACAAGGCGTTCAACGCCCTGGTCGGCCAGGTGATGAAGGCCAGCAAGGGCAAGGCCAATCCGGGCCTGGCGGGCGAGTTGCTGAAGAAGAAGCTGCAGGGCTGATCCGGCCGCCCTCCCCGGCTCCCAACGAAACGGCCCGCGACGAGCGGGCCGTTTTTCATTGGGCGACGCCGGGCGTCAGACGCCGTAGCGCTCGCGGTAGGCCGCCACCGGCGCCTTGAACTGCGCCAGGGCCGGGTCCTCGCTGCGGTCCAGGAAGCTCATGAGGTCGGACAGCGCGGCGATGTTCACCACCGCCAGGCCCAGCTTGTCGCGCACGTACTGCACGGCGGACCAGGGCACGTCGGCGCCGTTCTCGGTGGCCTTTTCCTGGCGGTCCAGGGCGATGGTCACGCCGCAGGGCTGGGCGCCGGCGGCGCGGATCATGGCGATGGACTCGCGCACCGAGGTGCCGGCGGAGATCACGTCGTCGATGATCAGCACCCGCCCGCGCACCGGTGCGCCCACCAGCGTGCCGCCCTCGCCGTGGTCCTTGGCTTCCTTGCGGTTGTAGGCGTAGGGCTTGTTGTGGCCCAGGCGCGCCAGCTCCACCGACACGGCCGCGGCCAGCGCGATGCCCTTGTAGGCGGGGCCGAAGAGCATGTCGAACTCCAGGCCGGAGGCGACCAGGCGCTGTGCGTAGAACTGCGCCAGGCGGCCGAGCTTGGCGCCGTCGTCGAACAGCCCGGCGTTGAAGAAGTAGGGCGACAGCCGCCCGGCCTTGGTCTTGAACTCCCCGAAGCGCAGCACGCCCACGTCCACTGCGAACTTCACGAAGTCTTGGGCCAGCGAGTCATTGGTAATCGGGTGCTTGTCCATGGTGGGCGTGCTTTGGTGAGGTGAAAACGAGGGCGCGGCATTGTAGGGGGGCGCCCGCGCGCGCCCGGCACGCCGCCCGCCATCACTAATTCACGCCGGGGCCGCTGGACCGCCTCCGTGCCCGCGGGGGGGCTCCTTATGATCCGCCGACGCTTTTTCCGTGCCCTCCCGTCCATGACCGTTTCCTCCCAAATTCCGCCTGCGCCACGCGCACCGTCCCGGATGGATGCCATAGAAGGCGCCCGCGCCCTGGCCGCCCTCATCGTGGTGCTGCTGCATGCCGGTAATGTCATGCGCGTGGATCATCTCTCCGGCCATATTGGCCTGGGCAATATCTTTGGCTTCGGCTACGTGGGCGTGGATTTCTTTTTCGTGCTCAGCGGCTTCATCATCACCTACGTGCATTTCAAGGAGTTGGGCCGGCCGGAGAGTATTCCACGCTATTTGTGGCGCCGGTTCTCGCGGATATTTCCGA
Source organism: Azohydromonas lata NBRC 102462 (assembly GCF_001571085.1). Taxonomy (GTDB): domain Bacteria; phylum Pseudomonadota; class Gammaproteobacteria; order Burkholderiales; family Burkholderiaceae_C; genus Azohydromonas; species Azohydromonas lata. The sequence goes on from NZ_BCTC01000001.1 coordinate 103,041, forward strand.
TTTACTGGGCCGTGCTGGCGTTGACCATTGTCGTTGCCACCGCAGGCCATCTTGCCGCCGGCAAGGGCCTGCAAATAAGCATGGGCTGGAACGACATTCCCGGCACGATTTTCCTGCTCATGGGCCAGGGCGAGCCGAAATACGTGGGGGTGGCCTGGTCGCTGCAGTATGAGCTGCTTTTCTATGTGCTGTTCTGCCTGCTGCTGCTGAATGTCAGGCTGGGTGCTATCGCATTTTCCACGTGGGCACTCGTGATTCTGGCGCGGATTTTTGGGCTGGTGCAGGTGGAATTGCCTTTCAATATGGCCAATGCACATTGCCTGCAGTTCCTGTTCGGCGTGGTGGTGGGCGTGTGGACGCGCCGCTACCCGCTGCGCCTGCCGCGGGTGGCGCTGCCGGCGGCGGTGGGGTTGTTCATTGGGGCGGTGGTGCTGGAGGTGCGCGGCCCCTGGCCGCTGCATTCCGACATGGGCGCGCTGGCCCTGGGCCTGGCCTCGGCCGCCGTGCTGATGGCGCTGGTGAGCCTGGAGCAGCAGCAGGCGCTGCGCACGCCGGCCTGGCTGGCACGCATGGGCTCGGTGTCCTACTCCATCTACCTGGGCCACATCCTGCTGATCAACGTGAGCTACTGGGTGATGCTCAAGCTGGGCCTGTACCACGCGCTGCCCGAGGTGCTGGTGTATGCCCTGGCCGTCGCCATCGGCCTGGCCGGCACCATGCTGCTGGGCCGCTGTGTGGAGTTGCCGCTGGTGAGCCTGCTCAAGGACCGCATGGGCGCCCGGCCCCGCCACCCGCGCGCAGTGGTGGTGTGACAATCCGGCCCGCTGCAAACCAATGAATCGCGCCCGTGAAAATCATTACCGCCAATTTGAACGGCTGCCGTTCCGCCGCCTCCAAGGGTTTCATGGAGTGGATGGCCGAACAGGATGCCGACCTGATTTGTGTCCAGGAACTGAAGGCCCACGCCTGCGACCTGCCGGCTGAAGTCGCTTCCCCCAAGGGTTTTCATTGCCATTTTCACCATGCGCAGAAAAAAGGATATTCAGGCGTAGGCATTTACACGCGCCGCGAGCCCAGCCATTTTGTTTCGGGCTTTGGCTGCGAGGAGTTCGACGCCGAGGGCCGGTATGTGGAGGCGCGCTTCGATACCAGCGTGCGCAAGTTGAGCGTCATCAGCGCCTATTTCCCCAGCGGCTCCAGCGGCGAGGAGCGCCAGGCCGCTAAATTCCGCTTCCTGGCGGTGTTCTTCGAGCATTTGAAGGAACTGCGCGCCCAGGGTCGTGAATTCGTGATGGTGGGCGACTTGAATATCGCCCATCAAGCCATTGACCTGAAAAACTGGCGCGGCAACCAGAAGAACAGCGGCTTCCTGCCGGAAGAGCGCGAATGGTTCTCGCGCATGGTGAAGGATTTGGAATTGGTGGACGTCTACCGCCACCTGCACCCCGACACCACCGACGAGTGCTACACGTGGTGGAGCAACCGCGGGCAGGCCTGGGCCAAGAATGTCGGGTGGCGGCTGGACTATCAAATCGCCACGCCGGAAATCGCCAAGGCGGCGCGCGGCGCGGCGATCCACAAGGCGACGCGGTTTTCGGACCATGCGCCGCTGACGATCGAGTACGACTTGGCGCTGTGAATTTTCAGGCCACCGCCGTCTTCAATATCCACGTCCGCAGCGCTTCCAGCTCCTCCATGCTGACCGTGTGCCCAATCGGGTACTCGTGCCACTCCACCTCGTGGCCGAGCTGCCGCAGCAGCTCGCGCGTGCCGCTGCCCGCGGCCATGGGCACGACGGGGTCCATGGACCCGTGGGCCAGGAACACCGGCAGATCGGCATTGGCGCCGTGGCGCTCGGCGGCGGTGAGGCTGGCCAGCGGCAGGTAGCCGGAGAGGCCCGCCACGCCCGCCAGGCGCTCTTCGCAGCGCAGGGCCGCCAGCAGCGCCATGGCGCAGCCTTGCGAGAAGCCCGCCAGCACGATGCGCCGTGCCGCCACGCCGCGCTCGCGCTCGCGCGCCACCAGGGCCAGCACTTCCTTGAGCGAGGCGCGCAGGCCCGGCTCGTCTTCGCGGCGCTGCAGCTCGCTGCCCAGCAGGTCGTACCAGGCGCGCATGCGGTAGCCGCCGTTGATGGTCACCGGCCGCACCGGCGCGTGCGGAAAGATCCAGCGCACGGGGCCCAGGGCCGATAAATCCATCTGCTGGGCCAGGGGCTCGAAGTCGTGGCCGTCGGCGCCCAGGCCGTGCAGCACGATCAGGCTGGCCGTTGGGCGGTCGCCGGTTTCCACTTCCAGGGTTTCGACGGTCGGTGCGTTGGACATGGCTCAGGGCTCCACGGGCGATGAAACAGCCGCCTGCGAACCCGCCGGCGCGCGCGCCATGCAGCGCTGCCAGCGCTGCTGCACGCGGTCGGCAAACCAGCGGGTGCTCAGAGGGCGGGTGATCTTTGGGCTGGACAGTGCGATGTCCGGCACCGCCGCGCGCGGCAGAGGTTTGCCCTCGTTGCGCTCGGCGGCCTCGAACACGCGGCGATAGAAGCCGTTCTTCTCCAGGCCCGGCTGGTCGCCCAGCTCCAGGGCGCTGCGCGCTTCCGATTCGGACGCGCCCAGCCGCGGCGCCAGCGACAGCGCCGCGGCTTCCGTCGCGCCGCGCTGGCCGTCGCCGCGCAACAAATCGCCGTCCGGCGTGAGCGGGATGCCGCTGGCGGCGCTGATGGCCCGCTGGAACGCCGCGTTGCGGCTGGCCCAGCGCCCGGCGTTGAAGTCGGCGAAGCGGTAGAGCGGCCGGTCGTAGGGCGCGGCGTAGTCCAGCAGGTGGGCGATGCCGAAGAACATCCCGCCCCGGCGGCTGAACACCGCTGCGCGCACGCCACCGTCCAGCGGGTACGGATAACGCTCGGCGTGCGCTTCCGCCCACGCCACGCTCACCTGCATGGGCCCGCCGGTGCGCACCGGATTGAGCTTGCCGAACAGGCGCTGGCCCAGGGGCACGCGGTTGATGAGGTCCTCGAAGGCGTCGCTCAACTGCCGCTCGGTGCGGGCGGATTCGATGCGCTCGGCATAGCTGCGCCCGTCCGACGAGGGCAGTTGCAGCGCGGCCGACACCAGCAGCGAGGGCACGCCGACGCGGCCGGCGCGCTCGTCGATCTCCTTGCGCGCGATGGCCCCCAGGTTGGGCACGGACGGATCGGCCTGGAAGCTCGATTCCTGCTCCGCCACCGACAGCGCCGCGCAGAAGTTGGCGGCCGTGGGCGGGATCTGCAGCGCCGAGAAGGCGGCGTAGGTGTCCGTGGCCCAGCCGGCGCGGTCCGGCAGTTGGGCGGGCAGCAGGCTCAAGAGCAGCGCGCGGCTGTCCTGCGGACGCGGCCAGGCGGTGGACTGGGATTCGTTGTTGGCACAGCCCGCCAGCAGCAGCGCCGCGGTGGCCAGGCCGGCGGCCGCGTGCGGCAGGCGGCTGCGGGCCGTGCGCGTTGCCGGCGCTTCGCTGGGGTCGTGGGGGCTTGGTGCCCGGGCGTGATCCATCGCTGCTCCTGCGGCAGGCGCAATGCCCGCCCCGTGCCGGCCACAATGGCGGCCATGCTTCGTTACGAAACCCTCCCCGTCACCCCGTTCCAGCAGAACTGTTCGCTGCTGTGGTGCGACCAGACCCAGGAAGCCGTGCTGATCGACGTCGGCGGCGAGCTGGAGATGCTGCGCGCCGCCGTGAAGCAGCGCGGCCTCAAGCTGGTGGCGCTTTGGCTCACCCATGCGCACATCGACCATGCCGGCGGCACCGGCCAGCTCGCGCGCGAAGAGGGGCTGCCCATCATCGGCCCGCACCGCGGCGACCAGTTCTGGATAGACGGCCTGCCCCAGCAGAGCGTGATGTTCGGCTTCCCGCCGGCCGAGCACTTCACGCCCACGCGCTGGCTGGAAGACGGCGACAAGCTGCAGCTGGGCAAAAGCGAGGTGAGCGTGCGCCACTGCCCCGGCCACACGCCGGGCCACGTGGTGTTCCACGCCGCGGAGATCGAGCGCTGCTTCGTGGGCGACGTGCTGTTCGCCGGGTCGATCGGCCGCACCGACTTCCCGCAGGGCGACCACGACCAGCTCATCAGCAGCATCCGCGAGCGGCTGTGGCCCATGGGCAACGACACGGTGTTCATCCCCGGCCACGGGCCGGAGAGCAGCTTTGGGCGCGAGCGGCGGACCAATCCCTACGTGAGGGACTTGCGGGGGGCGTGAGCCCACGCGCGGCCGGCGCGGGTGATCAGCGGTTGCCCGTCTTGGCCGGCGGCCCAAAGCGCTGCGGCGGCTTCGCGGCCTGCGCGTACAGCGGCTGTACGCGCGGCAGCCGCGCCTGGATGTCGCGGATGCGCGTCTCGCTGTTGGGGTGGGTGGACATGAAGGCCAGCGGCTCGCCCTGGCTCACGGCCATCATCTTCTGCCACAGGCTCACGCCGGCGGCCGGGTCGTAGCCGGCGCGCGCCGCCAGCTCCATGCCCACGATGTCCGCCTCGGACTCGTCCTCGCGGCTGAATTTCAGCGTCAGCAACTGGCTGCCCATGCCCAGCACCTGGTTGCCCAGGTTGCCCAGGCCCAGCAGCGCCGAGAGGGCGCCGGCGCCCAACTGCGTCGCGGCCGACTTGCCCATGCGCTCGCGCGCGTGCTCGCGCAGCGCGTGCGCCACCTCGTGGCCCATGATGGTCGCCACCTCGTCGTCGCTGAGCTGCAGCTGCTGCAGGATCCCGTAGAAGAAGGCGATCTTCCCGCCCGGCATGCAGAAGGCGTTGAGCTCCTTGCTGCCGATCAGGTTCACCTCCCACTTCCACTGCCGCGCACGCGGGTTCCAGGTGTCGGTGAAGGGAATGATGCGCTGCGCGATGTAGCGCAGCCGCTGCACCTGCGGGTGCTCGGCCGGCGCCAGGGCGCGCTTGGAGGCGGCTTCCGACAGGAGCTGCTTGTACTGCTGCGTGGCGGCGGCCTCGACCTCCTCGGCCGGCACCAAGCGCGAGAAGGCGGATTCGGACCCCACCTCCTCCCGCACGCCCTGCGCCACCGCGGGCAGCAGCGCGCCGCCCAGCAGCGCGCCGGTGAATAGGCGCCGCGAGACGCCGCCGCCCGCGTTGCCCCCCTCGCCGCCCAGGCGCGCGGCGCCGCGCCCGCACAGCGCGCAGGCGCAGCCCGCGTGCGCCAGCAGCGGCTCGGTGGAGATGTCGGCATCGGTGCGGAAGGCGTCGGTGCTCATGGCGTGAGGTGAGGCCGCTCCAGGCGGCGTTGAATCGTTGGAATGCGCTCAACGGGCACGGTGCGTGCCCGGCTGACGCGATGTGAAAGCCGGTAACGCCAATTTCAAGAACGTCGCAGCCGGCAATGAGTTTGCCGCCCGCGGCTTGCAGGCGGCTTGACGGCTTCAGTCGTCGGCCGCGGCGGGGGCGTCCGGGTCCACTTCCAGGGCACGGACGCTCTCGCGCAGCCGCCACAGCATGGCCAGCGCCGGCACGGCGGCCAGGGTGGAGACGATGAAGAAGTCGGCCCAACCGATGGACTCTGCCAGCACCCCGGCCAGCGGGCCGACCCACACGCGCCCAACCGCCGCGAAGGCGCTCAGCAGCGCGTACTGCGTGGCCGTGAAGCGCTGGTTGCACAGGCTCATCAGGAAGGCCACGAAGGCGGCCGTGCCCATGCCGCCGGAGAGGTTCTCCAGCGCCACCACCAGCAGCAGCCCGCCGTCCACCGCCGTGGGCTGCGCCAGGTGCATGAAGCCCAGGTCGAAGGCCGGGATGGTGATGCCGGGAATGACGCCCTTGCCCGCCACCGCCAGCCACCAGAAGCCCAGGTTGCTGGCCATCTGCAGCAGGCCGAACAGCAGCAGCGAGCGCCACAGGCCCAGCTTCAACATGAGCGCCCCGCCCACCAGCGCGCCCAGGATGGTCAGCCACAGGCCGATGAGCTTGTTGACCACGCCCACCTCCGCCGGGCTGAAGGCCATGGCTTTCAGCAGGAACGGCGTCAGCAGCGAGCCCGCGAAGGCGTCTCCCAGCTTGTAGAGGACGATGAAGGCCAGGAAAGCGCCCGCCCCCGGCTGCTCGAAGTAGCTGCGCAGCCCCTGCAGCAGCGTTTCGAACCGCGCCTTGCGCGCGGCCCAGGCGGCAAGCGGCAAGGTGAAGGCGATGCCCAGCATCAGCGCGAGCAATTCGGTCCATTTGGCCTGCAGCGCGGGCGCCAGGGCGCTGCCGCTCCAGAAAGGGCTGAGCAGCCATTGCGCGAAAGCCAGGGCAAAGCGGTCGCTGAGCAGGTAGCCCACGGCCACGGCGGCCATGACGGCCAGGAAGCCGATGACGTCGTGCCGCGCCACGGTGCGCGGGGCGGTGGTGCGCGGCAGGCGCGGCAGCAGCACGGCCGAGACGACGGCCGCGCCCACCATCAGCATGGCCATGAGCCGGTAGACGGCCGGCCAGGTGAAGCCGCCGCCCTGGGCCGGGTCGGTCCAGATGAGGGCCACGCCGCCGGAGAGGATCATGGCCAGGCGGTAGCCCATGACGTTGAGCGAGGAGCCCAGGCCGCGCTCGCGCGCGGGCAGCAGGTCGGTGCGGTAGGCGTCGATCACCACGTCCTGCGACGCGGAGAGGAAGGCCACGGCCACGGCCAGCAGCGCGAAGGCGCGCGTGGCGCCCGCGGGCGGCGTGGACGCCATGAGCAGCAGCGCGCCGGCCAGCAGCAGTTGCGTGACGACCAGCCAGCCCCGGCGCCGGCCCAGGCCCGGGGGCTCGAAGCGGTCCATGAGCGGGGCCCACAGGAACTTGAAGGTGTAGGGCAGGCCCACGAGGCTGAGGAAGCCGATGGTGGCCACGTCCAGCCCCTCGGCCGACAGCCAGGCCTGCATGGCCTGGCCCGTGAGCGCCAGCGGCAGCCCCGAGGCGAAGCCCAGCAGCGTGACGGCGAGAAAGCGGTGGATGGCGGCGGCGCGCTGGGCCGGGGTGCGCGCCGCGTCCGCGGCGGCGGCGGGGGAAGGAGGCATCGCGGGATTTTAGGGAGCGCGCTCCGGCGCCCCGCCGACGCCGCGCCGGCCCGCCCTGCCCCGCCCCGTTTCTCAACCCGGCGTCGCCTGCGCCGTCTGCTGCCTGTGGATCTCCATCGCCAGCGCCAGCAGCCGCTCGCGCGGCAGCGTGCCCACCAGCGCGTAGCCGCAGCCGCTTTCCACCCAGTAGAAGAGGTTCAAGTCGCCCTGCCGCTCGAAGCGGAACGCGGCCGGCGTGCCGGCTTCCGGCTTGCGCAGGTAGACGGTGACGCGGTGCTTTTCGCCGTCCTCGTACATGAGCTGCGCGCTGGGCCCCGCGGCGTCGGGCAACAGCCTTCCTCCCACGAGGCTGAAACCCTGGGGCTGCAGATCGAAGAGTTTCACCGGCAGCGCGGTGCGCTTGGTCAGCCAGCGCGCCAGGTGTTCTTCGTTGGCGCGCACTTCCACCGGGTGGCGCTGCTCCGGCGCATAGACGGCGTGCGCCACGGCGGCGCGTTGCACCCAGGGCTGCGCGCCGCCATGGGCGGCGAGCTGCGGCGGCAGCGCGTCCTGCCAGCGCCACATGGCGCCGGCCCCGGCCAGCGCGCCGCCCGTCACCAGCAGCAGCGCCGCGGCGGCGCGGCCCCAGGTGCGGTCCAGCCACGCCTGGCGCGGCCGCAGCAGCCGCTGCATGCCCGCGGGCACGGGCTCGTCCAGCACGGAGTCGAAGCGCGCGCGCAGCGCGTCGCGGTCCGCCGCCCACTGGCGCACGCGGGCGGCATCGGCCGGGTGTTCGCGCAGCCACTGCTCGGCGTGGCCGCGCTGCTCGGGGCTCAGCTCGTCGTCCAGCCAGGCGCTCAGCCGCTCGTCGTCCATGCGTTGATCGGTGTCCATGCTCTCCCGCGGTCTTGTCGTGAGTCCTGTGCCCGGTGGCCGCGCGCTTCAGATCACCCGGCGCAGGTGCGGCACGCGCGTGGGCGGCTTGCCGTCGCCGAGCAGCCGGCGCAGCAGTTGCCGCGCGCGGCTGATGCGCGACATCACCGTGCCCGGCGGTATCTGCAGCACCTGCGCCGTTTCGGCGTAGCTCAACTGCTCCACCACCACCAGCAGCAGCGGCGCGCGCAGCTCCGGCGTGAGCGTGCGCAGCGCGGCCAGCAGGTCCAGCCGCAAGCCGATGTCCGGCTCCAGGGCGGATTGCCGGTCCAGCTCCTGCTCCACGCGCACGGGCTCCAGCACCGACAGCCGCGCGTCGCGCCGCAGCCCGTCCTGGTGCGCGTTGTGCGCGATGGACAGCAGCCACACCAGCAGCTCGCGCCGCTCGTCGAACTGCTGCCAGCGCGCCAGCGCCCGCTCCAGCGTGCTTTGCACCAGGTCGTCGGCCCGCTCGGCGTCGAAGACCAGCGAGCGCGCATAGCGGCGCAGCCGCGGGATGGCGGCCAGCAGTTGTTGTCTGAAGGAGTCGGGAGCGTTCACTTCAGCGGTGTACGAACGAGGTCAAGCCATTATTCCCGGGCACCGCCCTGCCGGAACGAATCGACACGCCAGGCGCCCTTGCGAGGCGGCCAGCCGCCTCCACCATCGGGTCATGGATGCCTCAAACTCCCCCGCTTCGACCCACGTGGCCTGCCCGCACTGCGCGGCGCTCAACCGCATTCCCAGCGCGCGGCTGGGCCAGGACCCGAGCTGCGGCCGCTGTGGCCAGCCGCTGCTGGACGGCCACCCCGTGTCGCTGACCGACGCCAACTTCGAGCAGGTCGTCTCCCGCACCGAGCTGCCCGTGGTGGTGGACCTGTGGGCCCCCTGGTGCGGCCCCTGCCGCAGCATGGCCCCGGCCTACGAGCAGGCTGCCCAGCAGCTCAAGGGCCGCGCCCTGCTGGTCAAGGTGGACACCGACGCCAACCCCCGCACCGCCGCGCGCTTCGCCGTGCGCAGCATCCCCACGCTGCTCAAGCTGCAGCAGGGGCGCGAAGTGGCGCGCGTGAGCGGCGCCATGCCGGCGGGCGAGATCGTGCGGTGGGCAGGGATGTAAGGCGCGCGGCGCCCGCAAGGAACGGCGCCTCCCGCAAGCCAAGGCGCTGCGCCTCCCGCTCCGTCATGCCCGCGAAAGCGGGCATCCACGAGCGCTGAGGTGTCTCCTTCCAACCGCATCGCCCAGGGCTGGCGTCGGCGCGCCAGCAGCCCGGCAGGTGTGGATGCCCGCTTTCGCGGGCATGACGAGGTAGAGGAGGGAGCGCCGCCGCTCACGGGCCGGCAGCGGTCCAGTCTCAACTCGTCGCCGCCAGCGGCGAGCTGAAGCACAAGGTAAAGCAGCTGCCCTCGCCCACGCGGCTTTGCACTTCGATGTTCGCGCCCAGCAGCTCGGCCAGGCGGGCGCTCAGGTGCAGGCCCATGCCCGTGCCCTCGGGGCGGCGGCGCGGGTCGCCCACCTGCGTGAAGGCGCCGAAGAGCTTTTGCTGGTCCGCCTCGCTGATGCCCACGCCCGTGTCGCACACCTGGATGCGCGTGCGCCCCTGAGCCTGGCTCAGCGCCAGCCCAACCGAGCCCTGCTCGGTGAACTTGATGGCGTTGTTGCACAGGTTGATGAGGATCTGCCGCAGCGCGCGGCGGTCCACCTGCAGCACGGGCGAGTCCGCCGGCGCCGCGATGTCGAAGGCCAGCGCCTTGGCCTGCGCCAGCGGCATGAGGCTGGCGTGCACCTCGCGCAGCAGCGCGCCCACGTCCACCGGCTCGGGGTTGAGCTGCACCATGCCGGCCTGGATGCGGGCCACGTCCAGCAGGTCGTTGATCAGCGACAGCAGGTGCTCGGCGCTGCTCTTGACGATGCCCAACTGCCGCTCCTGCTCCGCCGTGAGGTCGCCCCCCAGCCGCATGAGCAGGATGCCGGTGAAGCCGATGATGGCGTTGAGCGGCGTGCGCAGCTCGTGGCTCATGGTGGCCAGGAAGCGGTCCTTGGCCTGGTTGGCCACCTGCAGCGCGGCGTTCTTCTCCTGCAGCTCGCGCTCGAAGCGCTTGCGCTCGGTGGTGTCGCGGATGGCGCTCATCACGAAGAGGCCCTCCTCCGTCTCCAGCGGGCTCAGGCTGATCTCCACCGGAAACTCCAGGCCCGCGTCCCCGTCGCCGCGCAGGCCGAACAGCTCCAGCCCCGCGCCCATGTTGCGCAGCGTCGGCGCGCCGTGGTAGCGGCTGCGGTGGCCGATGTGCGCCTGCCGGTAGCGCGCGGGCAGCAGCGTCTCTATGGAAGCGCCCACCACCTGCTCGCGGCGGCGGCCGAACAACTTCTCCGCCTGGCTGTTGAACAGGACGATGCGCCCGCTGTCGTTGACGATGACGATGGCGTCCGGCACCGACTCCAGCAGGTTGCGGTAGCGCTGGCCTATCCACTGCGCGTCGCGCGCCACCTTTTGCGCCGTCACGTCGCGGTAGCTGCTGATGAAGCAGCGCACCCCGCCCGCGTCACCGTCATCGCGCACCACGCGCTTGAACAGGTCCACGTACAGCAGCCGCCCGTCTTGGTGGCGGCGCATGGCCGCGCGGGCCTGGGCCTCGCCCTCGTCCAGCGCGCGCTGCTGCAGCGCCTCGTGCTCCGCGACATGGTCCGGGGGCACCAGCAGCTCCACCAGCGGGCGGCCCAGCGCCTCGTCGGCGCTGTAGCCGAAGGTCTGCTGCGCCTGGCGGTTCCACAGCCAGACCTCGCCCTCCGGCGAGGTCACGACCAGGGCCTGGGGCGATTCGTCTATCAGTAACTGTTCCAGGCTCCGGCGGGGCATTGGATGGTCCACGGGGCTCCTTGATGAGGGTCAGGGGTGCAATCTAGCGCAGGCCACAAGTGCCCACCATGCGAATGCTGGGTGCTCCTACACTGCCGCGCCGATTTTTTGATTTGCCTCGCAGGCAGGAGCAGTTGATGAGCTTTTTCCCCCATTGGCGCCACGTGGAGGCCCCCGCGGGCGCCGTGGTTGCGCCCGATGAACGTTTGTCCTGGGCGCAGACCGCCGCCTTGGGCGTGCAGCACGTGGTGGCCATGTTCGGCGCCACCGTGCTGGCGCCGCTGCTCATGGGCTTCGACCCCAACGTGGCCATCCTCATGAGCGGCGTGGGCACGCTGGTCTTCTTCGTCCTCACCGGCGGGCGCGTGCCCAGCTACCTGGGATCGAGCTTCGCCTTCATCGGCGTGGTCATCGCCGCCACCGGCTACGCGGCGCCGGGCGCCAATGCCAATCTGGGCGTGGCGCTGGGCGGCATCGTGGCCTGCGGCGCGGCCTACGTGCTGCTGGGCCTGCTGGTGCAGGCCGCGGGCACGCGCTGGATCGAATCGCTCATGCCCCCGGTGGTCACGGGCGCGGTGGTGGCCGTCATCGGCCTGAACCTGGCCTCGGTGCCGGTGAAGAACATGGCGCCCACGGGTTTCGACGCCTGGATGCAGGCCGTCACGTTCACCTGCGTCGCGCTGGTGGCGGTGTTCAGCCGCGGGCTGGCGCAGCGGCTGCTCATCCTGGTCGGCCTCATCCTCGCTTCGCTGCTGTACGCGCTGCTGACCAACGGGCTCGGCCTGGGCAAGCCCATCGACCTCTCCGCCGTGGCCGCCGCGCCCTGGTTCGGCCTGCCGCGCTTCGCGGCGCCCGTGTTCGACGGCCACGCCATGCTGCTGATCGCCCCCGTGGCCGTGATCCTGGTGGCGGAGAACCTGGGCCACCTGAAGGCCGTGGCCGCCATGACCGGGCGCGACATGAACCCCTACATGGGCCGCGCCTTCGTCGGCGACGGTCTGGCCACCATGGCCAGCGGCCTGGTGGGCGGCACGGGCGTGACGACCTACGCCGAGAACATCGGCGTGATGGCCGCCACGCGCATCTACTCCACGGCCATGTTCGTGATGGCGGCGCTGGTGGCGCTGGTGCTGGGCTTCAGCCCCAAGTTCGGCGCGCTGATCCAGGCCATCCCGCTGGCGGTGATGGGCGGCGTGTCCATCGTGGTGTTCGGCCTGATCGCCGTCTCCGGCGCGCGCATCTGGGTGGGCAACCGCGTGGACTTCTCCGACAACGCCAACCTCATGGTCGCGGCCGTCACGCTGGTGCTGGGCACGGGGGATTTCACGCTGCGCTTCGGCGACTTCGCGCTGGGCGGCATTGGCACCGCCACCTTCGGCGCCATCGCGCTGCACGCGCTGCTCAAGCGCGGCGCGCGGTGAACAACGCCTACAGGCTGCGTACCAGCGGGCTCAGACGCGCAGCACCCGCTGCAGCGTGGCCAGCAGCTTGGCCGCGTCGATCGGCTTGGTGAGGAAGTCGTTCATGCCGGCGGCCAGGGCCTCGTCGCGCTCGGCGGGCAGCGCCGCGGCGGTGAGGGCCACGATGGGCAGCGTCTGCGCGTCGAAGCGCCGGCGCAGCTCGCGCGTGGCCTCGCGCCCGCCCATGCGCGGCATCTGCATGTCCATCAGCACGGCCTGGAAGGGGCGGTTCTCGCGCTGCGCGCGCTCCACGGCCTCCAGCGCCTGCAGCCCGTCGCCCACGCCGGTCACGTGCGCGCCCCACTGCTGCAGCATGGCCGTGGAGATGGTCATGTTGATGAAGTTGTCCTCCACCATCAGCACGCGCACGCCGGCCAGGGCCTGCGCGGACGGCGCGGGCGCGGGTGTGGGCGGCGCCAGCGGCGCGGCCGCCGCGGGCAGCGGCACTTCGCACCAGAAGCGGCTGCCGCGCCCCGGCGCGCTGGTCACGCCCACCTCCCCGCCCATGAGCTGCGCCAGCTCGCGGCAGATGGACAAGCCCAGCCCCGTGCCGCCGTGGCGCCGCGTGGTGGAGTCGTCGGCCTGGATGAAGGGTTGAAAGAGCCGCGCCTGCGTGGCCTCGTCCAGGCCCGCGCCGCTGTCCTCCACCTCGAAGCGCACGCGGTCCGCGCCGGCGCGGCGGGCGCTCAGCCGCACCGTGCCCTGCTCGGTGAACTTCAGCGCGTTGCTCAGGTAGTTGCCCAGCACCTGGCGCAGCCGCACGGGGTCGCCATGGGCGCCGGCGGGCAGCGCGGGGTCCACGTCCAGCGTGAGCGTCAGGCCGTGGGTGCGGGCGATGGCGGCGTAGCCGCGCTGCAGCCGCTGCAGCAGGGCGTGCAGGTCGAAATCCTGCGGATGGATGTCGAGCTTGCCGGCCTCGATCTTGGAGAGGTCCAGGATGTCGGAGATCACGGCCATGAGCGTGTCGGCGCTGTCGAGCATCTGCGCCAGGTACTGCTGGCGCTTGTCCTCGCCCACGCCGGGCACGCGCGCGAGCTGGGCCAGGCCCACCAGGGCGTTGAGCGGCGTGCGCAGCTCGTGGCTGGTGTTGGCCAGGAAGGCGCTCTTGGCGCGGCTGGCGGCCTCGGCCTGGTCCAGCGCCTGGCGCAACTCGCGCTGCGAGCGCTCGCGCGCGGCCTCGGCCACGGCCGCGGTGCGCCGTGCCACCGTCACGTCACGCCCAACGCCCCAGTAGCCCAGGAAGCGCCCGCGCGCGTCGCGCCGCGGCTGCCCGCTCACGCGCAGCCGCCGCAGCGCGCGCGGCCCGGCCTGCCAAGCGATCTCGACCTCGCGCAGCGGCCGCTGCGCCAGCAGCTCGGCCTGCAGCGCCTGCGTGGCCGCGCGGCCCAGGCGCAGCGACGGCTGCTCCCACACCGGCTGGCCCAGCCGCACGGGCTGCACGGTGAAGCGCCCGCCCCGGCCGCGGCGCAGCACCTGGGTGAGCCGCCAGTGCGCGTCGGTTTCCCAGTAGATGTCGGCCGCCACGGACAGCAGCGCGGAAAAGCGCTGGCCGCGGTCCTTGCCCGCGTCCTCGTACAGGCCCAGCACGCCGTGCAGCACCCGCCCGCCCGCGGCGGCGGTGGCCAGCACCAGCGCCTGCCAACCCACTTGCAGCACCAGCGGCTGCCCCGGGTGCGCGGGCAAGGCGCCGCGCCACTGGCCCCAGGCCAGCACGCCCAAATGCACGGCGGCCATGGCATTGACCAGCAGCGCCGTGCGCCGCGACGCGATGGCGCCGCACATGCACACCAGCACCGCCAGCAGCCCGCTGCCCGCACCCTGCAGCCCGCGGTCCACCAGCCAGGCGATGAGGCCTATGGGCAGCAGCGCCGCCAGGCAGACGCGGCACACCGCCGCGTCCAGCGCCCCCGAGCGCGAGCGCAGCGCGTGCAGGCTCACGGCGCACAGCAGCAGCTCGGCCAGCAGCAGCGCCGGCCGCTCGACGCCGGGCAACTCCACCCCGGGCAGCGCCAGCAGCGCCGCGCTGCCCGTGGCCGCGGCGGCCGCGGCGGCAAAGAAGAAGCGCGCCACGCGCGGGCGCACGTCGTTCTGCAGCTCGCGCAGCAGTTTCGAGTCGGGTTGGGAAACCAGCGGTCCGAGCATCGCCGCCACCTCGACGAGTGAAGGGCCGGCGGGAATCAGCCCCCGCGGGCGGCGTTGAGCAGGTCGCGCGTGCGCTGCGCCTCGGCGCGGGCGGCGGCGGCGAAGTCCGCGCCCGCACTGGCGTAGAGCACGGCGCGCGAGGAGTTCACCATCACGGTGCCGCCGGCCGCGAGGCCGGCGCGGATGGTGGAGGCGGCGTCGCCGCCCTGCGCGCCCACGCCGGGGATGAGCAGCGGCAGCGTCGGCGCGAGCTCGCGCACGCGCGCGATCTCGGCCGGGAAGGTGGCGCCCACCACCAGGCCCAACTGCCCGCTGCGGTTCCACGGGCCCTGCGCCAGCCGCGCCACGCGCTCATAGAGCAGCTCGCCGCTGTCCAGGCGCTGGGCTTGTAGATCGCTGCCGCCGGGGTTGGAGGTGCGGCACAGCAGGATCAGGCCTTTCTCCGGATACGCCTCCATGTAGGGCTCTATCGAGTCCAGCCCCATGAAGGGCGACAGCGTGAGCGCGTCGGCCTGGTAGCGCTCGAAGGCTTCCTTGGCGTACTGCTGCGCCGTGGAGCCGATGTCGCCGCGCTTGGCGTCCAGGATCACCGGCACGCCGGGGGCGACCCGGCGGATGTGGGCAATGAGCCGCTCCAGCTGCTCCTCGGCGCGGTGCGCCGCGAAGTAGGCGATCTGCGGCTTGAAGCAGCTCACCAGGTCGTGCGTGGCGTCCACGATGGCGGCGCAGAAGTCGTGGATGCGCGAGGCATCGCCCTTCCACTCGCCCGGAAAGCGCGAGGGCTCCGGGTCCAGGCCCACGCACAGCAGCGAGGCGTTGCGCGCCTCGGCCGCCTGCAGCATGTCGGTGAATTTCATGGCGGCGCCGCCTCTCAGATGCGCTTGGCCAGGGCCTCGGCGCAGCCGGTGTAGCTGCCGGGGCTCATTTCCTTCAGGCGCGCGCGCTCGCTGTCGGGCAGCTCCACCAGCGTGTCGATGAAGCCGGCGATGGCCTCGCGCGTGATGGCCTTGCCGCGGGTCAGTTCCTTGAGACGCTCATACGGGTTGGGCAGGCCGTAGCGGCGCATGACGGTCTGGATGGGCTCGGCCAGCACTTCCCACGACGTGTCCAGGTCCGCGGCCAGCGCGTCGCGGTTGAGCTCCAATTTATCGAGGCCGCGCGAGAGCGATTCCAGGCCGAGAACTGCATAACCCAAGGCCACGCCCATGTTGCGCAGCACGGTGGAGTCGGTCAGGTCGCGCTGCCAGCGGCTGATCGGGAGCTTCTGCGCCAGGTGCGTGAGCACCGCGCTGGCCAGGCCGAAATTGCCCTCGGCGTTCTCGAAATCGATGGGGTTGACCTTGTGCGGCATGGTGCTGGAGCCGATCTCGCCCGCCTTGGTCTTTTGCTTGAAGTAGCCCAGGCTGATGTAGCCCCAGACGTCGCGCGACCAGTCCACCAGGATGGTGTTGGCGCGGGTGGCGGCGTCGAACAGCTCGGCCATGTAGTCGTGCGGCTCGATCTGGATGGTGTAGGGATTGAAGGTCAGGCCCAGCGAGCCCTCCACCACCTGGCGGCTGAAGGCTTCCCAGTTCACGGCCGGGTAGGCCGAGAGGTGGGCGTTGTAGTTGCCCACGGCGCCGTTCATCTTGGCCAGCAGCTTGACTTCGGCGATGCGCGAGCGGGCGTGGCGCAGGCGGGCCACGACGTTGGCGATCTCCTTGCCCACCGTCGTCGGACTGGCGGTCTGGCCGTGGGTGCGGCTGAGCATGGGTTCACTGGCGAACTGGTGCGCCATGCCGGTGAGGCGCTCGATGACGCGGTCCAGCGCGGGCAGCAGCACCTGCTCGCGCGCGGCCTTGAGCATGAGGGCGTGGCTGGTGTTGTTGATGTCCTCGCTGGTGCAGGCGAAGTGCACGAACTCGCCGGCGGCCTGCAGCTCAGGCGACGCCTCGAAGCGCGACTTGATCCAGTACTCCACGGCCTTGACGTCGTGGTTGGTGGTCTTCTCGATGTCCTTGATGGCCTGCGCGTCGGCTTCCGAGAAGTTCTCGACCAGGCCGCGCAGCAGCGCGCGGGCTTCCTGCGACAGCGGCAGGAACTCGGCGAAGCCGGCGTCGGACAGGGCGATGAACCACTCGACCTCGACCTGCACGCGCCGGTGCATCAGGCCGAACTCGGACAGCAGGGGGCGCAGCGCCGCGACCTTGGAGGCGTAGCGGCCGTCCAGCGGCGACAGGGCGGTGAGGGCGGAGAGGTTCATGGCAGGAGACTGATTTGTCCACGCGGCGTCGGACCGGCCCGCGGCGGCGGGCGGTTTCAAGCGGCGCGTGAGGGTGGGAAATCGGGGCCGACATTGTAGGAGGCGGGCCACAACGGGCTCCCGGCGCGCCGGTCGGTCTTTCCCTGGGTGACCCTTGCGGGCATGCTTGAGGCGTCCACGGCGGCGGGCCGCACCGGCAGTGGAACAGGTCTTGCGTCAGAGCGCCTACAAGCCACGAACAAACCCCAGGAGGCTTCCCGCCATGCGATCCATGTCCCGCCGCCCCGCTCTCGGCCTGCTGGCCGCCACCGCCCTGCTCGCCGGCGCGGGCCCCGCCCTGGCGCAGTCCAAGCTCAAGGTGGCCGCCATCTACACCGTGCCGGTGGAGCAGCAGTGGGTGAGCCGCATCGACAAGGCGCTCAAGGCGGCCGCGGCGCGCGGCGAGGTGGAGTACGTGTTCAGCGAGAACGTGGCCAACGCCGACTACGAGCGCGTGGTGCGCCAGTACGCCGAAGGGGGGCACGCGCTCATCGTGGGCGAGTCCTTCGCGGTGGAGGCCGCGGCGCGCAAAGTGGCCAAGGACTACCCCAAGGTCGCCTTCCTCATGGGCAGCTCCGGCAAGCCCCAGGCGCCCAACTTCTCGGTGTTCGACAACTACATCCAGGAGCCGGCCTACCTCAGCGGCATGATCGCCGCGGGCATGAGCAAGAGCGGCAAGATCGGCATGGTGGGCGGCTACCCCATCCCCGAGGTCAACCGGCTGATGAACGCCTTCATCGCCGGAGCGCGCGAGATCAACCCCAAGACGGAATTCAGCATCAGCTTCATCAACAGCTGGTTCGATCCGCCCAAGGCCAAGGAAGCGGCCTTCGCCATGATCGACAAGGGCGCCGACGTGATGTACGCCGAGCGCTTCGGCGTGTCGGACGCGGCCAAGGAGCGCAAGGTGCTGGCCGTGGGCAACGTGATCAACACGCAGTCCAGCTACCCCGACACCGTGGTCGCCTCGGCGCTGTGGAACATGGAGCCCACCATCGAGGCCGCGCTGAAAAAAGTGAAGGCCGGCCAGTTCGCGGCCGAGGACTACGGCCTGTACTCGGCCATGAAGCACAAGGGCGCGGAGCTGGCCCCGCTGGGCACGTTCGAGGCCAAGGTGCCCGCCGACCTCAAGGCCAAGGTGAAGGCCAGGGAAAAGGCCATCCTGGACGGCAGCTTCGCCGTCAAGGTGGACGACGGCGCGCCCAAGGCCAGGTAAAGGCGCTCCAGCCGCAGTACCGGGCCGGCGCATGACCTCCACCACCGCAGTTCCCGAGCCGCCGCTGCTGCGGCTCTCCCACATCTCCAAACGCTTTGGCGCGCTGGTGGCCAACGACGACATCTCGCTGGAGCTGCACCGCGGCGAGGTGCTGGCCCTGTTGGGCGAGAACGGCGCGGGCAAGAGCACGCTCATGGCCATCCTGTTCGGCCATTACGTGGCCGACGCGGGGTGCGTGGAGGTCGAAGGCCGCGCCCTGCCCGCGGGCGACACGCGCGCGGCGCTCAACGCCGGCATAGGCATGGTCCACCAGCACTTCACGCTGGCCGACAACCTCACGGTGCTGGACAACGTGATGCTGGGCACCGAGCCGCTGTGGCGGCCCTTCTCGCGCCGGGGCGCGGCGCGGGCCCAGCTGCTGGAAACGGCCGGGCGCTTCGGCTTGCAGGTGGCCCCGGATGCACGCATCGCCGAGCTGTCCATGGGCGAGCGGCAGCAGGTCGAAATCCTCAAGGCGCTGGTGCGCGGGGCGCGGGTGCTGATCCTGGACGAGCCCACGGCCGTGCTCACGCCGCAGCAAAGCGAGGCGCTGTTCGCCACGCTGCGCGATCTGGTGCGCGAGGGCCTGTCCATCCTGTTCATCAGCCACAAGCTCGACGAGGTGCGGCGCGTGTCCGACCGCGTGGCCGTGCTGCGCGCCGGGCGCCTGGTCGCGCGGTTCGACACGCTGGACGGCGTGGACAAGGCGGCCCTGGCCGAAGCCATGGTGGGCCACGCCGTCGCACCGCTTGGGCGCGGCGTGCGCCAGCGCGGTGCGCTGGTGGCGCGGCTGCGGGAGGTGACGGTGGCGGGCAAGCCGCGCCCGCGCCTGAACCGCGTGACGCTGGAGCTGCATGCCCACGAGGTGCTGGGCATCGCCGGCATTTCCGGCAACGGCCAGCAGGCGCTGGCCGACCTGCTGTGCGGCGTGCTGGCCCCCGACAGCGGCACCCTGGTGCTGGAAGGCCAGCGCCTGCCGGCGAAACCCCGTGCGTGGCTGCGCGCGGGCGTGGCGCGCATTCCCGAGGACCGCCATGCCGTGGGCGCCGTGGGCGACCTGGCACTGTGGGAGAACGCGGTGCTGGAGCGCTACGCCAGCCCCAGCTTTTCCGTGCTGGGCTGGCTCAAGCGCCGCCGCGCGCTGGCCCATGCGCAGGCGCTGGTGCAGCGCTTCGACGTGCGCGGCACGGAGGCCGGCGGCTTGTTCACGCCGGCGCGGCGGCTGTCCGGCGGCAACCTGCAAAAGCTCATCCTGGGCCGCGCGCTGGCGGGCGACCCGGCCGCGCCGGCGCCCAAACTGATCGTCGCGAACCAGCCGACCTGGGGCCTGGACGTGGGCGCTGTGGCCTACGTGCACGGCCAGTTGCAGTCGGCCTGCGCGGCCGGGGCGGCGCTGCTGCTCATTTCCGACGACCTGGACGAGCTGTTCGCGCTGTCCGACCGCATCGCCGTGATGCACGGCGGCCGCTTGGGCGTGGCGCGGCCCGTGGCCGAGTGGACGCGCGCCGACATCGGCCTGGCCATGGCGGGCGCGGCGGCGGCGGGCCACGCCGGCTCCTTCTTTGCCACGGCGGCCGACGGGGTGGTGCATGCGGCTTGAGCGGCGCGCCTTTCCCTCCCGCGCCATGGCGCTGGCCGCGCCGCTGCTGGCCGTGGCGGTGACGCTGGCCTTGAGCGCGGCGCTGGTGGCCTGGGCCGGCGCGCCGGTGGGCCGCGCCTACTGGCTGCTGCTCGAAGGCGGCTTCGGGTCGCGCCTGGCGCTGACGGAAACGCTCACCCGCGCCACGCCGCTCATCCTCACCGGGCTGGCCGCCGCGGTCGCCTTCCGCGCGCGGCTGTGGAACATAGGCGCCGAGGGGCAGCTCTACGCGGGCGCGCTGGCCGCCGTGGCCGTGGCGGGCGCGGGCGGCTCCTTCGCGCTCATGGTGATCGCGGCCATGGCCGCCGGGGCGCTGCTGCTGCTTGGGCCGGCGCTGCTCAAGCGCTTGGGCGTGGACGAGGTCGTCACCACGCTGCTGCTGAACTTCATCGTCCTGCTCTTCGTCTCGGCCATGCTGGACGGGCCGATGAAGGACCCGATGGCCATGGGCTGGCCGCAGAGCATCGCGCTGCCGGACGAGCTGCAGATCGCCAACCTCGTGCCGCGCAGCCGGCTGCACCGCGGGCTGCTGGCCGCGCTGGGGGTGGCCATCGCCCTGGCGGTGCTGCTGCGGCACACCACGCTGGGGCTGGAGATACGCGCCGTGGGCGCGAATGCGCGGGCCGCGGCCTTCGCGGGCATGCCGGTGCAGCGGGTGACGCTGCTGGTGGCGCTGATGTCCGGCGCGCTGGCCGGGCTGGCCGGCGTGGTGGAGGTGGCGGGCCGCGCCGGCTACCTGACGCTGGACATGTCGCCGGGCTATGGCTACAGCGGCATCGTGGTGGCGATGCTCGCCGGGCTGAGCCCGTTGGGCGTGGTGGCGGCGGCGACGTTCGTGGCCGGCATCCTGGTCGGCGCCGACGGCATGAGCCGCCAGGTGGGCGTGCCCACCTACATCGCCGACGTCATCGTGGCCCTGGCGCTGCTCGCCATGCTGGTGGCCACGCTGCTGGTGCACTACCGCGTGGTGTGGCGCCGGCCGGCGGCGGCGGGGAGCGCGGCATGAGCGACCTCCTCGACCTGCTCGCCGCCGCCCCCTTCTGGGTCGCCGTGCTGCGCATCGCCACGCCGCTGCTGCTGGGCACCCTGGGCGTGCTGCTGTGCGAGCGCGCGGGCGTGCTCAACCTGGGCGTGGAAGGCATCATGGTGGCCGGCGCCTTCGCCGGCTGGTTAACCGTGTACGCCGGCATGGGCCTGTGGACGGGCGTGCTGGTGGCAGCAGGCGTGGGCGCGCTGCTGGGCCTGCTGCACGCCTTCCTGACCGTCACGCTGGCGCTGAGCCAGCACGTGGCCGGGCTGGGCCTCACGCTGCTGGCGACCAGCCTGGCCAGCTACGCCTACCGCGTGAGCTTTCCCAAGGTGGAGCGCCCGCCCACCATCACGCCCTTCGAGCCCATGGGGGAGTTGCCTATTCCCGTGCTGGCCGAGCAGACGCCGCTGACGCTGCTGGCCCTGCTGCTGGTGCCGCTGCTGGCCTACGGGCTGCAGCGCACGCCGCTGGGCCTGGCGCTGCGCATGGTGGGCGAGAACCCGGCGGCGGCGGAGGGGCAAGGCTTGTCGGTGGCGCGGCTGCGCACGGGCGCGGTGGTGGCGGGCTCGGCGCTCATGGGCGTGGCGGGGGCCTTCCTGACGCTGTCGGCCTTCAACGCCTTCTACTTCAACATGGTCAACGGCCGCGGCTGGGTGTGCGTGGCGCTGGTCGTGTTCGCCTCGTGGCGGCCGGGCAAGGCGCTGCTCGGCGCGCTGCTGTTCGCCTTCTTCGACGCGCTGCAGTTGCGGCTGCAACAGGCCGGCGGCGAGGCCGCCATTCCCTACCAGTTCTACCTCATGCTGCCCTATGCCATGGCCATCGTCGCGCTCGTCGTGATGGCACGGCGGGCGGCTTATCCTCAAGCCTTGATGAAGCCCTACCGCAAGGGCGAGCGCTAGCGACCAGCAGCAGGAAGGAGACCGTGATGTCCACCGAATCGGCCAGCTCCACACGCAGCAGCCACATCCGACTGACTTCCCATCCCGGACAGGGCGCCGGCGGCGCCCCGGCCATCCACTGGGGGGCGGCCGATCCGAAGGAGCGAGGGCCCGTCATAGGCACCACGACCAACCGCAGCCAGCGCAACGTCATAGGCACGCACAGCGGCAGCTACGGCGTCTACCGCGCCCTGGCGGTCGCCGCGGGCAACCTCACCAAGGGCCACCGCGCCGACCTCACCAACACCTCGCCCACCGACCGCATCGGCCCCTACCCGCAGTGGGCCGACGCGGAAAAGATCGTCTCCATCGACCCGTTGGGCGCCTCCGTCGCCGAGGTGTTCTCCGATCTGCTGGCCGCGGGCGCCGACATACGGCCCACCATCGCCGTGACCCAGGCGCACATCCACCTGCCGGAAATCCGCCAGGCGCTGGCCTTCCAGCGGCTGCAGGTGGACGGGAAGATCCTGCTGGAGGATTCATCGGCCACCGTCACCAAGATCGCCGTCGAGCCCGTGTGGTGGCTGCCGGGCGTGGCCAAGCGCTTCGGCGTGAGCGAGGCCGTGCTGCGCAAGACGCTGTTCGAGGAAACGGGCGGCATGTACCCGGAGCTCGTCACGCGCGGCGACCTGGAGGTGTTCCTGCCGCCCATCGGCGGGCAGACGCTCTACGTCTTCGGCAACGTGCAGGACCTGGCCAACCCGGAGGTCACGCTCACCGCCCGCGTGCACGACGAGTGCAACGGCTCCGACGTGTTCGGCTCCGACATCTGCACCTGCCGGCCCTACCTCACGCACGCCATCGAGGAGTGCATTCGCGGCGCGCAGGCCGGCGGGGTGGGCCTCATCGCCTACAGCCGCAAGGAGGGGCGCGCGCTGGGCGAGGTGACGAAATTCCTGGTCTACAACGCCCGCAAGCGCCAGGTGGGCGGCGACAGCGCGGACAAGTACTTCCTGCGCACGGAGTGCGTGGCCGGCGTGCAGGACATGCGCTTCCAGGAGCTGATGCCCGACGTGCTGCACTGGCTGGGGGTGAAGAAGATCCACCGGCTGGTGAGCATGAGCAACGACAAGTACGACGCCATCACCGGCAGCGGCATCGAGGTCGGCGAGCGCATCAAGATCCCCGACGAGCTCGTCCCCGCGGACGCGCGCGTGGAGATCGAGGCCAAGATCGCCGCGGGCTACTTCACCGACGGCAGCGTCCCCGATGCCGCCCAACTCGCAGCCACCAAGGGGCGCGACCTTGTCGAATGACCTCCACCCCACGCTGACGCCCGGCGACGTCTCCGAGGGCGTGCGGCGGCTGCGCCAGGCCGCCACGGTGCGCGAACGCTGCGCCCACATCACCCAGGGCGTGCGGGAGGGCCGCTCCGAGCACTTCCGGCTGGACGAAGGGCGGCTGGACGCGGTGGCGCAACGCATCGCGGCGCTCACGCAATCGCGCTTCCCCGACGGGCGCATTCCGCTGCACAGCCGCTGGCGCCACTTCGAGGCCGGCGGCGTGGACCGGCTGGCCGAGGTCAATGCCCGCCTGGCCGGCCACAGCCACGTGGCGCGGGCGCGCGCGCACATCGAGTTGGTCATGATCAGCGTGCTGCTGGACGCCGGCGCGGGCGCGCAGTGGCAGTACGTCGAGACCGAGAGCAGGCAAACCTTCTCGCGTTCGGAAGGTTTGGCCGTGGCCAGCCTGCGCGCCTTCCTGGCCGGCGCCTTCTCCAGCGACCCGGGCGACCCCTGCCGCGTGGACGCCAAGGCGCTCTCGCGCATGGACGTGCCCACGCTGGCCGCCCTCTTCCAGGTGCGCGACATCAACCCGCTGCTCGGCCTGGAGGGCCGCGTCAACCTGCTGCGCCGCCTGGCGCAGGCGCTGCGCGCGCAGCCGGACACCTTCACGGCCGACGGCCGGCCCGGCCACCTCTTCGACGCGCTCACCCACCACCACCATGCGCCGCGGCTGCACCACCACCACGTGGTGCCGGGCAGCACGCAGCACCAGCACCACGTGGCCGCGCCGCGGCTGCTGCAGGCACTGCTGGACGGCTTCAGCGCCATCTGGCCCAGCGGCCAGCAGTTTTTGGGCGTGCCGGTGGGCGACGCCTGGGCGCATCCGCTGGCGGGCGGCGAAGGCCCAAGCGCCGGCTGGGTGCCCTTCCACAAGCTCAGCCAGTGGCTGACGTGGTCGCTGGTGGAACCCTTCGAGGCGGCGGGCGTGCACATCACGGAGCTGGAGGCGCTGACCGGCCTGCCCGAGTACCGCAACGGCGGGCTGCTGCTGGACGCGGGCGTGATCGTCCCGCTGGATGCCGAGTTCGGCACCCGGCTGCGCGTGCCGGGCGAGGCCTGGGTGATCGAGTGGCGCTCGCTCACCGTCTCGCTGCTGGACGCCCTGCTGCCGCGCGTGCGCGCGCTGCTCGCCAACGAGCACCTGCCGCTGGGCTGCCTGCTGGAGGGCGGCAGTTGGGCGGCGGGGCGGCAGATCGCCGCCGAGCGGCGCCCCGGCGGCGCGCCGCCGGTGGCCATCGACAGCGACGGCACCGTGTTCTGACGAGCCGGCACCTTCAACGAGCACACAGATTCATCCACGAGGGAGAGCGTCCATGCCTGTTGTCCACGTTCTGGATCACCCGCTGGTGCAGCACAAGCTCACGCTGCTGCGCGAAAAGGAGCGCAGCACCAACAGCTTCCGGCGGCTGATGCACGAGATCAGCATGCTCATGGCCTACGAGGTCACGCGCGACATGCCCACGCAGCTCATAGACATCGAAACGCCCATGGAGCCCATGCGCTCGCCGGTGATCGATGGCAAGAAGATCGTCTTCGTCTCCGTCATGCGCGCCGGCGGCGGCTTCCTGGACGGGATGCTGGAGATCATCCCCGGCGCCCGCGTGGGCCACGTGGGCCTGTACCGCGACCCGCGCACGCTGGTGGCCGTGGAGTACTACTTCAAGATGCCGGACCACATGGAGGAGCGCGACGCCATCGTGCTCGACCCCATGCTGGCCACCGGCAACTCCGCCGCCGCCGCCGTGGAGCGGCTCAAGGAGGTGAAGCCGCGCTCCATACGCTTCGTGAGCCTGCTGGCCGCGCCGGAGGGGCTGCAGAACTTCCACGCCCAGCACCCGGACGTGCCCGTCTACACCGCCGCCATCGACCGCCAGCTCAACGAGCACGGCTACATCCTGCCGGGCCTGGGCGACGCGGGCGACCGGCTGTTCGGCACCAAGTGATGGCGGCACAGGCGATGACGGGAGGCTCCGATCTGCTGCTGCGCGACGTGCGCCTGCCTGACGCTCGCGCGGGCGTGGACGTGCTGGTGCGCGAAGGGCGCATCGCCGCCGTGGGCCCCGCCCTGCCGGCGCCGCAAGGCACGCCGGTGCTGGACGGCGGCGGCTGGCTGCTGAGCCCGCCCTTCGTGGACGCGCACTTCCACATGGACTCCACGCTCAGCCACGGCCAGCCGCGGGTGAACGTCAGCGGCACGCTGCTGGAGGGCATCTCGCTCTGGGGCGAATTGAAACCGTTGCTGACGCAGGAGGCCCTCGTCGAGCGCGCCCTGCGCTACTGCGATTGGGCCGTGGCGCGCGGGCTGCTCGCCATCCGCTCGCACGTGGACGTGAGCGACCCGCGGCTGCTCACCGTGGAGGCGCTGCTGCACGTGAAAAAGCAGGTGGCGCCCTACCTGGAGCTGCAGCTCGTGGCCTTCCCGCAGGACGGCGTGCTGCGCAGCCCGGGAGCTTTCGAAAACCTCAAGCGCGCGCTGGACCTGGGCGTGGAGGTGGTGGGCGGTATTCCGCACTTCGAGCGCACAACAGCTGACGGCGCCGAGAGCGTGCGGCTGCTGTGCGAGCTGGCGGCCGAGCGCGGCCTGCGCGTGGACATGCACTGCGACGAGAGCGACGATCCGCTCTCGCGCCACGTGGAGGTGCTGGCCTTCCACACCCACCGCCTGGGGCTGCACGGGCGCGTGACGGGCTCGCACCTCACGTCCATGCACTCCATGGACAACTACTACGTCTCCAAGCTGCTGCCGCTCATGGCCGAGGCGCAGCTCAATGCCGTGGCCAACCCGCTGATCAACATCATGTTGCAGGGCCGCCACGACACCTACCCCAAGCGCCGCGGCATGACGCGCGTGCCGGAGCTCATGGCCGCGGGCGTGAACGTGGGCTTTGGGCACGATTGCGTGATGGACCCGTGGTATCCGCTGGGCTCGGCCGACATGCTGGAGGTGGCGGCCATGGGGCTGCACGTGGCGCAGATGGGCTCGGTGGCGGGGCAGCGCGCCTGCTTCGACGCCGTGACGGTGAACAATGCGCGCATCCTGGGCCTGGAGGGCTACGGGTTTCAGCCCGGCTGCCGCGGCGACTTCGTGCTGCTGCAGGCGCGCTCCACGGAAGAGGCGGTGCGGCTGCGCGCGCCGCGGCTGCTGGTGGTGCGCGGCGGCCGGGTGCTGGCGCGCGCGCCGCGCCAGGCGGTGGAGCTGGACCTGCCGGGCCGGCCGCGCGAGGTGGATTTCACGCTGGAGGCGGGCGACCGAAGTAGGACGGTCCCCCCACCGTCTGGGTTGGACCCCGGCATTACTTAAAATCGGCGCGTTAGGGAATTCTTTCAGGCATGAAGCTCATCGGATCGCTCACCAGCCCCTACGTGCGCAAGGTGCGCATCGTGATGGCGGAAAAAAAGCTGGACTATCAATTCGTCCAGGAAGACGTCTGGGGGAGCGACGCGATCCTGGCCTCCAACCCGTTGGGCAAGGTGCCTTGCCTGATCACGGAGGCGGGCGAGTCGGTGTTCGACTCGCGCGTGATCGTCGAGTACGTGGACACGCTCTCGCCCGTGGGCCGGCTCATCCCCGCCAGCGGCCGCGAACGCGCCGAGGTGCGCACGCTGGAGGCGATGGCCGACGGCGTGCTGGACGCCGCCGTCCTGGCCCGCCTGGAGCTGACCTGGGCCGGCCGCAGCGACGCGCAACGCAGCCCCGCCTGGGTGGACCGCCAGATGCTGCGCGTGCAGACCGCGCTCAAGGCCATGTCGCAGGCGCTGGGCGACGGCCCCTGGTGCGTCAACAACCACTTCTCGCTGGCCGACATCGCCGTGGGCTGCGCGGTGGGCTATTTGTCCTTCCGCTTCCCGCACATCGACTGGCGCGGCGACCACCCCAACCTGGCCCGCCTGTCGGACAAGCTGGAGGCGCGCGCGAGCTTCATCGCCACCGCGGTGCCCAAGACCTGATCGGTTGATTTGCCGCAGCGCCGGGCCAGGCGCCGCGGCCCGGGCGGGCTTTGCGGCTCGCCTATACTTATTCCTTCAGCGCCGATTTGTTCCGGATTGCGGGCGCTCAACAAATACAGCTAAAGAGGGACGCCCACACCCGGTGTCCGCTTGAGCGGCGCCGGGTTTTTTGCTTCTGGAGGGACGGGTTTCATCCATGGGTTCTATCGGGCATGTCACACCGCAGCGCATGCACTTCGCGTTGCCGCTGCCGCTCAAGAGCGGCGCGCAGCTCACTGACTACACGCTGGCCTACGAGACCTACGGCACGCTCAACGCCGAGCGCAGCAATGCCGTGCTGGTGTGCCATGCGCTCAACGCCAGCCACCACGTCGCGGGCACCTACGCCGGCAAGGAAAAGAGCGAGGGCTGGTGGGACAACCTGGTCGGCCCCGGCAAGCCGCTGGACACGGACCGCTTCTTCGTCATAGGCGTCAACAACCCCGGCTCCTGCTTCGGCTCCACGGGCCCCAAGGACGTCAACGCCGCCACCGGCCAGCCCTGGGGCGCGGATTTCCCGGTGGTGACGGTGGAGGACTGGGTCAACGCCCAGGCCCGGCTGCTGGACGCGCTGGGCATCGAGCAGCTCGCGGCCGTCATCGGCGGCAGCTTGGGCGGCATGCAGGCCTTGAGCTGGACCATCCAGCACCCGCAGCGCCTGCGCCATGCGCTGGTGATCGCCAGCGCCCCCAACCTCTCGGCGCAGAACATCGCCTTCAACGAGGTGGCGCGCCGCGCCATCTGCACCGACCCCGAGTTCCACGGCGGCCACTTCTACGCCCACGGCGTGGTGCCGCAGCGCGGCCTGCGGGTGGCGCGGATGATCGGCCACATCACCTACTTGTCCGACGACTCCATGGAGGCCAAGTTCGGCCGCGCCCTGCGCGCCGCGGAGCTGGCCTACAGCACGCAGCAGATCGAGTTCCAGATCGAGAGCTACCTGCGCTACCAGGGCGACAAGTTCAGCGAGTACTTCGACGCGAACACCTACCTGCTGATCACCCGCGCGCTGGACTACTTCGACCCCGCGCGCGAGCACGGCGGCGACTTGTCGGCGGCACTGGCCAAGGCGACCGCGAAATTCCTGGTGGTGAGCTTCACCACCGACTGGCGCTTCTCGCCGCAGCGCTCGCGCGAGATCGTGCAGGCGCTGCTGGACAACGGCCACGACGTGGCCTACGCCGAGATCGACGCCCCGCACGGCCACGACGCCTTCCTGCTGGAGGACCCGCGCTACCACGGCGTGGTACGCGCCTATTTCGAGCGCGTGGCGGCGGAAGTCGAAAGCCTGGGTGGCGGCGCCGTGCCGGCCGTGGCGACGCAACGGGAGGCCGCATGAGCGACCGCCAGGCCATGAGCCTCATCGCCCAAATGATTCCCAAAGGCAGCCGCGTGCTGGACCTGGGCTGCGGCAACGGCGCGCTGCTGGAGCTGCTGCGCAAGGAGCGCGGCTGCACGGGCTACGGCGTGGAGATCGACGACGCCAAGGTGCTGGAATGCGTCAAGCGCGGCGTGAATGTCATCCAGCGCAACCTGGACGACGGCCTGGGCCTGTTCAAGGACGGCAGCTTCGACGTGGTGCTGCAGCTCGACACCTTGCAGCACCTGCGCAACACGGCCGAGCTGCTGCGCGAGACGGCGCGCGTTGGGCGCAGCGCCATCGTGAGCTTCCCGAACTTCGCGCACTGGCCCAACCGCTTCTCGGTGCTGCGCGGGCGCATGCCCGTGACCAAGACGCTGCCCTACCAGTGGTACGACACGCCCAACATCCGCGTGGGCACCTTCGCCGACTTCGAGGTGCTGGCCGGCCAGTGCGGGCTGCGCGTGCTGCAGTCGTTTGGGCTGCACAACGGCCGCAAGGTGGATGCGTGGCCGAATCTCATGGCGAGCACGGCGGTGTTCAGGCTGGAGCGGGGCTGACGACGGGCTGAACCGTTGGGCGGGTCCATCCCGCCTTTGCCAGGAGTGAAAAAGGCGGCTCCTAGAATCGATCGATTCCTTGCCGGAGCCCGCCATGAACGCCCCCGAACGTTTTCACCCCGACCCCCAAGCCCTGCGCGCCTTCGCCGACGAGGCCTGGAAGCAGCGCATCGAGCCCGCCCTGGTGGACTACATCCGGGTGCCGGCCAAGAGCCCCATGTTCGACAAGGACTGGGCCGCCCACGGCTACATCGACCGCGTGCTGGAGGACGCCGCGCGCTGGGTCGAGTCCCGCCGCGTGCCGGGGCTCAAGCTCGAAGTCATCCGCCTGCCCGACCGCACCCCGGTCATCTTCTTCGAGGTGGAGGCGACCACTTCCGGCGGCTCCGGCCAGACCGTCCTCTTCTACGGCCACCTGGACAAGCAGCCCGAATTCACCGGCTGGCGCCCGGACCTCGGCCCCTGGACGCCCAAGGTGGAAAACGGCCTGCTCTACGGCCGCGGCGGCGCCGACGACGGCTACGCCATCTACGCCGCCGTCTCGGCCATCGAAGCCTTGAAGGCCCAGGGCACGCCGCACCCGCGCTGCGTGGGCCTGATCGAGACCTGCGAGGAAAGCGGCTCCTTCGACCTGCCCGCCTACGTCTCGGCCCTCGGCGCTCGCCTGGGCGACGTTGGCCTGGTCGTCTGCCTGGACTCCGGCGCGGGCAACTACGACCAGCTCTGGCTCACCACCTCGCTGCGCGGCATGGTCAGCGGCGTGCTGAAAGTGCAGATCCTCACCGAGGGCGTGCACTCGGGCGACGCCAGCGGGCTGGTGCCGTCGAGCTTCCGCATCCTGCGCCAGGTGCTGGACCGCCTGGAAGACGCCCGCACCGGCGACCTGCTGCCGCCGGATTTCCACGTCGAAATCCCGCAGGAGCGCATCGCCCAGGCCCAGGCCACGGCCGCCGCGCTGGGCGACGAGGTCTGGAAGCGCTACCCCTGGGCCTGCGGCAACGACGGCGCACCCGCCCTGCCCGTCACCACCGACCCTGTGGAGGCCCTGCTCAACCGCACCTGGCGGCCCACGCTCTCCGTCACGGGCGTGGACGGCTTCCCGGAGCTGTCGCAAGCGGGCAACGTGCTGCGCCCCTACACGGCCTTCAAGCTCTCGCTGCGCCTGCCGCCCACGCTGGACGGCAACAGCGCCGCGCTGAAGCTGCAGCAACTGCTGGAGGACAACGCGCCCTACAACGCCAAGGTCACCTTCCATGCCGACGGCCGCGCCGGCGCGCTGGGCGCCAACGGCTGGAACGCGCCCTCGCTGCAGCCCTGGCTGGCCACGGCGCTGGATGCCGCCTCCGCCGCCCACTACGGCGAGCCCTGCGGCTACATCGGCCAGGGCGGAACGATCCCCTTCATGGGCATGCTCCAGGAAGGTTTCCCCAAGGCGCAGATGATGGTTTGCGGCGTGCTCGGCCCCAAGAGCAACGCGCACGGGCCCAACGAGTTCCTGCACCTGGACTACGCACGCCGGCTGACGGCGGCGGTGGCACAGGTGGTGGCGGCGATGCCGTGAACGCCCTTGGGCGGCCTGCGTCCCAAAAGGCAGGCCGCCTGGAATGAGCACTGCTGGCGGTCCATAGCGCCCTAAGCAAGGCCCGCAACCGTCACGCCCAGGCAAGCGGTAACAATCGCCGTCTTTGCCTGAACCCGCCCGGCCGCCACCGCCGGGCCTGCCGTGACCATGAAGCCCGCCGATTCCGCAGCGCCGCCGCACGAGCCGCCGCTGCCTGCCGCCACGCTCATAGACCAGGAACCCGAGATGGCGCCCGTCAAGGTGCCGCTCGCCCTCGAAGACTGGCTGGCCGTGCTCTCCATGGGCGCGCTGTGCCTGATCACCTTCGCCAACGTCGTGGTGCGCTACCTCACCGACCAGTCGCTGGCGTGGACCGAGGAGATCTCCGTCTTCCTGCTCATCGTCACCACGCTGGCCGGCGGCTGCGCCGCCATGGCGCGCGACCGGCACATCAAGATCGAGTACTTCAGCGAAAGCGGCAGCCCCGAACGGCGCCGGCGCATGGCGCGCTTCGGCGCGCTGTGCTCCAGCGTGTTCTTCCTCGTCCTGGCCGCCTTGAGCATCCGCCTGGTGTGGGACGAGTACCGCTTCGAGGAAACGACGCCCGGCATCGGCCTGCCCAAGTGGTGGTACTCCATCTGGCTGCCGGTGCTCTCGTTCGCCATCGCGGCGCGGGCCTTCGGCCTGTTCCTGCGCAACGCCCGCAAGAAGGGCGGTGCCCAATGATCGCCGCGCTGCTGTTTGCCGTCTTCATCGTCCTGATGCTGCTGGGCGTGCCCATCGGCGTGGCACTGTCCATCGGGGGCGGGCTGGCCATCGCGCTGGCCAACACCACCACGCAGCTCTTCGGACTGCTGGCCGTCCCGCAGAACTTCTACGCCGGCCTGGCCAAGTACCCGCTGCTGGCCATTCCGATGTTCGTCTTGGTCGGCTCCATCTTCGACCGCTCCGGCGTCGCGCAGCGGCTGGTGAATTTCGCCATCGCCATCGTGGGCCGCGGCCCCGGCATGCTGCCGCT
The DNA here is from genome assembly GCF_001571085.1 of Azohydromonas lata NBRC 102462. Taxonomy (GTDB): domain Bacteria; phylum Pseudomonadota; class Gammaproteobacteria; order Burkholderiales; family Burkholderiaceae_C; genus Azohydromonas; species Azohydromonas lata. The sequence goes on from NZ_BCTC01000001.1 coordinate 134,303, forward strand.
GGTGGCCATCGCGGTGGCCATGTTCCTGGGCGGCATCTCCGGCTCGGGGCCGGCCACGGCCGCCGCGGTGGGCAGCGTGATGATCGCCGCCATGGCCCGCGCCGGTTACCCCGGCGCCTACTCGGCCGCCGTGGTGGGCGCGGCAGCGGCCACCGACATCCTCATCCCGCCCTCGGTGGCCTTCATCGTCTATTCGGTCATGGTGCCCGGCGCCTCGGTGCCGGCCCTCTTCGCCGCAGGCATGGTGCCGGGCGTGCTGGCTGGCCTGGCGCTCATCGTCCCGGCCGTGTGGCTGGCGCGGCGTCACGGCATGGGCGCGGCGGAAGCCAGGCTACCGCGGCCGGCGTTCTGGCCGGCGCTGAAAGAGGCGTCCTGGGGGCTGGCGGCGCCGGTGCTCATCCTGGGCGGCATGCGCGCAGGCTGGTTCACGCCCACGGAGGCGGCGGTGGTGGCCGTGTTCTACGGCCTGTTCATCGGCATGGCGGTGCACAAGACCATCACCGTGCGCGACCTCTTCCCCATCCTGCGCGAGGGCGCTGAAACCTCGGCCGTCATCATGGTGGTGGTGGCGCTGGCGGGCATCTTTGCCTACGCACTGTCCACGCTGTCCGTCATCGACCCCATCACGCAGGCCATCGTCAATTCCGGCCTGGGCGAGTGGGGCGTGATGGCGCTGGTGGTGGCGGTGCTCATCGTGGCGGGCATGTTCCTCGACGGCATCTCCATCTTCCTGATCTTCGTCCCGCTGCTGCTGCCGCTGCTGCAGGCCTACCACTGGGACCCCGTGTGGTTCGGCGTGATCCTGACGCTGCTGGTGGCGCTGGGCCAGTTCACGCCGCCCATGGCCGTGAACCTCATGGTGTCCTGCCGCATCGCGGGCGTGCGCATGGAGTCCACGATTCCCTGGGTCCTCTGGCTGCTGCTGGCCATGGGCCTGGCCATGCTGCTGGTCATCGTGTTCCCGCCCCTGGCGCTGTGGCTGCCGCAGCGGCTGGGCTACTGAGCAAGTCCGCTCATCCTTCCCGTTCCCTCCTTCCCCCAAGTCCATTCCTGGAGACAAAAGATGAAACGCCGCAACCTGTTCGCCGCTGCCGCCACGGCGCTGGCCGCCGCCCTGTCGCTGGGCACCGCCGCGCAGGCCCAAGTGCCTGCCAACTACAAGCCTGAATACAAGATGTCGCTGGTGCTGGGCCCGGCCTTCCCGTGGGGCAAGGGCGGCGAGATCTGGGCCGACCTGGTCAAGCAGCGCACCAGCGGGCGCATCAACATCAAGCTCTACCCTGGCGTGTCGCTGGTGCAGGGCGACCAGACGCGCGAGCTCACCGCCATCCGCCAGGGCGTGATCGACATGGCCATCGGCTCCACCATCAACTGGTCGCCGCAGGTCAAGGAGCTCAACCTCTTCTCGCTGCCCTTCCTGATGCCGGACTACGCCGCCATCGACGCCATCACCCAGGGCGAGCCGGGCAAGGACATCTTCAAGGCGCTGGAAAAGGGCGGCGTCGTACCGCTGGCCTGGGGCGAGAACGGCTTTCGCGAGCTGAGCAACTCCAAGCGCGACATCCGCAAGCCCGAAGACCTCAAGGGCCTGAAGCTGCGCGTGGTGGGCTCGCCGCTGTTCATCGACACCTTCACCGCGCTGGGCGCCAACCCGACGCAGATGAGCTGGTCCGACGCGCAGCCGGCGCTGGCCAGCGGCGCGGTGGACGGGCAGGAGAACCCGCTGTCCATCTTCAGCGCCGCCAAGCTGCACACCGTGGCGCAGAAGCACCTGACGCTGTGGGGCTACGTGGCCGATCCGCTGATCTTCGTGGTCAACCGCGACGTGTGGGAGAGCTGGACGCCGGCCGACCGCGACATCGTCCGCCAAGCCGCCGTGGACGCCGGCAAGCAGCAGATCGACGTCGCCCGCAAGGGCCTGGCCGAGGCCGATCCCGCCGTGCTCAAGGACATCGCCGCCAACGGCGTGAGCGTGGTGAAGCTCTCGGCGGCCGAGCGCGAAGCCTTCGTCAAGGCCACGCACCCGGTCTACGAGAAGTGGAAGAAGACGGTCGGCGAAGCCCTGGTGGCCAAGGCCGAGGCGGCCGTGGCGGCGCGCAGGAAGTAAGCGCCACCCCGAGGCGCCGCCTGCAATGGGCGGCGCCGCTTCAGAACGTGTAGCCCTGCTCCACGAAGGTGCCCGACAGCGGCTCCAGCAGCGGCAGCAGCGGCTGGAGCTGGCGGTAGCGCATGGCCACCTTGGTGGCGTAGGTGAAGAAGCGCGGCAGGTCGGCGGCGTAGCCGGGCTTGCCGTCGCGGTGCTTCAGGCGGCAGAAGATGCCCAGCACTTTCAAATGGCGCTGCAGGCCCATGTATTCCATGGCGCGCCAGAACTCGCCGAAGTCGTCCTGCAGGCCGCCGTCCAGCGGCACGCCGGCTTCGCGGGCGGCCTGCCAGTAGCGCACGGCCCAATCGATCTCGCGCTCCTCGTCCCAGGAGACGAAGGCATCGCGCAGCAGCGAGGCGATGTCGTAGCTCACCGGGCCGCGCACGGCGTCCTGGAAGTCCAGGATGCGCGGGCCGCCCTCGCCCACCATGAGGTTGCGCGGCATCCAGTCGCGGTGCACGGCCACGCGCGGCTGCGCCAGGGCGCTGGCCGTCAGCAGCGCGGCCACGCGCGCCCACTGCTCCTGCTGCGTGTCGGTCCAGGTGATGCCGAACTCGCGCTGCACGCACCACTCGGGGAACAGCGCCAGCTCGCGCTGCAGCATCGCGCCGTCGTACAGGGGCAGCGTGGAGGCGTCCACCCGCGCCTGCCACTGCACCAGCGCGGCGATGGCCTGGCGCATGAGCACGTCGGCCTGCGCCGCGTCGGCCTGGCGCAGCGCGTCCAGGTAGAGCTGCTGGCCCAGGTCGGACAGCAGCAGGAAGCCGTGGGCCTCGTCCACGGCCAGCAGCTCGGGGCCGTGCAGGCCGGCCGCGGCGATGAGGCCGGCGACGTGGACGAAGGGGCGCACGTCCTCTTGCGGCGGGGGCGCGTCCATGACGATGCGCGAGGCGCCGCCGGCGTCCTGGGCGTCTATGCGGAAGTAGCGGCGAAAGCTCGCGTCGGCCGAGGCCGGGCGCAGCGACTCCAGGCGCAGGCCGTGTCGTGCCGCCAGCGGCGCGAGCCAGGCGTTGAAGGCCTGCTCGCGGGCAGGGTCGGTCCAGGTGATGGTGGTGCTCATGGGCGCAGGGCGTTGGGCGGGATGGCGGTCAAGGTCAGGGCCGGGGGCGGCACGCCCCGGGCTTGGGCGCGGCGGCGGCGCGCGCGGGGGTGGGCTGACCCTCATGGATAATCGGCGCGATTTTACGAACCGCTCCCGGCGCCCAACTTTGCGCGCGCCGGCCCGGCCGCCGCCCCGGCCTGCAACCGCCCGTCGCCGCCTTGCGCCTGCCCACCCACGTCCGTCCTGTCGCCTTGCCTCCGCGGTTGCCGCGTCCGCGTGCCGAGCGGCTGCTGGCCCTGGCCCTGGCGGCCGGCCTGCCGCTGGGCGCCGCGGCCCAGGTCGGGGCCATGGACGACTTCACCCCGCCGCCCGCCCTGCCCGCCACGCCGGCGGTGCCGGTCCCGGCGCCTGCGCCCGCTTCCGCGCCCGCACGCCAGCAGGCCGATGCCGATGCCAACTTGCCCGTGGACGTGCAGGCCGACCGCATAGGCGGGCGTCCGGACGTGGACGTGGAGGCCGAGGGCGAAGTGGACGTGCGCCGCGGCGACGTGCGCGTGCAGGCCGACCGCGCCCGCTTTCGCCAGGACACGCAGGTGCTCAAGGCCGAGGGCAACGTGCGCATGTCGCAGCAGGGCAACCGCGCCAAGGGCACCGAGCTGGAATACAAGCTCGACACCAGCCAGGGCTACATGCTGGAGCCCGAATACTTCATCGCCGTGACCAAGGGCGGCGGCACGGCCGAGCGGGTGGATTTCCTGGGTCCCAACCGCGCCCGCATCATCGAAGGCAACTACACGAGCTGCGGCCTCGACGGCGAAGGCACGCCGGCCTGGCTGCTGACGGCCGAGCGGGTGGACCTGGACATGGACGCCAACGAAGGCATCGCCCGCGGCGGCGTGCTGCGCTTCATGGGCGTGCCCATCCTGGCCGCGCCGCGGCTGAGCTTTCCGCTGTCGGACGAGCGCAAGTCCGGCTGGCTGCCGCCCTTCATCAACATCGACAACCGCAACGGCCTGGACGTGGCCGTGCCCTACTACTGGAACATCGCGCCCAACCGCGACGCCACGCTCACGCCCACGCTGTCCGCGCGCCGCGGCCCCGGCCTCAACAGCGAGTACCGCTACCTGGAGCCCACCTACCAGGGCCGGCTCAACCTGAACCTGCTGCCCAACGACCGCGTGGCCGGCGAAACGCGCTACGCCTTCGGCTTCGAGCACAGCGGCACGGCCTACGACATGGGCTACCGCACCGCGGGCGTGCGCGTGTCGGACGACAACTACTGGAAAGACTTCACCCGCGGCACCAGCGCGCTGATGAACGCGCGCACCAACCCCTACCTCACGCCGCGGCTGCTGGGGGCGGAGGCGCAGGTGGACCGCGGCCTGGGCGATCTGGGCCTGCCCGGCGGCCAGTGGCGCAGCTACGCCCGCGTGCTGACCTGGCAGGTGCTGCAGGACACCGATCCGGCTGCGCGCATCACGCCGCCCTACGAGCGGCTGCCGCAGATCGGCCTGCAGGGCGGCGCGCCCCTGGGCGGTGGTCTGCGCATGGAGCTTCAGACCGAGATCAACCGCTTCAGCCGCGCGCCTTCCGCCGATCCGACCACCATAGAGGCGACGCGCGTGCACGCGCTGGGCTCGCTGAGCCGGCCCTGGACCACGAGCTGGGGCTGGCTCACGCCCAAGGCGTCGTTCAACGCCGCGAGCTACAGCTTCGACCAGGCGCTCAGCGACGGGCGCACCAGCACCTCGCGCCTGATCCCGACCCTCAGCGTGGACACGGGCCTGGTGTTCGAGCGCCCCTTCAGTCTGTTTGGCCCCAAGCTGCGCCAGACGCTGGAGCCGCGGCTGCTGTACGTGCGCACGCCCTACCACGCGCAGAGCACGCCGCTGTTCGACACGGCGGTCAAGGACTTCAACATCACCTCGCTGTACGCCGAGAACACGTTCACGGGCGTGGACCGGGTCTCGGACGCCAACCAGATCACCGCCGGCGTGACGTCGCGCTTTCTGGATGTAGCCAGCGGCAACGAGGTTGGCCGCTTCACCGTCGCGCAGCGGCTGCTGCTGAGCGACCAGCGCATCACGGCCGACGGCGTGCCCATCACGCAGCGGCTGTCGGACCTGCTGCTGCAGGGCTCATCGATGATCACGCAGCAGTGGAGCGCCGACGGCACGCTGCAATACAAGCACCAGACGCGGCAGGTGTCGAGCTGGACGGCCGGCACGCGCTACTCGCCCGGGCCCTACCGCACGCTGGCCGTGCGCTACCGCTACACGCGCGACGCCAGCGACCAGATAGAGGCGGGCTGGCAGTGGCCGGTGTACGGTACCGCGCCCGGCTCGCTCATCAAGCGCGGCAGCGGCGGCGGCTGCGGCGGCGGCACGCTCTATGCCGTGGGCCGCACCGTCTACAGCACGAAGGAAAGCCGCCTGGTGGACGGTATTGGCGGCTTCGAGTACGACGCAGGCTGCTGGATTTTCCGCGCCATAGGCGAGCGCATTTCCACCGGCACGGCCCAAGCCACCACGCGGCTGATGCTGCAACTGGAGCTGGTGGGCCTGTCGCGGCTGGGCACCAACCCGCTGCAATTGCTCAGGACCACCGTGCCGGGCTACCTGATGCTGCGAGATGACCCCTCCGGCGCGACGCCGCCGCCCGCCTCCTATGAGTGAATCGCCGTGCCGCGGCCCGCTGCCGCATCTTCCTCCCCAGGGTCCGGCGCCGCTGTTGCCCGCCCCTCAAGCCATTCGTGAGTGATCCCGTGTCTTTCAAGCCCAAGACCCTCGTGCTCGGCTGTGTGTTGGCGGCGTGTGCGCTGCAGGCGCCGGCCCAATCAGCCAACGCCCCGGCCGCCAAGGCGCAGCAAAGCGCTGCCAACGTGCCGCGCACCGCGGACTTCATCGTCGCCGTCGTCAACCAGGAGCTGGTGACGGCGGTGGAGCTGGAGCAGCGCGTGGCGCGCGTGCGCGCCGACGCCGCGCGCGCCGGCCAGAGCCTGCCGCCCGAGAACCAGTTGCGCCAGCAGGTGCTGGATGCGCTCATCGACGAGCGCGTGATCCTGAGTTATGCCCGCGACACCGGCGCGCGCGTGGACGAGGCCGAGATCGACCGTGCCGTGAACAGCGTGGCCGCGCAGAACCAGCTCACGCCGGCGCAGTTGCGCGAGCGGCTGCGCCAGGACGGCGTGGACATGCAGCGCTTCCGGGCCAACATGCGCGACCAGATCATGATCGAGCGGGTGCGCGAGCGCGAGCTGCAGCAGCGCATCAAGATCAGCGACGCCGACATCGAAGCCTTCCTGGAGCGCCAGCGCCAGGAGTCCGGCGGCCAGGCCGAATACAACGTGGCGCAAATCCTGGTGCCCGTGCCGGACGGCGCGCCGGCGGCCGAGGTGGAGCGGCTGCGCGCGGTGGCCGAGAAGGCGCTGCAGCGCGTGCGCGGCGGCGAGGACTTCGCCGCCGTGGCGCGCGAGGTGTCGCAGGACGCCAACCGCGAGCGCGGCGGCGAGATCGGCCTGCGCCCCGCGGCGCGGCTGCCCGACGTGTTCGTGGACCAGGTGGGCAAGCTCAAGCCCGGGCAGGTGGCGCCCACCGTGCTGCGCAGCGGCGCGGGCTTCCACGTGCTCAAGCTGGTGGACAAGCGCGAGGACGCCGGCATGCGCGTGACGCAGACGCATGCCCGCCACATCCTGCTGCGCCCCTCGCCGCAGTTGTCGCTGGAAACGGCCAAGAAACGGCTGGAGGACTACAAGCGCCAGATCGAAAGCGGCAAGGCGCGCTTCGAGGACGTGGCGCGCGCCCAATCGCAGGACGGCAGCGCCGCGCAGGGCGGCGACCTGGGCTGGACCTCGCCGGGCGCCTTCGTCCCCGAGTTCGAGCAGGCCATGAACGGGCTGCAGCCCATGGGCGCGCTGTCCGAGCCCGTGGTCTCGCGCTTTGGCGTGCATCTCATCCAGGTCATGCAGCGCCGCGAGGTGGCGCTGGAGCCCAAGCAACTGCGCGAGCTCGCCCGCGACTCGCTGCGCGAGCAGCGCTTCGAGCAGGCCTACGTGGACTGGGTGCGCGAGCTGCGCTCGCGCGCCTACGTCGAGATGCGTGAAGGGCCGCGCTGAGCATGGGACAGCACATCGCGCGCAAGCGCTTCGGCCAGCATTTCCTCTCGGACATGGGCGTCATCGACGCCATCGTCCGCGCCATAGACCCGCGCCCGGGCGAGCCGCTGGTGGAAATCGGCCCGGGCCTGGGCGCCATGACGGACCCGCTGGTGGCGCGCGCGGGTGCGCTCACCGTGGTGGAGCTGGACCGCGACCTGGCCGCGCGGCTGCGCAAGCGCGCGGAGCTGACGGTGGTGGAGTCCGACGTGCTGCGCGTGGACTTCCGCGCCTTGGCCGCCGAGCGCGCCGCGCAGGGGCCGCTGCGTGTGGTGGGCAACCTGCCCTACAACATCTCCAGCCCCATCCTGTTTCACCTGCTGCCCGTGGCCGACGTGGTGCGCGACCAGCACTTCATGCTGCAGAAGGAAGTGGTGGACCGCATGGCCGCCGCGCCGGGCAGCAAGGACTACGGGCGGCTGTCGGTGATGCTGCAGTGGCGCTACCAGGTGGAGTCGCTGTTCGACGTGCCGCCAGAGGCGTTCGACCCGCCGCCGCGGGTGGACTCCTCCATCGTGCGCATGCTGCCCTGGCCCACGCTGGTGGCGCTGGACGTGAAGCTGCTGGAGGAGCTCGTGGCCGTGGCCTTCTCGCAGCGGCGCAAGCTGCTGCGCCACACGCTGGGCCGCTGGCTGGAGCAAAAGGGCTTCGGCGGCGACTTCGACGTGCAGCGCCGTGCCGAGGAAGTGCCGGTGGACGAGTTCGTGGCGCTGGCGGCCAAGGTGTCGGCGACCACAGCGGGCTGAGGCCCGGTTTCGCGCGCCCATGAAAAAAGGCGACCCGAGGGTCGCCTTTCGTTTGCGTTGGTGACTGTCGTCTGAGCGTTGCAGGCTTCAGGCGGCGCTTCGCCACATGGCGGTGTCGAATGCGCTGCACATGAGCGGCATGTTGGTGCCGAAATTCGCCTGTTGCTGGGCCTTCGTCAGTGCCTTCGGCTTTTCCGCCGGGGCCACTTCCGTCGCCCGCTCCCATGACCCGTTTTCCTGGGAGCGGGCTACTGAAAAGAATAGAAGCACCTGAAGGGCACTTTGCGCTCGGCCCAGAAGTCGGCCGCGTCGCGGAAGACGTCGAGCAGTTGCTCGCGCGCCTCGCGGTCAAAGCGCGGGTTGTCCGGCAGCTGTTCCAGCACCACCACGAAGCCCGGCTGCACGCCGGACTTGTGGACCAGGTCGGTCATGCAGTCGTACAGCGCATCCAGGTTCTTGCCGAAATGCGCTGGGAACAGGAAGGACTGGGCGATGCTTTCCAGCACCTCCTGCTTGGACTGGGCATTGCTGAGGTTGGCGTGGAGGAAATGCTGGCCGGCGCCCTGGGCGGCATGCATCAGATCCTCGACGCGGTACGCACGTATCGACTGAACGATGTTTGATCGGACGGTCTGCAACAACATGGTCGCGTTACCTCCTGGAGTCACACAAAGCGGTGGTCATCGGTCGAACACGATGCGGCTGAAGCTCGCGTAGTGGTCGGCCGTGTAGTAACAGGCATCAGGTTGCGTGGGCGGCTGGCCGCCGCAGACGATGCGGCGCGCGCCGCGATCGCGGCTGCCGGGCGTGGGGACGGTGTACTCCCGATAGTGGCCGCGCTCGCGCGCGGGCAGCAGCCGTTCGCGGTTGCGAAACACGCTGCCGTCCTTCTCGTAGGGAAATGGACCGCCGGCACGAATGAGCCGCTCGGTGGCGCGTGCCTGCGCCGGCAAAGCCGACATGGGCACTTCCTGCAAAGCGGCTTCCGCACCGTTGAAGTTCCGGCTCCACGCCGGCCCCCATGCCAGGCCGCTTGAAAACGTGGCACCAACGGCAACAGCGAGTCCCCACTTACGCAAAGACGGCCACAACCGCGGCAGACCACTCCTCAACACGGGATAACCCTGAATTCTGCGAAAGCGCGGATGGTAACCAAAGCCCCCCGGCAACTCAAGTTTTTGCCTCAAATTGCGGCAAGGACCCAAGGCCATAGCTGGGGCTTGCGTGAAGAAGTCGCACCAGCGCAGTGCAAAAACCCCGTGCGGCTTGCCGTCACGGGGTTTTTTTGGTGCAGCAGGGTTCAAGGCCGCCGCCAAGGCGCCAATGGCGGGCACCCGGGACAATCCCGGGTGGGCCTCGACGGGCCGGGCGGCGCCTGCCGGATCAGCGCGGGGCGTTGGCGTCGGCGACGGTCAGCGCCGTCATGTTGACGATGCGGCGCACCGTGGCCGAGGGCGTGAGGATGTGCACCGGCTTGGAGGCGCCCAACAGGATGGGGCCGATGGCGATGCCGCCGCCCGCGGCCGTCTTGAGCAGGTTGTAGGCGATGTTGGCCGCGTCGATGTTGGGCAGCACCAGCAGGTTGGCCTCGCCGCTGAGGCTGGAGCGCGGCATCTGCTCGGCGCGCAGCGCGGCGTCCAGCGCGGTGTCGCCATGCATCTCGCCGTCGATTTCCAGCCAGGGGGCCTGCTCGCGCACCAGGGCCAGGGCGTCGCGCATCTTCACGGCCGAGGGCTGGTTGCTGGAGCCGAAGTTGGAGTGCGACAGCAGCGCGGCCTTGGGCTCGATGCCGAAGCGGCGCAGCTCCTCGGCGGCCAGGATGGTGATCTCGGCGAGCTGCTCGGCGGTGGGGTCGTAGTTGACGTGCGTGTCCACCAGGAACACCTGCTTGCCCGGCAGGATGAGCGCGTTCATGCAGGCGTAGTTGCCCACGCCCTCGCGGCGGCCGATGAGCGCGTCGATGTGCGTGAGGTGCAGCGCCGTGGTGCCCCAGGTGCCGCAGATCAGCCCGTCCACGTAGCCCTTGTGCAGCAGCATGGAGCCGATGAGCGTGAGGCGGCGGCGCATCTCGATCTTGGCGAACTGCTGCGTGACGCCGCGGCGCTCCATGAGCTGGTGGTAGGTCTGCCAGAAGTCCTTGTAGCGCTCGTCGTGCTCGATGTTGACCACGTCGTAGTCGCGGCCCTCCTGCAGGCGCAGGCCGAACTTCTCCACGCGCTGGGCGATGACGGTGGGGCGGCCGATGAGCGTGGGCCGCGCCAGGTTCTCGTCCACCACGATCTGCACGGCGCGCAGCACGCGTTCTTCCTCGCCCTCGGCGTAGGCCACGCGGCGGTGCTCGGCGGACTTGGCCACGGCGAAGATGGGCTTCATCGTCGTCCCGGAGGCGTAGACGAAGTGCTGCAGCCTCTCGCGGTAGGCGTCCATGTCCTGGATGGGACGCGAGGCCACGCCGGAGTCGGCCGCCGCCTGGGCCACGGCCGGGGCGATCTTGATCATCAGCCGCGGGTCAAACGGCTTGGGGATGAGGTACTCGGGGCCGAAGCTCAGCGTGGCGCCGGCGTAGGCGGCGGCCACCACCTCGCTTTGCTCGGCCTGGGCCAGCTCGGCGATGGCGTGCACCGCGGCGATCTCCATCTCCACCGTGATCGTCGTGGCGCCGGAGTCCAGCGCGCCGCGGAAGATGTAGGGGAAGCACAGGACGTTGTTGACCTGGTTCGGGTAGTCGGTGCGGCCCGTGGCCATGACGGCGTCGTCGCGCACCTTCTTGACGTCCTCGGGCGCGATCTCCGGCGTGGGGTTGGCCAGCGCGAAGATCAGCGGTTTCGTCGCCATGCGGCGCACCATGTCAGGCTTGAGCACGCCGCCGGCCGACAGGCCCAGGAACACGTCGGCGCCCTCGATCACTTCGGAGAGCGTGCGCGCGGTGGTTTCCTGCGCGAACTCGGCCTTGTCCGGGTCCATCAGCTCGGTGCGGCCCTGGTAGACGACGCCGGCCAGGTCCGTGACCCAGATGTTCTCGCGCGGCATGCCCAGCTTGAGCAGCAGGTTCAGGCAGGCCAGCGAGGCGGCGCCGGCGCCCGAGGCCACGAGCTTGACCTGGGTGATGTCCTTGCCCACGACCTTCAGGCCGTTGAGCAGCGCCGCGCCCACGACGATGGCGGTGCCATGCTGGTCGTCGTGGAACACGGGGATGTTCATGCGCTCGCGCAGCTTGCGCTCGATGTAGAAGCAGTCCGGCGCCTTGATGTCTTCGAGGTTCACGCCGCCGAAGGTGGGCTCCAGCGCGGCGATGATGTCGACGAGCTTGTCGACGTTCTTCTCGTTGAGCTCCAGGTCGAAGACGTCGATGCCGGCGAACTTCTTGAACAGCACGCCCTTGCCTTCCATGACCGGCTTGGACGCCAGCGGGCCGATGTCGCCCAGGCCCAGCACGGCGGTGCCGTTGGTCACCACGGCCACCAGGTTGCCGCGCGAGGTGTAGCGGAAGGCGTTGGCCGGGTCGGCCACGATTTCCTCGCACGCGGCGGCCACGCCCGGCGAATACGCCAGCGCCAGGTCGCGCTGGTTGACCATGGACTTGGTGGCCGCGATGGACACCTTGCCCGGGACCGGGAACTCGTGATATTCGAGGGCAGCGCGACGCAACTCGGCGCTCTTGTCTTCAGCAGTGGACATGGAGGTGGACGTTCTTTGCTGTGCGGGGGGCAGTGATTGTAGGAGCCTCGTCAAAGCGTTCCCCCGCGCCTTGGTGTAGAGGCCTTGCACTGGCCGATACTCGCGCCCCGATGAACGTCTTGTTGTTGCTTCGCGATGCCCTCTCCGGCCGGGTGCGGCGCGCGCTGTTGTGGGGGGCGCTGGTGGCGCTGCTGCTGGTGGCGCAGACGCTGCTGGTGTTGCTGACGGTGCGCCACGAGGCCACGCGGCAGCAGGAGGCGGTGGACCGCGTGGCCGAGGAGGTGTCGGCCGAGCTGCGCCGCACGGTGCTGCGCAGCGTGCAGGCGCTGCAGGCGCTGCTGTGGAGCGCGGGCGCGCCGGCGCAGTGGCAGTCCGGCGCCACGCAGTTGCTGCGCACGCAGCACGAGGTGCTGCGCGTGGAGCGCCGCGGCGAGGACATGGCGCTGCTCGGGAGCCTGGCCTCCCCCTTCAGCGCGCCGCTGTTCACGCAGTTGGGCCGCCAGGAGATGAGCGCCGAGCTGGAGCCCGCCTGCGGCGCCGCGCGCCGGGCCAGCGCGCCGGCCTTTTCGCGCAGCTACTTCGTCCCGCAGCCCGGCGGCTTGGGCGTGGAGGTGGTGGATGCCTGCATCCCCGTGCAGCGCGAGGGCGTGGCCGACGGCTTCGTGGTCGTGAGCTTCGGCCTGGGCGCGCTGCTGGAGGCGGCGGCGGGCGAGGAGCGGTTGCGGCGGCACGAGTTCTCCATCGTGGAGGTGGACGGCACGCGGCTGGCGCGCGCGGGCATGGCGCGGGGTGCGGGCGTCTACAACGCACGCCACCTGCTGGAGCTGCCGGGCAGCGCGCTGCAGTTGCGCGTGGACAGCGCCGAGGGCAGCCCGCGGCTCATCCCGAATCTCGCCACGGCGCTGGTGCTGGGCCTGTCGGTGGCGCTGTTTGCGCTGCTGCTGCTGCTGGCGCGCGACGTGCGGCGCCGCGCGCACGCCGAGCACGCGCTGGCCGAGGCGCTGGCCTTTCGCAAGGCGATGGAGGATTCGCTGAGCACCGGCTTGCGCGCGCGCACGCTGGACGGGCGCATCTCCTACGTCAACGCCGCCTTCTGCTCCATGGTGGGCTTCAGCGCCGAGGAGCTGCTGCAGACCGCGCCGCCGCCGTACTGGCCGCCCGAATTCGTTGAGGAGTACACCGAGCGCCAGGCCGTGCGCATGCGCGCCGAGCCCGTGGCCAACCCGCACCAGGAAGGGTTCGAGACGGTGTTCATGCGCCGCGACGGCGAGCGCTTCCCGGTGATGATTTACGAGACGCCGCTGGTGGACGGCGCGGGCCGGCACACGGGCTGGATGAGCGCGGTGCTGGACATGAGCGCGCAGCGCCGGGTGGAGGAGCTTTCGCGCCAGCAGCAGGAGCGGCTGCAGGCCTCGGCGCGGCTGGCCACCGTGGGCGAGATGGCCTCGCTGCTCAGCCACGAGCTCAACCAGCCGCTGGCGGCCATCGCCAGCTACGCCACCGGCTCGCTCAACCTGCTGCAGCAGCCCGACGACCAGACCTACGACATGCTGCGCCATGCGGTGACGCGCATCGCGGAGCAGGCCGAGCGGGCCGGGCGCGTGATCAAGAGCGTCCACGACTTCGTGCGCCGGCGCGAGCAGGCGCGCGAGAGCATCCGCGCCGACCAGCTCATGGACGCCGTGCTGCCCCTGGTGCGGCTGCAGGCGCGCAAGAGCGGCACGCGCATCGAGATGGAGTACCCGGACCCGATTCCGCGCGTGCTGTGCGACCGGACCATGCTGGAGCAGGTGCTGCTCAACCTCACGCGCAACGGCATACAGGCCATGGAAACGGCCACGCCGCTGGCGCAGCGCGTGCTGCGGCTGCGCGTGCACCCGTCGGCCGAGGGGCGCGTGGCGTTTTCGGTGATGGACGCCGGCCCCGGCATCCCGGCCGAGGTGGCGCAGCGCCTGTTCACGCCCTTCTTCACCACGCGCACCGAGGGCATGGGCCTTGGCTTGAGCCTGTGCCGCACCGTGATCGAGCAGCACGGCGGGGCGCTGGAGTTCGAAAGCCACCCGCCGCCGGAAGGACCCGGCGGCACCGAGTTCCGCTTCACGCTGCCGGATGCGGCGCGCGCGCTGCGCGGCGCGCCCACGAAGGCGTGATCGTCCATCCCATCGCCGATACTTCCGAAATGTTGCCTCCCCTCGGTCTCCCCATGGTGTACCTCGTCGATGACGAGGATGTGGTGCGCGACGCGCTGGCCTGGCTGCTGCGCTCGCGGCGGCTGCTTTCCGAAGGCTTCAACAGCGCCGAGTCCTTCGAGGCGATGCTGGACGGGCTGCCACCCGCCTCGCGCGCGAGCTGGCCGGACGCGCCCTCCTGCCTGCTGCTGGACGTGCGCATGCCCGGCGCCAGCGGCCTGACACTCTTCGAGCGCCTGGTGGAGCGCGGCATCACGTCGGCGCTGCCCGTGATCTTCCTCACCGGCCACGGCGACGTGCCCACGGCGGTGGCGGCGGTCAAGCGCGGCGCCTTCGACTTCGTGGAGAAGCCCTTTTCCGACAACGCGCTGGTGGACCGCGTGGAGCAGGCGCTGGCCCTGTCGGCCGAGGCCATCAACCGCCGCCGCGAGGCGCAGGTGAAGTCGCATGCGCTGGCCGAGCTGACCGAGCGCGAGCGCGACGTGATGCAGCTCGTCATCGAGGGCAAGCCCAACAAGCTCATCGCCAACGCGCTGGGCATCAGCGTGCGCACGGTGGAAGTCCATCGGGCCCGCCTCTTCGAGAAGATGAACGTGAAATCCGCCGTCGAGCTGGCCAACCTGCTGCGCGAGCAGGGCCAGGGCTGAAGCCGCCGCTCTGGCCGCGCCTTTTGCCTTTCTTTTTTTCTCCGCTTCAACCGCTCCTGACCCATGGCCCTCGGCGAGTTCGACCTGATCGCGAAGTTCTTCAAGCGCCCGGTGCGGCGCGCGGCGCTGGGGGTGGGCGACGACTGCGCGCTGCTCCAGGTCACGCCGGGCATGCAGCTGGCCGTTTCCAGCGACATGCTGGTGGAGGGGCGGCACTTCCTCTCCACCGTCGATCCGGCGCGGCTGGGCCACAAGTCGCTGGCCGTGAACCTGAGCGACCTGGGCGCCTGCGGCGCGCGGCCCCTGGCCTTCACCCTGGCGCTGTCGCTGCCCAAGGCGGACCCGGCCTTTCTCGAAGGTTTTGCGCGCGGGCTGCTCGCGCTGGCGGACGAGCACGGCATTGAGCTGGTCGGCGGCGACACCACGGCCGGGCCGCTGAACATCTGCATCACCGTCTTCGGCGAGGTGCCCGCGGGGCAGGCGCTGCTGCGCAGCGGCGCGCGCGCGGGCGACGACTTGTGGGTCAGCCACCCGGTGGGCGGCGGCATCGGCGACGCGCGGCTGGCCCTGGAGGTGTTCCGCGGCCAGGTGTCGCTGGAAGGCCGCGACTTCGACGCCGCCCGCCGCGCCATGGAGCTGCCCACGCCGCGCGTGGCGCTGGGCCAGGCGCTGCGCGGCCTGGCGCACAGCGCCATAGACCTCAGCGACGGCCTCTTGGGCGACCTGGGCCACGTGCTGCGCGCCTCCGGCGTGGGCGTGCGCATCGACGCCGACGCCCTGCCCCGCAGCCCCGTGCTGGCGTCGCAGCCGCGTGCGCTGCAACTGGAATGCGGCTTGTCCGGCGGCGACGACTACGAGCTGCTGTTCACCGCCCCGCCCGCGCGGCGCGGCGAGGTTCTGGCCGCTGCGCAGGCCCTGGGCGTGGGCGTGGCGCGCATTGGCGAATTGCAGGGCGAACCCGGCGTGCGGCTGGTGGATGGCGAGGGCCGGCCTTTGCAGGGCGACTTCCCGTCCTTCGACCATTTCCTGTCGGCCTGAGCCGAGGGCGCGCGCGATGAGCACCTCCGCCCCGCGCCGGGCCACGTTCCGCTTCATGGTGGGCCACCCGGCGCACTGGATCGCGCTGGGTTTCGGCAGCGGGCTCTCGCCCAAGGCGCCGGGCACGGTGGGCACGCTGTGGGCGTGGCTGAGTTTCCTGGTGCTGGACCAATGGCTGACCAGCGCGCAGTGGGGCTGGTTGCTGCTGGGCGGTTTCTTCGTGGGCTGGTGGGCCTGCACGCTGACGGCGCGGCACCTGCGCACGGGCGACCCGGGCGCCATCGTGTGGGACGAGGTCATCGCCTTTTGGGCCGTGCTGTGGCTGGCCCTGCCCATGGGCCTCACCGGGCAGCTCGTCGCCTTCGCGCTGTTCCGCTTCTTCGACGCGGCCAAGCCTGGGCCGGTGGGCTGGGCCGACGGGCTGTTCAAGAGCCACGACCAGCGGCCGCCGGGCTGGGCCCAGGGCTTCGGCATCCTGATCGACGACGTGGTGGCCGCCTTCTGCACGGTGCTGGTGATCGCGCTGTGGCGGCGGTTCACGATGTGAGCCGCCCGGCTGGCAGGAGAGCTTTCACATGAACTTCCCCGACGATCTGAACCCTCTCGTTGACGCCCTCGCCGCCGCCTTGCGCAGGCGCGGCTGGCGCATCGCCACGGCCGAGAGCTGCACCGGCGGCCTGATCGCCGCCGCCTGCACGGCCGTGGCCGGATCGAGCGACTGGTTCGAGCGCGGCTTCGTCACCTACAGCAACGAGGCCAAGACGGAATCCCTGGGCGTGCCCGCCGCGCTGATCGCCGCCCACGGCGCCGTGAGCGAGGCCGTGGCGCGCGCGATGGCCGCCGGCGCCCTGGCGCACGCCCATGCCGACCTGGCGCTGTCCGTCACCGGCATCGCCGGCCCCGGCGGCGCGGTGCCGGGCAAGCCGGTGGGCACGGTCTGGTTCGGTTGGGCCGGCCGCAGCGGCGCCGCTGGGGCCGAGCTGCTGCAACTCGGCGGCGACCGGGCCGCGGTGCGCCAAGCGACCGTCCGCCACGTGCTGGCCTGGGCGGCGGCACACGCCGCCAAGGCGTCCTCATGAGACTCGCCCTGGTCGGCCAGCTCGGTGCCGCCGAGCGCCAGTCCTGGCTCACGGCGCTGCAGGCGGCGCTGCCGCAAGCCCAGTGGGTGGACGCCGTGCCCGGCGCCGAGGTGGACGTCGCGCTGGTCGCCAACCCGCCCCCGGGCAGCCTGCGCGGCTTGACGGGCTTGAAACTCATCCAGTCGCTGTGGGCCGGCGTGGACCGCCTGCTGGCCGACGACACCCTGCCCCCCGGCGTGCCCATCGTCCGCATGGTGGACCCTGCCATGAGCACGGCGATGGCCGAAACGGCGCTGTGGGCCGTGCTGTCGCTGCACCGCGGCTTCTTCGACTACGCGCGGCAGCGGCGCGAGGGCGTCTGGAAACACCTGCCCCAGCGCCGCGCCGACGAGGTTGGCGTGACCGTGCTGGGCTTAGGCGAGATGGGTCTGGCCGCCGCGCGCCGCCTCGTGGCCCAGGGCTACCGCGTGGCGGGCTGGAGCGCGCGGCCGCGCAGCGAGCCCGGCATCGAGTGCGTCAGTGGCGACGCCGAGCTGCCCGCACTGCTTGCGCGCAGCCAGATCGTCGTGAACCTGCTGCCACTGACGCCGGCCACGCGCGGGTTGTTCGACGCCGCGCGGCTGTCGCTGCTGCCGCAAGGCGCCAGCCTGGTGAACCTGGCGCGCGGCGGGCATGTGGTGGAAGCCGATCTGCTGGCCGCGCTGGACGCCGGGCGGCTGCGGCATGCGGTGCTGGACGTGTTCCAGGCCGAGCCGCTGGCGGCCGATCACCCCTTTTGGACGCATCCGCGTGTGACGGTGCTGCCGCACGCCGCGGCGCTGACGGACGCGCGCAGCGCGGCGGAAGTGGCAGCCCAGAACGTGCGCGCCGTCCTGGCCGGCGAATTGCCGTTGCACCGCGTGGAGTCCGGCCGGGGCTACTGATCCCCGCCGTCAACGGGTTTCAAAAGCCGGGCACCGCCCGGCCCGCAAGGCCATTTCTCCAAGGAGTGATGGATGCTTGAAACCCTGTCTCCCAATACCCAGGCGATTCTCCTGTTGACGGCGCCGCTCATGGGCGGACGTGGCGCCGCGCCGTCAGAGCTTCTGAAACTCGCGGAATACAACGCGCTGGCGCGCCATCTGCGGGACATCAAGCGGCAGCCCGCGGATTTCCTGGGAGAGGAGGCGGAAGATTTATTGCAGCTCTGCCAGTCTGTGGTCGATGCCGTGCGCCTGCGCTGGCTGCTGGGTCGTGTTGCCGTGCTGGAGCAAACCGTGAAACGTTGGCAATCCCACGACATTTGGGTCGTGAGCCGCGCGGATGCCGATTACCCCCGTCGATTCAAATCCCATCTGCGCGAGGAATCACCGCCGATCATTTACGGCTGCGGCGACAACACACTGCTGGATTCCGGCGGGCTGGCCGTGGTCGGCTCGCGGCATATGGACGATGCCTTGGTGGATGACGCCATGGCGGTGAGCCGCCTGGCGGCCCAGGCCGGCAAAACCCTGGTATCCGGCGGCGCCCAGGGCATTGACCAGATCGCCATGCACGGCGCATTCAGCGCCGGCGGGCAGGTTTCCGCCGTGCTGGCGGATAGTTTGGAAAAGACGGCAAAGGGCCGGGACTATCGCAGGCGCCTGGGCGACGGTCGTTTGGTTTTGATTTCGCCCTACGACCCCAATGCCACGTTCAACGCCAGCCTGGCGACGCGCCGGAACAAATTGATTTATGCGCTGGCGGATGCGGCCTTGGTGCTGAATGCCAGTTTCAGGAAGGGCAGCACTTGGGCAGGAGCGGTGGAGCAGTTGGACAAGCTCAATCTTGTGCCGGTGTACGTGAGGGCGACGGGCGAGGCCTCTGCCAGTGTTGACGCCTTGTGTACCAAGGGAGCAATGGTCTGGCCCAATCCTCGAATCGTCACTGAATTTGAAACGGCACTTGATGTGAATTTGCCAGCCCAGCGCGGTTTGGCTATTTAACTTCCGATGGGATTTGAAGTGTGCCGTGCCCGGCCGCGACCTTGGGATGGCCGTCTATGCGGCACGTGAAGTGGTATTCGTATTCGACGTTGGCTTGCTTCAATGGGAATTTGAAGCGATATAAAAGCTGATTGTCGGCATTGCCTTTGACTTCTTCTGGCTCTCCTATTGGAGCAACGGTAGTCCATGCATCGGTTCCTTTGGGACGGAACTGCAATTGCATGTCGGTGAATCGGTTGAAGGCGGGAGCGTCCAAATCCAGGACAGCCACACGCAATGCCAAATCGACGGTGCCGTCATGTGAAACAACAGGCGGCGTGTCTTGGAAAGCAGACGCATCGCCCGCCTTGAAAATAAAAAGCGTGCTCAGCAAATAGGCCAAGGGAACCAGCATCGACGCGGCAATGATGGCGCCGATCACATATTTCTTGGAGGCGGAAGCTTTTGACATATTAATTTTCAGCGCAGCCCCTGCATCACCATCAAGGCCAGTTTCTGCAACCCATCCCAGGGTTCCGAAGGCCATTCCGGGTGCTTCAAGCCCTTCACCAGCCCGTCGCAAATCCGCGCCGCCGTCAGCCATTCCGTCAATTGCGCGTCGGTGACGCGCGGCAAGGCGCGTTCGAACAGCCGCTCCCGCGCCCCCCAGGCCCGCGCCTCGCGCAGCGCCATGGGCAGCGGTTTGCCCTGGTTGAGCGCATCCCGCCCGCGTTTCAAGGCGCGGATGTCCTCGGCCAGCGTCCAGTGCACCAGCACGGCCGCCTCGCCTTCCGCTCTCAAGCCCTGCAGCATGCGCAGCGTGCGCGCCGGGTTGGCGGACAGCACCGCCTCGCTGAGCTTGAAGACGTCGTAGCGCGCCACGTTGAGCACGGCCTGCTCGACCTGCTCGAAACCCAGTTCGCCCGCCGGGTACAGCAGCGCGAGCTTTTCGACCTCCTGGTGCGCGGCCAGCAGGTTGCCTTCCACGCGGTCGGCGAAGAAGGCCAGCGTGCGTTCGCCCTCCTCGCCCGGCACTACGCGCTGGCCGTGCGCCCCCAAGCGGCGGGCGATCCACGCCGGCAGCTCGCGGCGCTCCACGGGATCGATGCGCAGGCTCACGCCCGCGCCGTCCAGCGCCAGGAACCAGGCCGACTGCTGCTGCTGGCGGTCCAGCCGCGGCAGGTGCACCAGCGTCAGCACGTCCGGGTTGATCAGCTCGCAGTAGCGCTGCAGCGCGACGGAGCCGTCCTTGCCGGGCTTGCCCGACGGGATGCGGATCTCTATGAGCTGCCGGCTGGCGAAGAGGCTCATCTCCTGGGCGGCGCCCAGGAGGCTGCTCCAGTCGAAGTGGTTGCCGCTGACGGTGAACACCTGGCGCTCGGTGAAGCCGGCCGCGCGCGCGGCGGCGCGAATGGCGTCGGCCGCTTCCTGCATCTGCAGCGGCTCGTCGCCGTACAGCGCGTACACGGGCCTGAGGCCTTGGGCCAAGTGGGCGGCCAGGGCCTGCGCGCGCAACTGCACTTCAGATCTCCCGCACCGTTTCCAGCCGGCGCAGCACCTGTATGGCGATGTCGGTCTCCATGTCGCGGTAGAGCTCGGTCTGCTCCAGCTCCTTGGCCAGGGCCAGGGTTTCGTTGTAGCTCTGGTCCCGGGCCTGCAGCAGCTCTGACGGATCCACGAGCGGCTTGCCGGCGCGCGTGCTCACGCGGTAGCGAAACCGCACCCGCACCGCCATGTCGCGCACCTGGCCGAAGGACGTGGTGCCGGAGACGACGCGCTCGCGCCGCTCCAGCAGCGACTCCAGCACCACCTGCGCCTGCTGCGGCGCATCCACCAGCGTCACCGTCTCCGGCATGAGGCGCCGCAATGCCTGCTCCATGGGAGAGCCCGCCGCGAAGCCCACCAGCGCCAGGCGCTCGAAGCTCAGCGGCGGCGGGCGCCGCAGCGCAAAGCCGCAGCCACCCAACAGCGAGGCGGCAGGCAGGGTGGCCGTGGCGGCCAGCAGCGTGCGGCGGCGCATCACGCTCAGACCACCACGTTGACCAGGCGGCCCGGCACCACGATCACCTTCTTGGGCGCCTTGCCCTCGGCGAACTTCTGGAAGTCGGGGCTGGCCAGGGCGGCGGCTTCGATCGCCGCCTTGTCCGCGCCGGCGGGCACGCTCACCGCGCCGCGCAGCTTGCCGTTGACCTGCAGCACCAGCTCGATGCGGTCCTGCACCAGCGCGGCTTCGTCCACCTGCGGCCAGGGCGCGTCCAGCAGCTCGCCCAACGCCGCCGCGTAGCCCAGGTCCTGCCACAGGCCGTGCGTGAGGTGCGGGCAGGCCGGGTACAGCGTGCGCAGCAGCACCGAGAAGGCTTCGCGCTGCACCGCGGCCGCGGCGGCGCCTTCGCCCTTGAAGGACTCCAGCGCGTTGAGCAGCTTCATGCAGCCCGACACCACGGTGTTGTATTGCATGCGCTCGTAGTCGTAGCTGACTTGCTTGAGCACGAGGTGCACCTCGCGGCGCAGGGCGCGCGCGGCGTCGTCAGCCGCCTGCGACGGGTCGCCGCCGGCCTGGAGCGCTTCGGCGTTCTTCACGCCGTAGCCCCACACGCGCTTGAGGAAGCGGTGCGCGCCTTCCACGGCCGCGTCGTTCCACTCCAGCGTCTGCTCCGGCGGGGCGGCGAACATCACGAACAGCCGTGCCGTGTCCGCGCCGTACTGCTCGATGAGCTGCTGCGGGTCCACGCCGTTGTTCTTGCTCTTGCTCATGGTGCCCACGCCTTCGTAGGTCACCGCGGAGCCGTCGCTCTTGAGCTTGGCGCCGGTGATCTTGCCGCCCGCGTCGAGCACGTTCTCCACCTCGTGCGGCCAGAAGTACTCGATGCCGCCCTTCTCGGTGCGCCGGCTGTAGATGTGGTTGAGCACCATGCCCTGCGTGAGCAGGCGCTGGAAGGGCTCGTCGACCTCGACCAGCTTCAGGTCGCGCATCACCTTGGTCCAGAAGCGCGCGTAGAGCAGGTGCAGGATGGCGTGCTCGATGCCGCCGATGTACTGGTCCATGGGCATCCAGTACTTGGTGCCGCCGGCCACCATCGCCTCGGGGTTCTTCGGGTCGCAATAGCGCATGAAGTACCACGAGCTGTCCACGAAGGTGTCCATCGTGTCCGTCTCGCGGCGCGCGTCGCGGCCGCAGCAGGGGCAGGCGACGTTGAGGAAGTCCGCGCGCTTGTTCAGCGGGTTGCCGCTGCCATCGGGGATGCAGTCTTCCGGGAGCACCACCGGAAGATCTTCTGTCGGCACCGGCACGGCGCCGCAGGTGTCGCAGTGGATGATGGGAATGGGCGTGCCCCAGTAGCGCTGGCGGCTGATGCCCCAGTCGCGCAGGCGCCAGGTGGTCTTCTTCTCGCCCAGGCCCTTGTCGCCCAGCAGCGAGGCGACCTTGTCCACGGCCGCCTTGTAGGCGAGGCCGTCCAGCTCGCCGGAGTTGACGTTCACGCCGCGCTGCTTGTCGCCGTACCACTCGGCCCAGGCTTCGGTCGAGAAGGTCTCGCCTTCCACGGCCACGACCTGCTTGATGGGCAGGCGGTACTTCAGCGCGAAGGCGAAGTCACGCTCGTCGTGCGCGGGCACGCCCATGACGGCACCGTCGCCGTAGCTCATGAGCACGTAGTTGCCCACCCACACTTCCACTTGCGCGCCGGTGAGCGGGTGCGTGACGAACAGGCCCGTGGGCTGGCCCTTCTTTTCCTGCGTGGCGAGCTCGGCTTCGGTGGTGCCGCCGTGCTTGCACTCGTCGATGAAGGCGGCCAGCGAGGCGTTGCCGGCCGCGGCGTGCGTGGCCAGCGGGTGCTCCGGCGCCACGGCGCAGAAGGTCACGCCCATGATGGTGTCGGCACGCGTGGTGAAGACGTAGAGCCTGCCGCCCTGGATCAGCTCGCCGGTGGCGTCGCGGATGTCGTGCGGGAAGGCGAAGCGCACGCCCTCGCTCTTGCCAATCCAGTTCTCCTGCATGAGCTTGACGCGCTCAGGCCAGCCGGCCAAGCCGTTCTGCACGTGCTGCAGCAGCTCCTCGGCGTACTGGGTGATCTTGAGGTAGTAGCCCGGGATCTCGCGCTT
This sequence comes from Azohydromonas lata NBRC 102462, assembly GCF_001571085.1. GTDB lineage: Bacteria > Pseudomonadota > Gammaproteobacteria > Burkholderiales > Burkholderiaceae_C > Azohydromonas > Azohydromonas lata. The sequence continues at coordinate 157,065 of NZ_BCTC01000001.1, forward strand.
CTCGACCGGGGCGCCGGAGCGCCAGCCGCGGCCGTCCACCACCTGCTCGTTGGCGAGCACGGTCTGGTCCACCGGGTCCCAGTTGACGACCTGGGTGCGGCGCTCGCAGATGCCGGCTTGCAGCATCTTCAGGAACAGCCACTGGTTCCACTTGTAGTAGTCGGGCTTGCAGGTGGCGATCTCGCGCGACCAGTCGATGGCCAGGCCCAGGGCCTGCATCTGGCCCTTCATGTATTCGATGTTGGAGTAGGTCCACTGCGCGGGCGGGACCTTGTTCTTCATCGCCGCGTTCTCGGCCGGCAGGCCGAAGGCATCCCAGCCCATGGGCATGAGCACGTTCCAGCCGTTCATGCGCAGCTGGCGCGCGAGCATGTCGTTGATCGTGTAGTTGCGCACATGGCCCATGTGCAGCTTGCCGCTGGGGTAGGGCAGCATGGAGCAGGCGTAGAACTTGCGCTTGCTGTCATCCTCGACGACGCGGTAGGCGTCGCGCGCGTTCCAGTGCGCTTGGGCGGCCGACTCGACCTCGGCGGGGACGTACTTTTCGTTCATGGGCCGGGATTGTAGGAGCCGGCCCGGCGCCCCTCATTTCGGGGCCGAGGCCCCACCCTGCCCCGCGGCGGCTTGCGGCGGCTCGGTGATGAACCCGATGCGCGTGAGCCCGCTTTCCTGCAGCAGCGCGAGCAGCTCGGCCACGCGGCCATAGGGCACGGCGCGGTCGGCGCGCAACTGCACTTCGGCCTGCGCGTTGCGGCGGGCGGCCTCCTGCAGCCGCTCCTTCAGGGCCGCCTCGCCCAGCGGCTGGTCGTCCAGGTAGGCCTGGCCCTTGGCGTCCAGGGCGAGGTTGAGCGGGTCGCGCGATTCGCTCTCGGCGCCCTGGGCCTGCGGCAGGTCCAGGCGCAGGCTGGAGGTCATGAGCGGGGCGGTGATCATGAAGATCACCAGCAGGACCAGCATCACGTCGATGAGCGGCGTCATGTTGATCTCGCTCATCGGCTTGGCCGGTTTCTTGCTCTCCAGGCGGCCGAAGGTCATGGCGACTCCCGTGCCGGGCTGCGATGGCTGCCCATGGATGGCTCAGGACTCCCGCGCCGCGTCGAGCACCAGCTCGCGCAGGTCGTGCGCAAAGCCTTCGAGCTCCGCCTCGCTGCCGGCGATCCAGCGGCCGAACACGTTGTAGGCCAGCACGGCAGGGATGGCCACGGCCAGGCCGGCGGCCGTCATCACCAGCGCCTCGCCCACCGGGCCGGACACCTTGTCTATGCCCCCGCTGCCCTCGGCGGCGATGCCCATGAGCGCGTGGTAAATGCCCCAGACCGTGCCGAAGAGGCCGATGAAGGGGGCCGTCGAGCCGATGGAGGCCAGCACCACCTGCCCGGCCTGGAGCTGGCCGAGGACACGGTGCAGCGCGTCGCGCAGGCGGCGGGTGAGCTGCGAGTCGGCATGGCCGTGCGCCTCCAGCGTGCCGCCGCGCGCGCCCGCTTGGGCAGCGTCCACCAGCGGCAGCAGCAGTTGCTCGCGGTCCATCGGGGCCAGGCGCTCGCGCGCGGCGTCCAGCGCCGGGGCGGCCCAAAAGGCCGGCACGCCGCGGGCGATGTCACGCGCGGCGCGGCGCAGCAGCCAGCCCTTCCACAGGATCAGCACCCACGCCGAGATGGACATCAGCAGCAGCAGCGCCGCCACGGTGCGGCCTATGCCGTCGCTGCGGTCCCAGAACGCCTGCAGGCCGTCCACGGCGCGGCGGCGGCGTCAGGCCAGGCCCAGCACGGCTTCCATGCCGAACAGGCCTTGCGGCTTGTCGGCCAGGAAGCGCGAGGCGCGCAGGCTGCCTTGCGCGTAGCCGGCGCGGCTGCTGCTCTTGTGGCTGATCTCGATGCGCTCGCCCGTGCCGGCGAACAGCACGGTGTGGTCGCCGATGATGTCGCCGCCGCGCACGGTGGCGAAGCCGATGGTGCTGGGGTCGCGCTCGCCGGTGACGCCCTCGCGGCCGTAGACGGCGCATTCCTTGAGGTCGCGGCCCAGGGCGGCGGCCACCACTTCGCCCATCTTGAGCGCCGTGCCGCTGGGGGCATCGACCTTGTGGCGGTGGTGGGCCTCGATGATCTCGATGTCGTAGCCCTGGCTCAGCGCGCGCGCGGCCATGTCCAGCAGCCGCATCACCACGTTCACGCCCACGCTCATGTTGGGCGCCATGACGATGGAAATGTCTTGGGCCGCCTCGTCGATCTGCGCCTTTTGCTCCTCGCTGAAGCCGGTCGTCCCGATCACCAGCTTCACGCCCAGCTCGCGGCAGGCCTGCAGGTGCGCCATGGTGCCTTCGGGGCGGGTGAAGTCGATGAGCACCTGCGCGTTGGCCAGGCCCTCGCGCAGGTCGGAGACGATGGCCACGCCGGCGGGGCGGCCGAGGAAGGCGGCGGCGTCCTGGCCCAGCGCGGGGCTGCCCGGGACGTCCAGCGCGCCGGCCAGCACGCAGTCGCCGGAATTGAGCACGGCCTCGATGAGCATGCGGCCCATGCGGCCGGAAGCGCCGGCGATGGCAATGCGCAGCGGCGCGGTGGCGGTGGAAGCGTTGGTGGTCGTCATGCGAGAAGGCTTGGGAGGAACGCGCGGGGGCTCAGGGCTCCAGCGTCGGGTAGTCGCGCGTGGCGCCGGTGGGCGCGGCAGCGGCGGGCGCGGCCTCGGTGCGGGCCGGCGCGGGCAGCTTGGCGCGCTGCTCCGGCGTCAGCTCCAGCACCGGCAGCTTGGCGGGCAGCTTGGCCGTGCTGATGGAGGAGACGAACTCGGCTTCGGAGGGCAGGTCCTGCGGCGCGTCCAGGCGCTGCAGCCGCTCGCCGTCGAAGTAGGCCGTCACGCTGCGGCGCTGCGGCTCGGCGCCGGTGCGGCGGATGGTGAAGATGTAGTCCCAGCGGTCGGCGTGGAACACGTCGGCGAGCAGCGGCGAGCCCAGGATGTCGCGTACCTGGGCGCGCGCCATGCCCGGCTGTATGGCCGCGGCCTGCTCGCGCGTGACCACGTTGCCCTGGACGATCTCGATGCGGTAAGGCGTCACCATGCCGAGCAGGTTCTGGTCCGAGGACTGCAGCGAGGCACAGCCCGCAAGAGTGCAGGCGGCCAGCAGCGCGGCGGGCAGGCGTGAGACTGATCGGTGCATGGGGATGGGCCTGCGCCGGGCCGGGCCTCGCAGGCTGGATATGATCCGGCCCATTCTACCGGCCCCCTTTCCGGGGGCCCGTCTGCCTGAGAGAGAGCCGTCATGACGCATGCCGATGAACTCAAGAGCAGCGGCCTGAAGGCGACGCTGCCCCGTATCAAGATCCTGGAGGTGTTCCAGAAAACCTCCCAGCGCCACATGACCGCCGAAGACGTGTTCAAGGCGCTGCTCATCGAAGGCTCGGACATCGGCCTGGCCACCGTTTACCGCGTGCTCATGCAGTTCGAGCAGGCCGGGCTGCTCACGCGCAGCCATTTCGAGTCCGGCAAGTCGGTGTTCGAGCTCAACGAGGGCCAGCACCACGACCATTTGGTGTGCCTGACCTGCGGCCGCGTGGAGGAGTTCTACGACCCGGAAATCGAGCGCCGCCAGCGCGCCGTGGCCGAGGCGCGGGGCTTTGCCATCCACGACCACGCCCTGGCCTTGTACGCCACCTGCACCAAGCAGGAGTGCCAGTTCCGGCCCAAGTAAACGCCCCCGCCATGAGCAAAGGGCGCCCTGGCGGGCGCCCTTTTCGCTTTTGCGGCGGCGGCCCTCGGCCGCGCTGACTGCGCGATCAGCGCTGCATGGCCTTCTGGTGGCGCTGAATGAACTCGTTGTAGGTGTCTATGCCGCGCAATTGCAGGATGGTGTTGCGCACGGCGGCTTCCACCAGCACGGCCAGGTTGCGGCCGGCGTCCACGGCGATGACGACCTTGCGCACGGGCACGCCCAGGATTTCCTCGTACAGCGGCTCGTAGGGCAGGCGCTCGAACTCGCGCTCCAGCGTCTCGCGGCGCACGAGGTGGACGATGAGCTTGAGCTTCATCTTCCGCCGCACCGCCGTCTCGCCAAAGATGGCCTTGATGTCCAGCAGGCCGATGCCGCGCACTTCCAGCAGGTTGAGCAGCAACTCGGGGCAGCGGCCCTCCAGCGCGTTCTGCGCCGTGCGGTGGATGTCCACCGCGTCGTCGGCCACCAGGCCGTGGCCGCGCGAGATCAGCTCCAGACCCAGCTCGCTCTTGCCCAGGCCGGACTCGCCCGTGAGCATCACGCCCAAGCCCAGGATGTCCATGAACACGCCGTGGCGCGTGGTGCGCTCGGCAAAGAGCTGGCCCAGGTAGCCGCGCAGCACGTCGATGACGTGGCCGGCCGACTCCTTGCTCGCGAACAGCGGAATGCCCGCGCGCTCGCACAGCCGCAGCATCACCTCCGGCGGCGGCTGGTCGTCGGCCACGACGACCATGGGCGGCTCCAGCGTGAGGATGCGCGTGGCGCGGCGCTCCTGGACTTCCGGCGGCACGGCGGTGAGGTAGCGCACCTCGCGCTCGCCCACGATCTGCACGCGGTAGGGGTGGATGTAGTTCAGGAACCCGACGAGGTCGGCCGAGGAGTGCGCCTCGCGCACGGCGGCGTCGTCGAAATGGCGCTCGGGGTGGGCGTGTCCGGCCACCCATTCCCAGCGCAAGGCCTTGCGATGCTCCTCGAACAGCGCTTCGGCACTGACTGAAATCGGCTTCATGCGGCGTTTCTTCTAATGTTGGAAGGAAGCCGCAAGCGCCATCGGGAAGCGGGTCAGGCCACCGATTTGAGCGGCTCCCAGTTCTGGATCAGCTTGTGCAGCGCGGCGGCGTCGGGCTCGGCCTTGAGGCGCTCGCGCAGCTCGCGATCGCTGAGCATCTCGGCGATCTCGGAGAGGATTTCCAGGTGCCGCTGCGTCGCGGCCTCGGGCACCAGCAGGAAGATCAGCAGGCTCACCGGCTCGTCGTCCGGCGCGTCAAAGGGAATGGCCTGCTGCACCCGCAGCACCGCCGCCAGCGGGTTCTTCAAACCCTTGATGCGGCCGTGCGGAATGGCCACGCCATGGCCCAGGCCGGTGGAACCCAGGCGCTCGCGCGCGAACAGGTTGTCCGACACCGTGGCGCGGGCGATGGAGTGCTGGTTCTCGAACAGCAGTCCCGCATGCTCGAAAACCCGCTTCTTGCTGGTGGCTTCCACATTCACCAGCACATTGGTGGCAGGCAGTATGGCGGCGAGACGGTTCATGGTGATTTCTCCGCGGCGCAGGTCCGGGCGAATGCGGAGACTGTGTCAGGGCGCTCGATTATAGAAAGCCCTCTTGTCACGCTTTCCGCAAGGGGTCCCCTGCGTCCTTCCTTGTTGCGTGAATGCTGCGCAAACCTGCCCGCCACGTCCACAGCAAAAAGCGGCCCCGTGGGGCCGCTTGCTGGGTGCGGGGCCCCGGTTCAGGCCCCCTCAAACGCGATCGGACACTCAGACGCTGGCAGGCAGCCGCTTGGCGGATGCGTGGTGATGCTCTTGCGTACGGTCTTTGTGGCGCATCACCTGGCGGTCGAGCTTGTCCATCAACTGATCAATCGCGGCATACAAATCCTCGTGCGACTGTTCGACGAAGATGTCCCGTCCCTTGACATGCAGCGTCACCTCGGCTCGCTGGCGACGGTCCTTTTCCTTGGACTTGTCTATGGCCAGCAGCACGTTGACATCGACCACCTGGTCGAAGTGGCGCGTGACTCGATCCAGCTTGGTGAGAACGTACTCACGCAGGGCAGGTGTCACGTCGAGATGGTGTCCGCTGATCGTCAGATTCATCAGAGCCTCCTTTCGGAAGTGTTGCTACCAAACGGGGGTGACCGCAGCACCTATCCCGTTGAGACCAGTTTGCCCCCGAGATTTGGTGGTGACAAGTTGATGACAGTACGGTTTGCCGGCGCTTTACGGTAAGAGTTGACGCAGCGCAAGGCCGGCATGAAGGGGTTTTGCACTGCGCGCTGATGCGACATTTGCCACCGTCGGCGCGTTCGCTGCGCCGCTTGGGCTGCCCAGGGCACGGGCGGCGGGGCACAATGATCCGCTGACCTCATGCAAACCATGAACCCCGAGTTCTTCAGCGCCATCGATACCGGCCGCGCGCGCAGCAACAACGAGGACGCGGTGGCGCTGGACGAAGCCGCGGCGCTTGCCGTGCTGGCCGACGGCATGGGCGGCTACAACGCCGGCGAGGTCGCCAGCGGCATGCTCACCACGCAACTGCGCAACGAGCTCGGCGCCTGGCTGCAGCAAACCGCCGACGCCGCCTCCGACCAGGAAGTGCGCAGCGCCATGGAGCTGTGCGTCGGCCAAGCCAACCGTGCCATCTTCGAAGCCGCCCGCGCCAACCCGCAGTACGCCGGCATGGGCACCACGCTGGTGATGCTGGTGTTCCGCGCCGGACACGTGCTCAGCGGCCACGTCGGCGACTCGCGCGCCTACCGGCTGCGCGGCCACAAGCTGTCGCGCCTCACGCGCGACCACTCGCTGCTGCAGGAGCAAATCGACGCCGGGCTCATCACGCCCGAGCAGGCGGCCTTCAGCGCGTACAAGAATCTCGTCACCCGCGCCGTGGGCGTGGAAGAGCGCGTGCTGCTGGAGACGCAACTGCACGAGCTGCACCCGGGCGACCTCTACCTGCTGTGCTCCGATGGCCTGTCCGACATGCTCGACGACAGCGCCATCGCCGAAATCCTGCTGGCCCACCAGGCCGACCTCGCGCAGGCCGGCCGCGCCCTGGTGGACGCGGCCAACCAGGCGGGGGGAAAAGATAACATCGCCGTCATCCTGGCCCGCGTACCGGGGGCCGCGGCGGCATCCCGCTCCTGGTGGCCGTTCAAGCGCTGAGGCGCGCTGCCCCCTCGCCGTCCGCCCCTCCCGCCGTTGCCAGCCACACGAGGACAAGCATGGGCAAACTGGTCGTCTCCCTGGACGGCGTCGTGATCAAGCAGGTCGAGCTCACCAAGGACAAGACCACCCTGGGCCGCCGCCCCTACAACGACATCGTCATCGACAACCTGGCCGTCAGCGGCGAGCACGCCGTGCTGCAAAGAGCGGGCGAGGCGGTGTTCATCGAAGACCTCAACAGCACCAACGGCACCTACATCAACGGCCGCGCCATACGACGCCAGCAGCTCTCGCACAACGACAGCGTGGAGATCGGCAAGTACAAGCTGCGCTACCTGGCCCGCGACAGCGGCGACTTCGAGCCCGCGCCGGCCGCTGCGCGCCCAACCGGCGTGGCCGACTTCGCCCACACCGCACCGCTGCCCGGCATGAGCGAGGGGTTCAGCCACTACACCGCCGCCGAGCTGCCCGCGGCCTCCGCAGCGCTCAAGGTGCTCAACGGCAACGCCGCCGGACACGAGGCGCAGCTCACCAAGATCGTCACCACCGTGGGCAAGCCCGGCGTGCAGGTGGCCAGCATCACGCGGCGCCCAAACGGCTACGTGCTCACGCACGTGGAAGGCGGCTCGCGGCCCAGCGTCAACGGCGCGCCGCTGCATGCCGACGCCGTGACGCTGCGCGACGGCGACGTCATAGAGCTCGCCGGCACGCAGATGCTCTTCGTCCTGCAACGCTGATGCGGCAAGGCGCGATCCGCGGCGCGCCGCAAGCTCCATCGCCTTCCATGGACATCCGCGTCCTGGGCTGCGCCGGCGCCATTGCCGCCGGCAGCTTCACCACCTCCTTCCTGCTGGACGGCGACGTGCTCGTGGACGCGGGCACCGGCGTGGGCACGCTCACGCTGGAAGAGCTCGCGCGCATAGACCACATCCTGCTGAGCCACTCGCACCTGGACCACGTGTTGGGCGTGCCGCTGCTGGCCGACAGCGTGATGCGGCTGCGCGCGGCGGCCGGCCGCGGCCCCATCCGCGTCCACGCCCTCCCCGAGACGCTGCAGACGCTGCGCGAGCACGTCTTCAACAACCGCATCTGGCCGGACTTCACCCGGCTGCCCTCGGAGCAGTCGCCCGTGCTGGTGCTGCAGCCGCTGGCCGTGGGCGACGTCCTGGTGCTGGGCGAGCGCCGCATCGAGGTGCTCAGCGCCCACCACACCGTGCCGGCCGTGGGCTTTGCCGCCTCGGCAACGCCTGGCGGCCCCTGCTGGGTCTACACCGGCGACACCGGCCCCAACGAGCCGCTGTGGCAACGCCTGGCCCAACTGCCGGTGGCCCATCTCGTGATCGAAACCTCCTTCTGCGACGAGGAAGCCACCCTGGCGCAGCTCAGCCGCCACCTCTGCCCAAGCATGCTGGCCGAGCTGCCGCTGAGCGATCTGCCCGCGCCGGCGCAACTGCACATCACCCACGTCAAGCCCGGCGAGGTGAAGACGGTGATGGAGCAGCTCCGCCGCCACGGCCTCAAGGCCCGCGCCCTGCGCAGCGGCGACCGCCTCACGCTGCGCTGACGCCCGTCCGCGCGCGGACGGGCCTGCCGTTTGTACTGAGCCTGCGCGCCCTGCCCCGGCCTCAGCATCGCAGGCACCGGCGCGGCCGCGCCGGGCAAGCTGTTCCCGCCCTCAGCAGTGCGGCCGCAGTGCGCCGGCAGCAGCCCGGTTTCCTTCCTCGCAAGACCCGGGCAACGACGTCTTTCCATCCGAGGAGGAGTTCGCAATGCCAAGCCTTTGCCGTCGCCGTACCTGCCCGCAGCAACAACAGCGCCGCCGCCGTGGCTTCACGCTAATAGAGCTGATGATCGTCGTGGCCATCATCGGCATCCTGGGCGCCGTGGGCCTGCCGCTCTACCAGAACTACATCGTCAAGGCCCGCGTGGGCAACGCGCTGCGCTCCGTGGACGCGGTCAAGACGGCCGTGAGCGTGTGCATCCAGGAGCAGGGCGGCGTGCTCACCGGCTGCAACGCCGGCGACCGCGGCGTGCCCGCCTTCACGCCCACCAAGGAAGTGGCCTCCGCCACCGTGGAGAACGGCGTGATCCAGGCCACGCTGGCCGACGGCATAGGCAGCGGCGTGGACGGCAAGACCATCACCTTCACGCCCGCTCCCGGCAGCTCCAGCGTGGTCTGGACCACCACGACCACCGTCACCCATGCCGACGCCGCCGCGCTCATCCAGAAGAACAACCCGCCCGCCGCCGCAGGCAGCGCCTCCGGTGCCGTCTTGTGAGCCCGCCCTGAAATCCGCACGCGGCAGCCCTGCCGCACGGAACAAAAAACCTTCGAAGACCGCCATCGGCGGTCTTTTTTTGTGGACAGCGCAAGGTTGCCCACAAGGTTGTTCACGGGTGGCGCAAGGGTGTTCGGCTCGGCCTGCGGCGCCCACAACCATTTACGCCAGTACTAACGTTTTTAATTGGTCATGGTGGTAGAGCAGCCTTTTTGATGTGGACAACTCTGGTTTTCCCTTGCTTATCAACAACTTGTGCGCCGCATAAGGCTGTGGGCCCGCCTGCCGGATTAGTTCTTTCCAAAACACAACAACTTGGCGCCGGGACGTTGCGCGTGTGGACAAGCCCGACTTGTCCAGACAACTGTCCACAGGCTTGTACAGGGTGGTGCGAGGGGGGCTCGCCGCTTCTTGCTAGAGTGCGCCGCCTTCGTTTTCCGCCTTGACCCGTGCCCTTGATGCCCTCTTACGCGCTGTCGCTTGCGGCGCTGCTGGCCTGCTGTGTCCCCGCGCTGGTGGCGTTCAACCTGCCGCCCTCGGCCACTTTCTTCAACCAGGCCGCAGCGATTGGGCTGTGGGGCGTGTTCGCGGCGGTGTTGGGCGCCTCGCGCGTGCTGGCAGGGGCCCGCGCGGCGGCGGCGCTGCTGCTGGCGCTGGCCCTGCTGGCTGCCGGCGTGCTGTGGTCGGCCGCGGTGGCGCTGCCGGCAAGCCTGGCGGCGTCGGCACTTGGGCTGCTGCTGGCGGCGCTGCTGCTGGCCTGGTCGGCCGCGGCGCTGGAGCCGCAGGCCCGGCGCCAGGCGTTGCAGGCCTTTTGCCTGGGCTGGGTGGTGGTGGGGGTGCTCAGCAGCCTGATCGCGCTGGTGCAGGTGTTCGCGCCCGCGTGGGCTGACGGCGTGCTGGTGGCGCGCTCGGGCTTTCCGGGCCGTGCGGTGGGCAACCTGCGGCAGCCGAATCACCTGAGCTCGCTGCTGCTGTGGTCGGTGGTGGCGCTGGTGCCGCTGCGCGAGGCGGGCCGCCTGGCCACCCGCGCCGCGCTCCCCCTGGGCGCCTTGTTCGTCGTCGCCATCGAACTGTCGGGCTCGCGCACGGGCAGCGTGGGCGTGCTGCTGCTGGCGCTGTGGGGCGTGGTGGACAAGCGCCTCTCGCGCGACAGCCGCCTGCTGCTCGTGGGCGCACCGCTGCTCTATGCGGGTTGGGCGCTGGTGCTCAAGCTGCTGCAAACCGACGCGTTGGGCGCGGCCACGCGCTTGGGCGAGTCGGACCCGTCGAGCTCACGCTTCGGCATCTGGAGCAACACGCTGACGCTGATCGCGCAGCAGCCCTGGAGCGGCGTGGGCTTCGGCCAGTTCAACTTCGCCTGGACGCTCACGCCCTTTCCCGGCCGCCCGGTGGCCTTCTTCGACCACACGCACAACCTGGCGCTGCAGTTCGCGGTGGAGTTGGGCGTGCCGCTGGCGCTGCTGGTGCTGGCCCTGATGTCGCTGGCGCTCTGGCAAGCCTGGCGGCGCAGCCTGTGCGTGGCGGGTGCCGAGGGCGCCGCGCTGCGCGCCGGTTTCGTGATGGTGCTGCTCATGGCGCTGCACAGCCAGTTGGAGTACCCGCTGTGGTATGCCTATTTCCTCTTGCCCACGGCCTGGATGTGGGGCGCCTGTCTGGGCCCGCAGAACGAGGGCCCTGCCGCGGAGCCGTCCACCGCAGCCTCGCCCACAGGATTCGGCCTTGCGCTGCGCCTGCCCGGCCTGCTGCTGGCCGCGGGCGCGCTGTTCTCGCTGGGCGACTACGGCCGCGTGGTGGCCATCTTCACGCCGGCGCCCACGGCCGGGCCGCTGGAGCAGCGCATCGCCATCGGCCAGCGCAGCGTGTTCTTCGCGCACCACGCCGACTACGCCGCGGCCACCACGGCGGCGGTGCCGGCCGACGCCCTGCCCGCCTTCGGCCGTGCCACGCATTTCCTGCTGGACACGCGGCTCACGCAGTCCTGGGCCGAGGCGCTGGCCGACGCGGGCGACCTCGACCGCGCCCGCCACGTGGCACAGCGCCTGCGCGAGTTCCACTACCCGGCGTCCGAGCCCTTCTTCGAGGTCTGCGACGACGAGTCGCTCAGGGCGCTCAAACCCTTCCAGTGCGAGGCGCCGCAGCGCCCGCTCACCTGGCGGGACTTTCTCGACCACTGACGGCGCTGCGGCGGCGCCGCCGTGGGCTCACTCAGGACTGCGCCTGCCAGTGCCCCGACTTCCCGCCCTTCTTCTCCAGCAGCCGGATGTCGCTCATGACCATGCCCTTGTCGGCGGCCTTGCACATGTCGTAGACCGTGAGCAGGCCCACCTGCACGGCGGTGAGCGCTTCCATTTCCACGCCGGTGACGCCCACCGTCTCGGCCTGCACCGTGCAATGCACGCCGGGGAGCTGCTCGTCGATGTCCAGCTCCACCGCCACGCGCGTGAGCGGCAGCGGGTGGCACAGAGGGATGAGGTCGGACGTGCGCTTGGCCGCCTGGATGGCGGCGATGCGGGCGATGCCCAGCACGTCGCCCTTCTTGGCCGTGCCTTCGCGAATGAGCGCCAAGGTGTCAGGCAGCATGCGGATGCTGCCCGTGGCGCGCGCCACGCGGTGCGTCGCGGCCTTGGCCGAGACGTCCACCATGTGGGCCTGGCCCTGGCTGTCGAAATGGGTAAGCGGGTTGTTCATGGTCGGAAACCTGGCAGCAAGAGGGCGGTGCGATCATAGCCAGCCGTTTTCCGCCATCCCGCGAACGTGAAACACCCCTTAGCCGTCTCCGCCCTCGTCGCCGGCCTGGCGCTGGCCGCCCTGCCGGCCACCGCGCCGCGGGCACAGTCGTCGCTGCCCGCGCTGGGCGATTCGGTCTCCGGCGAGTTCAGCGTGGATGCCGAGCGCCGCTTGGGCGAGCAGATCATGCGCGAGATACGCCGTGACCCGGCCTACCTCGACGACCCGCTGCTGCTGGACTACGTGCAGTCGCTGTGGCAGCCGCTGGTGGGCGCGGCCAAGCGCCGCGGCGAAATCGGCGCCGACACGGCTGGCGCCTTCGCCTGGGAGGTGTTCCTGGTGCTGGACCGCAGCGTCAACGCCTTCGCCCTGCCCGGCGGCCACGTGGGCGTGCACCTGGGCCTCATCGCCATGACGGTCAGCCGCGACGAGCTCGCCGCCGTGCTCGCGCACGAGCTCTCGCACGTCACCCAGCGCCACATCGCGCGCAGCATCAGCAGCTCCTCGCGCCAGAGCATGGTGGGCCTGGCGGCCATGATCCTGGGCGTGCTGGCCTCCGCGCGCACCGGCAACGCCGCCATGGCGCAGGCCGCGGTGGTGGGCGGCCAGGCCGCCATGGTGCAGGGCCAGCTCAACTACTCGCGCGACATGGAGCGCGAGGCCGACCGCGTGGGCTACGGCGTGCACAGCGACGCCGGCTACGCCAGCGCCGGCGTGGCAGGCATGTTCGAGAAGCTGGAGCACGCCAACCGGCTCAACGACAGCAACAACTACCCCTACCTGCGCTCGCACCCGCTGACCACCGAGCGCATCGGCGAGGCCCGCGCCCGCGTGCAGGCCGACCCCCACGCCGCGCGCAACATGCCTGCCGACGGCGCCTTCGAGCACGCGCTGGCCCAGGCCCGCGCCCGCGTGCTCATGGACACCTCCGTGCAGGCGCTGCGCCGCGCCCAGGCGCAGCAGCCGGGGCCCGGCGCCTCGGCCTCCGAGCGGCTGGGCCTGCTCTACGCGCAGGCGCTGGCCTCCACGCTGCTGCGCGAGTTCGAGCCGGCCGACACCGCCCTGGCCGCGGCCGACACCCTGCTGCAGCGCGAAGCGCCGGCCGCGGCGCGCGGCGGCGACGCCACGCAATGGCTGCAGCTGTTGCGCGTGCAATCGCTGCTGGCCCGCGGCGATGGCCGAGCGGCCCAGCAGCGCATGCAGGCGCTGCCTGAGGGCGGCATGTCACGAGCGCTGCTGCTGTGGCGGGCGCAAACCGATCTCGCCGCCGCCCGCGCCGGTGCCCCAGCCGACGCCTTGCGCCGCAGCACCGAGGCGCTTCAAACCTGGGTGGCCGAGCGCCGCGACGACGCCGGCGCCTGGCAGCAGCTTGCGCAGTGCGCCGACCAATTGGGCCTGAAGCTGCGCGCCGTGCGCGCCGAAGCCGAGTCGCACGCCGCGCTGGGCGACATCCCCGGCGCGGTGGACCGGCTGCGCGCCGGCCAGCAGCTCGCGCGCAGCGGCGCGGCGCCGGCCGACTTCATAGAGGCGTCCATCATCGACGCCCGCCTGCGCGAGATGGAGGCGCGCAGGCGCGAGCTGGACAAGGAAATGCGCAACGAGCGCTGAAGGCCTTGGCGGCGGCGGCGCGCCGCGCCGTCCGCGTTCCAGCGTCCAGGCGGCGCAGATCAGTCGCCGAAGACGGATTCCATGGCCGAGTCGATCACCATGCCGCACAGGCTGTAGATCACCGAGCCCACCAGCGCGGCAAAGAAGCCGTTGACGTTGAAACCGTTCAGCACCGACGCCGTTGCCCAGAACAGCACCGCGTTGATGACGAACAGGAACAGCCCAAGCGTCAGCAGCGTCACCGGCAGCGTCAGCAACACCAGCAGCGGCCGCACCACCGTGTTGAGCAGCCCAAGCACCAGTGCCGCCACCATGGCGGTGCCGAAGCTCGTCACCGACACGCCCGGGTAGAGATACGCCACCAGCAACAACGCGGCGGCCAGCAACAGCCAACGGACCAGCAGTTTCATGCGGCCAAGCATAGCCGCGCTGCCACCGCGCGCGGCGGCATCCGCACCCGCCGCAGCACCGCCGCCACGCCCGTGCTTTGTTTCCCGAACCGGGCTGCGGCAGCGGGTTCCTTAAGAATTCTTAAGGTTTTATATGTATTGAGAATAATTCGTGTTTAGAATAGGCACACACAGTTTGTGACTTTGGTCAATAAGGACCAACGGAGCCCTCCCCGATGAACCTGCCGCCCCTGCCCGCCGGACATCCGGAACCGATGTCGCCCAACGCCCGCCGCGCGTTGGGCGCCGGCATGCTGGCGGCGCACGTGGCCGTGGGCTGGGCGCTGTTGCAGTTGCAACCGGTGCGCGAGGCCGTGGCCGAGGTGCTGCCGCTGACGGTCGATTTCATTGCCCCGCCCGCGCCCGTGCCGGCCCCGCCGCCGCCGCCGCAGCAACGCGTGTTGCCCAAGCCCGCGCCGGCGCCCAAGCCCGTCATCACCAGCGCGCCCACGCCCGCGCCGCAGCCGCCGGTCTTCGTCGCGCCGCCGCCTCCGCTGGAGCCGCCCGCGCCCGTGGCCGCGCCGCCGGCCCCACCGGTGCCTCCGGCGCCGCCCGCGCCACCGGCCGCGCCGCCGCAGCCCAAGACCATCGCCATCAGCGCCGTCGAGTACCTCACGCCGCCGGTGCTGAACTACCCGGCCGCCGCGCGCCGCGCCGGCGAGTCCGGCCGGGTCAACGTGCGCGTGCTGGTGGACGCCAGGGGCATGCCGCAGCAGATGCAGGTGACGCGCTCCTCCGGATTCGCCCGCCTGGACGAGGCGGCGCTCGCCACCGTGCGCGCCACCCGCTTCAAGCCCTACATGGAAAACGGCCAGCCCCACGCCTTCTGGGTGCTGATGCCCCTGATCTTCGAACTGGAGGAATGAGCCATGAACGAAACCCAAACCGCCGTGGGCTTCGCCCATTTCCTGGCCCAAAGCGATGCCGTGGGCAAAGGCCTGCTGCTCATCCTCGTGGGCATGTCGGTGCTGTCCTGGGCGCTGATTGCCATCAAGGGCATCGCGCACCTGCTGCGCAAGAGGCGCAGCGAGCACTTCCTGCGCTTCTTCTGGGACGCGCGCTCGCTCGATGAGGTGGGCAACGAGATCAGCACCCACGGCGCGCACGACCCGTTCTCGCACCTGACCGCGCATGCCATGCACGCGCAGTCGCACCACGCCAAGTACGGCTCGGCCAAGCTCAGCGAGGCCGGCTCGGCGCAGGATTTCGTCACCCGCACCATCAAGAAGGTGCTGGACGAGGAAACCACCCGGCTGGAGAACGGCCTGACCGCCCTGGCCACCGTGGGCGCCACCGCGCCCTTCGTGGGCCTGTTCGGCACGGTGTGGGGCGTCTACCACGCGCTGCTGGCCATCGGCATGAGCGGCGCGGGCACGCTGGACAAGGTGGCCGGCCCCGTGGGCGAGGCGCTGATCATGACCGGCATCGGCCTGGCCGTGGCCATCCCCGCGGTGGTCGCCTACAACGCCTTCACCCGCAGCAACCGCGTGCTCAACGCCCGGCTCGACGCCTTCGCCTTCGAGCTGCTGACCTTCCTGTCCATGGGCCAGACCATGAAGCCCGCGTCGGCCGAGCCGGCGGCCGAGCAAGGCGCCAACGTGCGCGGCCTGCGCGCGGCCAGCTGACGCCCCACGCGCTGATCGATCCCAAGGAGCCCAAGCCATGGCCTTCGCCAGCTTCGACCGCAAGACCTCTTCCGCGCCGGTGTCCGACATCAACATGGTCCCGCTCATCGACGTGATGCTGGTGCTGCTGGTGATCTTCATCGTCACCGCGCCGCTGCTCACCCACGCCGTGAAGCTGGACCTGCCCAAGGCCAGCAGCGCCGTCAACCAGGCGCCGCCGCAGAAGGTGGAGTTCGCCATAGACGCCGCGGGCCAGCGCTTCTGGAACGGCGAGATGGTCACGCGCGAGGACGCCGCCGCGCGCTTCGCCGCCGAGGGCGCCAAGGATCCGCAGCCGGAAGTGCACCTGCGCGCCGACCAGTCGGTGGCCTACCGCTTCGTGGCCGAAACCCTGGCCGACGCCTCCAAGGCCGGGCTGTCCAAGGTCGGCTTCGTCAGCACGCCCGAAACGCCCTGATCCCGCGGGCTGCGCGGCCTACCGCCACGCGCCCGTCCCCCGTTTCCCCTTCCCTTTTGAACGGGCGCCGCGTGCGTTCCGGCCGAACTCAACCTGGAGATTTGCATGACCACAAGAACCGACCGCCGCGCCCTGCTGCCGCTGGGCGCCCTGGCCGCGGGATTCAGCATTGCCGGCGCCGCGCTGGCGCAGCAGGCCGACGCCCCGGCCGCCAAGGACAGCGAGGCCGTGATGCCCGCCGTGCGCGCCAAGGCCGCCGGCGAGCCCAAGGGCAACGACAGCCTGCGCACCACCACCACCACCATAGGCAAGGGCAAGCAGGCGCTGCGCGACATCCCGCAGTCCGTGACGGTAGCCACCGAGAAGCTCATCGAGGACCGCAACCTCGACACGCTCAAGGAAACGCTCAAGACCACCGGCGGCATCGCCTTCATGGCCGCCGAAGGCGGCGAGGAGGACATCCGGCTGCGCGGCTTCTCGCTGCAGCAGTCGGGCGACATCTTCGTGGACGGCATGCGCGAGCCCGCCTTCTACGACCGCGACACCTTCAACTACGACCGCCTGGAGCTGCTGCGCGGCTCGGCCTCGCTGCTGTTCGGACGCGGCTCCACCGGTGGCGCTGTCAACCAGGTCACCAAGGTGCCGCAGCTCAGCGACGAGCACGAAGTGCGCGTGACGGCTGGCAACCACGACTACCGCCGCTTCACCGGCGACTTCAACCTGCAGACGGGGGAAGAGTCGGCGGTGCGCGTGAACACCATGTACACCAAGGCCGACAACAACGGCTCAGGCAGCCGCATCGAGAAGGGCGGCGTGGCCGGCGCCTTCCGCACCGGCATCGGCACGGCCGACGAGTTCACGGTGTCACTGTTCCACCTCAACAACAACAACGGCATCAACTACGGCCTGCCCTGGATACGTGCCAACAGCACGGCCACCAGCGCCACCAACCAGCCTTTGCCGGGGCTGTCGCCCGATGCCTACTACGGCATGGCCAGCGACTACAACGACGGCCGCGCCACCTTGGGCACGCTCGCCCACGTGCACCGCTTCGACAACACGACCGAGCTGCGCACCGTGGTGCGCAAGGGCCGTTTCGCGCGCGACCAGCGCGCCAGCACCGTCCGGCTCGGCAGCGGCGTATATGCCGACAACTTCGGTCCGTCCTCGGTCTTCACCCGCGGCTTCCAGCCCAAGATCCAGGATCTGGAAACGCTGCAACTGCAAAGCGACTTCAGCGCCAAGTTCAACGCGCTGGGCGTGCGCCACGAGGTGATCACCGGCGTGGACTTCTCCCGCGAGGAAAAGAACGTCTACAACATGCGCAACGCCCAGCAGGGCGGCGTGGTGCCGGCCAAGCCCAACACCACGGCCGGCACGCCTGACGACGGCGCGTGGGTGGACGAGGGCTCGCGCGTGCAAAAGCCGCTCAACAGCTTCGAGGCCAAGTCCTGGGGCGTGTATGCGCAGGACATGGTGCACGTGGCCCCCATGTGGAAAGTGGTGGGCGGCGTGCGCTATGACCGCATGAAAGGCGACTACACCGGCTATGCGCTCCCCACCAACGCGCCCGCCCCCTTCACCGTGACCAACTACGAGCAAAAGATCGGCGAGTGGAGCAAGCGCGTGGGCGTGCTGTTCCAGCCCAACGACCTGCACTCCTACCATTTTTCCTGGGGCACGTCCTTCAATACCTCGGGCGACGCCTATTCCTACAGTGAGTTCAGCGCCAACACGCCGCCGGAGCAGAGCGAGAACCTGGAGCTGGGCGCCAAGCTTGACAGCGCCAACGGCCGCTTCACTACCCGCTTGGCGCTGTTCCGCTCCACCAAGAAGAACGAGCGCAACACCGACGCGCCCAACGGCCCGCTGGGCCAGCAGGAGTACCTGCTGTCGGCCAAGCGCCACAGCACCGGCTTTGAAATCGACGTCACCGGCCGCCTCACGCCCAAGTGGGAGGTGTGGGGCTCCTACATGTGGATTCCCGAGGCCAAGGTCGACGCCACGGCCAACTCCACCAGCATAGGCAACCGCGTCGGCGACCGCCCCGGCCTCACGCCCAAGCACAGCGGCAGCTTCTGGACCACCTACCAGGTACTGCCGCAACTGCGCCTGGGTGCGGGCGTGAACTTCCGCAGCAGCCAGGCGCCCGCGGACTTGTCCACCAACAACGGTGGCCAGCGTTTCGAAGCCCCGGGCTGGGCCACTGTGGACCTGATGGGCGAGTACACCTTCAACGACAAGATGTCGCTCAAGGTCAACGTCAACAACGTGGCCGACAAGTACTACGCCGATTCGCTCTACCGCGGCCACTACATCCCCGGCTTCGGCCGGCTGGTGCAGGCGCAGCTGATCACGAAGTTCTGATCTGATGCGCTCCTGAGTTTGGGCACGGCGGCCGTTTCCTGCAGGAGGCGGCCGCCGTGCCCGCTCGGCAACCCAACACCGCGCGAGCACCCATGCTTCTCCACGTTCCCGAAGTCCTCACGCCAGACGAGCTGCGGCAGTGCCGCGACCTCCTGCGCGACGCGCCCTGGACCGATGGCCGCGCCACCGCCGGCACCCAGTCCGCCGCCGTCAAGAACAACGAACAGCTGCCCTCGCGCTGCGAGCAGGTGCAGGCGTTGCAGGCCATCGTCCTGCGCGCGCTCGAGCGCCACCCGCTGTTCTTCTCCGCGGCGCTGCCCAAGCGCATCTTTCCGCCCATGTTCAACCGCTATGGCGGCACGGCCAACACCTACGGCCCGCACGTGGACATGGCCGTGCGCCACACCGCGCAGAGCGGCGTGCGCGTGCGCACCGACGTCTCCTGCACCCTCTTCTTCGCTGATCCCGACGAGTACGACGGCGGCGAGTTGGAGATTGACGACACCTACGGCAGCCGCCGGGTGAAGCTGCCCGCCGGCGACATGGTCCTCTACCCCGGCACCAGCGTGCACGGCGTGGCGCCCGTGACGCGCGGCCACCGCCTCGCCAGCTTCTTCTGGATAGAAAGCATGGTGCGCAGCGACGAGCAGCGCCGGCTGCTGTTCGATCTGGACATGGCCCTCATGCGGCTGCGCGAGCGCGAGGGCGAATCGGCCGAGGCCGTCGCGCTCACCGGCACCTATCACAACCTGCTGCGCATGTGGGCCGACACCTGAGCCGCGGCCTGATCCACCGAGCATCGCCATGAACCGCCCGCAGATCCCGGCCGACGTCGCTTGCGCCGCCGACTACGAGCCCCACGCGCGCGAGCGCATGGACCCCGCCGCCTGGGCCTACCTCTGCGGCGGCGCGGGCGACGAGATCACGCTGCGCGCCAACCGCGAGGCCTGGGACGCGCTGCGGCTCGTCCCCCGCGTGCTGCGGTCGTTGGCCAACGGCAGCGCCGCCATCGAACTGCTGGGCCGGCCGCTGCAAAGCCCGCTGCTGGTCGCGCCCATGGCCCACCAGCGCCTGGCCCACCCCGACGGCGAGGCGGCCACCGCGCTGGCCGCCGCGGCGCAAGGCGCCGGGTTCATCTTCAGCGCGCAGGCCAGCCTGCGCATGGAGGACGTGGCGGCGCTCGTCCGCGACGAGGCCGGCCGCGGCCCGCTGTGGTTCCAGCTCTACCTGCAGCGCGAGCGCGCCCACACGCTGGAGTTGATAGAGCGCGCCGAGGCCGCAGGCTTCGAAGCGCTGGTGCTCACGGTGGACGCTCCTTCCTCCGGCGCACGCGACCGCGAGCGCCGCGCCGGCTTCCGGCTGCCGCCAGGCATCGCCGCGGTCAACCTGCGTCCGCAGGCACCGCCGCCACCCAACGCCGACTTCTTCAGTGAAATCGTCGCGCAGGCACCGACCTGGGACGACGTGGCCTGGCTGTGCTCGGCCACGCGGCTGCCGCTGCTGCTCAAGGGTGTGCTGCACCCCGACGACGCGCGCCAGGCACTGGCCGCGGGCGCAGCCGGCCTCATCGTCTCCAATCACGGCGGCCGCACCCTGGACACCGCCGTGAGCACCGCGCGCGCCCTGCCGCGCATTGCCGACGCCTTGGGCGGCGCGCTGCCGCTGCTGGTGGACGGCGGCGTGCGCCGCGGCACCGACGTGCTCAAGGCCCTGGCCCTGGGCGCCAGCGCCGTGCTGCTGGGCCGCCCCGTGCTGCACGGCCTGGCCACCGCCGGCGCCTTGGGCGTGGCCCACGTGCTGCGCCTGGTGCGCGACGAATTCGAGATCGCCATGGCCCTCACCGGCTGCGCCCGCGTGGCCGACATCAACCCGCGCCTGCTCGACAAAGCCTCCTGAGGCGTCCTGAAATGGAGCAAGGGCAGCTTCGCCCCGTGCCGCGCCTGCACCCGGCCTGAAACCGCTGGTCGCCACCGGCAGGCCGGCTTTTGATGCGGCCGTGCCACAAATGGCCCACGCATGTTGACGCAAGTGATTCTGAAACCGGTTTCCTAGAGGGAAATACAGCGGACTTGGCTTCTCACTCCCCTGGGCGCGCAGTACCATTTGCCCCGCAGGGTGCCGCAGAGAAAAGAGGGTTCACGCAGCCTTCGCCCCACCCGGCGCATCAACCAGTAATTGATGGAGAGAATCCAAATGGCAACTGCAAAGAAAGCCGCGTCCAAGACGGTCGCGGCCAAGAAGGCTCCGGCCGCCAAGAAGGCCGAGACGGCAGCCAAGCCTGCCGAAGCCGGCAAGCGCAGCCCCAACGCTGCTTTCATGAAGGAAATGAAGCCCAGCGCCCAACTCGCGGCCGTCATTGGCGACAAGCCCATGCCGCGCACCGAAGTCACCAAGAAGGTGTGGGACTACATCAAGGCCAACAACCTTCAGGACGCTGCCAACAAGCGCATGATCAATGCCGACGCCAAGTTGAAGGACATCTTCAAGAAGCCCCAGGTGTCCATGTTCGAAATGACCAAGCTCATCAACGAACACCTCAAGTGAGACCAGCGGGCTGAAGGCGCCGCCAACGCGCCACCCCCGCCCGCCTCCACTGCAAAGCCGGCCTCAGCGCCGGCTTTTTCATGGGCGCCTGATCGTGCTTGCCGCCGCGCAGGCCGCGTACTTCCCCACGCTCTGCTGTCTATCGGGGCGCCCATCGTTTTCCCGCCCGCACGGGCTTGGTTTCTGGCCATGAATTGAGAACGATTCTCATTGCTGTGATAGGCTGCCGCAGCCTGTTCAACTTCACGCAAGGGAAGCCATGAAGCCTGTCGTTCTCGCCGCCGCCGCGCTGGGCATTGCCGCCAGCCTGGGCTCCACCGCCGCCTTCGCCAAGGCCAACTGCAAGGCCTATCCCAAGGAGGAATGGCTCAAGGAAGACGACGCACGCTCGCGCATCGAGGCCCAGGGTTACAAGATCAACAAGTTCAAGGTCGACGGCAACTGCTACGAGATCTACGGCCGCGCGCCGGACGGCCGCAAGGTCGAGATCTACTACGACGCCAAGACGCTCAACCCCGTCAAGACCGAGTACGGGGACTGACGGCCATGCCCGTCGCGCCCGCAACCGCCGCCCGCGTGCGCGTCTGGGACGCCCTGGTGCGCCTGGCGCACTGGACGCTGGCCGCCGTGGTGCTCGTCAACCTCGTGCGCGACGACGGCGACCAGATCCACCGCCTGATCGGCTACGTGGGCGTGGGCGCCGTGGCGGTGCGGCTGCTGTGGGCGCTGCTTGCGCGCGGCCCGGCCAGCTTGGGCGCGCTCAAGCCCTCCCTCTGCGCCACGCGCGGCTACCTGCAGGCCGGCGCGCCGCGCTGTGTGGCCCACGACCCGCTGGGCCTGTGGATGGTGTGGCTGCTGTGGCTGCTGGTGCTGCTGCTGGGCCTCACGGGCTGGATCAGCCGGCTCGACGCCTTCTGGGGCGAGGACTGGCCCGTGGACATCCACGCCTGGCTGGCCGACGCGCTCATCGTCTGCGTGGTGGGGCACCTCTTGGGCGTGGCCAGCATGAGCTGGCATTGGCGCGAGAACTTGCCCGCCGCCATGCTCACCGGCCGCAAGCGCGCAGGCGAGGACGCTTCTCATTAACGCCAAAACCCGGCGGGCGCCAGCCCGGCGCCGGGCCGGCACGCCTTCATAACGGTCTTATTTCACGACCAGGCCTTGTGAAGTGCAGGCCCGGCCGAGGCCGCCGCGCGCATGATGCGCGCGTCAGCAACTTGTTTTCCCGCTCACGACATGCAAGGCCACCCTGCCGTCATCGATGCCCTCAACGCCCTGCTCACGGGCGAGCTCGCCGCGCGCGACCAGTACTTCATCCACTCCCGCATGCTGGAGGACTGGGGCTACACCAAGCTGGCCGCGCGCATCTCGCACGAGATGGAGGACGAGACCGGCCACGCCGACGTGCTGATCAAGCGCATCCTCATGCTCAGCGGGCGGCCCAACATGGTCCCCTCGCCGCTGAACGTGGGCCAGGACGTGCCCGGCATCCTGCAGGCCGACCTGGCGGTGGAGTACTCGGTGATCACGCACCTGCGCGAGGTCATCGCCCTGTGCGAGCGCGAGCGCGACTACGTCACCCGCGACCTGCTGCTGCCCATGCTGGAAGACACCGAGGAAGACCACGCCCACTGGCTGGAGCAGCAGCTCGGCCTGATCAACGCCGTGGGCCTGCAGAACTACCTGCAAAGCCAGATGGGCTGAGCCGGCAGGGCCGGCGCACTTTCTCGTCATGCCTGCGAAAGCGGGCATCCACGCTGGCCTCGCTGCCGCCCGGCGTTCGTGGACACCCGCCTTCGCGGGTGTGGCGAAAACGGGCTTACCCGCGCCGAGCCAGTGCCCTCAAGGCAGCCACGCCTCCAGCGCCTTCCACATCTGCGCGATGGAAATGGGCTTGGTCCAGTAGTCGTCGAACCCGGCTTTTTTCGCCGCGCGCGCCTGCTCGGGCATGGCGTCGGCCGACAGCGCGATGCAGGGCAGTTGGGCCGTGAGCGGATCGGCGCGCAGCGCCGCGACGATGTCCAGCCCCGTCATGTCCGGCAGGTTCATGTCGATGAGCAGCAGTTGCGGCGCGTCCTCGCGCGCCGCCCGCAGGCCGGAGGCGCCATCCGGCTCCACCTGCAGCGACCAGCCCGCCTGGCCGCGGAACATCTCCGTCATCAGCAGCACGTTCAGCGGCTCGTCCTCGATGTAGAGCACGCGCCGGGGCGGCCTGGCCTGGTCGCCGCCCGTGGGGGAAGAAACGTCAGCCGACATGCCGCTGCAGGAAGTCCAGCGTGCGCTGTCGCGCCAGGTCGGCGCTGGCGGGCTCGAAGGCCGCGCGCTGGTCGCAGTTGAAACCGTGGTCAGCCGGGTAGACGTGCACCTCCACCTCCGGGCGCGCCTGCGTGAAGGCCTGCACCTGGGGCTGCGGGATGAGGTGGTCGCGCTCGCCGAAGTGCATGAGCACGGGGCAGCGCGGCTGCAGCGCCGCCTGGTCCGGGATGCCGGCGCCGTAGTAGCTGATGGCGGCCGACAGGCCGTCCACCTTGCACGCCGCCAGCCACGTCATCAGCCCGCCCCAGCAATAGCCGACGATGCCGACCTTGCCCGCCTGTGCGCCCTCCGCCACCGCGGCGGCGATGTCCAGCAGCGCGAGGTCCTGCTTGGACGCCATCTTCAGCTCGCGGCCGCGCTGGACGTCGTCCTCCGTGTAGCCCAGCTCCACGCCGCGCTGCAGCCGGTCGAACAGCGCCGGCGCGATGGCCACGTAGCCCTCGGCCGCATAGCGCTCGGCCACGGCGCGGATGTGCGAATTCACGCCAAAGATTTCCTGCAGCACCACCAGCGCGCCGCGCGGCGTGCCCTGGGGGCGGGCCACGAAGGCACCGAAGCGGTGGCCATCGGCGGCCTGCAGTTCTTGCACGGGCATCAACGTTCTCCCTTGAGTTGCTGTAAGCGGCGCTCCACGAAGTCCAGCCGGTCCTGGCCCCAGAAGATTTCGCCGTCTATGACGTAGCTGGGCGCCCCGAACACCCCGGCGTCAATGGCGCGCTGCGAGTCTTCTTCATAGCGCAGGTGCACGCGCTGGGTGTGGGCGTCGTCCAGGCGGGCAAGTTTCAGGCCCTGGGTGGTGAGCAGCTCGGCCAGCGTCGCTTCGTCGGCGATGTTCTTCTCCTCCACCCACACCGCGCGCATCACGGCGCCGGTGAGCGCCATGGCGGCGTCGGGGCCGTCGAGCAGGTCCACGGCGACGATGAGCCGCGCGGCGTCGTCCGGGTTGACCGGAAAGTAGCGCGGCGTGGGGTTGAGCGGCGCGTGCAGCCACTCGCTGAAGCGCTTGAGCTCCAGGAGCCGGTAGGCCTGGCGCTGCGGCGCGCGCTTGGCCAGCGGCAGCCCGCCGGTGAGCGGGAAGACGCGCCCGCCCAGGTCCACGGGCAGCACGCGCACCACCGCGCCGTACTGGCGCGCGATGTCCTGGAAGCGCCGATGGCCCAGGTAGGCCCACGGCGAATTCGGGGCGAAGTAGTAGTCGATGGCAAGGCTCATGGAGGGCGTCAGTCCAGGGCGACAAAGGTGCGGCACCTTAGCCCAATCGGGGCGGCCCTCCTGGGGATGGTTGCTTAGGAGGGGGCGCGAGCCCCGCTCCTCAACCCCTCTCCAGCAACGGCTTCAAAAACCGTCCCGTATGGCTTTCCTGGCAAGCCGCCAAATCCTCGGGCGTTCCGGCCAGCAATACCCGCCCGCCGCCGGAGCCGCCTTCGGGGCCCATGTCGATCAGCCAATCCGCCGTCTTGATCACGTCCAGGTTGTGCTCGATCACGACGATGGTGTTGCCCGCGTCGCGCAACTGATGCAGCACGCGCAGCAGCAGCTCGATGTCGGCGAAGTGCAACCCCGTGGTCGGCTCGTCCAGGATGTAGAGCGTGCGGCCGGTGTCGCGCTTGGACAGCTCCAGGGCCAGCTTCACCCGCTGCGCCTCGCCGCCGGAGAGCGTCGTGGCGCTCTGGCCCAGCGTGATGTAGCCCAGGCCCACGTCCAGCAGCGTCTGCAGCTTGCGCGAGATGGCCGGCACGGCGCTGAAGAATTCCGCCGCCTCCTCCACCGTCATGCCCAGCACCTGGGTGATGTTGCGGCCCTTGTAGAGGATCTCCAGCGTCTCGCGGTTGTAGCGGGCGCCGTGGCAGACGTCGCAGGGCACGTACACGTCCGGCAGGAAGTGCATCTCCACCTTGATCACGCCGTCGCCCTGGCAGGCTTCGCAGCGTCCGCCCGCCACGTTGAAGCTGAAGCGCCCCGCCCCGTAGCCGCGCTCGCGCGCGGTGGGCACCTCGGCGTAAAGCTCGCGGATGGGCGTGAACATGCCCGTGTACGTCGCGGGGTTGGACCGCGGCGTGCGCCCAATCGGGCTCTGGTCCACGTTGATGACCTTGTCGAAGGCTTCCAGGCCCTCGATCGCGTCGTGCTCCGCGGGCTCCAGGTGGCTGTTGTAGAGCTTGCGCGCCACGGCCGCGTACAGCGTGTCGTTGACCAGGGTGGATTTGCCCGACCCCGAGACGCCGGTGACGCAAGTCAGCAGGCCGACGGGGAGCTCGATGCTCACGCCCTTGAGGTTGTTGCCCGTGGCGTTGACGATGCGCAGCCCCGTGCCCGCCTCCCACTTGCGCCGCTCCTTGGGCACGCGGATGCTCAGCCGCCCGCCCAGGTAGCCGCCGGTCAGCGACTCGGGGTGGTCCATCACCTCTTGCGGCGTGCCCTGGGCGATGACGTGGCCGCCGTGCACGCCGGCGCCCTTGCCCATGTCCACCACGTGGTCGGCGGCGCGGATCATGTCCTCGTCGTGCTCCACCACCAGCACCGAGTTGCCGAGGTCGCGCAGGTGCTGCAGCGTGGCGATCAGGCGCTCGTTGTCGCGCTGGTGCAGGCCGATGCTGGGCTCGTCCAGCACGTACATCACGCCCGTCAGGCCGCTGCCGATCTGGCTGGCCAGGCGTATGCGCTGCGCCTCGCCGCCGGAGAGCGTGTCGGCGCTGCGGTCCAGGCTCAGGTAGTTCAGGCCCACGTCGTTGAGGAAGCGCAGCCGGTTGCGGATCTCGCTGACGATCTTGTCGGCAATGGCCGCCTTGGCGCCGCGCAGCGTCAGGCCCTGGAAGTAAGCCAGCGCGTCGGCCAGCGTCGCGTGCTCGACCTCGTAGATGGACTTGCCCGTCTCGCCCGGCTGCGCATCCGCCGCGTGCAGGAAGACGTGCCGCGCCTCGCGCCGCAGCCGCGTGCCGCGGCACTCGGGGCAGGCCTGCGCGTGCTGCATGCGCATCAGCTCCTCGCGCACGGCGGCGGAGTCCGTCTCGCGCAGGCGCCGCGTCAGGCTGGGCAGGATGCCTTCGAAGGGGTGCGAGCGCTTCACGCTGCGCGACTTGCCGCGCGCGCCCTCGGCCTCGTAGGTGAACTCGATCTCCTCCGCGCCGGAGCCGTGCAGCAGCACCTGCCGGATCTCCGCCTCCAGCTCCTCGAAGGGCGTGTCCAGGTCGAAGCCGTAGTGCGCCGCCACCGCCTGCAGCGTGCCGAAGGTGTAGGCGTTGCGCCGGTCCCAACCCTTCACGGCGCCGCTGGCCAGGCTCAGCGAGGGGAAGGCGACCACGCGCTCGGGGTCGAACACCGTCACGTGGCCCAGGCCGTCGCAGCTCGGACAGGCGCCCGTGGGCGAGTTGAAAGAGAACAGCCGCGGCTCCAGCTCCGTGAGCGAGTAGTCGCAGTGCGGGCAGGCGAAGCGGCTGCTGAAAGGCGTCTCGCGCCCCGCGTCCATCTCGACGGCCAGCGCGCGCGCGTTGCCTATGCGCAGGCAGTTCTCGAAGCTCTCGGCCAGGCGCTGGCGCAGGCCGCCCGTGCCGCCCCCCTCCTCGGCGCGAATGCGCACGCGGTCCACCACCACGTCGATGTCGTGCGTGCCCTCGCTCAGGGCCGGCAGGTTGTCGATGTCGTGGATCTGGCCGTCCACGCGGAAGCGCACGTAGCCCTGCGCCTGCAGGTCGGCCAGCAGCGGGGCGATGTCGCCCACCCGGCCGCGCGCCACGGGCGCCAGCAGCAGCAGCTTGGTGTCCTCCGGCAGCGCCAGCACCGAGTCCACCATCTGCGCCGTGCTCAGGGCCTGCAGCGGCAGCGCGTGCTGCGGGCAAAACGGCGTGCCCGCGCGGGCGTAGAGCAGGCGCAGGTAGTCGTGGATTTCCGTCACCGTGCCCACGGTGGAGCGCGGGTTGTGGCTGGTGGCCTTCTGCTCGATGGAGATCGCGGGGGATAAACCCTCGATCACGTCCACGTCGGGCTTGTCCATCAACTGCAGGAACTGCCGCGCGTAGGCCGAAAGGCTTTCCACATAGCGGCGCTGGCCTTCGGCGTACAGCGTGTCGAAGGCCAGGGAGCTCTTGCCGGAGCCGCTCAGGCCGGTGATCACCACCAGCGCCTGCCGCGGCAGGTCCAGGTCGATGTTCTTGAGGTTGTGCGTGCGTGCGCCGCGCACGCGGATCGCAGGCGTCTCGTGATTCAAGGGTTTCTACTCGGCTCGGGTCAACCGGCCATCATAGCCAGAGCGCGGCACCGGCCTGCCAGCTCCAGGGCCAAGCACCGTGCAGTCCGTCAACCCGCCGACGAGGGTGCGGCGATCCCCCGATGGCGGCTTGCCGCCGCAGGCGTATACCGGCCCGCCATGAACGACGACACCCTGCGGCGTTTTGCTGATTCGGTTCCCGCCACCTCAGCCGCCCTGCCGCCGGCGGCCCCCGTGGCATCACTGGCCGACGTGCCGCAGCCGCCAGCCGGCGCGGACACGCCGGACGCCCTGAAGGCCGCCCACGCCATGGACCGGCTGCTGCACGCCAACGTGGCCCACGTGACGGGCGGCCTCTCGCCCATCTCGCTGGGGCTGGCGCTGGCCGACTGGGGCTGGCACCTGGCCTCGCAGCCGGCCAACGCGGCGCGGCTGGCAATCTCGGCCCAACAGCACGCCGTGGAGGCCATGGCCGAATGCCTCAGCGGCGACTGCAGCGGCCCGCTGGCGCAGGACGCGCGATTCCGCGACCCCGCCTGGCACCAGTGGCCCTACGCCCCCATGGCCCGCGCCCACCAGGCCGCCCAACACTGGTGGCAGGACGCCAGCCGCCTTCGCGGCATGAGCGCGCACCACGCGCAGGTCGTCCGCTTCTTCGCCACGCAGTGGCTGGACATGCTGTCGCCCAGCAACAACTTCCTGGCCAACCCCGAGGTGCTGCGCCGCACCGCCGAGCGCCACGGCGCCAACCTGGTGGAAGGCGCCTTCAACCGGCTGGAGAGCTGGCGCCGCCGCCAGGGGCTGGAGCCGCTCACGCCGCCGGAGCACCCCTACCTGCCCGGCGTGGACCTGGCCGTGACGCCGGGCCGCGTGGTGCACCGCAACCACCTGGTGGAGCTCATCCAGTACGAGCCCACCACCGACGAGGTGCAGGCCGAGCCGGTGTTCATCGTCCCGTCCTGGATCATGAAGTACTACATCCTGGACCTCTCGCCGCACAACTCGCTGGTGAAGTGGCTCACGGGCCAGGGGCACACGGTGTTCATCCTGTCCTGGCGCAACCCCGACGAGGGCGACGCCCTGCTGAGCCTGGACGACTACCTCGGCTTGGGCGTGCTGGACCCGCTGGCCGCCATCGCCCGCCAAATGCCCGACCAGCCGGTGCACACCTGCGGCTACTGCCTGGGAGGCACGCTGCTGTCCATCGCCGCCGCCGCGCTGGCGCGGCCGGGCCAGGTGGAAGGCGCCGAAAAACTGCCCAAGCTGGCGGGCGTGACGCTGCTGGCGGCGCAGACCGATTTTTCAGAGCCCGGCGAGCTGGGCGTGCTGATCGACGAGTCGCAGGTGGAGCTGCTGGAAGACATCATGGCCGAGCGCGGCTTCCTCACCGGGCGGCAGATGGCCGAGACCTTCCAGTTCCTGCGCTCGCGCGAGCTGGTCTGGTCCACCCGCATGCGCGAGTTCTGGCTGGGCGAGCGGCTGCAGCCCAACGACCTGATGTCCTGGAACGCCGACGTCACGCGCATGCCCGCGGTGATGCACAGCCAGTACCTGCGCCGCTGCCAGTTGCAAAACCAGCTCGCGCACGGCCAGTACCCGGTGGAAGGGCGGCCGGTGTCGCTGGGCGACATCCGCGAGCCCCTCTTCTGCGTGGCCACGGAGCTGGACCACGTCTCGCCCTGGCGCTCGGTCTACCAACTGCACCGGCTGGTGCACACCGACCTCACCTTCGTGCTCACCAACGGCGGGCACAACGCGGGCATCGTCTCCGAGCCCGGCCACGCGCGGCGGCGGTTCAGGCAGCGCCGCATGGAGGCCGGCGCGCACTGGGTGGCCCCGGACGCTTGGGCGCAGGGCGCACAGCCGTGCGAGGGCTCGTGGTGGCCGGCCTGGCACGACTGGCTCGTGCAACACAGCCGCGGCCGGGTGCCGGCACGCCCCGTGCCGCAGGGGCTGGAGCCCGCCCCCGGAAGCTACGTGCATGTGCGCTACCACGACTGAAACCGAGTCCCCCGCCGCCCTCGCACCGCCCGCCGCCTTGAAGGTGCGCGGGCCGTGGCGGCGGCCACGGCGCGCCGCCGTGCTGCTGGCCGCCGCGGCGCTGCTGGCGGGCTGCGGCGGCGGGGTGTTCGTGGGCATAGGCGGGGACGACGACGACCCGCCCGTCGCCGCGCTGTCCGTGGCGCCGACGCAGGCCGTGCCGGGCCAGGTGGTGACGCTGCTGGCCGACGCGCGCGACGACTACGGCGTGGACTACGTGGCCTTCTACCAGGTGCTGCCCAACGGCGGCGCGCTGCGCCTGGGCGTGGTGGGCGCCCCGCCCTATCAGCTCGCCGTCGCGCTGCCGGCGGATGCGGCGGGCATCGTGCAGTTCTTCGCCCGCGCGGTGGATGGCTACAACCAGTACGGCGACAGCGCGCTGGCGACGGTGCAGGTGGTGAGGTGAACGTCAGCCCAAGACGCCTCGCACCCTACGCCGTCATGCCCGCGAAAGCGGGCATCCACGATGACACCGAGGCATGGCCTTCGAACGGCACCGCCCCGGGCCGACGTCGGCGCGCCGATGCTCCGGCCGGCGTGGATGCCCGCTTTCGCGGGCATGACGGACGAGGGTGCGAAGCGCCATTGCCTCAGGGCTGACGGCGGAACGACTTTTCCCGGACGGCAATCCGCCACCACGACCGAACCTTCGCACCCCAGCCGCCGGCCGCGCACCTCCCGTGCAGCGGCCCCATCGTTCAGTTTTTTGTACTTCGGCCCCTCACTGCATGGCAGCCATCGTTCAGATTTCTGAACGATGCGGCCTGCAAAAAGCGTGGGACGGGGCTGCGGTTCGGCCCGCAAGCGGGCCTCCTGCCAGCAGAGCCAGCGCAGGGCACCCGCGCTCCGCTCGCCAGGCGGCGGCCCCTTGCAGCGCCGCCTCAACGCGTGGCGCAAGTGAAACTGGCGGCCTGGTTGACGTCGCCGTCGCCGGCGTAGCGCGGCCAGCTCGGCCACTCGCACAGCGGCCGCGTGCGCCCGGGCACGGCCTTGGTGTCCATCACCACCTGCGGCCCCGGCGCCACGCCCTGCTCCACCCATTGCTCCAGCGCCGTGAGCGAATCCCAGGCGGCGCTGAACTGGTCGCTCACCGAGTGGCCGTAGCCGGGAATCTCGTAGTAGCGCAGGAAGTCCGCCGTGGCCGCGTCGCCCATGGTGCGGCGCACGCGGGCCACGAACTGCTGCGTGGCGCGGTTGCTCACCAGGGCGTCGTGCACGCCGTGCGCCAGCAGCAGCTTGCCGCCGCGGGCGCGGAAGGCGGAGAAGTCGCTACGGTTGGCGTCCTGCAGCTCGATCAGCTCCACGATCCTTCGCTCCCACGGGCCCGGCCGCTCCGGGTCCAGCGCCAGCGGGTCGTACGTGGTGTCGTCGGTGACGAAGTAGCGCACCCACTGGTCCCAGAAGGTGCTGCCGTAGGGCGGGCTGTCGGCCACCGCCGTGAGGCTCAGCAGGCTCACGCCCGGCATGGGCGCGGCCGGCGCCAGCGTCCCCAACCCCAGCGTGAGCACGGGCGACTGGCCCTTGTCCTTGTCCGGCGCGGCGAAGCCGAAGTCGGTACCCCAGGTGGTCAGGCCGGGGTAGCCCTTCTCGCCGCTGGGCAGCGCGAAGGCCGGCACGGTGGCGCTGTTGAGCACCTTGAAGGCGGCGATCTGCGCTGGCGTCAGGCAGTGGTCGCCCCGGGTGCCGTCGGCACAGCGCAGCGGCTGGCCGTCCAGCGTGGCGGTGTCGGGGTCGAAGGCGGCATCGCAGGCGGCCTGATGGCTGATCAGGCCGTCCGCCACGCCGTCCAGCGCGTCGCAGGCCTGCAGCGCGGCGCGGTACAGCGCCTGGCGCTGGGGCAACCCGGGGAAGGCGTCCTTCCCGGCCAGGGCGCGCGTCATGCGGCCGAAGTGCAGGTTCAGCACCGCGGCGTTCCAGGCCGGGTACAGCGCGATGGCGCCGTCGAAGTCCTGCGGCCAGCGGCCTATGGCCAGCAGCGCCTCGCGCCCGCCGGTGGAGCCGCCGGCGAAGTAGGTGCGCTGCACGGGGCGGCCGTAGTGACGCTGCATCAGGTAGGCGGCGGTGTCGCGCGTCTTCTTGATCGCGTCGCCCGCGAAGTTGCGCCGTGCCTCCTCATTGGCGGCGAAGCTGCCGTCGCGGCTGGCGCCGGCCACGGGGCGCAGCGACTGGTGGCCGGAGTCGCTGCCGAAGGTGGCGTAGCCGCGCCCAAGCGGCGTCGGGTGGTCCACCGGCCCGGCGGGCACGTTGCCGGAGAGCACGACGGTCTGGCCACCGCTGGTCATGCTGCTGGTCCCGCCCACGGCGGTGGTGCCGTTGTAGCCGCCGCCGCCAAACATCACGGCCTTGCCGTTCCACGGCTGCGGCAGGCTGAGCTGGAAGCGGATGGGCGGCGCCTTGCGGTCCAGCGGGCGGATATCGCCCTCGACGGTGCAGGTGTCGCCCACCGCCGCCACGCCCGCGCCCCGCGCGGGCGTGAACGTGGCTTGGGTGACGACGGCATCGCGCGTGGGCAGGCCGATGTGCGCCGCGGGCACGGTCTGGCCCTGCAGTTGGGCGCAGCGCGCGGCCGCGTCCTGGCTGGTTTGGGCCGGCGCCGCCAGCGCCGGCAGGGCCGCCACGGCGGCGGTCACGGACGCCACGGCAAGGCGCCGCCGGTGCGGGGTCGGGTGTTTCCTGGTCATCTTTTTCTCCCTGTGTGGGCCCGCGTGCGCGGCGCGTCGCCGGCAGCGGGCCTGCCGCAGCCTATGGCCCGCAGGGGCCTGGAGCGCGCTGCGCAATCGCTTAGGGGTAAACCCTTGGCTTCAATGAAAAACGCCGGCCCCTGGGGGCCGGCGCCGGCGTGGGTGGCTCAGGGCGGGCGGTGCGGGCTCGCGGGCGGGCCGTGCAGCCGGCGCCCTCGCGCCCGCGGCCTTACTCAGTTGGGCACGTTGAGCGCGTTGCCGTTGAAGGTGATGGCGTCGCCCGCAGCCGGCGTGGCGGCGATGGGCGGCAGGTTCGCCGCGCGCGTGACGGCCGGTGCCGCGCCCGGCAGCCCGCCGCGCGGCGTGGTGCGCACCACCTGGCTGGGCGGCAGCGTCGCGCCGGTGGTCAGGTGCGCGTACATGGCGTTGAGGCCGTCCAGGAAATACACGTGCAGCGGCACGTAGCGGGTGTCGAAGCCGCTGAAGCCCAGGAAGCCGTCGAAGTGCTGGCCGTTGGTGACCTCCACGTAGCGCAGCCTGCTGCGGCCCCGCTCCACGGCCTGGTTGAAGGCCGTGTAGGCGCGCGCGGCGTTGTTGACGGGCAGCAGCGCGTCGCTGCGGCCGGCCACCACCAGGGTGGGCTTGCGCTGCAGGTCGCCGCTGGCCAGCACCTCGCGCACGCCGCGGCGCACGGCCTCGCTTTGCGCACGGGTGGGCGTGCTGGTGTCGGTCAGCGGCGCGCCGCTGCGCGGGTCGGTGCCGGTGAACAGGGCGCGCTGGCACACCGCCGCCTCGAAACCCAGGTCCGCCAGCGCCGTGCCCGGCGAGACGGCGAAGTCCCAGCGCCTCGCGCCGCCCACCGAGTCGTTGACGATCACGGTGGCCGGCGCTCCGTTGGCCGTGCCGTTGCCGGTGGCGTAGCTCACCGCCTTGGCCGCGGGTGCGATGGGTGCCGGGGCGAACGCGGCGTCCACCCCGGCGAAGCTCACGCCGCAGACGTTGTCCAGCACGGAAAAGCGCCCGTAGGCGTTGACGTACATGCTGGTGACGATCACCGCGTTGCCCAGCCCGTAGTGGGCGTTGTGCATCTGGTCGTTGTAGGGGCCCCAGCCGTAGTGGCGCAGTTTCGAGAGGGCATCGGCCGCCTGCGCGGCGGTGTCGGCGCCGCTGACCATCCCGGCCTGCGCCAGCGACGCGCAGCGGTTGGCCGCGCGCGGGTTCATGCCCGTGAGGGTCATGTAGTTGTGGATGGACAGCTCCGCGCCCATGGACGCTTCGGCCGCCAGCGCCGCGCAGGGCTGGTACAGGTTGGCGAAGGTGAAGTAGTCCAGCAGCGGCTTGCCGAAGGCCACGGGCTGGCCGCCTTGCTGCACGCCGTAGCCGTAGGTGCTGCGCGGCGTGGCGCCGGGCTCGCCGGCGACGACGGCGTCGATCAGGCCCTGCTCGTCCTGCTCGGCCGCGCGCAGCACGGCGGTGCCGCCGTTGGAGACGGAAGCCGCCATCACCAGCGTGTTCTCCGGCCGGAAGCGCTGCCACTTCAGCGGGCTCCTGCCCACGGAGGGGCCGTACTCCTGGTTGAGCGCCCACAGTGCGTAGCGCACGGCGGCCAGGGTGTCGGTGCCCCAGTCGCGCTCGGGGTTGGTTTGCGAGTGCGCGTGCTTCAGGGCGACGCGGTTGGGCGTGCGGGCGTTGAAGGCGGCGCGCTGGTCCTCGCTGAGCTTGGCGCTGAAGTGGCTCAGCGGGTCGGCGGCGTCGGCGCGGGTGCCGTCTATGCGGTGCACGGTGTTGTCCGAGAGGTCGTGCAGGCCCATGCCCTTGCCGGTGTCGGTCAGCGCCACGGCGCAACCGCGCTTGAGGGCCCACTCGGCCACCGTGCCGATGGCGCCGTAGACGCCGCGCGAGCCGGAGGACGGCGCCGCGACGATGCACGGCTTGCTGGTGTCAAAGCTCGCGGGCACCTGCACGGCGGTGGTGACGCGGCGGTTGCCGCCGGGCACGTCGACGTAGCCCAGGTATTCGACGCCGGGGATCAGGCCCTCGCCCAAGGTGTCGTTGCCGGCGAGGTCGATGTTTGGGCCGTAGAGCCGGCCGTAGCCGCCGTTGGCGGTGATGTCCAGCAGGCCGCGGTAGTTGGCGTAGATGGCGTTGCGGCGCAGCTCCAGCGCGGTGGGGTTCAGCGGGTCGGCGTAGGCCGGCGCGGCGCCGGCCAGGCCGGTTTTGCCCAGGCCGGCGGTGAGCAAATCCTGGGTCGAAGCGCTGGTGCCGCCCCCCGGACTGGTGGCCGTGTAGGCAGTGCGCGCGAGCGAAGTGATGCCCCGCGGCAACACGTTGGGCCGCATGGGCTCGCCGTGCCCGTGGCCGCCGTGGCGGTCGTCGTAGCGGTCGTCGGGGCCGGGTCCGCCGGCCTGCGCGCCCAAATGCAGGCACAGCAGGGCCGCGGCAGCGGCGGGGAGGCGTCGAAAGGCGGCGGGATTCCTGGTAGCCATCAGCGTTCTCCTTGAACAGCCGGCGCAGGCTACGGAGTCCGCTTCAAGGCGAAAAACCGCGTGATCGCGTAAGGACCGACCCCATGAGGGTCAGCACGCTTGCCGGATCAGGGAATCGGGTGCTGGGAGCAAGCCGGCGCGCCCGCCCTCGCCCGCCACTCCCCCGTCACTCGCCCAGCACGCGCAGGATCTCGCGTCCGTAGGCTTCGAGCTTCTTGGCGCCCACGCCGCTGATGTGGCCCAGCGCCTGCAGCGAATCCGGGCACTCGGCGGCCATCTGCGCCAGGGTGGCGTCGTGGAAGATGACGTAGGCCGGCAGCCCGTGCTCGCGCGCCACCTCGGCGCGCCAGGCCTTCAGCCGGGCGAAGCGCTCCTGGCCCAGCGCGTCCAGCGTGGCGGCGGCGGCGGGCACGCGCTCGCCGCGTGTCCCGCGCACGGAGCGCGGGCTCTTGCCGCGGGTGGGTTCGCGCGGCTCGCGCAGGACGATGGGCTCCTCGCCCTTGAGCACGGCGCGCGCGCTGGGCGTGAGCGAGAGGGTGTTGAACTCGCCCTCGGCCTGCACGTGGCCCAGGGCGACGAGCTGGCGCAGCACGCCGCGCCACTGCGCTTCCGACAGGTCAGCGCCGATGCCGAAGGTGGACAGCTTGTCGTGCCCGTACTGCAGCGCCTTGTCGGTGCGCTTGCCGCGCAGCACGTCCAGCAGGTGCCCGGCGCCGAAGCGCGTTGGGCCGAAGCCGCCGCCGTGCTGGCCGAAGCGGTAGATGCAGGACAGCGCCTTGCGCGCGGCCTCGGTGGCGTCCCAGGTGCGCGGCGGGTGCAGGCAGTTGTCGCAGTTGCCGCAGGGCTCGCTGGCCTCGCCGAAGTAGGCCAGCAGCCGCACGCGGCGGCAGTCGTGGGCTTCGGCCAGGGCCAGCAGCGCGTCGAGCTTGCCGCGCTGCAGGCGCTTGAAGTCTTCCTCGGCGTCGCTCTCGTCGATCATGCGGCGCTGGTTGACGACGTCCGCCAGGCCGTAGGCCATCCAGGCATCGGCGGCCTCGCCGTCGCGGCCGGCGCGGCCGGTCTCCTGGTAGTAGGCCTCGATGTTCTTGGGCAAGTCCAGGTGCGCGACGAAGCGCACGTCCGGCTTGTCTATGCCCATGCCGAAGGCGATGGTGGCGACCATCACCAGGTCGTCCTCGCGCAGGAAGCGGTCCTGGTGGCGGCGGCGCACGTCGGCGTCCAGCCCCGCGTGGTAGGGCAGCGCGCGCACGCCCTGCTGCTCCAGCCAGGCGGCGGTGTCCTCCACCTTGCGCCGGCTCTGGCAGTAGACGACGCCGGCTTCGCCCTCGTGCTCGTCGCGGATCATGCGCAGCAGTTGCGCGCGCGGGTTGTCCTTCTCGACGATGGTGTAGCGGATGTTGGGCCGGTCGAAGCTGCTCACGAACGCGGCGGCGTCTTCGAGCTGCAGCCGCTCCACGATGTCGCGGCGCGTGTGCGCGTCGGCCGTGGCCGTGAGCGCCACGCGCGGCACGCCGGGGTAGCGCTCGTGCAGGGCCGACAGGCCCAGGTACTCCTCGCGGAAGTCGTGCCCCCACTGGCTGACGCAGTGCGCCTCGTCGATGGCGAACAGGCTCAGGAGCTGGCGCTCGTGCAGCGAATCCAGCATCGCCAGCATGCGCGGCGTCAGCAGCCGCTCCGGCGCCACGTAGACCAGCACCAGGCGCCCGCTGCGCAGTTCGCGCTCCACCTGCTGGGCCTGCTCGGAGGACAGCGTGGAGTTCAGGTAGGCCGCGTGCACGCCGGCCTCTTCCAGCGCGCCGACCTGGTCGTGCATGAGGGCGATGAGCGGGCTCACCACCACGGCCACACCCAGGCCCTGGCGATGCCGGACGATGGCCGGCACCTGGTAGCACAGGCTCTTGCCGCCGCCCGTGGGCATGAGCACCAGGGCGTCGCCGCCCAGGGCGACGTGCTCGACGATGGCCGCCTGCGGCCCGCGAAACGCCGTGTAGCCGAAGACCTGCTGCAGCACTTGCAGCTCGGGGGAAGCGGAAGAGGGGGAGGAGAAGAAGGCCATGGCGCGAGGGGAGCCGGCGATGGTAACTGGCCGCCGCCGGCCGGGCTTTTCAAGGGCTCGCGCCAAGGCCCCGGAGGGGCTGCGGCACGGGGCATGCGGCACAATCCTGTCTTTTCGTACAGAGCACATTTCGCGCAGGAGCGTCACATATGGCCAGCGTCAACAAAGTCATTCTCATCGGCAACTGCGGGCGCGACCCGGAGGTGCGCTACACGCCCCAGGGCACGGCCATCTGCAACGTCTCCGTCGCCACTTCCAGCCGCCGCAAGGACCGCAACACCGGCGAGTCGGTGGAAGACACGCAGTGGCACCGCGTCACCTTCTATGAGCGCCTGGCCGAGATCGCCGGCGAATACCTGAAGAAGGGCCGCCCCGTGTACGTCGAAGGCCGCCTGAAGTACGGCAAGTACACCGACAAGGACGGCATCGAGCGCAACACCGTGGACATCGTGGCCGAGCAGATGCAGCTCCTCGGCGGCCGTGAAGGCATGGGCGACGACATGGGCGGTGGCGGCGGCATGGGCGGCGGCGCCTCCCGCGGCGGCTACAACCGCGCCCCGGCCCGCGGCGGCGACGACATGGACGCCCCCGCGCCCGCCCCGCGCGCCGCGGCCCCCCGCCCGGCCCCGCAGCGTCCGGCCCCGGCGCCCCAGCGCCCGGCCACCGGCTTCGACGACATGGACGACGACATCCCGTTCTGATCGGCGTCCCGCCGGTTTTTCACCTGCATCAAGACAGCGGCCCTCGGGCCGCTTTTTCATTCCCGACGCCGCCAGGGCCCGGGCTTTGCCCTGCCACACTTGCAACCCATGCCGACCGCTGTTGAACCCCTGCTCGTCGCCTGCCTGTGCGCCGCCTGGTGCGGCACCTGCAAGGAATACCTGGCCACCTTCGATGCCGCCCGCGACGCCGCCCAAGCCGGCGAGCGCTTCATCTGGGTGGACATCGAGGACGAATCGGACGTCGTCGGCGACGTCGACGTCGAGAACTTCCCCACCGTGCTCGTGGCCCGCGGCGACACCATCCTGTACTTCGGCGTGCTGCTGCCGCAGCCCGGCCACCTCACGCGGCTGCTGCAGGCCGCGCGCGAAGGCGGCCTCAAGCCCCAGGCCGTGGATGAGGACGCGGCCGGCCTGCCGGAGCGCGTGCGCGCCCTGCAGCCGGGGTAACCGGTAACACCTGACACTTTCCACGCTTGAGGCTGCGCCGGCCGCATAAGCAAGGGCGCAAACATTCGTTGGTCGGCCCAGGGGCGATTCCTAGGATGCCTTCATGCATCCCAGGAGGACTCTCATGAAATCGCTGTTCTTAGCCGCGCTGCTCGCCGTGGCCGCCGTCGGCGCCCAAGCCAAGGACATTGGCCTGCTCAACGTGTCCTATGACCCGACACGTGAGCTCTACCAGGACGTCAACGCCGCCTTCGCCAAGCAGTACCAGGCCAAGAGCGGCGACACCGTCACCGTCAAGCAGTCGCACGGCGGCTCCGGCAAGCAGGCCCGCTCGGTCATCGACGGGCTGGAGGCCGACGTGGTGACGCTGGCCCTGGCCTACGACATCGACGAGATCGCCGCCAAGGCCAAGCTGCTGCCGCCGGACTGGCAAAAGCGCCTGCCGCAAAACAGCTCGCCCTACCGCTCCACCATCGTCTTCCTGGTGCGCAAGGGCAACCCGAAAGCCATCAAGGACTGGGACGACCTGGTCAAGCCCGGCATCGCCGTCATCACCCCCAACCCCAAGACCTCCGGCGGCGCGCGCTGGAACTACCTCGCCGCCTGGGGCTACGCGCAGAAGAAATACGGCTCCGAGGCCAAGGCGCAGGAGTTCGTGGGCAAGCTGCTGTCCAACGTGCCCGTGCTCGACAGCGGCGCGCGCGGCGCCACCACCACCTTCGTCGAGCGCGGCCTGGGCGACGTGCTGCTGGCCTGGGAGAACGAGGCGCTGCTGGCGCTCAAGGAGCTTGGGCCGGACAAGTTCGACGTGGTCGCCCCCTCCATCTCCATCCTGGCCGAGCCGCCCGTGGCGGTCGTGGACAAGGTGGTGGACAAGAAGGGCACCCGCGCCGCCGCGCAGGCCTACCTGGAGTTCCTCTACTCCCCCGAAGGCCAGGACATCGCCGGCAAGCACTACTACCGGCCCGTGGACCAGGCCGCCGCCGCCAAGTACGCCAAGCAGTTCCCGCAGGTGAAGCTGTTCACCATCGACGAGCAGTTCGGCGGCTGGGCCAAGGCGCAGCAGACGCACTTCTCCGACGGCGGCACCTTCGACCGCGTCTTCGCCCGCAAGTAAACCCTCCGCAGGAACTGCCGCCATGCTGTCGCGCCTGCTGCTCAAGCAGCGCAGCGTGCTGCCCGGGTTCAACCTCGCCCTGGGCTTCACGCTGCTGTACCTGAGCCTCATCGTCCTGCTGCCGCTGTCCGCCGCCTTCATCAAGACGTCGGGCATGACGCTGCAGGCCTTCCTCGACGCGGTGAGCACGCCGCGCGTGCTGGCCTCCTACCGGCTGACCTTCGGGGCGTCGCTGGCCGCCGCGCTGGTCAACGCCGTGTTCGGCCTGCTCGTGGCCTGGGTGCTGGTGCGCCAGCGCGTGCCGGGCAAGCGCATCGTCGATGCGCTGGTGGACCTGCCCTTCGCGCTGCCCACGGCCGTGGCCGGCATCGCGCTCACCGCCCTCTACGCCCAGAACGGCTGGATTGGGCAGGTCCTGCCCTTCAAGGTGAGCTTCACGCCCGTGGGCGTGTTCGTGGCGCTGGTCTTCATCGGCCTGCCCTTCGTGGTGCGCACGCTGCAGCCGGTGCTCGAAGACCTGGACCGCAGCGTCGAGGAAGCGGCGGCCACGCTGGGCGCCTCGCGGCTGCAGACCTTCTTCAAGGTGGTGCTGCCGGTGCTGCTGCCCGCGCTGCTCACGGGCTTCACCCTCGCCTTCGCCCGCGCCTTGGGCGAGTACGGCAGCGTGATCTTCATCGCCGGCAACCTGCCCATGGTCAGCGAGATCACGCCGCTGCTGATCATCACGCGGCTGGAGCAGTACGACTACCAGGGCGCCACGGCCATCGCCGTGGTGATGCTGGTCTCCAGTTTTGTTTTGCTGCTGCTCATCAACGCGCTTCAGGCGTGGACGCGGCGGCGCCAGGGAGCCACGACATGAGTTCTGTCCTGCCCGTTTCCCCGGTCGCCGCGGCCTCCGTGCCGCTGGGCACCACGCTGGGCCACCCAAGCCGCGCCGCTGCCAAGCCCAGGGCCGCCAACGCCCCGTCGCGCTGGGTCAACGCGCTGCTGGTGGGCGTGGCGCTGCTGTTCCTGACGCTGTTCCTCTTCGTCCCGCTGGCGGCGGTGTTCGTCCAGGCCTTCGCCAAGGGCGTGGACGTGTACCTGGACGCCATCAGCCAACCCGACGCGCTGGACGCCGTCAAGCTCACGCTGCTGGCCGCGGCGATCTCGGTGCCGCTGAACCTCGCCTTCGGCGTGGCCGCGGCCTGGGCCATCGCGAAGTTCGACTTCCGCGGCAAGAGCCTGCTCATCACGCTCATCGACCTGCCCTTCTCGGTCAGCCCCGTGATCGCCGGCCTGATCTACGTGCTGGTCTTCGGCCTGCAAGGCTGGCTCGGCCCCTGGCTGCAGGAACATGACCTGAAGATCATCTTTGCCGTGCCCGGCATCGTGCTGGCCACGGTGTTCGTGACCTTCCCCTTCGTGGCGCGCGAGCTGATCCCGCTCATGCAGGCCCAGGGCAAGGACCAGGAGGAAGCCGCGCTGGTGCTGGGCGCCTCCGGCTGGCAGACCTTCTGGCACGTGACCATTCCCAACGTGAAGTGGGCGCTGCTGTACGGCGTGATCCTGTGCAACGCCCGCGCCATGGGCGAGTTCGGCGCGGTGAGCGTGGTCTCCGGCCACATCCGCGGCCTGACCAACACCATGCCGCTGCACATCGAGATCCTCTACAACGAGTACCAGTTCGCCGCCGCCTTCGCCGTGGCCTCGCTGCTGGCGGGCCTGGCGCTGGTGACGCTGGTGCTCAAGGCGCTGGTGGAGCGCCGCGTCAGGGCGCAGCTGCGCGAGCAGCACGAGGGCACGGCATGAAGCCGTCCGTCCCCATCCGCTGCGCCCTCAACGTCTCCAAGAAAAACCTGTACTGCCACGGGAGAACCGCATGAGCATCCAGTTGCACCAGATCAGCAAGCGCTTCGGCCCCACCGTGGTGTGCGAGGGCGTGGACCTGCACATCCCCGCGGGCGAGATGGTCGCCCTCCTGGGGCCCTCGGGCTCCGGCAAGACCACCCTGCTGCGCATCATGGCCGGGCTGGAGACGCCGGACGCCGGTCGCGTCTTCATGCACGGCCAGGACGCCACGGAGGCCCCCGTGCAGCAGCGCCGCGTGGGCTTCGTGTTCCAGCACTACGCGCTGTTCAACCACCTGAACGTGCGCGACAACGTGGCCTTCGGCCTGCGCATGGTCCCGCGCGCCCAGCGGCAGACCGAGGCGCAGATACGCCGCCGCGTCGACGAGCTGCTGGAGCGGGTGCAGCTCTCCAGCTTCGCCGCCCGCCACCCGAATCAGCTCTCCGGCGGCCAGCGCCAGCGCGTGGCCCTGGCCCGCGCCCTGGCGGTGGAGCCCAAGGTGCTGCTGCTGGACGAACCCTTCGGCGCCCTGGACGCGCAGGTGCGCAAGGAGCTGCGCCGCTGGCTGCGCCGGCTGCACGAGGACATGCACGTCACCAGCGTCTTCGTCACCCACGACCAGGAGGAGGCCATGGAAGTGGCTGACCGCATCGTGGTGATGAACAAGGGCCGCATCGAGCAGGAAGGCCGCCCGCAGGACCTGTACGACCAGCCCGCGAACCCCTTCGTCCTGCAGTTCCTGGGCGACGCCCAGCGCCTGGACGACGGCGCCGGCACGCCGCTGTGGGTGCGCGCGCACGAGATCGCCGTGCACCGCGACCACGCCCCCGGCCGCGTCAGCGCCACGCTGGCGCACGCGCTGTGCATGGGCTCGCGCATGCGCCTGGGTTTCCACAAGGCCGACGGCGCGGCCATCGAGGTGGAGCTCACCCGCGAGGAGTACCAGGCCTTCACCATGGACGTGGGCAGCGCCTATCACCTGGAGCCGCGCCGCGCGGCGCGCTTCCAGCAAGCGGCCTGAGGGCTGCGCCGGCGCGGGATTTTCAATGGTCTGTTGAAGAAATCAGCGGGCATTGCTTCGAAAATGGAAGCAATCGGGGAAGCCCCGGGCCGCTTCAAAGGCACCTCTTCCGCGCCGGGTTGGCCGCCTTGCCTACCATCCCCGCCCGTCCATAAAAAACACCCCGCTTTCGCGGGCTCCAAGCTGCCATGACCGTTCGCAACCCCCTGCGCCGCCGTCTCGTCCTCGGCGCCCCCGCCGCCGCGCTGGCCGGCGCCCTGCCCTCCATCGCCCAAGCCGCCTCGGTGACGCTGCTCAACGTCAGCTACGACGTCGCGCGCGAGTTCTACAAGGACATCAACAAGGCCTTCGTCCCGTACTGGAAGAAGACCGCCGGCGAGGACGTCACGGTCAACCAGTCGCACGGCGGCTCCAGCAAGCAGGCACGCGCGGTGATCGAAGGGCTGGATGCCGACGTCATCACCATGAACCAGGCCCTGGACATCGACGTCGTCGCCGACAAGGGCCTCATTGCCGCCGATTGGGCCAAGCGCCTGCCCAACAACGCCGCGCCCACCTCCTCTGTGACCATGTTCCTGGTGCGCAAAGGCAACCCCAAGGGCGTCAAGGACTGGGCCGACCTCGCCAAGCCCGGCATGAGCGTCGTCATTCCCAACCCCAAGGTCACGGGCAACGGCCGCTACACCTACCTGGGCGCCTGGGGCTCGGTCATCAAGGGCGGCGGCACCCCGGCGCAGGCGCGTGAGCTGACGCAGAAGATCTTCGCCAACGTGCCCGTGTTCGACGGCGGCGGCCGCGCCGCCACCACCACCTTCGCGCAGCGCAACATCGGCGACGTGCTCTGCACCTTCGAGAGCGAGGTGCAGTCCATCGTCGAGGAGTTCGGCAAGAATTTTGATTTCGTTTATCCGGCCCGCACCGTGCTCGCGGAGAACCCGGTGGCCGTCATCGACAAGGTCGTGGACCGCAAGGGCACGCGCAAGCAGGCCGAGGCGTATTTGAAATTCCTCTGGACCGAGGAGGCGCAGCAGATCGCCGTCAAGCACAACCTGCGCCCCCGCGACGCCAAGCTGCTGGCCGCCCACGCCAAGGACTTCCCCAGCGTGCCCACCTTCACCGTGGACGAAGTCTTCGGAAGCTGGAAGAAGGCGCAGGCCGAGCACTTCAACGACGGCGGCATCTACGACCAGCTCATGGCCAAGAAGTAAGCCGTAGCCGGCCCTGGTTCACGACCAGCCGGGCCGTCGCTTCCGGTGCCCCGCCGCGGCGGGGCCACAATTCCCGTTTTCGCCTTTGCCGACAAGGCGTTGCGGACCGTTGCCGGTCTGCCGCGCCCGGCCCCGCCATGCTCTTCTCCCGCACCCTGCTCAAGCGCCACAGCGTGCTGCCGGGCTTCGACCTGGCCCTGGGTTTCACGCTGCTGTACCTCAGCCTCGTGGTGCTCATCCCGCTGTCGGCCGCCTTCCTCAAGGCCGCGACCATGACG
This sequence comes from Azohydromonas lata NBRC 102462, assembly GCF_001571085.1. Classification (GTDB taxonomy): domain Bacteria; phylum Pseudomonadota; class Gammaproteobacteria; order Burkholderiales; family Burkholderiaceae_C; genus Azohydromonas; species Azohydromonas lata. Next base: position 200,395 of record NZ_BCTC01000001.1, read on the forward strand.
CCCGCCGCCTTCTGGGACGCCGTGGCCTCGCCGCGCGTCGTCGCCTCCTACCGGCTCACCTTCGGCGCCTCCTTCCTGGCCGCGCTGGTCAACGCCTTCTTCGGCTTGTTGATCGCCTGGGTGCTGGTGCGCTACGACTTCCCCGGCCGCCGCCTGGTGGACGCGCTGGTGGACTTGCCCTTCGCCCTGCCCACGGCCGTGGCCGGCATCACGCTCACCGCGCTCTATGCCGAGAACGGCTGGATAGGCCAGTACTTGCCCTTCAAGGTCAGCTTCACGCCGCTGGGCGTGTTCGTGGCGCTGCTGTTCATCGGCCTGCCCTTCGTGGTGCGCACCTTGCAGCCGGTGCTGGAAGACCTGGGCCGCGAGCTGGAGGAAGCCGCCGCCACCCTGGGCGCCACGCGCTGGCAGTGCTTCAGCCGCGTGACCTTCCCCATCCTGGCGCCCGCGCTGCTCACGGGCTTCGCGCTGGCCTTCGCCCGCGCGTTGGGCGAGTACGGCAGCGTGATCTTCATCGCCGGCAACCTGCCCATGGTCAGCGAGATCACGCCGCTGATGATCATCTCCAAGCTGGAGCAGTACGACGTGCCCGGCGCCACGGCCATCGCCGTGGTGATGCTGGTGAGCAGCTTCGTGATGCTGCTCCTGATCAACACGCTGCAGGCCTGGGCCCGGCGCCGCGAAGGGCAGTGACGCCATGAACCCCATGTCTTCTTCCTCGGCCTCCGACGCCGCCACCGAGCCCGCCTGGGTGCGGCGCACGCTCATCGCGGTGGCGCTGGCCTTCCTGACGCTGTTCCTCTTCGTCCCGCTGGTGCTGGTCTTCATCGAGGCCTTCAAGAAGGGCGTCGAGGTCTACCTGGAGGCCATCATCGAGCCGGACGCGGCCTCGGCCATCAAGCTCACGCTGATCGCCGCCGGCATCTCCGTGCCGCTCAACCTCGTCTTCGGCGTGGCGGCGGCCTGGGCCATCGCGAAGTTCGAGTTCCGCGGCAAGAGCGTGCTGCTCACGCTCATCGACCTGCCCTTCTCGGTCAGCCCCGTCATTGCCGGCCTGATCTACATCCTGGTCTTCGGCCTGCAGGGCTGGCTGGGCGCCTGGCTGCAGGCGCACGACTTGAAGATCATCTTCGCGGTGCCGGCCATCGTCCTGGCCACGCTGTTCATCACCTTCCCCTTCGTGGCGCGGGAGCTGATTCCGCTGATGCAGGCGCAGGGCGTGGAGCAGGAAGAGGCGGCCACGGTGCTGGGCGCCTCGGGCTGGCAGACCTTCCGCCGCGTGACCCTGCCCAACGTGAAGTGGGCACTGCTGTACGGCGTGATCCTGTGCAACGCCCGCGCCATGGGCGAGTTCGGTGCGGTGAGCGTGGTCTCCGGCCACATCCGCGGCCAGACCAACACCATGCCGCTGCACATTGAAATTCTCTACAACGAGTACCAGTTCGCCGCCGCCTTCGCGGTCGCCTCGCTGCTGGCGGCGCTGGCGCTGGTGACGCTGGGCTTGAAATACATCGTCGAGCGGCGCGTGAAGGCGCAGCTCAAGCAGGCCGGTCGCGGCGAGTAAGGTTCCCCATGAGCATTGAAGTCCGCAACCTGGTGAAGCGCTTCGGCACGCTGGCCGTCTGCGACAACCTGAATCTCACCATCCCCGCCGGCGAGCTGGTCGCCCTGCTGGGCCCTTCAGGGTCGGGCAAGACCACCCTGCTGCGCATCATCGCGGGCCTGGAGAAGGCCGACAGCGGCAGCGTGCTGTTCCACGGCGACGACACCACGCGCACGGCGGTACGCGAGCGCAACGTGGGCTTCGTCTTCCAGCACTACGCGCTGTTCCCGCAGATGAACATCTTCGAGAACGTCGCTTTCGGCCTGCGTGTGCGCCCGCGCGCCACGCGCCCAAGCGAGGCGGAGATACGCACCCGGGTGATGGACCTGCTGAAGCTCGTGCAGCTCGATTGGCTGGCCGAGCGCTACCCGCATCAGCTCTCCGGCGGCCAGCGCCAGCGCATCGCGCTGGCGCGCGCCCTGGCGGTGGAGCCCAAGGTGCTGCTGCTGGACGAGCCCTTCGGCGCGCTGGACGCCAAGGTGCGCAAGGAGCTGCGCCGCTGGCTGCGCCGGCTGCACGACGAGATGCACGTCACCAGCGTCTTCGTCACGCACGACCAGGACGAGGCCATGGAGGTGGCCGACCGCATCGTGGTGATGAACCAGGGCCGCATCGAGCAGGACGGCCGCCCCGACGAGGTCTACGACCATCCCGCCACGCCCTTCGTCCTGCAGTTCCTGGGCGACGTGAACCTGTTCCACGGCCGCACCGGCCACAGCGGCAGCCCGCACGAGGCCACGTCCGACGGCACCGTGAGCTACGTGCGCCCGCACGAGCTGCAGGTGCTGGGCCAGGAAGCGCCCGGCACGCTGCCGGTGCGGCTGCAGCAGGCGCTGACCGTTGGGCCGAACACGCGGCTGGAGTTCCGGCGCCTGGACGACGACAGCTACGTCGACGTGGAGCTGCCGCGCGCGGACTACCTGGGGCTGCGCGAGCAACTGAAGCTGGAGCCGGGCGCGCAGGCCTGGCTGCTGCCGCGGCGGGTGACGCGCTTTGCCATCACGCCGGAGGAGCCGCAGGATCCCGCGGCGATGATCTGAGCAGGTGCAGGGGCGTGCGGGACGCCCCCGCGACGCTATCTCTTGCGGCTGATGGCGAACACGACCGCCAGGACCACTCCGACGAGGAACAGGATCCAGGCGATGTTCGCCGACATCCCGGCGATGCCACCGAAACCGAGCAGGCCTGCGACCAGCGCGATGACGAGAAAGACGACGGCGTAGTGGAGCATCTGTGACTCCTGGGTGATTTCGATGGTTCCAGCTTAGGCGGCAGGAGGCTTTGCCGTCTGTCGGCGGCGGGCGGGCCGGTCTGTAGGAAGCGGCTCACAGTGGCCGCCGTGCTGGGCCAAGCCGCGTGGCCAGGGCGCGAAGGCGCAAAAGCCCGCCTTCATTTCCCGGCCGTGCTCCCTTGCATACTTCCCGGCATGAAAAAACCAGCCCTTCTCCTTGCTCCCTTGGCTGCCGCCCTGGCCCTGGCCGCCGCCCCGGCGCAGGCCGGCAAGACGCTCGACGCCATCAAGCAGCGCGGCCAGGTCATCGTGGGTGTCAGCACCGGCGTGGCGGGCTTTTCCGCCGCCGACAGCCAGGGCCGCTGGAGCGGCTTTGACGTGGACTTCGGCAAGGCCATCGCGGCCGCTGTGCTCAGCGACGCCGAGAAGGTGCGCTGGGTGCCGCTGAGCTCGCAGCAGCGCTTCACGGCCCTGCAGTCCGGCGAGGTGGACGTGCTCTCGCGCAACACCAGCTTCACGTTGACCCGCGACGCCTCTTTGGGGCTGCAACAGACGGCCATCAACTTCTTCGACGGCCAGGGCTTCATGGTCCCGGCCAAGACCAAGGTGAAAAGCGCCAAGCAGCTCAAGGGCGCCAGCGTCTGCCTGCAGTCCGGCACCACCACCGAGAAGAACCTCACCGACTTCTCGCGCGCCAACGGCCTGAACCTGAAGCCCGTGGTGTTCGAGAAGATCGAGGCCGCCAACGCCGCCTACTTCTCCGGCCGCTGCCAGGCCTACACCACCGACGCTTCCGGGCTGGCCGCCATCCGCTCGCGCGAGGCCAAGGACCCGAAAGAGCACGCCATCCTGCCGGACCTCATCTCCAAGGAGCCGCTGGGCCCGCTGGTGCGCCGCGGCGACGACGAGTGGTTCACCATCGTGAAGTGGGTCGTGTACGGCCTGATCGAGGCCGAGGAGGCCGGCATCACCCAGGCCAACGCCGACAAGCTCAAGGCCGACAGCACCGACCCCGTCGTCCAGCGCCTGCTCGGCAAGGGCGACGACATGGGCAAGCTCCTTGGGCTGGACCGCGACTGGCTGCTGCGCGCGGTGAAGGCCGTGGGCAACTACGGCGAGATCTACGAGCGCAACGTCGGCGAGAAGACGCCCGTGGGCCTGCCCCGCGGCAAGAACGCGTTGTGGAACCAGGGCGGCCTGCTCTACGCGCCGCCGGTGCGCTGAAACCCGCCACCCGCGCCCGCCTGGCGCAGGCGCTGGTGCTGGCCGCACTGGCGCTCTTGATCGCCTGGCTCGCGCGCAACACCCTGGCCAACATGGCCGCCCGCGGCATTCAGGCGGGCTGGGATTTCCTGCACGACGCCGCCGGCTTCGAGATCGGCGAGTCGCTCATCGCCTTCGACGCCGGGCAGAGCTACGGCCGCGCCTTCCTCGTGGGCGTGCTCAACACGCTGCGCGTGGCGCTGGCGGGCATCGCCGCGGCCTCGCTGCTTGGGTTGGCCGTGGGGCTGGCGCGGCTGTCGCGCAACGCGCTGCTCTCGCGCCTGGCCGGCGCCTACGTGGAGATCGTCCGCAACGTGCCGCTGCTGGTGCAACTGCTGCTCTGGTACCTGCTGCTGGTGGAGTACCTGCCGGACCCCGGCGAGCCGCTGCACCTGGGCTCCTGGTTCCTGCTCAGCAAGGGCGGCCTGTCCTTCCCCTGGCCGGGCGAGGGCGGCTGGAGCCTGCCCCAGCCCGGCGCCTTTGCCGTGGAAGGCGGCGCGACGCTGACGCCCGAGTTCGTGGCGCTGTGGGGGGGCCTGAGCCTCTACACCGCTGCCTTCATCGCCGAGGTGGTGCGCGGCGGCGTGCTGGCCGTGCCGCGCGGGCAGACGGAAGCGGCGCTGAGCATCGGCCTCTCGCGCGCCCAGGTGCTGCAGCGCGTGGTGCTGCCGCAGGCGCTGCGCGTGATCGTCCCGCCGCTTTCGAACCAGTACCTCAACCTGACCAAGAACTCGTCGCTGGCCGTGGCCATCGGCTACCCGGACGTGGTCTCCATCGCCAACACCGCCCTCAACCAGACCGGGCGGGCGCTGGAGTGCATCAGCCTGATCATGGCCGTGTACCTGACGACCTCGCTGCTCACCGCGGCGCTCATGGGCTGGCTGGACCGCAGTGCGGCGATCCGCGAACGGTGAGGACGCCCAAAAAAATGGACCACGACGACTTCCGGCCCATTGCGCCGCGCCGCCCGCCCCCGCCGCCGGGCCTGGCGGCGCGGCTGCGCGAATCGCTTTTCAGCAACCCGCTCAGTGGCACCGCGACGCTGCTGCTCCTGGCGCTGCTGGCCTGGGGCCTGCCGCGTCTGCTGGACTGGGCGCTGTGGCAGGCGGTGTGGGCGCCAGACCCCGAGGCCTGCCAGGCCGCCCGCGGCGTGGGCGCCTGCTGGGGCGTGGTGGCGGAGAAGCACCGGCTGATCCTCTTCGGCCGCTATCCCTTCGAGCAGCAATGGCGCCCGGCCTTGGCGCTGGCGCTGTGGGCGCTGCTGGCCGTGGGCAGCGTGCTGCGCGGCGGCCGCCCCGGGGCGGGCCGCGTGCTGGGCATCGCCTGGGCGGCCGGTCTGCTTGCCGGCGTGCTGCTCATGCGCGGCGGCTTTGCCGGGCTGCCGCTGGTCACGACCGACCAGTGGGGCGGATTGCCGCTGACGCTGCTGCTGGCGCTGGTGGCCATCGCCACGGCCTTTCCCATCGCGGTGGCGCTGGCGCTTGGGCGCCGATCCGGCCCGCCACTGCTGCGCGGACTGGCCACGCTCTACATCGAACTGGTGCGCGGCGTGCCGCTGGTGTCGGTGCTCTTCATGGCCAGCTTCATCTTTCCGCTGCTGCTGCCCCCGGGCAGCAACCCGGACGTGCTGCTGCGCGTGCTCGCGGGCCTGTCGCTCTTCGCCGCGGCCTACTTGGCCGAGACCATCCGCGCCGGGCTGCAGTCCGTGCCCCTGGCGCAGGCCCAGGCCGCGCGCAGCCTGGGGATGACGGCCTGGCAGGTGCAGCGCCTGGTGCTGCTGCCGCAGGCGCTGCGCGCCGTGCTGCCCGCCCTGCTCAACAGCTTCATCTCGACGTTCAAGGACAGCTCGCTCGTCACCATCGTGAGCCTGTACGAGCTCACCGGCGCGCTGGGCCTGGCGCTCAGCGGCGACCCGGTGTGGCGGCCGTTCAAGGTGGAGGGCTACCTGTTCGTGACCGCGATCTATTTTCTGGGCTGCGCCGCCATGTCGGCCGGCGGCCGTTGGGCCGAACGCCGCTGGCGCCATGGAGGCTGTGCATGAGCACGGCCCACAACGGCGGCGGCGCCGCTGCGGCGCCGCTGGTGCGCTTCGAGCGCGTCAACAAATGGTTCGGCCAGCAGCACGTGCTGCGCGACGTGGATTTCACCGTCCAGCCCGGCGAGCGCGTGGTGCTGTGCGGGCCGTCGGGCAGCGGCAAGTCCACGCTGCTGCGCTGCGTGAACCGGCTGGAGCCTTTCCAGGAAGGCCGCCTCACCGTGGATGGCGTGGTGTTCGAAGCCGGCCGGCGCGAGGACGAGCGCGCGCTGCAGGCCCTGCGCCGCCGCGTGGGCATGGTCTTCCAGCAGTTCAACCTGTTCCCCCATCTCACCGTGCTGGAAAACCTGGCGCTGGGCCCGGAGATGGCCGGCGAGCCGCGGGCGCAGGTGCGCAAACGCGCCCTGGCGCAACTGCAGCGCGTGCGCGTGGCCGAGCAGGCGCACAAGTACCCGCTGCAGCTCTCAGGCGGCCAGCAGCAGCGCGTGGCGATCGCCCGCGCGCTGGTGCAGGCGCCGCGGCTGCTGCTGTTCGACGAGCCCACCTCGGCGCTGGACCCGGAAATGGTCCAGGAGGTGCTGGACGTGATGCGCGCCCTCGCCGACCAGGGCCAGGCCATGCTCTGCGTCACCCACGAGATGGGTTTTGCACGCGCCGTGGCCGACCGCGTGGTGTTCATGGACGAGGGGCAGATCGTGGAAACCGCGCCGGCCCGCGAGTTTTTCGAAGCCCCGCGCCGCGCGCGCACGCGGGCCTTTCTGCAGCGGGTGCTGAATCCGGCGAACACGCTGTAGGAGGTCCGCTTGCGGGCCGAACCCGGCTCCCGGCCACGATGCGTATTCGCTCAAGAACCGGCACCCCACCGCGCCGCCAATTCGGCCCGCAGACGGGCCTCCTGCAGGCTGCGGCACACTGATTGGCTTGTCCGACAACTCATGGTGAACGCCCATGGCCGCTGCCCGCCAACCTGAATACCGCATCGATCCCCAGTTCACCGAGCGCTGGTCGCCGCGTGCCTTCACCGGCGAGGCGCTGGACCAGGGCGCGCTCATGACCTGCCTGGAAGCCGCGCGCTGGGCCCCGTCCGGCAGCAACCTGCAGCCCTGGCGCTTTATCTACGGCCTGCGCGGCACGCCGGCCTTCGACACGCTGCTGGGCACGCTGGTGGAGAGCAACCGCGCCTGGGCGCAAAACGCGGGCGCTTTGTTGATCGTGCTGTCGCGCACGCAACGCACGGTGCCGGGCAAGGACGAGCCGCAAGCCATCGTCTCGCACGCCTTCGATGCCGGCGCGGCCTGGATGAGCCTGGCGCTGCAGGCCCAGGCGCTGGGCCTGCACGCGCACGCCATGGGCGGCTTCGACCGCACCAAGGCGCGCGAGGTGCTGGCCGTGCCGGAAGACCACGCGATGCACGCCGTGGTGGCGCTGGGCCGGCGCGGCGACGCGTCGCTGTTGCCGCCCGCGCTGCAGGAGCGCGAGGCGCCCAGCGGGCGCGTGCCGCTGGCCACGCTGGTGGCCGAGGGGCGTTTCGGCTTCGAGGGCTGAAAGCCCGCAGGCCGCGCCGCGCCGGCGCGGCTTACAGCGGCGCCGGCTGTGCGTCCACCGAGCGGGCGGCCTGCGCCTGCATCACGATGTCCGGCTTCAGGTGCGGCGCGAAGGCCTGGATGAAGTCGTAGGCGTAGGCGCGCAGCAGCGCGCCGCGGCGCACGGCCACGCTGGTGGTGTTGATGGCAAACAGGTGGCGCGCGTCCACGGCCTGCAGCGGGTGGTCGCGCTCGTCGTCGAAGGCGATGGAAGCCACGATGCCCACGCCCATGCCCAGGCCGACGTAGGTCTTGATCACGTCGGCATCCATGGCGCTGAGCACCAGTTGCATGTGCAGCCCGGCGCGGCGGAAGGCGTCGTCAATCGTGCCGCGGCCGGTGTAGCCGACGTCGTAGGTGATGAGCGGGTAGGCCGCCAGCCGCTGCAGCGTCAACGGGCCTTCCAGCAGCTCGTGCCCCTGCGGCACCACCACCGAGTGCGTCCAGCGGTAGCAGGACAGCGCCACCAGCGCGTCCTGCTCGGCCAGCGTCTGCGTGGCGATGCCGATGTCGGCCTCGCCGCTGACCAGCATCTGCGCAATCTGCTGCGGCGAGCCCTGGTGCAGCTTGAGGCTCACGCCGGGGTGGCGGGATTGGAAGTCGCGCACCACCGCCGGCAGCGCGTAGCGGGCCTGCGAGTGCGTGGCCGCCACGGCCAGCGTGCCCACGTCGCCCTGGCTGAAGTCCTCGCCGATGCGGTGCAGGTTCTGCGCCTCGGTCAGCAGCCGCTCCACCACCGGCAGCAGCGTGCGCCCCGGCGCCGTCAGCCCCGTCAGCCGCTTGCCCTGGCGGACGAAGATTTCCACTCCCAGCTCCTGCTCCAGCTCGCGGATCTGCCGGCTCACGCCCGGCTGCGAGGTGTGCAGCGCCTGCGCCACTTCCGTGAGGTTGAAACCGCAACGCACCGCCTCACGCACCGAACGCAGTTGCTGAAAGTTCATGACCGTTCCCGTTAGATCCAACGCAACGATTATTTGAAGCTGCGTTTTCCGCGCCAACGAAGCGATGGGCACTTGCTCATGCGGATAGCGCATGAGCTGCGTCGTTCGTCCCCCATGCGCAGGGATTGCGCGATTGATAGGGGTAATTTCGGCAGATTTCTTCAAGCTTGACTTGAAGATCACCCGCCGGTTCCGGGGAGCACTCCAGCAAAAACAAAGCCGCGCATGGGGCGCGGCTTGCTGCTTTGCGCAAAGGGTTTTTGTGCCCTGGGCAATTGCGCCTCAGTCCGGACTGGCCGACGCGATGACGCCGCCGCCCAAACAGACCTCGCCGTCGTAGAGCACGGCGGACTGGCCCGGTGTCACGGCCCATTGCGGCTGGTCGAAGTGCAGGGCCACGGCGTCCACCGCCGGCAGCGACAGGCGGCAGGGTGCGTCGGCCTGGCGGTAGCGGGTCTTGGCGCCCAGCGCGCCGGGTGCGGGCGTGCGGCCGGCCACCCAGCTCAAGTCCTGCGCCACCAGCGAGCGGCTCAGCAGCCAGGGGTGGTCGTGGCCCTGCACGGCGTACAGCGTGTTGGTGGCCGGGTCCTTGCGGGCGACGTACCAGGGCTCGTGCTCGCCGCCGCCGCGCGGGGCGCCCTTCTCCTTCACGCCGCCGATGCCCAGGCCCTGGCGCTGGCCCAGGGTGTAGAAGCTCAGGCCCACGTGCTCGCCGATCTTGCGGCCCCGCGCGTCCTTGATGGGGCCGGGCTGGTTGGAGAGGTAGCGGTTGAGGAATTCGCGAAAAGGGCGCTCGCCGATGAAGCAGATGCCGGTGGAGTCCTTCTTCTTGGCGTTGGGCAGCCCGGCCTCGGCCGCAATGCGGCGCACCTCGGTCTTGGGCAGCTCGCCCACCGGGAACAGCGTGCGCGAGAGCTGCGGCTGGTTGAGGCGGTGCAGGAAGTAGCTCTGGTCCTTGAGCGGGTCCAGGCCTTTCAGGAGCTGGAACTCGCCGGCCACTTCGCGCACGCGGGCGTAGTGGCCCGTGGCGATCTTCTCGGCGCCCAAGCGCATGGCGTGGTCGAGAAAGGCCTTGAACTTGATCTCGGCGTTGCAGAGCACGTCCGGGTTGGGCGTGCGGTTGGCCTGGTACTCGCGCAGGAACTCGGCAAAGACGCGATCCTTGTACTCGGCGGCGAAATTGACGTGTTCGATCTCGATGCCTATCACTTCGGCCACGCTGGCGGCGTCAATGAAGTCCTGGCGCGACGAGCAGAACTCGCTGTCGTCGTCGTCTTCCCAGTTCTTCATGAAGATGCCCACCACCTCGTGGCCCTGCTGCTTGAGCAGCCAGGCGCTGACGGCGGAGTCCACCCCGCCGCTGAGGCCCACCACCACGCGGCGCGCGCGCACGCCCGTGAACACCGCCGGCGCGGCGGCGGTCGAAACAGTCTCGGTGCTCATGCCTTGATCTCGGGCGCGAAGACGCTGGGGTCCGTGGTCAGCAGGGACAGCGGAAAGCGCTTGCCGGCGAGGTGGTCCTCGATGCCGCGCAACAGCAGCGGGTTGCGGTGGCGGTGGGCGCTGGCGCGTATCTCCGGCACCGTCATCCACACCGCGCGGACGATGCCGTCGTCCAGCACCCAGCCCGGTTGCGCCGCGCTGGCCGTGCCGGCAAACGCAAAGCGCAGGTAAGTGATGTCCTCGCCCGCACCCTGCCGGTACACACGCGACAGGTAAATGCCCACAAGCTGCGTGGGGACGAAGACGCAGCCGGTTTCTTCCAAAACTTCGCGCGCCACGCCTTGCAGCAGTGACTCGCCCGGGTTGAGGTGGCCGGCCGGGTTGTTCAGGCGCAAGCCCTCAGCCGTGTGTTCTTCCACCAGCAGAAAGCGCTGCTCCCCATCGACCACCTTGTCGATCAGCGCCGCCACGGTGACGTTGGGTTTCCATCGTTCTGACATGGGGCGGATGGTAGCGTCCGCCCAACGGCCTCGGCGATGCGAGGGGCTGAATCAATCAGCTTCCTTTCTATACGGTGGTATAGATAGGCGCATTGCGAAAAATTTCTGACTCTTGTGGAAGGAGACACCACATGCTGATTGGAGTTCCGCTGGAGACGGCGGCCGGAGAGACCCGCGTCGCGGTGACCCCCGAGACCGCCAAAAAACTCAAGGCCCAGGGCCACCAGTTGTTCGTGCAGTCCGGTGCCGGCGTTGCGGCAGCCGCGCCCGACGCGGCTTATGCCGCGGTAGGGGCAGAGATCGTGGACGCCAAGGCCGCCTTCAAT
>NZ_BCTC01000002.1 GCF_001571085.1 Azohydromonas lata NBRC 102462
GTCGCGGGGTGGAGCAGTCTGGTAGCTCGTTGGGCTCATAACCCAAAGGTCGTTGGTTCAAATCCAGCCCCCGCAACCAAACAAAGCAAGAAGGCCGTCCTCGTGACGGCCTTCTTGCTTTTGTGCTTTCCCATTGAGGTTCTTCGCTTCTGAAGTGAACCCGGTGGCAATGAGGCAGTCGAATGCGCGTGCGGCCGCCGCTTAGAATCGCAGGTTCCCTGCACCGTCCACCCTTTGGTCGGGGCGGCTGCCAAGCATCGCAAAAAAAGGACTGCCTGCTGTGTTTATTTCTTCCGCCTTTGCTCAGACCGCCGCGCCGGCCTCTGCCACCGACAGCCTGATGGGCATGCTGCCTCTGGTGCTGATGTTCGTGGTGCTGTACTTCATCATGATTCGCCCCCAGATGAAGCGGCAGAAGGAGCATAAGACCATGATCTCCGCCCTGGCTAAGGGTGACGAAGTCGTGACTGCTGGCGGCTTGCTGGGCAAGGTCACCAAGCTCAACGAGAGCTTCGTGCACATGGAAATAGCCGGCGGTGTCGAAATCCAGGTGCAGCGCACCGCCGTGGTCCAGGTGCTGCCCAAGGGCACCTTCAAGTAATCGACGGCGGGCCCTTATGGGCCCGCTGCGCGCGCCGCCCACGCGCGGCGCAAGGAACATGCGATGAACCGCTATCCGTGGTGGAAGTACGCGATCCTGGCGGTCGCGCTGCTGGTCGGCCTCGTCTACACGCTGCCGAACTTCTTTGGCGAAGCCCCGGCCGTCCAGGTCTCCAGCGGCAAGGCCACGATCAAGGTTGACGGCGCGCTGGTGCAGCGTGTTGAAGATGTGCTCAAACAGGCCAGCATCCAGCCTGACTTTGTGCAACTGGATGGCAACTCGGTGCGCGCCCGCTTTGGTGATCCCGACACCCAGCTCAAGGCCAAAGATGCGCTCAACCGCGCGTTGAACACCGATCCGGCCGATCCGACTTACATCGTTGCGCTCAACCTGGTGAGCCGCTCGCCCGCCTGGCTCACGTCCCTGCACGCGTTGCCCATGTACCTGGGCCTGGACCTGCGCGGTGGCGTGCATTTCCTGATGCAGGTGGACATGCGGGCAGCCTTGACGAAGAAGGCTGAGTCGGTCGCCGGCGACGTCCGCTCGCTGCTGCGCGACAAGAACGTGCGCCATGCCGGCATCTCCCGCGAAGGCAACAACGTCGAAGTGCGTTTCCGCGATGCCGCCACGTTGGGCAGCGCGCAGGCGGTGCTGGTGCAGCAACTGCCTGACATGCAATGGACGCCGGCCGGCGAGGGCAGTGACCTGCGCTTGGTGGGTCAGCTCAAGCCGCAGGCCGCACGTGCGGTGCAGGAGGCCGCACTCAAGCAGAACATCACCACGCTGCACAACCGAGTCAACGAGTTGGGCGTGGCCGAGCCCGTGATCCAGCAGCAGGGCGCGGACCGCGTGGTGGTGCAATTGCCCGGCGTGCAGGACACGGCCAAGGCCAAGGACATCATCGGCCGCACCGCCACGCTGGAAGTGCGCCTGGTGGACGACAGCGCCGAAGCCGCCGCTGCGGCCGTGGGCAGCGGCCCCGTGCCTTTCGGTACCGAGCGCTACGTCGAGCGCGGTGGCGCACCGCTCATCGTCAAGCGCCAAGTCATCCTCACCGGCGAGAACCTCAACGACGCTCAACCAGGCTTTGATGGCCAAAACCACGAGCCCGCGGTGCACCTCACGCTGGATGCCAAGGGTGCGCGCGTCTTCCGGGACATCACGCGTGAGAACGTGGGCAAGCGTATGGCCATCCTGCTGTTCGAAAAGGGCAAGGGCGAGGTCGTCACCGCGCCGGTGATCCGTTCCGAGATCTCCGGCGGCCGCGTGCAGATTTCCGGCCGCATGACCACGCAGGAAGCCAGCGACACGGCGCTGCTGCTGCGGGCGGGTTCGCTGGCCGCTCCCATGGAAATCATCGAGGAGCGCACGATTGGGCCGAGCCTGGGTGCCGACAACATCGCCAAGGGCTTCCACAGCGTGATGTTCGGCTTCCTGGCCATTGCCGCGTTCATGTGCGTGTACTACCTGCTGTTCGGCGTGTTCTCCACGCTGGCGCTGGCGTTCAACCTGCTGCTGCTGGTGGCGGTGCTGTCCATGCTGCAGGCCACGCTGACGCTGCCGGGCATTGCTGCTATTGCTTTGACGCTGGGCATGGCCATCGACGCCAACGTGCTCATCAACGAGCGTGTGCGCGAGGAGTTGCGCAACGGCTCTGCACCACAGACAGCCATTCACGCGGGCTACGAGCGGGCTTGGGCCACCATCCTGGACTCCAACGTCACCACGCTGATTGCCGGCGTGGCGCTGCTGGCCTTTGGCTCCGGTCCGGTGCGCGGCTTCGCTGTCGTCCACTGCCTGGGCATCCTGACCTCGATGTTCTCGGCCGTGATGTTCTCGCGGGGCTTGGTCAACCTCTGGTACGGGCGCAAGAAGCGCCTGAAGTCCGTATCTATCGGCCAGGTGTGGCGCCCCGAAGGCGATACCACCCCGGCCGCCAAGGCCTGAAGCGGCCCCGAGCGGAGAAAGTAGATGGAGTTCTTTCGCATCCGGCGCGACATCCCGTTCATGCGGCATGCGCTGGTGTTCAACGTCATTTCGTTCCTGACCTTCGCCGCGGCGGTGTTCTTCCTGTTCACGCGGGGGCTGCACCTGTCCATCGAGTTCACGGGCGGCACGGTGCTGGAAGTGAGCTACGCGCAGCCGGCCGACATAGACCGCACGCGCACCGCGGTGGACGCGCTGGGCTTTGGCGAGGTGCAGGTGCAGAACTTCGGCACCGCGCGCGACGTGCTTATCCGCTTGCCCGTGCGCGGTGACGTCAAACAAGGCGAGGTGGCGGGCCGTGTGTTCGCCGCGCTGTGCCAGGCATCCTCAGGCAGCCTCGAAACGCGCCCTGGCGATGGCGACACGACGCGCCAAGCCTGCGTCGCCTCCGACGGCAGCGAGCCCTTGAAACTCTCGCGCACCGAGTTCGTCGGACCGTCCGTGGGTTCGGAGCTGGCGCGCGACGGTGCGCTGGCGCTGGCCGTGACGGTGGCGGGCATCATGATCTACCTCGCCATCCGCTTCGAGTGGAAGTTCGCGGTGGCCGGCATCATCGCCAACCTCCACGACGTGGTGATCATTCTGGGCTTCTTCGCCTTCTTCCAATGGGAGTTCTCGCTGGCGGTGTTGGCGGCGGTGTTGGCAGTGCTGGGCTACTCGGTGAACGAGTCGGTGGTGATCTTCGACCGGATCCGCGAAGCCTTCCGCAAGTACCGCAAGATGAGCACCTCGCAGGTCATTGACCACGCCATCACCAGCACGACCAGCCGCACCATCATCACGCACGGTTCGACACAGATGATGGTGCTGGCCATGCTGCTCTTTGGCGGTCCGACGCTGCACTACTTCGCCGTGGCGCTGACCATTGGCATCCTGTTCGGCATCTACTCCTCGGTGTTCGTGGCCGCAGCCATTGCCATGTGGCTGGGCGTCAAGCGCGAAGACCTGGTGAAGGCCTCTACCCGCGGCGGTTCGGATCCCAACGATCCCAACGCCGGCGCGGCGGTGTGACGCCGTCAGCCTGAAAAGCACAAGGGCCGCGAAAGCGGCCCTTTGTCTTTGTGTCGCGGAGGCAGAGGCGCTGTGCTGCCCACTCCGCCGCGGACGGCATCAGTGGATGATGCGTTGTTCGTCGTCTACAAACAGCTCGTCCAGGATGAGCGCGTCGGGCTCTTCGCCCAAGCTCCAGAACACCATCAGGACGATGATCTTGAGGTCTTCCAGTTCCAGCGGTACGCGGCCAATAGCCGTGGCGCGATCCAACACCATTTCTCGCATCAGCGGCGGCAGCACGCCGGCGCCCTCAAGGAAGCTGATGAAGCCAATGGAGGCATCGCCCAGCATCTCGCGCTCGCCAGCGGTGTAGACCCGGATGCTCGACGGCGCCTGCGCCTGAGTGCCGGACTCGGCCATGCCGGCCAGTCCGTCCAGCCAGCTCAGCGCTTCCTCGATGTCGTCCGACTCGAAACCAACCGCCGACAGCTTGCGCGTGAGCTGGTCGTGATCAGGGCAGGCATCAGGCCGCCAGTAGTTTTCGTACAGGTAGACGAGCACGTCGAACATGGGGGGCACTATAGCTCACGGTATCTGAATGCAGGCTTGCAATCACGATGCCCGTATTGCATGCGCCGCCAAGCTCAAGCCAGACCGCAGCGCTGGTACAGCCCGCCCGGCAGGCGCTGCACGCGTTCTTCCAATTCCAACTCCAGCAGCCGCGCGGCCAGCGCGGGTGCAGGCAAGCCGGTGCGCTCCACCAGCATGTCCAGTGTCGCAGCGTCGTGGCCCAGCGCGGTCAGCACATCGTCGGCCGGGCCGTCGTCCTGTGCGGCATTGGCAGCAGCCGTGGCCACGGCAGGCATCGCGCGCTTGGAAGTCTTGCGATTGGGCAGACGGTTGCCGGCGCCGTTCGCAGCGTCCTCTTGCGTCATGTGAAATTCCTCCAGGATGTCCTGTGCGCTTTCCACCAGTTTGGCGCCTTGCTTGATGAGCGAATGGCAGCCGCGCGCCAGCGGTGCATGGATGGAGCCGGGAATGGCAAACACCTCCCGCCCGCACTCGGCCGCCAGTCGGGCCGTGATGAGCGAGCCCGATTGCAAGGCGGCTTCCACGACCAGCGTGCCGCGGGTGAGGCCAGCGATGAGGCGGTTGCGCTGCGGAAAGTTTTCCCGCAGCGGCGGCGTGCCCAATGGAAATTCACTCACCAGCAATCCCTGCGCGGCAATGCGCAACGCCAGCTCCCTGTGGCGGGCTGGGTAGAGGCGGTCCATTCCCGTGCCCAGCACGGCAATGGTGCCGCCTGGCCCGGCCAAGCCACCCTCGTGGGCTGCACCGTCTATGCCCAGCGCCAAGCCCGAGACTATGGACCATCCGCTTTCGCTCATGCAGCGTGCGAAGGCCTGGGCGTTGTTCACGCCTTGGGCGCTGGGGTTGCGGCTGCCGACGATGGCCAGAGCCGGGCGCCGCAACAGCTCATGGCGGCCGCGCAGGTGCAGCAGCAGTGGCGGGTCCGCGGTGTTGAGCAGCGCCGCGGGATACAGCGCGTCGCCCAGCGTGACCACATGCCGGTCCGGTCCGCCGTCCAGCCAGTTCAGCGTCTTGAGCACACAGGCCTCCAGGTCGGCCGGCGGCGCCGACAAGGCCTGCGCCTGCGCCGGCGTCACCAGGTCGCGAAGCAAGGATGAGGCGCTGTCGAACACCTGCTGTGGCGTGCCCAGCGCCGCCAGCAGCCGCCGCCCGCTGGCACGGCCCACGCTCGTGGCCAAGCGCAGCCAGGCACGCAATTCGTCCTCGCCGGCGCGCGGAAACAGGTGATCGCCGTTGATGGGGGCGTCGGGGAGCAGGTCGGCCGTGTCGGGCGTTGCCATGTTGCTTTTTCCCTGGTCGGTGCAGCGGCCGCCGGTTCCGCCGGGGTGGGGCGCGCTGCGGTTCATGGGCACACGCCGGTGACGGCATGACCAATGGGCGAAAATGCGCGCCCGGTTTCACCTGATTCTGCCCCTCATGGGCGCCGGCGGCCCTGGTCGCAAACGCTGAACTGCGCTCGCCGCGCCTGCGTTTGGATGCCAGCGGGACGCGGCGCCGGGGGCCTTGCGCCATGGCCCAGCTTCCCATCCTGCGTTTCCCCGATCCCCGCCTGCATACCGTTGCCGCCCCGGTGGAGGAGGTGGACGAACGCATCCGCCGCCTTGCGGCCGACATGCTGGAGACCATGTACGCCGCCGAAGGCGTGGGCCTGGCCGCCACGCAGGTCAACGTGCACGAGCGCGTGGTGGTGATGGACACCTCCGAGACCCGCGACCAGCCCCGCGTGCTCATCAACCCCGAGATCATCGAGCGCAGCGAGGAAATGATGGTGGGCGACGAGGGCTGCCTCTCGGTGCCGGCGATCTACGACAAGGTGCAGCGCCACGCTCGCGTGAAGGTGCGCGCGCTGGACCGCGACGGGCAGGTGCAGGAGTTCGAGGCCGAAGGCCTGACCTCCGTGTGCGTGCAGCATGAGCTGGACCACCTGTTGGGCAAGGTCTTTGTTGAATACCTCAGCCCGCTCAAGCGCGAGCGCATCAAGACCAAGATGCTCAAGAAGAACCGCGAAGACCTGCAGCGCGCATGAGCGGCGTGATGCAAGGCGACGCGGCGGGCGCTGCTTCCGCCATCCCTGCCGGCACCGCGCCGCTGCGCGTGGCCTATGCCGGCACGCCGGAGTTCGCACGCGTGGCACTGCAGTCCATCCTGGACGCGGGCTTTGCCGTGCCGCTGGTGCTCACGCAGCCTGACCGGCCTGCCGGGCGGGGCATGAAGCTGCAGCCTTCGGCCGTGAAGCAGCTTGCGATGGAGCGCGGCATCGCGGTGGCGCAGCCACGCAGCTTGCGCCTGGACGGCAAATTCCCTGAAGACGCCGCTGCCGCGCGCGAGACGCTGCTGGCTGCTCGCGCCGACGTGATGGTGGTGGCGGCCTACGGCCTCATCCTGCCGCGCTGGGTGCTGGAGCTGCCGCCGCGCGGCTGCCTCAACATCCACGGCTCACTGCTGCCGCGCTGGCGCGGCGCGGCGCCCATACAGCGTGCCATCGAGGCGGGCGACGAGCGCACCGGCATCACCATCATGCAGATGGACGAGGGCCTGGACACGGGCGACATGCTGCTGGTGCAGGCGCTGGAGATCGCGCCCGCTGAAACCTCGGCCACGCTGCACGACCGGCTGGCGGCATTGGGCGCGTCCGCCATCGTCGCGGCGCTGCGTGAGCTTGACCGTCTGTCGCGAGAGCCCCAGCCGGCCGAAGGCGTGTGCTACGCCCACAAGATCGAGAAGGCTGAGGGCGCCATCGATTGGACGTTGCCCGCCGCCGTGCTGGAGCGCCGCGTGCGCGCCTTCGATCCATTCCCCGGCATGAGTTTCAATCTGGACGGCCAGGCAGTGAAGCTGTGGCGGGCCGCGTTGCGCCCCGAGCTCTCCGGCGCGCCCGGCACCGTGCTGCGCGCCGATGCGCAGGAAGTGGTCGTGGCCTGTGGTGAAGGCTCGCTTGCGCTGCTGGAGCTGCAGCGCCCGGGCGGCAAGCGCTTGCCCGTGCGCGCCTTCCAGCAGCAGCCGCAGGCGTTGGCCGCCGGACGCAGCCTGGCGGCTTGAGCCGCCGTGGCGCGGTCCGCGCGCCCGGCTGATTGAACTTGCGGCCGCCGCCCGCATCTACCGGCCAGATGGAATCACCCACCTGGGAACGCACGCAATGTTCAACCTGATGAAGACGGCCATCCTCATGGCCGCCATCACCGCGCTCTTCATGGCCGTGGGCCACCTCATCGGTGGCCGTGCCGGCATGATGCTGGCCCTGCTGTTCGCGCTGGGCATGAACTTCTTCAGCTACTGGTTCAGCGACAAGCTGGTGCTGAAGATGTACAGCGCCCGCGAGGTCGATGCCCAGTCCGAGCCCTACTTCTACGGCATGGTGCAGGAGCTGGCGCAGCGCGCGGGTCTGCCCATGCCGCGCGTCTACCTGATAGACGAAGAGGCGCCCAACGCCTTCGCCACCGGCCGCAATCCCGACAATGCCGCGGTGGCTGCCACCACCGGCATCCTGCGGGTGCTCAACCACCGCGAGCTGCGCGGCGTGATGGCGCACGAGCTGGCGCACGTGAAGCACCGCGACATCCTCATCAGCACCATCAGCGCCACCATGGCCGGCGCGGTGTCCATGCTGGCCAACTTCGCCATGTTCTTCGGCGGCCGTGACGAGGAGGGCCGTCCCACCAACCCGCTGGCCGGCCTGCTGGTGGCGCTGCTGGCGCCGCTGGCCGCCAGCCTGATCCAGATGGCCATCAGCCGCGCCCGCGAGTTCGAGGCCGACCGCGGTGGCGCCGAGATCAGCGGCGACCCGCGTGCGCTGGCCAGCGCGCTGGAAAAGATTCACGCCTACGCCACCGGCATCCCGCTGCCCACGGCCGAGCGCCACCCTGAAACGGCGCAGATGATGATCATGAACCCGCTGTCCGGCGGCGGCCTCAAGGGCCTGTTCAGTACCCACCCCGCCACCGAAGAACGTGTGGCGCGGCTGCTGGCCATGTCGCGCTGACGCTGAAAAAGTGCATCCGGGCACGAAAAAGGCGGTAGCCGTGCACTGCGCACATGCGCCGCGGTCAAGTCTGGCGGGGGGAGGCCGATATGCTGTGCAACCCCTGGCTGCCTGACCACGCCCTTGAAGCCCCGCCTGTCCCTGCTGCTGCCCGTTCTTGTCGCGCTCGCGGGCTGCGAGCCGCTGGGCATAGAGTCCGCCGGCGCCGTGGCGCACAAGCGTGAATCCGAAGGCAAGGCCGTAGGCGCAGCCTGCCGGCATGCCGGGCGCGCCATAGAAGACTGCTTCACGCTCAACCGCAAGGCGGACAAGGCCGCCGTCTACGCCGGCTGGCGCGAGATGAACGACTACATGCGGGAGAACAACATCCAAGTCGTCGCGCCGCAGTTGACGCCCACGCCAGGCTCCGCAGCAGCCAGCGCCTCGGCCGAGTCCGAGGTTGTGGACGCGCCGCGCGCCAAGCCGCGCAAGAGCAGCTCCTGAGAGCGTCCATCCCGGCCGGGCACAATCCCGGCAATGAATCAGGGTACTGAAGGTAGTGAAGGCGGCACCGTGCCGCCGTGGCGCCATCCGGCCTTTCGCACCGGGGTGCGCGAAATGACGTCCATCGCCCCGGGCATTGCGGCCTGGGGATTGGTGACGGGCGTGGCCATGGTCAAGGCGCTGGGCATGCCGTTGGCGCTGCTGATGTCGCTGGTGGTCTTTGCCGGCAGCGCGCAACTGGCGGCGCTGCCGCTCATCGCCGCGGGTGCGCCGGTGTGGGTGGTGTGGGCCACGGCGCTGTGCGTGAACCTGCGCTTCGTCATCTTCAGTGCGCAATGGCGGCCTTACTTCGCGCATCTGCCGCTTGGGCAACGGCTGCGCTTGGGCTACTTCACGGCCGACCTGAACTACGTGATGTTCATGAAGCGCTACCCCGAGCCACGGCCGTCGGCCGAGCAACTGCCGTACTTCTGGGGCGGCGTGGCGCTGAACTGGTGCGCGTGGCAGCTCCCTTCCATCGCCGGCATCCTGTTGGGCGAACGCGTGCCCACGCAGTGGGGCCTGGGCTTTGCCGGCACGCTGGCACTGCTGGGCTTGATGAACACGCTGCTGAGCGACCGCGCCACCTGGGTGGCGGCCGCCGTGGCGGGCTGTGCGGCGGTGGCGGCCTATGCGCTGCCACTGCGGCTCAACATCGTCGTGGCCATCGCTGCGGCGGTGGCCATGGGTTTGTTGATGGAGCAATGGCCCGTGCGCCGGAGGCCGTCGTGAGCGCGGTTGAAGCCTTCGTCACCATCCTGGGCCTGGGCGTGATCACCGTGGTCACGCGCACATTTTTCTTCCTTTCCAGGCGCGAGATGCCGTTGCCCGTGTGGCTCAAGCAGGGGCTGCGCTACGCGCCGCTGGCCGCGTTGGCGGCGGTGGTGGTGCCGGAAGTGGTGATGACGCGCGGTGAGCTCATACATACCTGGCAGGACGCGCGGCTCTTCGCCGTGGCCGCCGGCAGCGCTTGGTTCTGGTGGCGCCGCGGCATCCTGGGCACCATCGTCAGCGGCAGCGTGGTGCTGCTTGCGCTGCGCCTTGGACTGGGCTGGTAGCCGGGGTGGTCGCGGCGCGGGCCTAGAATCGTCGCCCTTCGGGAAATTTTCCCGCTTTCCGGCGCTCTTCTCCATGAATGTTCTCCGCTTCTCCGATCTCGTCGCACAGGGCCAGGTGGCCGGGCGGCGTGTCTTCATCCGGGCCGATCTCAACGTGCCCCAGGACGATTCCGGCCGCATCACCGAGGACACGCGCATCCGCGCCTCCGTTCCGTGCATCCGCATGGCGCTAGACGCCGGCGCGGCCGTGATGGTGACCTCGCACCTGGGCCGTCCCACGGAGGGCGAGTTCAAGCTTGAGGACTCGCTGGCCCCGGTGGCGCAGCGCATGTCGGAGCTGCTGGGCCGCGAAGTACCGCTGGTGAGCAACTGGGTCGATGGCGTGCAGGTCGCGCCGGGCCAGGTGGTGCTGCTGGAGAACTGCCGCCTCAACAAGGGCGAGAAGAAGAACAACGAAGCGCTGGCCCGCAAGATGGCGCAGCTGTGCGACGTCTTCGTCCATGACGCTTTCGGCACCGCGCACCGCGCCGAGGCCAGCACCTACGGCATCGCGCAGTTCGCGCCCGTGGCTTGCGCTGGCCCGCTGCTGGCCGCCGAGATCGACGCCATCTCCAAGGCGCTGGCCCAACCCAAGCGCCCGCTGCTGGCCATCGTGGCCGGCTCCAAGGTGAGCACCAAGCTCACCATCCTCAAGGCGCTGTCGGCCAAGGTGGACGGCCTCATCGTCGGCGGCGGCATCGCCAACACCTTCATGCTGGCCGCGGGCCTGCCCATTGGCCTGAGCCTGGCCGAGCCGGACCTCTTGGAAGAGGCCAAGGCCGTGATCGAGGCCATGAAGGCCCGCGGCGCCGAGGTGCCCATTCCCGAGGACGTGGTCACCGCCAAGCGCTTTGCCGCCGACGCGCCGGCCAGCGTCAAGGCCGCCAACGAGGTGGAGGCTGACGACCTGATCCTGGACATCGGTCCCAAGACCGCCGCCAAGCTCGCCGCGCAGCTCAAGGCTGCGGGCACCATCGTCTGGAACGGCCCAGTGGGCGTGTTCGAGTTCGATGCCTTCGCCAAGGGCACCGAGACGCTGGCGCGCGCCATCGCCGAGAGCCCGGCTTTCAGCATCGCCGGCGGCGGCGACACCTTGGCCGCCATCGCCAAGTACGGCATCGAGGGCGACGTGGGCTACATCTCCACGGGCGGCGGTGCCTTCCTGGAAGTGCTGGAGGGCAAGACCCTGCCGGCCTTCGAAATTCTCTCGCGCCGCGCCGCGGGCTGATCGCTGCTCAGCGTCCTTGGCAAACCCGGCACCCGAGCGGCGCCGGGTTTTTGCTCCTAGCTTCCAGTTTCCATCGCACTGACCATGCCGGCACGGGTGCCGCGAGAGCACCCGGCCGGCTCAGCCGTCGGCGTTGCCGGCACCTTACTCCGACCTGACACACCCCCCGCAGGAAGAGCACCATGTCCGAAGAAGCATCCATGTCCCCGGCCGAGCTGGCCTTGCGCGACGCTGCCCGCGAGTACCACCGCTCGCCCTCTCGCGGCAAGATTTCCATCGCGCCGACCAAGCCGCTGTCCAACCAGCGCGACCTGTCGCTGGCCTATTCGCCGGGCGTGGCCTATCCCTGCCTGGACATCGAGCGCGACCCCAACCTGGCCGCAGAGTTCACCTCGCGCGGCAACCTGGTGGGCGTCGTCACCAACGGCACGGCGGTGCTGGGCCTGGGCGACATCGGCCCGCTGGCGGCCAAGCCCGTGATGGAGGGCAAGGGCTGCCTGTTCAAGAAGTTCGCCGGCATCGACGTGTTCGACATCGAGCTGGCCGAGAAGGACCCGGACAAGCTCATCGAGATCATTGCCGCGCTGGAGCCCACGCTGGGCGGCGTGAACCTGGAGGACATCAAGGCCCCTGAGTGCTTCTACATCGAGAAGGCCCTCAAGGAGCGCATGAAGATCCCCGTGTTCCACGACGACCAGCACGGCACGGCCATCATCTCGGGCTCGGCGCTGCTCAACGGCCTGGAGCTGGTGGGCAAGGACATCGGCCAGATCAAGCTCGTGGCCTCCGGCGCCGGTGCCGCGGCCATCGCCTGCCTGGACGTCATGGTGGGCCTGGGCGTGCGGCGCGAGAACATCTTCGTCGTCGACTCCAAGGGCGTGATCCATTCCGAGCGCGCCGACGCGCTGGCGGGCAAGCTCGACGAGAGCAAGCGCCGCTACTGCCAGAACACCTCCGCGCGCACCCTGGCCGACGTGGTGAAGGCGGCCGACGTGTTCCTGGGCTGCTCCACCGCCGGCGTGCTCACGCCGGAGATGGTCAAGACCATGGCCGACAAGCCCATCATCCTGGCGCTGGCCAACCCCGAGCCGGAGATCCGCCCCGAGCTGGCCAAGGCCGCGCGGCCGGACTGCATCATCGCCACGGGCCGCTCGGACTACCCCAACCAGGTCAACAACGTCCTGTGCTTCCCCTACATCTTCCGCGGTGCGCTGGACTGCGGCGCCACGCGCATCACCGAGGAGATGAAGCTGGCGTGCGTGCGCGAGATCGCCGCGCTGGTGAAGGCCGAGATCAGCGACGAGGTGGCCGCCGCCTATGCGGGCCAGGAACTCAAGTTCGGCCCCGACTACCTCATTCCCAAGCCCTTTGACTCGCGGCTGATCCTGCGCATCGCGCCGGCCGTGGCCAAGGCCGCCGAGGAAAGCGGCGTGGCGCTGCGCCCCATCACGGACCTGGACGCCTACCGCCAGTCGCTCTCGCGCTTCGTCTACCAGACCGGCATGGTCATGCGCCCGGTGTTCGCCACCGCCAAGTCCAAGCCCGCGCGCGTGGCCTACGCGCAGGGCGAGGACGAGCGCGTGCTGCGCGCGGTGCAGGTCGTCATCGACGAAGGGCTTGCGAAACCGATCCTGGTCGGCCGCCCGGCCGTGATCCAGATGCGCATCGAGCGCGAGGGCCTGCGCATCCGTCCGGGCGTGGACTTCGAAGTGGTGGACCCCGAGGACGATCCGCGCTTCCGCGCCTACTGGGAGGAGTACTACCGCCTCATGGGCCGCGAGGGCATCACGCCCGACATGGCCAAGGTCGCGGTGCGCCGCTCCAACACGCTGATCTGCGCGCTCATGGTGCGCCGCGGCGAGGCCGACGCCATGCTCACCGGGCTGGTGGGCCGCTACGACCAGCACCTGGAGCATGTGCGCAACGTCATCGGCCTGGCGCCGGAGGCCAAGGTCATGGGCGCCATGAATGCCGTGCTGCTGGACAACCGCACGCTCTTCATCACCGACACCTTCGTCAACGAGGAGCCCGACGCCGAGTCGCTGGCCGAGATCGCCCGCATGGCTGCCGAGGAAGTGCGCCGCTTCGGCCTGCCGCCCAAGGTGGCGTTCCTGTCGCACTCCATGTTCGGCAGCTCGAACCGCCCGTCGGCCAGGCGCATGCGCACCGCGGCCGACCGTTTCAAGCAGATCGCCCCGGACGTCGAGTGCGACGGCGAGATGCACGGCGACGCCGCGCTGTCGCAGGACATCCGTGACCGCATGCTGCCTGAGCAGAGCACGCTCACGGGCGAGGCCAACCTGCTGGTGCTGCCCAACATCGACGCGGCCAACATCCTCTTCAACGTGCTGAAGATGACCGGCGGCCACGGCGTCACCGTGGGCCCCGTGCTGTTGGGCGCGGCCAAGCCCGCGCACATCCTCACGCCCTCGGCCACGGTGCGCCGCATCATCAACATGACGGCGCTGGCCGTGGCGGACGCGGTCGCCGAGTGAGGCCCGTCCCACCCGCCGGGCAGCGCGAGCCGCCCGTGACGGCTTGAGGAAGAAGGACAAGCGGCGGCGCCGATAATGCGCCGCCGCTTTTTCTTTTTTCAGACCCTTCCCGCTTTCCCCCGTCAAACCCCTCTCTCGGAGACTGCATGTCGCGCCAGACCAAGATCGTCGCCACCCTGGGCCCCGCTTCCTCATCGCCGGAAACGCTGGAGAACCTGATTCGTGCCGGCGTGGACGTGGTGCGGCTGAACTTCTCGCACGGCACCGCGCAGGACCACATCGACCGCGCGGCCATGGTGCGCACCGCAGCCGAGCGCGCGGGCAAGTCGGTGGCCATCATGGCCGACCTGCAGGGGCCCAAGATCCGCGTGGGCAAGTTCGAGAACGGCCGCGTGATGCTGGAAGCCGGCCAGCCCTTCGTCCTGGACGCGGCGTTCAAGGAGCCCGGCAACGTCGAGCGCGTGGGCCTGGACTACAAGGAGCTGCCGCGTGACGTGAAGCCCGGCGACGTGCTGCTGCTCAACGACGGCCTGATCGTCCTCACCGTGGACCGCGTGCAGGGCGAGGCCGTGCACACGCTGGTCAAGATCGGCGGCGAGCTCTCCAACAACAAGGGCATCAACAAGCAGGGCGGCGGGCTGACCGCGCCCGCGCTCACGGCCAAGGACATGGAAGACATCCGCACGGCGATGAGCTTCCAGTGCGAGTACCTGGCGGTGAGCTTTCCCAAGAACGCCACGGACATGGAAATGGCGCGCCAGCTCGCCAACGTGGCCGGCGAGCCCTGGCGCCACAAGCCGGGCATGATCGCCAAGATCGAGCGCAGCGAAGCCATTCCGCAGCTCGAGGCCATCCTGCGCGCCAGCGACGGCATCATGGTTGCGCGCGGCGACCTGGCGGTGGAGGTGGGCAACGCCGCCGTGCCGGCGCTGCAGAAGAAGATGATCAAGATGGCGCGCGCCATGGACAGGCTCACCATCACCGCCACGCAGATGATGGAGAGCATGATCGTCAACCCGGTGCCCACCCGCGCCGAGGTGAGCGACGTGGCCAACGCCGTGCTCGACGGCACCGACGCCGTGATGCTCAGCGCCGAGACCGCCGCGGGCCGCTACCCGGTGGAAACCGTGGCCTATATGGCCGCCATCTGCGTGGAGGCCGAGCGCGCCGAGGACTCGAAGCTGGACGGCGACTTCTCCAACCGCCGCTACGCCCGCATCGACCAGAGCATCGCCATGGGCGCGCTCTTCACCGCACACCACCTGGGCTGCAAGGCCATCCTGGCGCTCACGGAGAGCGGCTCCACCGCGCTGTGGATGAGCCGCCACCGCATCCATACGCCCATCTACGGCCTGACCTCGCAACCGCTGACGCAGCGCCGCATGGCGCTCTACCGCAACGTGCAGCCCATGCTCATGCCGCGCCTGAACGACCGCGACGAGGCGCTCAGGCAGGCCGAGGCGCTGCTGGTGGCACGCGGCGTGCTCATGCCGGGCGACACCTACGCCATCACCTGCGGCGAGCCCATGGGCCACCCCGGCGGCACCAACATGCTCAAGGTCATGGAAGTGCGCTGAGGCGCCTGGCCGGATGCGCGCCTGGCCACGCCGGGCGCCGTGTCAAACGGCGTGCCCATGCACCGCGCTTGACGTGCATCGATCCGCCCGCTTTGGGCGGGCGACCCGTAAGCGGACCGCTGGGGGTGCGTCGGTAAAATTCAAAATTCGCGGCCGGCAAGGGCCGTTTTGCAGATTTTTTTAACACCTCCCCGGGGACTTTCACCATGCCTCTCGTCTCGATGCGCCAGCTGCTGGACCATGCCGCCGAAAACGGCTACGGCATTCCGGCCTTCAACGTCAACAACCTGGAGCAGGTGCAAGCCGTGATGGAAGCCGCCAAGGAAACCGGCGCGCCGGTGATCCTCCAGGCCAGCGCCGGTGCCCGCAAGTACGCCGGCGGCAGCTTCATCAAGCACCTCATCCAGGCCGCCGTCGAGGCCTATCCCGAGATTCCGCTGGTGATGCACCAGGACCACGGCCAAAGCCCCGCCATCTGCGGCGGCGCCATCGACCTGGGCTTTGGCTCGGTGATGATGGACGGCTCGCTGATGGAGGACGGCAAGACGCCTTCCAGCTACGAGTACAACGTGGACGTCACCCGCAAGGTGGTCGAGATGGCCCACAAGGTGGGCGTGACCGTCGAGGGCGAGCTGGGCTGCCTGGGTTCGCTGGAAACCGGCGAAGCCGGTGAAGAGGACGGCATCGGCGCCGTCGGCAAGCTGGACCACGCCGCGCTGCTGACCGACCCCGAGCAGGCCGCCGACTTCGTCAAGCAGACGCAACTGGACGCGCTGGCCATTGCCATCGGCACCAGCCACGGCGCCTACAAGTTCACCCGCAAGCCCACGGGCGACATCCTGGCCATCTCGCGTGTGAAGGAAATCCACGCCCGCATCCCCAACACCCACCTGGTGATGCACGGCTCCTCCTCCGTGCCGCAAGACCTGCTGGCCATCATCAACCAGTACGGCGGCAAGATGAAGGAGACCTACGGCGTGCCCGTCGAGGAGATCCAGGAAGCCATCAAGTTCGGCGTGCGCAAGATCAACATCGACACCGACATCCGCCTGGCCATGACGGGCGCGGTGCGCAAGTTCCTGGCCGAGAACCCCGACAAGTTCGACATGCGCGAGTGGATGAAGCCCGCCCGCGAGGCCGCCAAGCAGGTCTGCAAGCAGCGCTACATCGAATTCGGCTGCGAAGGCCAGGCCGGCAAGATCAAGCCGCTGTCGCTGGAGCAGATCGCCCAGGCTTACACCAGCGGCGCGCTGGCCCAGGTGGTGCAGTAATAAGTCACGCACTGCTTGCGCGGGCTGACGAGTCCGCGCCCAAGCTCCAAAGGCCCGCCTCGGCGGGCCTTTTTGCTGCTTCTACAATCGCCGCCTCATTTTTGAAGCACCGCCGATCCGGACCGCCATGACCTCTGCACTGCTCGAGAGCTCCATCACCTCCCTGCCGCTGCTGGCGCGCGGCAAGGTGCGCGACAACTACGCCGTGGGCGCCGACCGCCTGCTGATGGTGGCCAGCGACCGGCTTTCGGCCTTCGACGTGGTGATGGGCGAGCCCATTCCGGGCAAGGGCGAGCTGCTGACGCAGATGGCGATGTTCTGGTTCCAGCGCCTGGGCCACGTCGTTCCCAACCACCTCACGGGCGAAGACCCGGAGTCCGTCGTGACCGAGGCCGAGCGCGCCCAAGTGCGCGGCCGCTCCATGCTCGTCAAGCGCCTGAAGCCCCTGCCGGTGGAAGCCGTAGTGCGCGGCTACCTGGCCGGCAGCGGCTGGAAGGAATACCAGCAGGACGGCCGCGTCTGCGGCGTGCAGTTGCCCGCGGGCCTGCACAACGCGGCCAAGCTGCCTGAGCCCATCTTCACGCCCGCCACCAAGGCCGAGATGGGCGAGCACGACGAGAACATCAGCTTCGAGCGCATGGTGGAGATCGTCGGCAAGGAGCTGGCCGAGCAGGTGCGCGAGGTGTCCATCCGCCTGTACCGCGAGGCCGCGGACTACGCGCTGACCAAGGGCATCATCATTGCCGACACCAAGTTCGAGTTCGGCCTGGACGAGGCCGGGCAGCTCACGCTCATGGACGAGGTGCTCACCCCCGACTCCTCGCGCTACTGGCCCGTGGAGAGCTACGCCGATGCCGTGGCCCGCGGCGACAACCCGCCCAGCTACGACAAGCAGTTCGTCCGCGACTGGCTGGAAGCCGCGCAGGTGGACGGCAAGCCCTGGGGCAAGCAGGCTCCCGCGCCCGCGCTGCCGGCCGAGGTGGTGGAGAACACCGCCGCCAAGTACCGCGAGGCCCTGCAGCGGCTCACGGCCTGAGCTTCACGCCACTGCGCGCGGCCATGGCCGTGCATTACGTCACTGGGCCTGCGTGTAAACCCGGATGAAACGGGTGTGCCGTAGGCACGATGTGACGTGCAGGATTTGAAGCAGTAACGCGCGCTCTGCAGAGGCGCCGTGGAGGAGAGGTACCCATGCTCAGACTTTTTCGCCGTTCAGACGGCAGCGGCGCCACCGAACGGGTCGATGCCGGCGTGGAAGCGGCCACGCCCACGGCAACTTCCGATGCCGTGGCCGTCGTGCGGGCGATGTCTGCGCAGGCGTCCAACGTCGGCCGTGACGCCGCGGAAGTGCGCGGTGTCATGGAAGACGCGCAAAAGATCGTCCACGCCCAGGGCCTGGCCATGCAGCAGGTCGCCAGGCAGCTCGAAGAGGTGCACACCGCGCAGGGCTCCATCGCCAACGTGACGCTGGAGACGCTGCAGGCCGTGGCCCATGCGCGCGAGGCGCTGCAGTCCGTCAGCCGCGAGGTGCAGGGCATCATGCAGACGCTGCACCAAGTGGCGGATGCGGCCGGGCAGATCACGCAGATCGCACTGCAGACACGGCTGGTGGCCTTCAACGCCTCGGTCGAGGCCAAGCGCGCGGGCGACGCGGGGCGGGGCTTCGGCGTGGTGGCTGACGCGGTGAAGGATCTGGCCGGCAAGGTCGAGACCACCTCCAAGGCCATCATGAGCACCGTGGGCCAGCTCGACGAGCGCATCGAGAACTTCAGCCGCGACCTGCGCTTCGACGAGACAGCCGATGTGCGCTCGCGCAGCGCCGTGCACAAGGCCTTCAGCAGCGTGGAGCAGGACGTGGAGCGCATCAGCCAGGCCGCGGACCAGAGCCGCAACATCTGCGCCCGGCTCAACGAGAACGCCCAGGAGCTCGGCAGCGAGGTGCAGCAGGCCAGCGCCAAACTCAACGGCGCGCTCGCTTGCAGCGAACGCTTCCTCAAGGTGTCCGAGGCCATGATCGAGCAGGTCGCGGGCTTCGGCATAGAGACCGACGACACGCCCTTCATCCAGGCCGCGCAGCAGGCCGCGCAGCAGATCTCCACGCTGCTGGAGAACGCCGTGCGCAGCGGTGCCATCCGCCAGGCCGACCTGTTCGACGATCAGTACCGCGCCATCCCCCACACCAACCCGGCGCAGCACCTCACGCGCTTCGTGGAGCTGGCCGACCGCCTGTTCCCGCAGGTGCAGGAGCGCATGCTGGGCATGTCGCCGCGGGTGAGCTACTGCATCGCCGTGGACCGCAACGGCTACTGCGCGATGCACAACAAGAAGTACTCGCAGCCCCAGCGCGGCAACGTGGCCTGGGACACGGCCAACAGCCGCTACCGCCGCATCTTCAACGACCGCACGGGCCTGGCTTCGGCACGCAACCAGCGGCCCTTCCTGCTGCAGACCTACCGCCGCGACATGGGCGGCGGCCAGCATGTGCTGCTCAAGGAGGCGTCGGCGCCCATCGTCGTGGGCGGCCGCCACTGGGGCGGGCTGCGCATAGGCTTCAGCTTCTGAAGCCCGGCGCGCCGCGCGGCGCCGTCTTGACGGGCGCATGAACGACAACGGCCCGCGATCCGCGGGCCGTCGTCATTGGCGGGCCCGCTTCAGGCGGGCCGGGGCAGGGCGCTCAGAACAGCGCCATGCTGAGCTTGCGGCGGTACTGGTCCACCACCGGGTCGGCCGGCGCCGTGTCGGCCTTGCCGGTGACTTCCAGCGTGCCTTTCTTGGCCTCGGCGGCGGCGGGCTTGGGGGCGGGCTTGGCCATGAGCTCCAGGATGGCGACGTAGGCCTTGCGCGCGAGCTCGCCGTTCCAGGCCTTGTCGCGCATGAGGATTTCCAGCAGCTCGTCCATGGCCTGGGTGAAGCGGCCGGCGGCCAAGTGCGTCTGCGCCAGCTCGAAGCGGGCCTCGAAGTCGCGCTTGTTGGCGGCGATGGCCGCGGCCAGCGCGTCGGCGCCGCGCGCGGTGGCGGCTTTTTCGGAAGCGTCCAGCCAGTGGCCCAGCGCGGCGATGCGGGCGTCGAACTGGGCCTTGGCCGCCATGGGCTCCCAGGCCTGGCGCGCCAGCGCCACCTGGCCGCGCTGCAGCAGCAGCTTCACCACGTCGCAGCGCACGGTGTCGTTGTCTGGGTCGTTGGCGATGGTGGCCAGCAGCCGCTCCAGCGCCGCGCCGGGGTCGCCCTGGGCGGCCAGGGCCTGGGCTTCCTCGTGCTCCTCCTCGGCCTGCGCTTCCTGGGCGCTGGGCACGTGGCGGTCCAGGAATTCGCGGATCTGCGCCTCGGGCTGCGCGCCCACGAAGCCGTCCACGGGCTGGCCCTGGACGAAGAGCACGCAAAACGGGATGGAGCGCACGCCAAAGGCCTGGCTGAGCTGGCCGGCGATCTCGGGCTGGTCGTCGCTGTCGAGCTTGGCCAGCTTGAACCGCCCGGCGTAGGCCACCTCCAGCTTCTCCAGCAGCGGACCCAGCGTGCGGCAGGGTCCGCACCACGGCGCCCAAATGTCCAGCAGCACGGGCTGGCGCATGGACTCGGCGATGAGTTCCTGTTCGAAGTTCTGGATGGTGATGTCGGTCATGTCGTTGGAGAGGCGATGGACAGAGGCGTTGGGCGGCCTTGGGAAAACGTGCCCGCCTACAATGCAAGGTTTCCCTGATTTCCCGTGGAGCACGCAGTGAATACGGCCCCAGTGACGGTGGGCGTGGTGATGGGGTCCAGCAGCGACTGGGAAACCATGCAGCACGCCACGCAGATTCTCGCCGAGTTCGGCATCGAGTTCGAAGCCAAGGTGGTCTCCGCCCACCGCATGCCTGACGACATGTTCGCCTACGCCGAAAGCGCCGCGGAGCGTGGCCTCAAGGCCATCATCGCGGGCGCGGGCGGTGCGGCGCACCTGCCCGGCATGCTGGCGGCCAAGACCACGGTGCCCGTGCTGGGCGTGCCGGTGGCCAGCCGGCACTTGAGCGGCGTGGACTCGCTGCACTCCATCGTCCAGATGCCCAAGGGCATCCCCGTGGCGACGTTCGCCATCGGCACGGCCGGCGCGGGCAATGCCGCGCTGTTCGCCGTGGCCATGCTGGCCAACGAAGACCCGGCGCTGCGCGAGAAGCTGCAGGCCTACCGCGCGCGCCAGACCGAGGTCGCCCGCGCCATGACGCAGGACCTCAAATGATCCACTCCGCACTGTTGCCCAATGCCCTGGGCGAGGACGGCCGCCCCGCCACGCTGGGTGTGATGGGCGGCGGCCAGCTCGGCCGCATGTTCGTGCAGTCGGCCCAGGAGATGGGCTTCGTCACCGTGGTGCTGGACCCGGACGTCGCCAGCCCCGCCGGCGCCGTGGCGCACCACCACATCCGCGCCGGCTACCTCGACGAGCAGGGCCTGGCGCAGCTCATGCAGCGCGCCAGCGCCATCACCACCGAGTTCGAGAACGTGCCCGCCGCCGCGCTGCTGACCCTGGGCGGGCAGCGCCCCGTGGCCCCGGCCGCCGACGCCGTGGCCGTGTGCCAGGACCGCGATGCCGAGAAGCGCCACTTCCGCGGCTGCGGCGTGCCCTGCGCGCCCTGGGCGCTGCTGGAGACGGCCGAGCAGCTTGCGGCCGTGGCCGATGAGCTGCTGCCCGGCATCCTGAAAACCGCGCGCATGGGCTACGACGGCAAGGGCCAGATCCGCGTGGCCGACCGCGAGCAGCTCGCTGCGGGTTGGGCCGAGCTGGGCGGCGTGCCCTGCGTGCTGGAAAAAATGCTGCCGCTGCAGCGCGAGATCAGCGTCATCGTGGCCCGCGCGGCCGACGGCGCGATGGTGAACTTCCCCGTGCAGCAGAACCTGCACCGCGACGGCATCCTGGCCGTCACGCAGGTGCCCGCGCCTGACGTGCCTGAGGCGCTGCAGCAGCAGGCCGTGCAGTGCGCGCAGTCCGTGGCGCAGTCGCTGCGCTACGTGGGCGTGCTGTGCGTGGAGTTCTTCGTGCTGCAGGACGGCTCGCTGGTGGCCAACGAGATGGCGCCGCGCCCGCACAACTCCGGCCACTACAGCATCGACGCCTGCGACGTCTCGCAGTTCGACCTGCAGGTGCGCACCCTGGCCGGGCTGCCGCTGGTGCAGCCGCGGCTGCACTCCAGCGCCGTGATGCTCAACCTGTTGGGCGACCTGTGGTTCGACGCGCAGGGCGCCGAGCGCTCGCCGCCCTGGCCGCAGGTGCTGGCGCTGCCCGGCGTGCAACTGCACCTCTATGGCAAGGCGGCGCCGCGCCCCGGGCGCAAGATGGGCCACCTGACCGTCACGGCCGCCGACGCCGCTACGGCGCGCGACGTGGCGCTGCAGGCCGCGTCGCTGCTGGGCCTGGCGCCCTTCTGACCATGCCGCTGATCGACGGCGCCGACCCCCACGCCCTGGCGCAGGCCGCGGCCCACCTGGCCGCGGGCGAGCTGGTCGCCTTGCCGACCGAGACCGTCTACGGCCTGGGCGCGCGCGCCGACGACGATGCGGCCGTGGCCAAGATCTTTGCCGCCAAGGGCCGGCCCAGCGACCACCCGCTCATCGTCCACGTCAGCGACGCTGCCGAGGCGCCGGCCTTCACGCCCGCGGCGCAGCAGCCGCTGGCGCGCCGGCTGATGGACGCCTTCTGGCCCGGGCCGCTGACGCTCATCCTGCCGCGGCGCGAGGGCGTGGCCACGGCGGCCGCGGGCGGGCAGGACAGCATTGGCCTGCGCTGCCCGGCGCACCCCGTGGCGCATGCGCTGCTGCAGGCGGCCGCCCGCTTGGGCGTGCCCGGCGTGGCCGCGCCCAGTGCCAACCGCTTCGGCCGCATCAGCCCCACCACCGCCGCGCACGTGTTGGGCGAGTTTGGCGAGGAGATGCTGGTGCTGGACGGCGGGGCCTGTGCCGTGGGCATCGAATCCACCATCGTGGACCTCACGCGCGGCGAGCCCGTGCTGCTGCGCCCGGGCGTGCTCACGCCGGCGCAAATTGAGGCCGCCTGCGGCCAGCCCCTGCGCGGCCGCGATGCCCAGGCCCCGCGCGCCTCCGGCACGCTGGAGGCGCATTACGCCCCGCGCGCACCGCTGCGGCTGCTGGACGCCGATGCGCTGCGCCAGGCCCTGGCCGGGCCACGCGAGCCGGGGATGGCGCTGGCGCTATATTCCCGCTCCGTCGAGCCGCCTCCCGGCGTCACCCACCGCCGCATGCCGGACGACGCGCGTGCCGCGGCCTTCGAGCTGTTTGCCGTGCTGCGCGAGCTGGATGCGCAGGGCGCCACGCACATCTGGGTGGAACGCCCACCCGCCACGCCGGAATGGGACGGCGTGCGCGACCGGCTGCAGCGCGCCGCCGCGGCCGCCTGAACCTCAATGCCAATGCCGGCGGCCGGCAGGGCCGCCCTGGAGAACCGATGAGCCTGAATCGACTGTTTGCACGCCGCCCTGGGCGTGTGTCTCTGGCCCTGTGTGCCGCGGCGGTGCTGAGCGCCTGCGGCGGCGGCGACCGCGTGGAGCCTTACGTGCCGCAGCGGCTGCTGGCCTATGGCGACGAGCTGAGCCTCATCGACGACGCCACCGTCGCCACCGGCACCAACACCGTCACCGGCGCGGCCACCAGCAGCGCCGCCGGCAACGGCGTGAAGTACACGATCAACGGCTTCAACGGCACCACGGGCGCGCTGGACTGCACCGTCAACCCGATGTGGGTGCAGCAGCTGGCCGCCGACATGGGCATGGCCTTCAAGCAGTGCGCCGGCAGCTACACCACCTTCGCGGCCGAAACCCGCGCCACGGTGGGCGCCCGCACCGGGGATGTGGTGACGAAACTGGCCGCGCTGCGCACCACGGCGCCCGTGCCCACCAGCAGCACGCTGGTGACGGTGCAGGTGGGCATGTACGACATCAAGGCCTTGTACGACGCCGCTGCCGCCGACGGCACCGTCACGGCCGACGAGGTTACCGCCGCAACGGCCGAAGCCACGCGGCTGGGCAAGCTGCTGGCTGCCGAGGTCACGCGCTTCACCGAGGCGGGCATAGGCATCATCGTTGCGACCGTGCCCGATATCGGCCAGTCGCCCTACATGGTCTCCCGGGGCGCGACGGCCAACGTCCAGGTGTGGACGGCCGCTTTCAACGAGGCGCTGGTGACCAACATGCCGCCCGACGGCCACAAGGTGGGCCTGATTTTCGGCCGTCCCTACGGGCTGGACCGCAACGGCAACCCGGGCGACGGCTACACCAACGCCCGCAACTGCATCGCCGGCACCAACACGCCCTTGTGCACCACCTCCACGCTCACGGACGCCAGCAAGATCAACAACTGGATCTGGGCCGACGACCTGCACCCTTCGCCCTACACGCACTACGTGATGGGCACCGCCGCCTACAACCGCGTGCGCAACACGCTGGCACCGGGCCAGTGATCCGGCCAGCGCCGCTGCCTCAAAAGGCGCGGCGCACGCCGCGGTCACGCCGCCTGGCGGCGCTTCAATCCTGCGCCGTCCACTGCAGCAGCGCGTCCAGCACCGGGCGGGCGGCCGAGGCCTGCGGGTGGTTGACCAGGGCCACCAGCACGTGGCGGCGGCCGCTGTTGCCCAGCACGTAGCCGGCCACGGCCGCCACGTCGCGCAGCGAGCCCGTCTTGAGGTGGGCGCGTCCGGGCTCGCCGTTCCAGCGTTTGACCGTGCCGTCCAGGCCCTGAATGGGCAGCGAGGACATCAGCTCCGGCATCCAGGGCGCGGACCAGGCCGTCTGCAGCAGCCGGCCCAGCAGCGCCGCGCTCAGCCGCGTCTGGCGCGACAGGCCTGAACCGTTGTCCACCACCGCGCCGGCGGCCGCCTCGGGGCCCAGGCGCTGCAGCAACCAGTTCCCCATCACCGCGCGCGCGCCTTCCACGCTGCCTGAGCCCTGGCGCTCCAGCGCCAGCGTCAGGAAGAGCTGCTGCGCCATCACGTTGTTGCTGAACTTGTTGATGTCGCGCACCACCTCGGCCAGCGGCGGCGAGGTGAGCTCGAAGCTGGGCGGCGCGTCGGCCGGGGCGCGGCCCTCGCGCACGCCGCCGCGCAGCTTGCCGCCGGCTTCCGTCCAGAGGGCCTGCAGCAGCCGCGCGTCGAAGGCGCGCGGGTCGGCATAGGCCAGCGGCCACTGGCGCTCGCCGCAGGCCAGCGGGTAGCGGCCGGCCAGGCGCAGCCGGGCGGGGTCGGCGAAGTCGGCCTTGAGCACGCCGCGCCAGTCGCCGCAGGCGGCGTTGGACAGCGGCACCACCGCGTCCACGCGCACGCCCTCCAGCGGCGGCTCCAGCCCAACGCGGGCCACGCCGTGCGCGGCGTCCGGCATGAAGCTCAGCATCAAGGCGCGCAGGTTGAGCAGCAGTGCGTCGGGCAGCACGTTGTAGGGGCGCAGCGGCTCGCCGTCGAAGTCGCCCGCGCTGCCGGCGGCAGGCTCGAAAGCCGCGCGGTCCAGGATGAAGTCGCCCTCGATCTGGTCCACGCCCATGGCGCGCAGCCGCCGCATCAGCAGGTACAGCCGCTCCTGGGTGAGCTTGGGGTCGCCGCGGCCCTGGATGAGCACCGAGCCGCGCAGCCGGCCGCGCTCCACCTCGCCCAACAGCCACACCGGGGTGCGCCAGCTCCAGGCCGGGCCCAGCAGGTCCAGCGCCGCGGCCGTGGTGGCCAGCTTCATGACCGAGGCGGGGTTCATGGGCTGCGCCGTGTTGAAGGCCAGGCGCTGCGCGCCGTTGTTCACTTCCTGCACCAGCACGGCCAGCGCCTGCGGCGGCAAATTCACTTGCTGCAGCGCCTGGGCCACAGGCAGGGGCAGGGCGGCGGCGTCCGAGGTGCCGGAGGGTAAAGGCAGGGAGGTGGTCTGGGCCCGCAAGGCCATGGGCAGGGCGAGCAGGGCGGAGAGGCAGAGGCGACGGGTCGGCATGGCGGGGCATCCTAGCCGGCCCCCTGGCCGCGGGATGGGCCTGCCGGATAATCCGGGCCGATGGAAGCCCTGCTCTTTTCTTTCCCGTCGCGGGCCTGCTGGAGGCGTTGCGCATGAGCACAGCCCTGCTGGCGGTGGACTGCTCCACCGAGCGCCTGGTGCTGGCCGTGGCCGGCGCGCAGGGCGTGCTGACGCTGGACGAGGCCGGCGGCGCCGAGTCCTCGCGCCGCGTGCTGCCCGCGGCGCTGGAGCTGCTGCGGCGCGCCGGGCTGACGCTGGCCGGCCTGGACGCCATCGCCTTCGCCCGCGGCCCCGGCGCCTTCACCGGGCTGCGCACCGCCTGCTCCGTGGCGCAGGGCCTGGCCTATGGCGCGGGCAAGCCCGTGCTGGCGCTGGACAGCCTGCTCGTCGTGGCCGAGGACGCGCGCGCCCAATGCGGCGGCGGCGAGGGTTTCAGCGTCGGCGTGGCCATGGACGCGCGCATGAACGAGCTCTACGCCGCGCACTACCGGTTCACGCCCCAGGGCTGGCTGACGCTGCAGGAGCCGGGCCTGTACGCCCCCGGGGCTTGGCGCTGCGAGGCCGAGGTGCTGGCCGGCTCCGGGCTGCACCTGCTGCCCGTAGACGACGCCTCGTCTACCGCGCCGCGCCACGTGCCGCAGGCGCGCGACCGCGGCGCCGCCCTCATGCGGCTGGCCCAGCAGGCCTGGGTGGCCGGCCAGGCGCTGGACGCCGCACAGGCGCTGCCCCTGTACCTGCGCGACAAGGTGGCGCAGACCACGGCCGAGCGCGAAGCTGCGCGCGCCGCCACGGCCGCCGCCGGAGCGGCTGCATGAGCGCCGCGCTGCAGCCGCACCCCGTGCTGGAGCCCCTGCGCGTGGCGCACCTGGACGCCGTGATGGTGCTGGAGCAGGCCAGCTACGACTTCCCGTGGAGCCGCGGCAACTTCGTGGATTCGCTGCACGCGGGCTACTTCGCGCAACTGCTGCGCGAGGCGCCGGGCGGCGCGCCCGTGGGCTACTTCGTGGCCATGGACGGCGTGGACGAGATGCACCTGCTCAACATCACCGTGGCGCCCGCGGCACGGCGCCACGGCTACGCCCGCTTCATGCTCGACGCGCTGGTGCACCACTGCCGCCTGGTGGAGGCCGAAAGCCTCTGGCTGGAAGTGCGCGAGAGCAACACCGGCGCGCGCGAGCTCTACGAGCGCTACGGCTTTGCCCAGGTTGGGCGCCGCCGCGCCTACTACCCCGCGGCGGGCGGGCAGCGCGAGGACGCGCTGCTCATGAACCTGCCCATCGCGCCGCTGGAGGGCTGAACGCCATGGCCTACAGTGAACGCCAGCAGCAGATGCTGGCCTGGATGGGCATCAAGCTCTGGCAGCCCGCGGCGCAGGACGGCACGGCCCAAGCCGCGGCGGACCTGCACGCCGCCAACGGCGCGCCCGCCACCGAGCCGCCGCCGGCCCTGCCGGCGCAGCGCGTCCAGGCTCCCGTGGCGCCCGCGGCCCAGGAGCGTCCGGCCCCGGCGCCCGCGCCCGTCGCGGCTGCGCCCGTGCTGGCGCCCACGGGCCGGCCGCTGCCCCTGGCGGCCGGGGCCGGCAGCGCCAGTGCGGCGTCGGCCCCCGCGCCCGCGCTGCGCGTGGACGGGCCGCTGGACGTGGCCCCGGGCCTGGCCTTTGGCGACGACCGCGGCATTGCCGGCATGGACTGGCCCGCGCTGCGCGCCGCGGTCGAGAGCTGCCGTGCCTGCGAGCTGTGCAACAGCCGCCGCAACACCGTCTTCGGCATGGGCAACGAGCGCGCGCACTGGATGATCGTAGGCGAAGCCCCGGGCGAGCAGGAGGATTTGCAGGGCAAACCCTTCGTCGGCCCCTCCGGCGAGCTGCTGGACGCGATGCTGCAGGCCCTGGGCCTCACGCGCGAGCCGGCCGAGCCGCAGCGCCAGGTGTTCATCGCCAACACGCTGAAATGCCGCCCGCCGCGCAACCGCAACCCGGCGCCGCAGGAGCTGGCGCAGTGCGAGCCCTACCTGCAGCGCCAGCTCGCGCTGGTGCAGCCCAAGGTGATCCTGGCCATGGGACGCTTCGCGGTGCAGTCGCTGCTGCGCAGCACGCTGCCCATAGGCAAGCTGCGCGGCCAGGTGCACAGCTACCAGGGCATCCCGCTGGTGGTGACCTACCACCCGGCCTACCTGCTGCGCAACCCGGTGGACAAGGCCCGTGCCTGGGACGACCTGTGCCTGGCCGCCGAAGTCATGGAGCGGCAGGCCGGGGCCGGCGCATCCGGGCTGCCGGCGTAGGCCAGCCCCCAAAAAGCCGGCGGGCCCCGTGTGGGGCCCGCCATGTCGTGCCGCAAGCGCACCGGCGGCTATTGCCGGCGCCGGACGATGATGCCCACGGCCAGCAACCCGGCCAGCAGCAGCAGGGTTTCGGATGTGGGGAAGGGGCCTTGCGACGGGTCCGGCTCGCCCGGCTTGGCGACCGTGGCCGGCGAGGTGTTGGCCACCGGGCGCACGGCGCCGGGATCCATCCCGGCTTCGCGAGGCACCAGCACCTGCACGGCGGCCGGCGTGTTGGCGGCAACGGTCGTGGCTGTGGTGGAGCCCAGCCCGCTGCCCGCTCCCGTGACGGCAAACACCGCGGGGGCAAAAACAACGGCGGCGGCCGACAAGGCCGCGGCCAGGACCCAAGACTTCGATCTCATGCCATCTCTCCTGAAGGGCGGCACTTCTGGAATAAGGCGCCGGCGGCAGGGAGCCGCGGCGGCGCATGGAGGGGGCGTCGACGGTGTGCCGGCTTGCCGGAATGGGGCCAGCCGTCGCGCGTTCGGGTATTTACCGATCTCCGCGAGTCCCGTGGCACCCCGTGCTCCAAGGCCGGGTGTCACAAGACGTTGATGCTTGGTTGCAAATCTTCTATGCGCGGGCGCAATGCCGGCGCCGGTTTTAGGTGCGTCCAGGGGCGCTGCGTAGACTGCGCCGCATGCAACGTTTCATCGTCGGCGGCGCCGTGCGCGACCGCCTGCTGGGCCTGCCGCACAGCGATACGGACTGGGTGGTGGTCGGCGCCACGCCGCAACAAATGGTGGATGCGGGCTACCGCAACGTCGGCGCGGACTTCCCGGTCTTTTTGCATCCGGAAACAGGCGAGGAGCACGCGCTGGCGCGCACCGAGCGCAAGAGCGGGCGGGGTTACCGTGGTTTCGCGGTGTACGCCGCGCCGGACGTGACGCTGGAAGACGACCTGCGCCGCCGCGACCTGACCATCAACGCCATGGCGCTGCGCGAGGACGGCACGCTGGTGGACCCCTGGGGCGGCGAGCGCGACCTGCGCGAGCGCGTGCTGCGCCACGTCAGCCCGGCCTTCGTGGAAGACCCCGTGCGCGTGCTGCGCGTGGCGCGCTTCGCGGCCCGCTTCACCGAGTTCAGCCTGGCCGGCGAGACGCTGGAGCTGATGCGCCACATGGTGGCCGAGGGCGAGCTGGACCACCTGGTGCCCGAGCGCGTGTGGCAGGAGCTCGCGCGCGGGCTGATGGAGCCGCGGCCCAGCCGCATGCTGGAGGTGCTGCGCGACTGCGGCGCGCTGGCCGTGCTGCTGCCGGAGGTGGATCGCCTGTGGGGCGTGCCGCAGCCGGAAGCGCACCACCCCGAGGTGGACACCGGCGTGCACCTGCTGCTGGTGCTGGATTGCGCCGCGCGGCTGCACGCGCCGCTGCCCGTGCGCTTCGCCTGCCTGGGCCACGATCTGGGCAAGGGCACCACGCCGGCCGAGATCCTGCCGCGCCACCTGGGGCACGAGATGCGCAGCGTGAAGCTGCTGCAGGACGTCTGCGAGCGCTTGAAAGTGCCCAACGACTGCGCACATCTGGCGGAGGTCGTGGCGCGCGAGCACGGCAACGTGCACCGCAGCGGCGATTTCAATGCCAAGGCGCTGCTGCGGCTGCTGGAGCGCTGTGACGCGCTGCGACGCCCGGAGCGCTTTGAACAGTTGCTGCTGGCCTGCGAGTGCGACGCGCGTGGCCGTGCCGGGCGCGAGGACGTGGACTACCCGCAGCGCCGCCGCCTGCGGGCCGTGCTGGGCTGGGCGCGCGGCATGGACGCCCACGCCGCGTCGGCGCAGGCCGTGGCGCGCGGCCTCAAGGGGCCGGCCATAGGCGAGGCGGTGCAGCAGGCGCGGGTGGCGGCGATAGAGGCCGGGCTGGCCGGCTGGGCCGGCCAGGACGAGGACGGCGGCGAGCCCTTCGGCCTTTGAACAGGCTTTGCGGGCCCTGAGGCGGGCGCCGGGGCGTCCTCAGATCAGCAAGCCGATCAGTCCCATCAGCAAGCTCAGCACCAGGCTGCTGGCCAGCGGCACGTGGAACTCGCGGCCGCGCCAGCGGAAGGTGAAATCCCCGGGCAGGCGGCCCAAGCCGATCTTGCGCAACCAGCTGTTGAGGCCGCTGAAGACCAGCGAGGCCAGCAGGAAGACGATCAGCCAGCGCATGCGGTCCTGACGGTGCCGCTCACAGCCGGTGGCTGCGGTCGCCCCGGGTGAAGCCGACGGGATCGAACCCTTCAGGCAGCCCGCGGCCGAAGGCGATGACCTTGAACAGCTCGCCCATCTCGTGCTCCTGCATCAGCTTCTGCCCCAGGGCGCGCTCGCGCACGCCGGCATCGGCCAGGCGCTGCGCCAGCCCGCAGTTCATGAGGAAGTGCGCCTGCGAGGTGTAGCCCAGCACGTCCAGCCCGGCGTCCTGGCCGGCCAGGGCGATGCCGGTGAAGTCCACGTGGGCGGTGATGTCCTTCAGGCCCACGTCCGACAGCGGGTCGGTGTCGGCCTGGTGGGCGCGGTGGCACATCAGCGTGCCGCCGTGGCGCTGCACGTGGTAGTACTCGGCTTCCGGAAAGCCGTAGTCGATGAAGAAGGCCGCGCCGCGCTGCAGCCGCTCGGCCAGCGTGGTGATGAAGGCGCGGGCCTGCGGATGGATTTCCGTCACCGTGCCGGGCAGGAAGGGCCCGTCCACGGGCGGGCGCAGGTCCGTGGGCCGGTCGGCGAACGTGAAGCGCCACTCGTCCACGGCCACGCCGCGCTCCAGCCACTGTGCGCCGTCCCAGTGCAGCAGTTGCACGGGCATGGCGTCCAGCACCTCGTTGCCCACGGCCACGCCTTCGATCACGTCCGGCAGCGCGTCCACCCAGCGCACGCGCTCGCCGAAGGCGGCCAGCCGCTGCTGCTGGCGCTGCCGCAGCGAGGCCGACAGCTCCACGATGGTGTAGCGGCGGCAGCGCTCGCCCAGGGCCTCCAGGAGCTGCTGCGCCAGCGCGCCGGTGCCGGCGCCGAAC
The DNA here is from genome assembly GCF_001571085.1 of Azohydromonas lata NBRC 102462. Lineage (GTDB taxonomy): Bacteria > Pseudomonadota > Gammaproteobacteria > Burkholderiales > Burkholderiaceae_C > Azohydromonas > Azohydromonas lata. The sequence goes on from NZ_BCTC01000002.1 coordinate 30,608, forward strand.
TCGACGACCTCGTCCAGGCCCGCCTCGTCCAGCACCTGCGCCACCTGCACGGCCACCGTGTGGCCGAAGAGCGGGCTGAGCTCCGGCGCGGTGATGAAGTCGCTGCCGCCTTCGGGGAGGGCGCCGAACTTCACGCCGCCGTGGGCGTAGTAGCCCAGGTGCGGCGTGTACAGCGCGGCGGCCATGAAGCGGTCAAAAGGCCACCATCCGCCTTCGGCGGCGATGTCCTGGCGCAATCGGTGGGCCAGCTCGGCCGATACACTGGCGGGTTCGTCTTTTCGCATGTTGGGATTGTAGGAATCATGGTCCAGCGACCCGCCGTGCTGGTTACCGGCAGCGCCCGCCGCATAGGGCGCAGCATCGCCCTGGAGCTGGCCGCCCACGGCTGGGACGTGGCGCTGCACTGCCGCGGCTCGCAGGGCGAAGCGCACGACACCGCCGAGGCCGTGCGCGCCCTGGGCGCGCGCTGCGAGATCCTCAGCGCCGACCTGTGTGACGAGGCCGCCACGCGCGCCCTCGTCCCGGCGGCGGTGAGGGCTTTCGGCCGGCTGGACGCGGTGGTCAACAACGCCTCGCTGTTCGAGCACGACACGGTGGAGACCTTTTCCCATGCCGCCATGGAGCGGCAATGGAAGGCCAACACCGCCGCGCCCGTGCTGCTGGCGCAGGCGCTGCATGCCCACCTGGCCACGCGCGAGGGCGCGCGCGGCTGCGTGGTGAACCTGCTGGACCAGAAGCTGTGGAACCCGAATCCGGACCACTTGTCCTACACCCTGTCCAAGGCGGCTTTGGAGAGCGCCACCACGCTGCTGGCCATGGCGCTGGCGCCGCGGGTGCGCGTGGCGGGCGTGGCGCCCGGCGTCACGCTGCCCTCCGGGCCCATGGACGAGCGGCAGTTCCAGGCCGCGCATGCGATGACGCCCCTGGGCCGCTCCTCCACCGCCGAGGACATCGCGCACGCCGTGCGCTTCGTCCTCGAATCGCCGGCCATCACCGGCACCACGCTGCTGGTGGATGGCGGCCAACACCTGGCACGCCAGGCGCGCGACGTGCTTTTCCTCGCGCCCACGAACACCGATTGAAGTCATGCAAAGCCTGCTCTCCCATCCCAGCCTCATGTCCTGCCGCAGGCTGTTCCTGCGCAACTACGAGGTCTGGATCAACATCGGCGTGCACGACTTCGAGAAGAAGGGCGAGCAGCGGGTGCTGATCAACGTGGAGCTCTACATCCCGCTGGCACTGTCCACGCCCAAGGCCGACGAGCTGGCCGAGGTGGTGGACTACGACTTCATCCGCCGCACCATCGCCGAGCGCGTCTCGCGCGGCCACATCCACCTGCAGGAAACGCTGTGCGACGACGTGCTGGCCCTCATGCTGGCCCACCCGCGCGTCATGGCCGCGCGCGTGTCCACCGAAAAGCCCGACGTGTATCCCGACTGCGAGGCCGTGGGCGTTGAAGTCTTCGCGGTCAAGAACGACGAGTCCCAGGCCTCCTGAGCATCACCATGAGCAGCATCCCCGCCCCCGCCCTGAACGGGCAAGACGCCGAACTGTCGGCGCAGACCCTGGCCCAGGCCCCCGCCGACGCCGACGAGGAGGCGCGCCGCGCCGAGAAGAAGGCTGCGTTCGAGATCAACAAATTAGCCAAGCGGCTGCACCGCCAGGTCGGCCAGGCCATTGCCGACTTCAACATGATCGAGGAGGGCGACCGCGTCATGGTCTGCCTGTCCGGCGGCAAGGACAGCTTCACGCTGCTGGACATCCTGATGAACCTGCGCCAGCGCGCGCCCATCAAGTTCGAGCTGGTGGCCGTGAACCTGGACCAGAAGCAGCCCGGTTTCCCCGAGCACGTGCTGCCGGAGTACCTCAAGGGCCTGGGCATCCCGTTCCACATCGAGAACCAGGACACCTACAGCATCGTCAAGAAGCACATCCCCGAGGGCAAGACGATGTGCAGCCTGTGCTCGCGGCTGCGCCGCGGCATCCTCTACCGCGTCGCGGGCGAGCTGGGCGCCACCAAGATCGCGCTGGGCCACCACCGCGACGACATGCTGCAGACGCTGTTCATGAACATGTTCTTCGGCAGCCGCATGAAGGGCATGCCGCCGAAGCTCGTGAGCGACGACGGGAAGAACATCGTCATCCGCCCGCTGGCCTACGCGGCCGAGACCGACATCGAGCGCTGGGCCGCGCACCGGCAGTACCCCATCATTCCCTGCACCCTGTGCGGCAGCCAGGAGAACCTGCAGCGCGTGCAGATCAAGCAGATGCTGCGCGACTGGGACAAGCGCTTCCCCGGCCGCATCGACAACATGTTCACCGCCATGGGCAACATCGTCCCGTCGCACATGATGGACAAGCGGCTCTACGACTTCACGGGTCTCAAGGCCACGGGCCTGGCCGATCCGGAGGGCGACAAGGCCTTTGACCACGACGACGAGCCGCCGGTGCAGAACGTGGTGCAGCTGCAGCTCGACCGCTGAACCCCGGCGCGGGCGCCGGCCTCGCCTGGCGGGGCATGGCGCTTGCCGAACCCACCCGTCACGGGAGCCCCGTCATGAAGTTCCACCGCCTGCCGCTTGCGCTGGCCGCCGCCGTCGCGGTCAGCGGCTGTGCCTCGCTCAACCAGGTGTCGTCCGACGTGGTGGGCTATGGCGCCTGGCCCGCCGGGCGCACGCCCGGGGGCCGCTACGTGTTCGAGCGGCTGCCCTCGCAGCAGGCCGAGCTGACGCTGCAGCAGCAGCTCGAAGACGCGGCGCGGCCCGCGCTGGCGCAGGCCGCCTTCACGCCCGCGGCCGACGCGGCGCAGGCCGCCGTGAGCGTGCAGGTCAACCTGCGCAACATGCGCTTTGAGCGGCTGGACTACGCCTGGGGTCCGTGGGGCGGCCCGTGGGGGCCGGCGTGGACGGTGCCGGGTCGGCGCTATCCGGGCTTCTGGGGCAACCCGTGGGGGCCGCCGTGGTGGGGGCCGTCCTTCAGCACGCCCTGGTACGAGCGCGAGGTGAGCGTGCTCATACGCGATCGCAACGGCGGCGCGGTGCTGTACGAGGGCCACGCGCGCAGCGACGGCGCGCTCGCCGGCAGCCCGGCGCTGTACGAGGCCATGTTCCGCGCCGCGCTGGCCGACTTCCCGCAGGGCAACCCCTCGCCGCGGCGCGTGAACGTGCCGCTGGAGGCGGAATCGGCCAAGGCGCCTTGAGGGCCCGGCAGCAGCGTTGTGGGGCTGACAGGCAGCAGGTCCTGCCTCGCAGCTCACGTTGCGATAGGGGACCGCCTGGGTCCCCGCCTGCGCGGGGATGACGAGGTCGTGGGCGCGGCTCGCCGGCTTGCGGCGCACGCTCACCCCTTGGCCGGCGCCGCCAGCGCCCTGAAATCCATCTCCCACCCCTGCAGCCGCTCGCGTGCGGTGCGGCGCTGTTCCGGCGTGGTGAGGTTGTGGATCTCGGCGGCCAGGCCGCAGTTGAACTGCTCCAGCGCGGCCTGGTAGCGGTTTAAATCGTCCTGAGCAGGCGCCTGCAGGCGCTGCGCCAGGGCGCGCAGGGCGTCCTGCGCCTGCGCGGGCGTGGCGCCCTGCAGGCCGCGCAGGGTGCGCAGCACCTCCTGCTGGCGCGCCACGCGCAACTGCAGGGAGCGCTCGCCGTCGAAGGGCGTGTCGGCCTCCAGTTGGGCGATGCGCTCGCGCTGCGCGCGCTCCAGCCGCCCGTAGAGCTTTTCCGCCCGCTCCACCGTGCGCTTGTGCAGCGCCTGGCGCTGCGCGGCGGCGTCCGGCTTCACGAAGTCCGAGCGGTAGTCGCGGTTGACCTTGTCGAAGCGCTTCTGGATGTTCTTGAGCTGGTCGGCCTGCAGCGTCACGGCCAGCGCGGCCACGGTGGGCAGGCCGTGCGTGAAGGCGGCCTCGGCCCAGTGCTCGCCTTCGTCGCGCAGCGCGCACACCGCCGCAGGCGTGGTGTCGGCCGCGGTTTGCGGCTGCAGTTGCGCCAGCCGCGCGGCGTAGACGGGCAGTTGCGTGTGGCGGTGCCAGTCGAACCACTGGGCGATGGCCGCGCGCACGCGCGGGGCCTGCTCGTCGGTGAAGTCGGCGTAGCCGTCGGCCCACCAGTACAGCAGCTCATCCGCTTGCTTGTAGACCAGCCGCATGGCGCCGCAGCCGCCGAGCGCCAGCAGCAGCAGGGCCGCCGCGATAATCCGCCAACCTCGCAAGGACTCAGTTTTCATGGCATCCAACGTCGTCATCATGGCCGCGGGCAAAGGCACCCGCATGAAGTCAGCGCTGCCCAAAGTGCTGCACAAGCTCGCCGGCCGCAGCCTGCTGCAGCATGTGCTGTCCACCGTGGAGGCGCTGGATTCGCGGCGCACGGTGGTCATCACGGGCCACGGCGCCGAAGCGGTGGAAGCCGCTGTGGCCGCACCCGGCCTCCAGTTCGTCCGCCAGATGCCTCAACTGGGCACGGGGCATGCCATCCAGCAGGCGTCGCCCGCGCTGGATGTGGCGCAGCAGACCACGCTCATCCTCAACGGCGACGTGCCGCTCATCCGCGCGCAGACGGCGCAGGCGCTGATCGAGGCCTGCGGCGGCCAGCGCCTGGCGCTGCTGACCATCGAGCTGGCCGACGCCAGCGGCTACGGCCGCATCGTCCGCGAGGGCGAGCAGGTGCGCGCCATCGTCGAGCACAAGGACGCCAGCGACGCCCAGCGCCGCATCCGCGAGGTCTACACCGGCATGATGGCCGCGCCCACGGCGCTGCTGCAGCGCTGGGTATCGCAACTGAACAACGACAACGCCCAGGGCGAGTACTACCTGACCGACATCGTGGCCATGGCCGTGGCCGACGGCGTGCCGGTGGTGGCCACGCCCGCCGCGGGCGAGACCGAGGTGCTGGGCGTCAACAGCCCGGCGCAACTGGCCGACCTGGAGCGCCGCTTCCAGCGCCAGCAGGCCGAGGCGCTCATGGAAGCCGGCGTGCGGCTGATGGACCCGGCGCGCTTCGACCTGCGCGGCCAGCTCTCCTGCGGCCAGGACGTGGACATCGACGTGGGCTGCGTGTTCGAGGGCGAGGTGCAGTTGGGCGACGGCGTGCGCGTCGGCCCGCACTGCGTCATCCGCAACGCGCGCATAGGCGCGGGCGTGCAGATCGCCGCCTTCACCCACATCGACGGCGCGCAGGTGGGCAGCCAGGCGCAGATCGGCCCCTTCGCGCGGCTGCGCCCGGGTGCGCAACTGGCGGAGGAGGTGCACATCGGCAACTTCGTGGAGGTGAAGAACTCCACGCTGGCGCGCGGCGCCAAGGCCAACCACCTGGCCTACCTGGGCGACGCCACGGTGGGCGCGCGCACCAACTACGGCGCGGGCTCCATCACCGCCAACTACGACGGCGTCAACAAGCACCGCACGGTGATCGGCGAGGACGTGCGCATCGGCTCCAACTGCGTGCTGGTGGCGCCGGTCGCCATCGGCGACCGCGCCACCATTGGCGGTGGCTCCACCATCAGCAAGGACGCCCCGGCCGACCAGCTCACCGTTGGGCGCGCCCGGCAGGTGTCGCTGTCGGGGTGGCAGCGGCCGGTGAAGAAGGCGAAGTAAACGCCTCCCGCAGGAACAGCAAAGGCCGCACGAAGCGGCCTTTGCCGTTTTCAGGGCCGGCGGCGGCCCGGGGGCGGCGTCAGCCGCGCCGCGCGCGAGCCCGCAGCAAGTCCAGCCGCTGGCAGCCGTGTCGCGCCGAGAGGTATTCCGGCGCGATGGCCGAGACGGCCGCGGGCTGTATGCCCAAGGCCTGCAGCCCCGGGAGCTGGCCGCTGGCGACGTTGTCCACCTTCATGGAGTCCAGGTTGTCGCCGGACATCAGCGGCTCGCCGGGCAGCAGTTGCATGAAGCCGGCCTGCAGCCGGCCCACGGCGTCCGGCAGCGGAATGATGGGGCGCTCATGCCCGCAGGCGCGCCCGGCCAGCTGCACCAGCTCGGCCAGCGTGTACACGTGCGGGCCGGCCAGCTCGTAGGTCTGGCCTGTGGTGGTGTGCGGGTCTTCCAGGCACTTGAGCAGCGCCCGCGCCACGTCGTGCACCCACACGGGCTGGAAGCGGGCGTGGGCGCCGGCCAGCGGCATCACCGGGGCCCAGGCCTGCAGCCTGGCGAACAGGTTCAGGAAATGGTCCTCCTCGCCGAAGATCACCGAGGGGCGCAGGAGAGTCACGTCCAGGCCCGAGGTCAGCAGCGCGGCCTCGCCGGCAGCCTTGGAGCGCAGGTAGCGCGACGGCGCGTCCGGCGCCGCGCCCAGGGCGCTGACGTGGACGATGCGCCGCACGCCCGCGACGCGGCAGGCATGCACGAGCTTGCGCGGCAGCTCGGCGTGCACGCGGCGAAAGCGCGCCTCGTCGCCGTGCAGGACGCCCACCAGGCTCACCGCCGCGTCGCAGCCCTGCAGCAGCCGCGCCAGCGCCGCCTCGTCGTGGATGTCGGCCTGCACCATCTGCACGTCCGGCAGCGCCAGCAGGGCGCGGCGCTGGCCGGTGTGGCGCGTGGGCACCACGACCTCGGTGTCGGGATGGCGCTCGGCCAGTTGGGCACACAGGGCCCGGCCCACGAAGCCGGTGCCGCCCAGGATGAGAACTCGCTTCATGACGGTCTCCAGGTGACGGACTGCTTGCACTGGCAAATGACAGGCGCGGCCTTACGGCAGTTCAGCGTCCGGCGCGCGCGTACCGGGCCCAATGGTGGCGCCCAGGCGCGACTTCAGGCTCATGGGCTGCCCGGCGATGAGCGCGGCGTAGTCCACCGCGTTGGACAGCACCTTCTGCACGTAGTCGCGCGTCTCGTTGAAGGGGATGCTCTCGGCCCACACCGCGGCCTCCAGCGTGCCGCCCTCGCTCCAGCGCCGCGGCCGGCCCGGGCCGGCGTTGTAGGCCGCGGCGGCCAGGGCCTGGTGGCCCTCGAAGCTGTCCAGCACGAGTTTCAGATAGCCCGTGCCGATCTTGAGGTTGGTGTCGCGGTCGGTGATGAGGTCGCCGGAGTAGGGAATGCCCAGCTTCTTGGCCGTCCAGCGCGCGGTGGCGGGCATGACCTGCATCAGCCCCGAGGCGCCCACGTGCGAGCGCGCGTCGGTGATGAAGCGCGACTCCTGCCGTATGAGGCCGTAGACGTAGGCCGGGTCCAGGCCGATGGCGCGCGCCTCGCGCAGCACCGCCTGGCGGTGCGGCATGGGGAAGCGCTGGTTCATGTCGATCTCGTCGCGGGTCTTCTCGCTGGTGTTGATGCAGCGGTCCCACACCTCGCGCTCGCAGGCGCGCTGCGCGGCGGCCAGCAGCGCGCGGTCGTCCATGCCGCGCAGCGTGAAATTCCACTCGCGCACGCCCTCGTTGCGCAGGCCGATGTCTATGAGCTGCAGCGCGCGCGACAGGCCCGGGTTGGCGTTGGCCGCCTCGCGCTCGGCCTTGCTCAGGGGCTGGGGGGTGGGCGGCAGCGCGGGCTTGCGGCCCAGTTCCTCGGCGGCGAGCTTGCCGTAGTAGCCCACGCCGGTGGCGATGCCCGCCAGCGCCTGCTGCGCCTGCTGGCGCACGGGGTCGCCGTCGGCGCCGCGCACGGCTTCGGCCAGCACGGCGCGGGACTTCCAGTACACCCACACCGGTTCGCGCTGGCGTGCGCCGGGCATGGCGTCCACGGCGTCGCGCACCAGGGCCCAGCGCTGTGGGCTGCCGCGCAGCGCGGCGCGCGCCTGCCAGGCCAGCATGTCCTCGCTCCACGCCACCTTGGGGCCGGGCGCCACGGCCAGGGCGCCGGCGCGCAGGTACCACTCCGAGGCCTGCGGCAGCAGTTTCAGCGCGCCCTGCAGGCCCACCTGGCCCCACACCCAGCCGGCGAGCTGCGGCGGCAGGCGGTTTTGCCAGTCCTGCGCCAGGGTGGCGGCGCTTTCGGGGTCGGACGCGGCGGCGCGGGCCAACGCCAGCGCGGTGAGCTCGGCACCGGTGCGGTCGCCGGCCGAGGCCTTGCGGGCCAGGTAGCGCGGGGGCTGGCTGAAGGCGTCGCTGACGCTGGCGGTCAGGCCCGGCACGTTCAGCAGCGCCGCGGCGGCCATCGCGGCCTTGGGCCGGTTGCCCTCGGCGGCCAGGCGCACCTTCTGCCAGATCTCGTCGGTGCTGAACACGCCGGCGCGAACCAGCGTGGAGGCCAGCAGGTGGCAGCCGTCGTCCAGGTCGCGCTGCGCGAACCAGGCCTCGCGCGCGGCCTCGCGCACGTCCTTGCCGGCGAGATGGTCGGAGAGCAGCGCGTAGCAGCTGACCTCGCGGTCGTCGTTCATGCGAAAGCGCGGGTAGTCGCGGCTGAAGGCCGACCAGTCGCGGCGGCGGCCCAGCTCCAGCAGCCAGTCGTTGCGCAGCCGGTCTTCGACGTAGGTGCCGCTCCAGCGCGTGTAGAAGGCTTCGACCTCATCGGTCGTGGCCTGCGCCAGGCGGTTGCCGAGCTCCCAGTACTCGACCCAGGAGGCCAGCGGGTGCTGTTCGGCGTTGACCAGGCTGCGCGCGGCGGCGAGCTTCATGCGGTCGCGCTTGCGCAGCGCGTCGCGGGCCTCCACCACGATGTCGTCGCCGCTTTGGGCATGGGCGGCGGGAAGGGCGCAGGGCAGGGCGGACAGCAGCGCAAGCGACAGCGCGGCCAGGCGGAAATGGCGGTTCATGGAGGAGCGACAGGAGGAGAACCGGCTGAATCTAGCGCAGCGCGGGCCCGGTCCAAGCGTGCAAAAAATGCCCTGCCGCCGTGCACGGCATAGCAGGCTCAATTCCCGTTCGAAAACATCGCCTTGGCGTGAAAAGCGGCCGGTGCGCGCAGTGCCTCAGGCCGCCGGCGCGGCGTCCTCGCCCAGCGCCAGGCACGAGGCCGCGGCCTGCGCCAGCAGCCACTGCTGCAGTTGCGCCAGCTCCGGGCGCGGCCGCGTGGCGCGCCCGGTGATGAGCCAGTAGGCGTAGGGCGAGTGCGCGCGCGCGGCCGCGCCAAAGGGCTCCACCAGCTCGCCGCGGGCGAGCGACTCGTGCACCAGCGCCAGCCGCGCCAGCGCCACGCCCTGGCCGGCCAGCGCGGCCTGCACCTGCTGGTACGTGAAGTTCAGGTAGATCCAGCGCGCGGGCTCCAGCCGCGGCACGCCCTGCTGGCGCAGCCAGTGGCGCCAGCTCAGGTACTCGGCGGAGGGGCGGTTGTCGTCCTCCTCCAGCAGGGTGTGCCGCGCCAGGTCGGCGGGCGACTCCAGCGGCGGCGCCAGGCCCGCGCGCGATTGGGCCAGGTAGCCGGCGTTGACCACGGGCGTGAGCCGCTCGCCGAAGAGGCGCTGCGAGTCCGGCGGCACGGCGCTGGGCAGGGTGTAGCGCAGCACGAGGTCGACCTCGGGGTCGTCGAGGTCGGCCATGTTGTCGGTGGCGCTGACGCGGATGTCGATGTCGGGGTGCTGGCGCTGGAAGGCTTCCAGCCGCGGCAGCAGCCACAGCGAGGCCAGCGACGCGAAGGTGGAGATGCTCACCTGGCGCCGCCCGCGTGCCAGGCGGATCTGGCGCACCGTGGCGTCCAGCCGCTCCAGCATGGGCAGCACGGCGCGCTGCAGCGTGGCGCCGGCGGTGGTGAGCTCCACGTGGCGCGTGCCGCGCGTGAAGAGCTGTGCGCCCACCTCCTCTTCCAGCGCCTGGATCTGGCGGCTCACGGCCGACTGCGTGAGGTGCAGCTCCTGCGCCGCGGCGCGAAAGCTCAGCAGCCGCGCCACGGCCTCGAAGCTGCGCAGCGCGCCGACGGAGAGCGGGCGGTGGGGCACTCTATTCATGATCAGGGCGCATCAATCAAGGCTTGTGAAGTCATTGGACCGGCAGGGGGTATCGCCACGATAGTAGAGCTGTGACGGACGCCAGGAGGCCCACATGAAGACGCAGATTTTGATGCCTGAAACGCAACGCTCGCAAGGCGCCGCCGCGCCGGTGTGGACGCTGTCGCGCCGGCAGGCGCGGCGTCTGGCGGCCACGCGCCACCGCCGTTTCCTGCGCGTGCTGGAGGGCGAGTTGTGGGTCACGCCCAGCGCCGGCGCGCGCAGCGCCAGCGAGGACTTGTGGCTGCGCGCCGGCCAGCGGCTGGAGTTGCCCGCCGGGGTGGAGTTCGTGGCCGAGGGTTGGCGCGACAGCCGCTTCGAGCTGCTGCTGGCGCCGGGGCCGGTGGCCGCGTGGAGCGCGCAGTGGCTGCGGCCGCTGCTGTCGCGCGTGCACCGCGCCTTGCGCGGACGCGGCGCCCCGCTGGCTGCGGGCTGAGGGTGCCGGCGGCGGCCCGTGGCGGGCCATGCTGGGGCTGCTTGCCGGGGCACAAGTCCAGCGCAATGCGCTGCCGGCACAATGGGGGCCTTTCCCTCACTGCGCTTTTGCCCTTGCCGCCATGACGACACCTTCGTCCCTGCCGCTGGACTTTTCGCGAGACAAGACCCTGCTGCGCCGCCAGTTGCAAGCCGAGCGCCAGTCGCTGGTGGACCGGCTGCAGCGCGCGCAATACCTGCAGCAGGTGCTGCGCGTGTGGCTGTGCACCCGCAAGGAAACGGCCATCGGCGCGTACTGGCCCATCAAGGGCGAGTTCGACGCGCTGCCCGCGCTCTACCGCTGGAGCGAGGCCGAGCCGGGCCGCCGCATCGGCCTGCCGGTGATTGACCGCGAAACCAAGCAGCTGCGCTTTCACGTGTGGTGGCCCGGTTGCCCCATGGAGGAGGACGCGTTCGGCATCCCCAAGCCCAAGGACACCGAGAGCTTCCAGCCCGAGATGCTGCTGGTGCCCTGCGTGGGCTATGGGCCGGGCGGGCTGCGGCTGGGCTACGGCGGCGGCTTCTACGACCGCACGCTCGCTGCGCTGCAGCCGCGCCCCTACACCGTGGGCCTGGCCTACACGCACGGCTGGGTGCCGTGGCTCAAGGGCGAGCCGCACGACGTGCCGCTGGACGCCATCCTCAACGAAGAAGGTTTGGCTTGGCAGCAACCTGATTGAAGTTTGGTGCTGGATGCGCCGGCAACCGCAGGCGCGTCCAGGCCTGGCACCCATGAAAAACGGCGGCCCGCGGGCCGCCGTTCTCTTTGGAGCGGGGACTGCTTAGAAGCGGTAGCCCACGCCGACGCTGATCAGGGTCGGATCGACCTTGAAGGTGCCGTTGGACACGTTCAGCGCCGGGATGTTCACGTCCGTCAGGTGGATGTGTACCTTCTTGACGTCCAGGTTCAGCAGCCAGCCGCCGCTCAGCGGCACGTCCACGCCAGCGCCGAAAGCCAGGCCGAAGCTGTTCTTGTCGTAGCTGGACGGCACGATCAGGTTCAGGTTGGAGAAGCGAGTGTAGTTGATGCCCACGCCGGCGTAAGGACGGAAGCCCTGCAGGCCGGTGACGTGGTACTGCAGGCTCAGGGTCGGGGGCAGGTGCTTGACGGTGCCGACCTTGCCCAGGGCGCCCAGGGTCAGGTCATGCTTTTGCGGGTAGGTCAGGACCAGCTCGGCAGCCAGGTTGGGCGTGAAGAAGTAGGTGATGTCGACTTCAGGAAAAGTCTTGTTGTCCAGCTTCAGGCCGGCGTCGCCCAGGGAGCCCTTGTCAGCCGAATCCAGATGCAGCGCGCGGCCACGCACGATCCAGTCGCCGGTGTCCTGGGCTTGAGCCAGGGGGGCAGCCAGGGCGGCCAGGGCGGCGATGGCGATCAGGTGCTTTTTCATGTCCTCTTCTCCTCGATACGGGGTTAAAGCCGTGTGGCAGAAGGGGATTAAAGGCGCCGGCCCTGGCCAGTGAATTGAGCTGAAGCAATGTCAATCAGGGTTGTTGCGGACTCGCCACGTCCGCAAGGCCCAACCCTGAAAGCTGATCTGAATCAAATTGGCCGGCTCAGCGGCCCAGGCGGCGGCACAGTTCCAGCACCGCGGCGGACTGGTTCATGGTGTAGAAGTGCAGCGCAGGCACGCCCTGGGCCAGCAGCTTCTCGCACAGCGCCGTGATCACGTCCAGGCCGAAGGCCTTGATGGAGGCCGTGTCGTCGCCGAAGGACTCCAGCCGCAGCCGCATCCAGCGCGGCACCTCGGTGCCGCAGGCGTCGGCAAAGCGCAGGATGCCCGACGCATTGGTGATGGGCATGATGCCCGGCACGATGGGAATGTTGACGTTCAGTGCGCGCGCATCGTCCACGAAGCGGAAGTAGGCATCGGCGTTGAAGAACATCTGCGTGATGGCCGAGCTGGCGCCGGCCTCGACCTTGGTGGCGAAGGCCAGCAGGTCGGCCCGCGGCGAGCGCGCCTGCGGATGCATCTCGGGATAGGCGCCGACTTCAATGGTGAAGTGCGAGCCCGTCTCCTCGCGGATGAAGCGCACCAGGTCGCTGGCGTAGCGGAACTCGCCCAGGGCGCCCGCGCCGAAGCCGCTGGGCAGGTCGCCGCGCAGCGCCACGATGCGGCGAATGCCCGCGGCCTTGAACACGGCCAGTTGCTCGCGTATCGAGTCGCGGCTGGCGCCTATGCACGAGAAGTGCGGCGCGCCCTCGTGGCCTTCGGCCAGGATGGCCTGCACTGTCTGCAGCGTGCCGCTTTGCGTGGAGCCGCCGGCCCCATAGGTCACGGAGCAGAACTCCGGCCTGAGCGCGTAGAGCTGCTCGCGCGCGGCCGCGAGCTTGGTCACGCCCTCGGGCGTCTTGGGCGGAAAGAACTCCAGGCTGAGCGGGAAGTCCCGCGCCATGGCTTGAGTCATGTGTCGTCTCCCTGGCGTGCGGGCCGCGCCCACACGAAGAATTCACGGTTGCCGTCGCCGCCGGTCACGGGGCTGTCCAGCCAGCCCTGCACGTGCAGCGCGCACTCGGCGCAAGCGTCGCGCAGGCGCTGCTCCACGCGGGCGTAGGCGGCGGCGTCCTTCACGAGGCCGCCCTTGCCGATGTCCGCCGGCTGCAGCTCGAACTGCGGTTTGACAAGCATCAACAGGTCGCCCCGCGGCGCCAGCAGCGGCGCCAGGGCCGGCAGCACCAGCGTCAGCGAGATGAAGGACAGGTCACCGGTGATGAAGCCAAAGCCGCCGGCCGGCATGGCCTGGCCCAACTGTTGCGGCAACAACTGGCGGGCGTTGAGGCCTTCAAAGGCTTGCACGCGCGGATCGTCGCGCAGGCTGGGGTGCAGCTGGCCATGGCCCACGTCCACGCCCACCACGCGCTGCACGCCCTGCGCCAGCAGCACGTGCGTGAAACCGCCGGTGCTCTGGCCCACGTCCAGCGCGGTGCGGCCCGCGAGGTCCAGCCCGGTGGCGCTCAGCGCGCCTTCGAGCTTCAGGCCGCCGCGCGACACCCAGCGCAGCTCGGCGTCGTCGGCCACCTGCAGCTCGCAGCCGGCGGGCAGCTCGTCGCCCGCCTTCCTGGGCACGCTCCAGCCCGTGGGCGAGAGCCAGCGCACGGCGCCGCGCTGTATCAGGCGCTGCGCCGCCGAGCGGCTGGGCGCCAGGCCGCGCTGCACCAGCAGCTGGTCCACTCGCATGGGCAACTTCCTTCCTTGCAGGCGGCCGGCGCAGCGCTTGCCGCTTTCCCCGTCAGTAGCGGTAGGTGTCGGGCTTGTACGGGCCCTGCTTGGGCACGCCGATGTACGCGGCCTGCTCGTCGCTCAGCTCGGTGAGCATGGCGCCGACCTTCTTCAGGTGCAGCCGGGCCACCTTCTCGTCCAGGTGCTTGGGCAGCACGTACACCTTGCCCACGTCGTAGGCGTCGCTGTGCGTGAACAGCTCGATCTGGGCGATGGTCTGGTTGGCGAAGGAGGAGCTCATCACGAAGCTGGGGTGGCCGGTGGCGCAGCCCAGGTTCACCAGGCGGCCCTTGGCCAGCAGGATGATGCGCTTGCCGTCCGGGAACACCACGTGGTCCACCTGGGGCTTGATCTCCTCCCACTTGCACTGCTGCTCCAGCTTGGCGACCTGGATCTCGTTGTCGAAGTGGCCGATGTTGCAGACGATGGCCTGGTCCTTCATGGCGGCCATGTGCTCGAAGGTGATGACGTCGCGGTTGCCGGTGGTGGTGACGAAGATGTCGCCCTTGTCGGCGGCCCACTCCATGGTCACGACCTTGAAGCCTTCCATCGCGGCCTGCAGCGCGTTGATGGGGTCGATCTCGGTCACCCACACCTGGGCGCTGAGCGCGCGCAGGGCCTGGGCGGAGCCCTTGCCCACGTCGCCGTAGCCGCACACCACGGCCACCTTGCCGGCGATCATCACGTCGGTGGCGCGCTTGATGCCGTCCACCAGCGACTCGCGGCAGCCGTAGAGGTTGTCGAACTTGCTCTTGGTGACGGAGTCGTTGACGTTGATGGCGCGGAACAGCAGCGTGCCCTTGGCGCTCATTTCCTTGAGGCGGTGCACGCCGGTGGTGGTCTCCTCGGTCACGCCGACGATTTGGGCGGACTTGCGCGAGTACCAGGTGCTGTCCTCGGCCAGCTTGGCCTTGATGGCGCTGAAGAGCTCGCGCTCTTCCTCGGAGGTCGGGTTGGCGATGAGGCTGGCGTCCTTCTCGGCGCGCTTGCCCAGGTGCATGAGCAGCGTGGCGTCGCCGCCGTCGTCCAGGATCATGTTGGGGCCTTCGCCCTCGCTGCCCTTGGCGCCGAACTCGAAGATGCGGTGCGTGTAGTCCCAGTAGTCCTTGAGCGTCTCGCCCTTGTAGGCGAACACCGGGGTGCCGGTGGCCACCAGCGCGGCGGCGGCGTGGTCCTGGGTGGAGAAGATGTTGCACGAGGCCCAGCGCACTTCGGCGCCCAGCGCCTGCAGCGTCTCCACCAGCACGGCGGTCTGGATGGTCATGTGCAGGCTGCCGGTGATGCGCGCGCCCTTGAGCGGCTGCTGCGCGGCGAACTCCTCGCGGGTGGCCATCAGGCCGGGCATCTCGGTTTCCGCGATGCGGATTTCCTTGCGGCCCCAGTCGGCCAGGGAGGCGTCAGCGATGACGTAGTCTTGAGCGGGCTTGAGAACGGCGTTCATGGAGGCTCCAGTGCAGAGCCCGCAACGCACGCGCATGCCGGGAGGACGGACTCACCCACGTGCCGGACGTTGCGGGTGAGCGCGGTTGCTTGGGAAAGGCTTCCGAGCCTGGGGCCAGGGTCCTGACGCGGACAGCCGACCTTGCAACGCTCCTCGGAAAGGCGGCCATTGTAGCCACGGGTTTCGCGCCGGTTGGGTGCCGGGTCATTGCGCATCGGCCGCGCGCGAGAGCTTTTCACGCTGTGCCTCGTAGGCTTCCACGAAGGCGCGCGCCGAGAAGGGGTCGGACTGTTCCTGCAGTTGCGCCTGCGCCTGGGCATGCAGCGCGCAGTAGCGCTCCCACAGCTGCGCCTTGCGCCACACGTCCAGCGGCGCGCCCCAGCCGCCGCGCCCGGGGCGCTGCGGCTCCAGGGCCTGTGGCGCGAGTTGGGCGAGCTGCGCGTCCAGTGCCGCGCGCGCTCCGGCCAGCAGCGCGATCTCGTGCGTGCGCACGTCCTCGAAGGCCTCGCGCACCGCCGCCAGCGGCGGGATGAAGCCGCGGCGCAGCGGGCCCAGCAGGTGCGCCAGCGCGGTGTCCACGTCCGGCGAGAATTTCAGGGCGTTGTTCTCGCGTGCCTGCAGCCGCGTGCCCGCCGCGCCCAGCTCGCGCTTGGCCACGTGGCGCGCGGCCAGCAACTGCAGCAGCCCGCCCAAGGCCTCGTGCAGCAGCCGGCCAACGAGCTGCAGGTCCTGCGCCGTGGGTGCCGGCGGCATGGGCTGCTCCAGCCCGCCATACAGCGCCCCCAGCAGCACCGCCGCGTCGGCTGCGGCAGGTGCGCTCGCCGCGGCGGGCTGGGGGGACGTGCCGGGCGCGGGCCCGGAAGGCGTGCCGGCCGCAGGCGCCCGCATGGGTGCGGACGCATCCATATCGGGCGGCGGCGCGGCAGCACCCAGCACCTCGCTGAAGGCGCTTGGGCGGGCGGCGGGCGCTGCAGCGGCAGGGGTGGGCAAGTCCCGGATCGCCGCGGGCGAGGGCGCTTCGGCGGCCTCGGCCTCGGCTTCCAGCAGGTAGGGGCCTATGCGCAGGCTCATGCCTGGAGCCAGGGGCGCTTCGGCTTGCGCGCCCAGGGCCTGGCCGCCGATTTCCACCGCGAGGTTGGCGCCCAGCCGGCGTATGAAAAAGCGGCCCTCGCGCCAGCTCACCTGCGCATGGCGGCGCGACATCAGGCGTTGGGCGTCGGCCAGTACCAGCGTGCAGTCGATGCCGCGTCCGATGTAGCCACCGGCGGTGTCGAAGCGGGCCACGGTCGGTGCCGGCAGCGGCTGGCCGCCGTGGGAGAGCACTCGGATCAGCATGGTTTGAACCCTCGGGGCCGTGGTGCAACACAAGCGCAACGGGCCATGCTACTGCCGCACCTGGCGGCAGTCGCGGCGCGGCCTCACACCCCCAGGCGGGCCTCCATGGGGTTGGCTCCCCAGGGGGGCTCTTCAGGGTGCCCAAGGTTCAATTGACAGTCCAACAGCCCAGGGTCTTAATTCCCCGGTTCGCTTGCCGCCCCGTTGGAAAGTTGCCGGAGGCCAAAGCCATGTTGCGTGTGCTCATGCTGTTTGCCGCGATCGCGATGCCGCTGGGCACGCGCGCCGCCGACGCGCCCGGGGGCATCACCATCCTCGAAGGCGAGGCGCTGATCTACCGCGGCGCGGGCCGCGTGCGGGCGGCCGAGGGCCTGGCGCTGGCGCCGGGGGACATCGTCGAAACGGCGGCCTCCACCTTCATGCAGCTCGAACTGGCCGACCGCAGCGTGGCCCAACTGGGCCCGGCCACGCGGGCCTTCTTGATGGCGTCGAGTGAGCGCTCGCTGTACGTGCTGCAGGGTTGGGCCAAGGTGCGGCTGCCCACGGCCGAGGGCAAGGCCGTGCCGCTGGCCGTGCGCACGCCGCTGGCCGAGTTGCAATCCGCGCCCTGCACCGTGGTGCTGCACGTGCTGCCCGCAGCGCTGACGCTGTTCGTCGAAGGCGGCCCGGTGCGCGTGGCCGAGCGCGGCGCCGGTGCGGCCCCCGCGCCGCAGTCGCTCAGCGAAGGCGTGCTGTACCAGCGCAAGCCCGGTGCGCGCGGCGAGACGGTGTCGGCGGCCACGTCCGGGCTGCTGCAGGACATGCCGCGCCCTTTCCGCGACTCGCTGCCGCTGCGCGCCGAGCGCTGGCGCGACCAGGCCGTGGCGGCCAAGGCGGCGCCGGATTTCGGCTATGCCGACGTCGAGCCCTGGCTCAAGGCCGAGCCCGCGCTGCGCCGGCCGCTGGTGCAGCGCTGGAAGGCCAAGGCGCGCGAGCCGGCCTTCCGCGCCGCGCTGGTGTCCAACCTGGCGGCCCACCCCGAGTGGGACCCCATCCTCTTTCCCGAGAAGTACCTGCCCAAGCACGCCTCGGCGCCGGCAGGCCCGCGTCGCGCTGACCCCGGAGGCTCACCGTGAAGCTGCTGTTGAAGTTCAACCTGGTATTCATCCTGATCTTCGCCCTGGGCTTCGCGGCCACGGGCTTCGTGTCCTGGCGGCTGCTGGAGCGCAATGCGCGCGAGGAGATCGCCGGCAGCGCCAAGCTGCTCATGGACACCGCGCTGGCCACGCGCAACTACACCTCCGCGCAGATCGGCCCGCTGCTGGAGACGCAGATGAAGTACAGCTTCCTGCCCCAGTCCATCCCCGCGTACTCGGCCACCGAGGTCTTCAACGACCTGCGCAAGAAGCACGACGAGTACGGCTACAAGGAGGCGGTGCTCAACCCCACCAACCCGCGCGACCGCGCCGTGGAGTGGGAGGCCGACATCGTCACGCAGTTCCGCGGCAACGCCGAGGCCACCGAGCTCATAGGCGACCGCGACACGCCCACGGGCCGCTCCTTCTACGTGGCGCGCCCCATACGCATCACCAACCCCGCGTGCCTGCGCTGCCACAGCTCCGTGGAGGTGGCTCCCAAGACGCTGGTGGACCGCTACGGCCCGGCCAACGGCTTCGGCTGGAACCTCAACGAGGTGGTGGGCGCGCAAATCATCTCCGTGCCCACCAAGGTGGCGCTGGACCGCGCGGAGCGGGTCTACACGGTGTTCATGGGGTCGATCGCCGGCGTGTTCCTGGCCATCGGCGTGGTGCTCAACCTGATGCTGTGGGCCATGGTCATTCGCCCGGTGGACCACCTCTCGCGCTTTGCCGACCGCGTGAGCCTCGGTGAGCTGGACATCCCCGACTTCGAGCGCACCGCCAACGACGAGATCGGCGTGCTCGCGCGCTCCATCGCCCGCATGCGCACCAGCATGGTCCAGGCGATGAAGATGCTCGACGGCTGAGGCCGCGCGCGCCGCCGACCGTCCCGCACACATGGCCATCCCCGAACGCCTGGGCAAGTACCCGATCACGGAAGTGATCGGCCGGGGGGCCATGGGCATCGTCTACCGCGGCTACGACCCGGTGATCAAGCGCCCGGTGGCCATCAAGACCATCCACAAGGAGCTGATCGAGGACGACGACAAGGCGCAGTCGCTGTCCGAGCGCTTTCGCCGCGAGGCGCAGGCCGCGGGCACGCTCAGCCACCCGGGCATCGTCTCGGTGTACGAGTACGGCGAGGACGGCCCCTGGGCCTACATCGCCATGGAGTACGTGCAGGGCCACAGCCTGCGCGAGTACCTGGACCGCCGCACCGACTTCGACGAGCGCGACGTGGCCAGCACCATGGCGCAGCTGCTGGACGCGCTGGAGTACGCGCACAGCCACGAGATCTGGCACCGCGATATCAAGCCCGCCAACATCCTGGTGATGGGCAACGGGCGCATCAAGCTCACCGACTTCGGCATCGCCCGCATTGAGTCCGCCGACCGCACGCGCACCAACATCATCATGGGCACGCCGGGCTACATCGCGCCGGAGTTCTACTTGGGCGGCGTGCTGGACCACCGCGTGGACATCTTCTCCGCCGGCGTGCTGCTGTACCACCTGCTGGCGCGCCAGCCGCCCTTCCGCGGCCGGCTGGAGGCGGTGATGCACGACGTCTGCTACCACGACCCCGAGCCGCCCTCGGCCGTGGACCCGCAGCACCGCTGGCCGCAGTTCGACGCCGTGGTGGCGCGCGCGCTGGCCAAGGCGCCGGCCGAGCGGTTTCAAAGCGCCGCGGCCTTCCGCTGCGCGCTGCTGGCGCAGTACGGCCGCCCGCTGGCCGACACCATCTCCGAGTCCACCATCATTGCCTCGGGTCCGCCGGCGCGGCCGCTGGTGCCGGACACCGCGCACCCGCCCGCGCCGGCCTCGGTGCTGAGCCCGGCGCAGCCCAGCACGCCGCCGCCCACGGGCTGGAGCCCGCCCGTGCTCAAGGACGTGGAGCTGGCCCTGGCCCGCCACGTCGGCCCCGTGGCGCGGGTGCTGGTGCGCCGCGCCGCGCAGCAGCACAAGTCGCTGGGGCCGCTGGCGGCGGCCCTGGCCGAAACCCTGGACAAGCCCGTGGATCGCGAGGTGTTCCTGCGCACGGTGCTGGGCCGCGCCACGGTGCCGGCACCGGCCACCCTGGGCGTGGGCGCCACGATGGGCGGCACGCCCACGCCCACGCCGCTGGCCACGGGCGGGCCCGCGCTCACCCCGGCCGACGTGGAGCACGCCACGCGGGTGCTGACCACCTACATCGGCCCCATCGCCCGCGTCGTGACCAAGCGCGCCGCGGCCCGCGGCGGCAGCCGCCGCGCCTTCCTCGACGAGGTGGCGCGCAGCCTCGACGACGAGGCGCAACGCCAGCGCTTCCTGCGCGAGGCCGCGGCGGGCCACTGAGGCTCGCTTGGGCGAGGGCCGTACGCATGCAACCCGGGCCTCCGACCCCTGCGCCCGCGGCCGACGCGGCGGCTGGTCCGCCCGCGCCCGCGCTGCCGCCGCCCGCTGCGACGGCGGCTGACGAGGCCACGCTGTTCGCGCCGCAACGGCCGCAACCCGCGGCCGCGCTCGCGGACAACGAGGCGACGCTTTTTGCCGCGGACCTTCAAGCGCCGCCTGCTGCCGCGCCCGCGGACGCAGACGCCACGCTGATCCCCGGCCGCGCCGTGCCTGCCCTCCCGCCGCGGCGTGAACCCGACGTGGAGGACGCGGACCGCACGCTGTTCGCCGCACCCGCGGCATGGGGCGGGCTGCCGCGCATGCCCCAGCCCGGCGCAGGGCCTGCGCCCAAGGAGGCCGATTCGCAACCCACGCAATACGCGCAGCCCACGCAATACGAGCACTACGAGCAATACGCGCAGGCGGACGCCGATGCCGAGGACGCCACGCTGCACATGCCCGCGCCCGGCGGCCTGCGCACGCTGCTGCCGCACCGGCCGGCCGCAGCGCCGGCTGCGCAGGGGCCCCAGCCGCGTGCGCCGCGTGCGGGCGTGGAGCTGCAGCGGCTGGTGGCCGGCGTCAACCCGCTGTTGGGCGCGGCCAGCGTGCTGCTGGCGCTGGTGGCGCGGCTGCGTGCCTCCAGCGCGCATGCCGACCCGGACGGCCTGCGCCGCCAGCTCCTGGCGCACATGGCCGACTTCGAGGCCCAGGCCGCCGTCGCCGGGGTGCCGCGCCCGCGCATCAGCGCCGCGCGCTACCTGCTTTGCAGCTTCCTGGACGAGGTGATCGCCGCCACCCCTTGGGGCCTGGGCACCTGGGAAGCCCGCACGCTGCTGGGCGAATTCCACGAGGAGCGCCTGGGGGGCGACAAGTGCTTCGAGCTGCTGGAGCGCTTGGGCCAGGACCCGGCCGCCAACGCCGACGTGCTGGAGCTGTTCTACGTCTGCTTGGCGCTGGGCTTCGAGGGCCGCTACCGGGGCCAGCCGGATGGGCCGGCGCGGCTGGAGGCCATCGCCGAACGCGTGCTGGCCGAGGTGCGGCCCGCCGCGCTGCAGCCCCCGCGCGAGGCGCGCAGCCTGTCGCTGCGCTGGCAGGGGGTGTCCGCGCCGCTGCAGCCGGGCTTGCGCCTGCCGCCGCTGTGGAGCGTGGCGCTGCTGGCCGCGGCGCTGGTGCTGGCGGCGCTGCTGGGTTTTCAGCTTCGGCTGGCGGCGCAGGCGCAGCCGCTGCTGCGCGAGCTGCATGCGCTGCCCGCGCTGCTGTTGGGCCAGCGTGCGCCGGCCGATGCGGCTGTCGCGGCGGGGCCGGCCCGCCTGGCGCCGCTGCTGCAGGCCGACGTGGCCGCGGGCGCGCTGGCGGTGCGCGACGAGCGGCTGCGCTCGGTGCTCACGCTGCCGGCCGACGCGCTGTTCAAGGGCGGCGGGGCCGCGCTGCAGCCGCACGCGCCAGCGCTGCTGGGCCGCGTGGCGCAGGCGCTGCGCTCCCAGCCCGGGCAGGTCGCCGTCATAGGCCACAGCGATGACGCCCCCGCCGCCTCGCTGCAGTACCCCAGCGCTTGGCACCTCTCGCGCGCCCGCGCGCAGGCGGTGCTGGACGAGCTCGCACGCCAGGGCGTCGACGCGCAGCGCCTGCATGCCGAGGGCCGCGCCGACGCCGAGCCCATCGCGGGCGGGCGCTCCGCCCAGGACCGGGCCCGCAACCGGCGCGTCGAGATCGAGCTGCGGCTGCCGCGGCCTCAGGAGTGACATGGCGACGCAGGCGTTTCGTCGTTCAGCGCCGGGGGCAGGGCCATGACCCGGCCTGAGCTGCCCTGGCTGCGCCCGCTGCTGCAGGCCGCCGGCGTGCTCGCCGCGGGCGCGCTCATCTGGTGGGTGGGCCCGCTGGTGGCCGTGGCCGGCGTGGTGCCCCTGGCCGGCGAGGCGGCGCGCGGTGCGGCGCTGGCGGCGCTGCTGGCGCTGAGCCTGGCGCTGGCAGGCGGCAAGGCGCTCAAGTCCCGCCGCAACAACGCCAGGCTGCTCGACGGCCTGGTGGCGCAGGAGGAGCCGGCGGCGCCCACGGCCGAAGTCGAGCTGCTTGGGCAGCGCTTCAAGGAGGCGGCGGCCCAACTGCGCCGCGCGCGCTTGGGCGGGCGCGGCGCCTGGCGCCGGCTGCTGTCGCCGGGTCGCTACCTTTACGAGCTGCCCTGGTACGTGATCATCGGCGCGCCCGGCGCGGGCAAGACCACGGCGCTGGCGAATGCCGGCTTGAACTTCCCGCTGCCGCAGCAGCTCGGCCACGGCCAGGCCCTGCGCGGCGTGGGCGGCACGCGCAACTGCGACTGGTGGTTCACCGACCAGGCCGTGCTCATAGACACCGCCGGCCGCTACACCACGCAGGACAGCCACCAGGCCACGGACCGCGCCGCCTGGCTGGGTTTCCTGGAGCTGCTCAAGCGCCACCGCCCGCGCCGGCCCATCAACGGCGTGCTGCTCACCGTCAGCATCGCCGACCTGTTGGGCGCCGACGCCCAAGCGCGCCACGCCCACGCACTGGCCCTGCGCGCGCGCATCGCCGAGCTGCGCCAGCGCCTTGGGCTGCGCTTCCCGGTCTACGTGCTCGTGACCAAGACCGACCTGCTGGCCGGCTTCATGGAGTTCTTCGCCGACCTGGACAAGGACGAGCGCGCCCAGGTCTGGGGTTTCACCTTGCCGGCCGAAGGCGCTCCGGCCGACCCGCTGCCGCTCATCGGCAGCGAGCTCGCCGCGCTGGAAAAGCGCCTGGGCGAATACCTGCTGGAGCGGCTGCATGCCGAGGCGGACCGCGAGCGCCGCGCGGCGCTGTTCGCCTTTCCCCAGCAGTGGCGGCTGCTGCACGAGCTGCTGCTGGAGCTGCTGCAGACCACCTTCGCGCCGCAGGATGGGGGCGACGCGGCCGAGAGCGCGGGTGCGGGTGCGGGTGCGGCCGGCGCGGTGCCTGTGCCCGCGCTGCTGCGCGGCGTGTACTTCACCAGCGCCACGCAGGAGGGCACGCCCATGGACCGCGCGTTGGGCGGCATCGCACGCGCGCTGGGGCTGTCGGCGCGGCTGCTGGCGCCGGCGCGGCCGAGCGGGCGCAGCTTCTTCGTCACCCGGCTGCTGCGCGACGTGGTCTTCGCCGAGGCCGGGCTGGCCGGCCTGAACCTGCGCCGCGAGCGCCGCCGCACGGCGCTGCAACTGGGCTTGAGCGGCTTGTGCCTGGCGCTGGCGGCGGGCGTGACGCTGCTGGGCTGGCGTGCCTACCTGGCCAACCGGGACCTGCTGGCCGGCGCCGCGGCGCGGCTGCCCGCGCTGCGCCAGCAGGCGCAGATGGTGCAGGCCACCGCGCCCACGGACCTGGTGGCGCTGCTGCCCGTGCTCGGCGGCGTGGAGCGTTTCGCGCAGGGGGCGGGCGAGGCGGGCCCGCCGGCCCAGGCCGTGGCGCCGGCCCGCCCGCAAGAGGGCGCGGCGGCCTTGTGGTCGCTGGGCCTGGACCGGCATGAGCTGCTGGCCTCGGCCGCGGACGACGCCTATGCGCGGCTGCTGCGCGAGGCCTTGCAGCCCCGCATCGCCGCGCGGCTGGAGACGCGGCTGCGCAGCGGCGCGCGCGAGCACGTCGAGCTGGTCTACGAGGCCTTGCGCGCCTACCTGATGCTTTTCGCCGGCCGCAACTTCGACGCCGCGGCGCTGCGCGCCGACCTGGCCTCCGACTGGGAAGCCACGCTGCCGGCCTCCGAGGCCGAGCGTGCCGCGCTGCTGCACCACCTGCAGCGGCTGCTGGCCGGCGGCGAGGTGGGGGCGCCGCAGCGCGCCGACCCGCAGCTCATCGCCCAAGCGCGCGCGCTGGTGGCGGGCGTGCCCGTGGCCGAGCGCGTCTACAACCGGCTGCGCCAGGGCGATGCCGGGGCCGCGCCCTTCAGCATCGCCTCGGTGGCCGGGGCAGGGGCCACCCGGTTCTTCGCCCGCGCCAGCGGGCGGCCGCTGGACGAGGGCGTGCCCGGCTTCTACACGCGGGCGGTCTACCCGCAGCGCCTGCGCGAGCGCACGCAGGAGGTGCTGCGCCAGCTCGACCGCGAGCGCGCCTGGGTGCTGGGCTCGGCCGGCGCCCGCGCCATGCCCATCGCGCTCAACGTGCCGGCGCCCGGCAGCACGGCGGGCGCCGCCGCGGGCGCGGGGCCGGCGTCAGGCGCGGCTGCAGGCCCAAGCCCGGCGCCCGCCTCGCCCAACGTCTCGCTGGCCGAGGCGGTGGAGCGGCTGTACCTGTCGGACCACGCGCGCCAATGGGACGCTTTCATCTCCGACCTGCGGCTGGCGCCCACGCCCACGCCGGCCGCCAGCATCGAGCTGGCGCAGGCGCTGTCGCGCGCCGACTCGCCCTTGGCGCAACTGCTGCGCGCGCTGGCACGCGAGGTGGCGGCGTCACCCGTGCTGGCCCAAGGCCACGAGGCGCTGGCGCGCTTCGTGGCCGGCACGCCCGCGCCGCTGGACGACGCGCTGTCGCTGCTGGGCGCCGCGGGCCAGCAGCTCACCGTGATCGAGGACGCGCTGCGCAACCGCAACCTGCCGCCGCCCGGTCCGGCCCTCAGGAACCTGGCCACCGTCGCGGCGCAGGCGCCTGCCCCCGTCAATGCGCTGCTGTCGCCCTTTGCCGCCACGGCCGGTGTACAGGCGCTGGCCGCGCTGCGCGAGCCGCTGTCGCGCCAGCTCTCGGCTGAGGTCGGCACCGCCTGCAGCCGCGCGCTGGAAGGCCGCTACCCCTTCGCGCGCGGCGCGGCGCAGGAGGTGGCGCGCGAGGACTTCATCCGCTTCTTCGGCACCGGCGGCGTGGTGGACGGTTTTGTCCAACGCCAGTTGCTGCCCTACGGCGAGAGCGCCGCGCCGGCGGCTTTCCAGCGCGCACGGCAGGTGCGCGAGGCCTTCTTCAGCGACGGCGGCCGGCGCTTCGGCGTGCAACTGGAGCTGCGGCTGCTGGAGCTGGACCCGGCGCTGTCGGACTTCAGCATCGACGTGGACGGCCAGGCGCTGCGCTTTCGGCGCGAGCTCAAGGCGGCGCAGACCCTGCGCTGGCCGGCGTCCGCGGACGCGCCCGGCCGCGTGACGCTGCGCGCCGGGCAGGGCAGCGGCTACAGCTTCGAGGGCCCCTGGGCACTGCTGCGGCTGTTCGACCGCGTGCGCATGGAGCCCTTGGGCGGCGGCCGCGTGGCGCTGGTCTTTGACGTGGAGGGCCGCAAGGCCCGCTTCGAAGCACGCAGCGCCACGGCGCTCAACCCCTTGCTGCGCACCGAGCTGGAGTCCTTCACATGTCCCAGACACCTGTGACGACCCTGACCCCCGCCATGGCACCCACGCCCGCGGCGCTGCTGCCCGGCTGGTACGGGAAGCTGCCGCATTTGGGCGATTTCGCCTCGCGCCGGCTGCCTGACGCGTTCATCGTCGGCTGGGACGCCTGGCTGGGCCAGGCGCTGGCCGACTCGCGCCAGGCGCTGGGCGGGCGCTGGCTGGCGGGCTACCTGGTGGCGCCCATCGTCCGCTTCTGGCTGGCGCCGGGCCTGCTGGGCGCCGGCGCCTGGGCCGGCCTGATCATGCCCAGCGTGGACCGCGTCGGCCGCCACTTCCCGCTCACCGTGGCGCAGGCCGGCGTGCCGCTGGCGCAGGCGCAGGCGGCGCCGGGCTGGTTCGCGGCCCTGGACGCCGCCATGCGCCTGGCGCTGGACGTGGATTTCACCGTGGACGACCTGGAGCGGACGCTGTCGCAGGCGGTGCGGCACTCGCCTTTGCCCGCACCGGCGGGCGAAGCCGCGGCCCCCGAGGCGGCTGCGGGCAGCCTGTGGTGGTTCCCCAGCGCCGGCGGCGAGCTGCGCTGCCACTTCGACGCGTTGCCGCCGGTGCAGGCGCTCAGCGGGCTGCTGGGAGCCTGCGCATGAAGCCGCTGCCGCGCCAATGGCTGTGCCTGCTCATGCTGGCGGCCGTGCTGCTGGTCGCGGCGGGGCGGGC
This sequence comes from Azohydromonas lata NBRC 102462, assembly GCF_001571085.1. Classification (GTDB taxonomy): domain Bacteria; phylum Pseudomonadota; class Gammaproteobacteria; order Burkholderiales; family Burkholderiaceae_C; genus Azohydromonas; species Azohydromonas lata. The sequence continues at coordinate 56,378 of NZ_BCTC01000002.1, forward strand.
CCTGGGGGCGGGCGAGGGCAGCGAGGTGACGCAGGCGCGCATCGCGCTGGTCATCGGCAACGCCGCCTACCGCGGCGATCCGCTGGACAACCCGGTCAACGACGCGCGGCTGGTGGCCGGCGTGCTGAAAAAGGCCGGCTTCGACGTGACGCTGGCGCAGGACCTGAACCGCGCCGCGCTGCTGGAGGCGCTGCGCGGCTTCGGCAACCGTCTCAACGAGAACACCGTGGCGCTGCTGTACTACGCCGGCCACGGGCTGCAACTGCGCGACCGCAACTACTTCATCCCGGTGGACGCGGAAATCCGCAGCGAGGACGAGATCCCCATTGCCGGCATCGACGTGGGCTTCGTCCTTGGGCGCATGGCGCATGCGCGCAGCCCCGTCAACCTGGTGATCCTGGACGCCTGCCGCAACAACCCCTTCCTGGGCAAGACGGTGTCGGCGCAGGGCCTGGCGCAGATGGACGCGCCCGTGGGCACCTTGCTGGCCTACGCCACCGCGCCGGGCAAGCTGGCGGCGGACTCCGGCAGCGGCGCCAACGGCGTCTATGCCGCGCACCTGGCCAGGCACCTGCTCACGCCGGGCCTGTCGGTGGAGCAGGTTTTCAAGCGCGTGCGCGAAGGCGTGGTGCGCGAGACGCAGCAGCAGCAGGTGCCCTGGGAAAGCTCTTCGCTGCAGGGCGAGTTCGCCTTCGTCCCCGGCGTGGCGGCGCCGGCCCTGGCGCAAGGGGGCGACGAGGCCGGCGAGATCGCCTTCTGGAACAGCATTTCAAGCGCCAGCCGCGCCGACGAATATCGCGCCTACCTGCGCCAGTACCCGCAGGGCCGTTTTGCTTCTCTGGCGCAGGCGCGGCTGGCGGCATTCACAGCCGCGCCGGCCGCGGTGGCCGCAGCATCAGCGGCCACCACCGTGGGGGCGGGTGTGGCGGCGGCGGCGCCGGCCACCGGCCCATCCACCGCCGCTTCGCCCGCCGTGCCCGCACAGGCGGAGCTGCCGCCCTCGCAAACCGTGGCCGCTGCACCGGTGGCCGTGCCCGCGCCGCCGCCGTCCGCGGGCACGCTGCCGGCCGGCGTGGCGCATGCGCAGGCGCTGCCGCGCGTGGGCGACCGCTGGCGCTACCGGGTGCAGGACCAGTTCCGCCTGGGCGACCTGTTCGTGAGCGCCCGCGTGGAGGCGCTCACCGCCGAGGGCGTGGCCGAGAGCTGGAGCACCACCTCCGACGCCAAGCTGCGCACCGCCGTGGCGGCGCTGGCGCCGGGTTTTCATGAGCTGCCGGGCTGGACGCTCACGCCGCCGGAGTTCTCGCCCTACCTGCTGGCCGCGGGCGGCTGGCAGCCGGGTGAGGCGCTGGGCACGACGTCGCGGCGGGTGGAGCAGCTCAGCGTGCCGCTGCAGGCGCGCGTGGAGGGCGAGGAGGACATTCAGGTCGCCGCCGGCCGCTTCCGGGCGCTCAAGGTCGTGCTCAGCGGGCGCGTGGCGCCGCGCGGGGGCAAGGCGGTGAGCATGGAGCAGACCGTCTGGTACGCGCCGGCCGTCAAGCGCATGGTGAAAAGCACCATCTCCACCAGCGTGGGCGGCACGCTGCGCGAGGCCACCAGCTTCGAGCTGGTGGAGTACGAGCTGCACTGAAGATTTTTTCGGTTTTTCGAAAAAGGCTTGAACCGGGTTCGGCGCCGCTGCAACTGAAAGAGCGGATGGCAAGCGAAAACGAAAGAACGCAAGCCACCGCGCAACCCTCAACAGCGACCGACTTTGGAGAACCGCCATGCAAGCTTTCCGCACGACCGCCCTCGTTCTGGCTCTGGGCCTGTCCGCCTTCGGCGCGATGGCCGGTGAGATCGCCGACAGCAACATCAACGCCAGCAACGGCAGCAACCGCGCCACGGGGCTGGGCGCCAGCGCGCTGCAGAACATCGGCGTGGCCGAGCAGAACGGCCGCCTGCGCAACTCCACCATCAACGCCAACGGTGCGCGCAACAGCTCCACCGGCCTGGGCTCCAGCGCGACGCAGAACATCGGCGTGGTGCGCAACAACGGCCAGATCAACAACTCCACGGTCAACGCCACCAACGCCACCAACAGCGCCACGGGCCTGGGCGCCTCGGCCACGCAGTCCATCGGTTTCGCCGTCAACGATGGCCGCATCGAGCGCTCCACCATCACCGCCAACAACGCGACGAACCGCTCCACCGGCCTGGGCTCCAGCGCCACGCAGGAGATCGGCGGCGCGGCCAACAAGGGCGTGCTCAACAACGTCACGGTGGTGGCCAACGGCATGGCCAACAGCTCCACCGGCCTGGGCAGCTCCGCCACGCAGCGCGTGGGGGTGGCGCGCTGAAGGGCCTGTGCCGGCGGTCCGGCCACCGTTGCGCCCGCCACGGGTGCGGCGACGGCCCAAGGGCCGCGGCCGGGCGCCGCGGCCTCATTCCTTGCCTGGAGACACCACATGAACGCTCGCACGCTCAAGGGCCTCGCACTCACCACGCTGCTGGCCGTCGCCTGCGCGCCCGTCCTGGCGGGCGAGGAGAACTTCGACATCGACACGCGCTTTCGCGCCAAGATCGCCAAGGAGAAGGTGCGCCAGGGCGCGCTGGAGCGCGCCGCCGAGGCCCGTGCCGCCAACGTGCCCGGCGAGCCTGACGACACGGCGGGCTGCGGCAGCCAGAACATCGGCAACATCGACACCGGCGGCCGCCCGGGCCGCGCGCCGCGCGAGGTGTTCATCTTCGCGCCCAACGCCATCAACATGGTTTCACGAGGCGGCTGCCGCTGACGGCCCGCTGCCCGTCCGACTCCCCACAGCAACGCGGCTCGCGCCGGACACCCCATCAGCGGGGCGCGCAGGCAAGAAAGCGAATGAGGTCTCCCATGGCATCCCCGTGCACCGCAACGCCCAAGCACCGCCTGGGCCTGGCGCTGGCCGCCGTGGCCGTGCTGGCCGGCTGCTCCACGCTGGACGTCAAGCAGGACACCATCACCGGCACGCAGGCCGCGACCATAGGCCCCGAGCTGCCGCCGTTTCGCACCATCACCGGCTTCTCCGGCGCGCTGCGCTGCATGGACGACCTGCTCATCACCTACGGCGTGCGCGACGTGAGCATGCTGGTCGAGGACATCCTGGACCAGACCAAGAAGGTCAACGCCGGCACGCGCGACATGCTCATCACCGCCGTGTCCGACATGACGCGGCGCAGCCGCGCCATACGCGTCAATGCCTATGGCAAGGACTCGGCCAACGTCATCGGCTTCCTGGCCTCGGCGCAGCGCCAGAGCGTGTACGACGTGATCCCGCAGTACGACATCAAGGGCTCGGTGTCGCAGTTCGACGAGAACGTGATCCGCAAGCAAAAGGACTTCGGCATCGGCTTTGCGCCCTTCATCAACCTGGGCGCGGCCGGCGACGCGGCTTCCAACGTCATGGGGCTGGACCTGAGCGTGCTCAGCACCGAGGACATGTCCATCCTGCCCGGCGTGACCTCTCGCAATTCGGTGGTCATCCTCAAGCACGGCAAGGGCGTGGACGGCGACGCGGCCTATCACAAGTTCGGCGTGAGCTACAGCATGACGCTGAGCAAGGCCGAAGGGCAGTCGCAGGCGCTGCGCGGCCTGGTGGAGCTGGCCGTGGTGGAGCTCATGGGCAAGCTCACCAAGACGCCTTACTGGAGCTGCCTGGGCGCCAGCGCCGCGGACAGCGCCGAGATTCAGCGCGAGGTGTCGGACTGGTACTTCGCCATGGCCGGCAGCCGCGTGGAGCTGATCGCGTGGTTCCAGAACCAGTTGCGCCGCCGCGGCTTCTACGACGGCCCCATAGACGGCGAGTTCAACCCGGCCATCGACGAGGCCATCGCCAACTACCGCGGCGAGCTGGGCCTGGAGAAGAAGTCGCTGCTGGACGAGGCTTTCTTCAAGGCCTACCTCGCGGCCGACCACAACAAGATCAAGGCACCGGACAAGCCGGCCACGTGGATTGCCACGCCCGCACCCGCGCAAGCCCCGGCGCAGCCGCCCGCCAAACTGGGCCTGGCCCTGGAGCCTTCGGCGCCGCAAGGCCGCCTGGCGCGCGGCGAGGCCTTCAGCCTGACCATCAAACCCACGCAGGACGCGCACGTGTACTGCTACTTGCAGGACGACAAGGGGCAGGTGCAGCGCTTCTATCCGAACCGCTTCGCCCGCGACTCGCTGGTGCCCGCGGCGCGCCCGCTGGCGCTGCCCGGCAGCATGCGCTTCCAGCTCGTGGCCAACGAGCGCGGCGCCAGCGAGACGGTGGCCTGCTTCGCCACCGCGCGCGACGTGGCGCAGCAACTGCCGCAGGCGGTGTTGGGCACGGACTTCGAGACGCTGCCCGGGGCCTCGCTGGAGCAGGTGCGCACCGCCTTCACCCAGGCCAGCCAAGGGGCGCTGGCGCAGGAGAGTTTCCATGTCCAACCGAAGTGACCCCCGCGCCGGCCGTTGGGCCGGGGCCTGGCCGGCGCTGGCCGCGCTGGGACTGTTGGGCGCGCTGCTGGCGCCGCCCGCCCACGCCGGGCGCGTGGACGTGGACCGCCAGGCCGTGCCGCCACGGCCCGCCGCCGAGGCGCCGCCCGCCGGCTACCAGTTGCGCTGCTGGCAGTACGGGCAACTGCTGTTCGAGCAGCGCAACGTGGAGCTCGACGGCGAGTCGCTGGACGGCCTGAAGCTGCGCGGCACGGACCGCAAGCGCCGCCCCGTCATCCTCACCGACACCGGCAACGCGACCTGCCTGATCCGCAGCGACGTCGCGCCGGGGCGGCGATGAGCGCGCAGCGCCTCTCCCGCCGCGGCTGCCTGCTGGCCGGCGCCGCCGCGTTGTGGGCTTGCGGATGGCAGCTCGCCGCGGCGGCGCAGCGGTCCTTTGCCGTGCAAGGCTTCGACTCGGTGCTGTGGCGAGGCAGCGGCGAGCTCTTCATTGAGCAGGGCACGCAGGAGAGCCTGAACGTCGAAGCCGAACCGGCCGTGCTGGCGCGTCTGCAGGTCGGGGTGCGCGGCGGGCGGCTGGAGATCGGCTTCCTGCCCGGGCGCGTCGTGACCCAGGCGCCCCTACGGCTGCTTTTGAAGCTGCGCGCGCTGGTCGCGCTGGAGAGCCAGGCCGCGGGCGACTTGCACGTGGGCGCGCTGCAGACGCCCGCGCTGGCGCTGGAGCTGGCCGGCAGCGGCGAGACTCGCATCGCGGCGCTGCGCGCACGCAGCCTGGACGCGCGCCTGGCCGGCTCCGGGCTGCTGGCCATAGACGGCGGCGCGGTGGAGCGCCAGCACGTGCTCATTGCGGGCGCCAGCGGCTACCAGGCCGCGGGCCTGGCCTCGCGGCAGGCCGAGATCGAGATCGCCGGCAGCGGCGACGCCGAGCTGGCCGCCGAGCAGCGGCTGATCGCGCGCATCGCCGGCGCGGGCAACGTGCGCTACCGGGGGCATCCGGTGGTGGAGCAGGACATCAGCGGGGCGGGGACGGTGGAGCAGGGAGGCGCCTGATGCGCCGGCCCTGAAGCCGCTTGCGTGGCGACGCCGGGGTGCCGTGGGAGCGGCACCCCGGCGCGCGCGTTGGCGTGCGGGCATCGCGCCCGGCGGTGCCCTTCAAAACCTTGAACCGCATGGCGGCTCGCGGCAACCCAGCGTCAACCGTTGCCTTTGCGCAAGCCCACCGAAGAAGGACCCGCCATGAAACACCGCCTCATGCTCACCACGCTGGCCCTGGCGCTGGCTTCCGCCACCGCGCTCGTGGCTGAACCCCTGCGTGCGCAGGAGGTGCGGCTTTACGGCGAGCAGGAGGCGGTCGATCCGCAGGACGTGGCCGCCATCCTGGGCGCGCCGCGCAAGATCAAGTACCGCGCGCTGCGGCTGCTGGATGACGCGCCCGCCGCCCCGCAGCAGATGGCGCTGGCCACCACGGGCCAGGCGGACCCTGGTGCCCCTCCCTCCACGGCCGCCGCCACGGTTGCCGCCGCGGCCGATGGCGCCCCCGCGGCGGCGCAAAGCACGTCGGCCCTGGCGCTGCCGGTGCAATTCGCCTTCAACTCCGCCGACCTCCTGCCCGCGGCGCGGCGCCAGCTCGACGCGCTGGCCCAGGGCATCAAGCTGCTCCCGGCCAGCCGCGCGGTGCTGATCGAAGGCCACACCGACGCCGCCGGCTCCCAGGTCTACAACGAGCAGCTCTCGCTGCGGCGCGCGCAGTCGGTGCGGCGCTACCTGGTGGCGCAGTACGGCATAGAGCCGGCGCGGCTGCGCGCGGTGGGCCTGGGCGAGTACGACCCGCTGCCCGGCCGCGACCCGCATGCGCCGCAGAACCGCCGCGTGCAATTCCGCGGCGAGTGAGCCTGCCCGGCACACGCCGTCCACGCGGTTCCCATTCAACAAGGCGGCCTCTACCATGAACCCTCTACCGCTCCCCGTGCCATCGGCGCACTTCCACCATGGACAACGACGAGGTGCTGCGGCTGCTGGCGCGCATAAGCCAGGGCGACGAGGCCGCTTTCCGCGAGCTCTACAGGGCCTTCTCGCGTCGGCTTTATGCCTACGTGATCCGAAAACTCGGTAACGAAGCGCAGGCGGAGGAAATCGTGGCCGACACCCTGTACGAAGTCTGGAAGGCACCGGATCGCTTTCGCGGCGATTCGCTGTTCAGCACCTGGCTCATCGGCATTGCGCGCAACAAGGTGCTCATGGCCTTCCGCTCGCGCAAGCCCGACGCGATCCATGAGGACTTGCAGGACATCGCGGAAGTGGTGGCCAGCGAGGACGCCGGCGCCTTCGAGCTGCTGGCGCAGCGCCAGCGCCGCGAGGGCGTGCAGCACTGCATGGAGCGCCTCACGGACGAGCACCGCGAAGCCATCCACCTCGTGTTCTACGAAGGCATGGCGCTGGCCGAGGTGGCGCAGGTGCAGGACTGCCCCGAGAACACCGTCAAGACCCGGCTCTTTCACGCGCGGCAGAAGCTGCGCAACTGCCTGAAGCTGCTGTTGGAGCGCGAAGGCGGCGGATCCCTCTCAGGAGCAGCGCCATGAACGACCAACGCCTGGAAGAACTGCTGCCGTTCTACGTCAACGGCACGCTGGCCGAGAGCGAGCGCGAGCAGGTGGAGCGCTGGCTGCAGGCCCATCCCGACGCACAGGCCGAGGCGCAGTGGCTGCGCTCGCTGCAGACCCGCGTGCGCGAGGACGTGCCGCCGGTGTCGGCCGAAGTGGGCCTGGAGCGCGCGCTGCGGCGCATTCGCACGGAAGGGCCCGCGCCGCAGGGCGTGCGGCGCGCGGCGGTGCAGCCGGGCCTGTGGGAGCGGCTGCGCGGCGCGCTGGCCTCGCTGGTGCCGCCGTCCATCGTCCGGCCCGCGCTGGCCGGCGCGCTGGCGCTGGTGGCGGTGCAGGGCCTGGTGATCGTGCAGCTCATGGAGCGCCACGAGGACGACAGCACCGAGCTGCGCACGCTGCGCAGCGATGCGGTGCCGCTGGAGCAGGGCCCCTACCTGAAGCTGAACTTCAAGGCCGATGCCCGCGAGGCCGACATCCGCATGCTGCTGGTGGGCATCAACGGCAGCCTGGCCGCCGGGCCGGGGCAGTTGGGCGACTACTACGTGCACGTGCGCGTGCCGGCGCAGCGGCTGGACGCCATCACCGCGCAGCTCAAGGTGAACCCCATCGTGGACGGCGTGGCGGTCGTGGACGGCCTGCCGGCGCGGCAGTGACGCCCCGGACCGGGAGCCGGCACGCGATGCAGCCGCTGCGACGCTCCCTGTGCGGGGCCGCGCTGCTGGCCGCGGCCGGCGTGCGCGCCGTCCCGGCCGAGCCGCCTGAGCGCCGCGTGGCCCTGGTCATAGGCAACAGCGCCTACCGCGTGGGGCCATTGAAAAACCCGACCGCCGACGCGCAGGCCATGGCGCAGGCGCTGCGCGCGCTGAGTTTCGATGTCTCGCTGGTGCAGGACGCGCCGCTGCGCGAGCTCATCGAATCCTTCCGGCGCTTCTCCATGGACTCGCGCGGCGCGGCGGTGCGGCTGATCTTCTACGCCGGCCATGGCCTGCAGGTGAAAGGCCGCAACTACCTGCTGCCCGTGGACAGCGAGATCCGCGCCGAGGACGAGGTGCCGGCCAAGAGCGCCGACCTCAACGAGCTGCTGGAGCGCCTGGGGGCGCTGCCGCAGGGCATCAACATCGTCATCCTGGACGCCTGCCGCAACAACCCGTTCTCCGGCGCCGAGATTCTTGGGCCGGACGGGCGGCGGCTGAAGTTCCGCGGCGCCACGCCGGCCGGGCTGGCGCCGGTGGAGGCGCCGCTGGGCTCCATGGTGGCCTTCTCCACCGCGCCCGGCGGCGTGGCGCTGGACAACCCCAAGGAGCCGCACAGCCTCTACACCAAGCACCTCCTGGGCGTGCTGCAGACGCCGGGGCTGCCCATAGAGATGGTGTTCAAGCAGGTGCGCCTGAGCGTGGCGCGCGAGACCGGCCGCGTGCAGGTGCCCTGGGAAAGCTCCAGCCTGACGGGGGATTTCTGCTTCAAGCCCGGGCCGGGCGGGGGCTGCGCGGTGGTGAGGTGAGGCGCCTCGCGCAGGCCGCGTGGCCCACATGCCCGCCTCGGCGGGCATTCCTTTTGGGGGCCCTCTGAAGACGGCCGTGTGACCTTCTTCACGCGCGAGGCGGGTGCTCGCGGTTCAAGCTTTTGAACCATGAACGGCGGCGCGCGGGCCCGCAACCCAAGGGCATCCAGTCACCGCTTTCAAGGAGCCCTTCATGAACGCCTCGACCATGACCCGCACCGAGCACGCTCAAGCCTCGTTCGAGCTGCGCTACAGCTCGCTGCTGCAGCAGGACCGCGTCTTCGCCTTCCCCTGCGACGAGGCCGGCCATGTGGACATCGACGCGCTGGACGCCCGCACCCGCCTGGACTACTTCTACGCCCGCACCGTCATCGGCCGCGAGTTCGCACGCCCGGTGGTCGCCCCGGTCACGCTGCACTGAGCCGCCGCGTGGCAGCGAACCCGCACCGTTGATCCTGGGCTTGTCCAAGCGCCTGCCGCCCACGTTGGCGGCGAGTCCTTGGACAAGCTCAGGGAGGGCTTTTCAGGTGCCGCCGGTCCCGTCGCCGGGGCCGGCCTGCGGCGCCTGCGCCTGCGCGGCCGGATGGCGGCTCACGTCGAACAGCGGCCGCAGCCGCCCGGGCGGCGTTCCAAGCCGTGGATGTCCGATTCCTTGCTTTCCGGCCGTTGTCAACCTCTGGTCAGGGGCAGCTATACACTGGCCCGTTTTGACAAACGGTAACCGCTGTAATGCTCCAGCGCCCCGACATGCTTTACCCCTCCGGCTCGGTCCTGATGCACCCGACGCTGAAGCTGGAGCGATCCCGGATGTACGGCTTTTTCGTGGCCGGCACCCTGGAGCGGCTGCAGGCCAGCGTGGACGCCACGCTCACGGCCGTGGCCGGCGCCAAGATGCGCTTCAGGGTGTTGTCGCCCTACGTGATGCTCACCTTCACGCAGGTGCGGCACGCGTACTCGGACTGGCCCTCCGACGAGGCCAAGGGCTGGGGCGAGGAAACCGACATCGTCACCTGGGTGCTGGTGGGCCAGTCCGACCACGGCAGCGCCGGCATCGATGCGGTGTACCTGTACCCCTGCCACATCTGGGTGGACGACTGCATGGCGCTCATCAACGGGCGCGAGCTGTACGGCTACCCGAAGTACGAGTGCGCGTGCACCTTGCCGCAGGACGGTGCGCCGGCCACGCGCTTCACGCTGGCGGCCAAGGGCTTCGAGCCGTTCTCGCCCGACACCCGGCTGGCCATGCATCCGCTGCTGGAGGTGCAGGCGGTGGGCGACGTGCCCCCGCCCACGCCGCTGCGGTCGCTGGAAGAGCTCATCGAGCAGGCCATCCAGCTGATGGCCGCGAGCCTGCCCGGCTTCCTGGCGCTGGATGCCCAGGGCTGGGAGAGCGTGGCGCAGGCGCTGCGCTCCAGGAGCGTGGAGCAGATCTTCCTGAAGCAGCTGCCTGACGGCAGCGGCGTGAAGGCGGTGTACCAGGCGCTGGTCACGGCGCCGGCGCAGATCACGGCGCTGCGCCAGGTGCAGCTGCTGCACGGCGAGTACCAGTGCCTGCTGCACCGCTTCGCCAGCTTCCCGCTGGAGCGCTCGCTGGGGTTGCAGCTGGGCGCGCAGCCCGCGCTGCTGCCCTTCTGCCTGGACCTGGATTTCCAGGTGCCGGCCGCGCGCGAGCTCTACGACAACTCCGTCGTGGCGCCGCAGAAGGTGGCCATCCTCGGCGGCGGCGTCTCCGCCATGACGGCCGCCTTCTACCTCAGCGACGAGCCCGGCTGGCAGAGCCGGCGCGAGATCACGGTCTACCAGCAAGGCTGGCGGCTGGGCGGCAAGGGCGCCAGCGGCCGCAACGCCGCCCTGGGCCAGCGCATCGAGGAGCACGGGCTGCACATCTGGTTCGGCTTCTACGACAACGCCTTCAAGACGATACGGCGCGCCTACGAGCTGCTGGAGCGTCCGCCCGGGGCGCCGCTGGCCACCTGGGACGAGGCCTTCAAGCCGCAGCACTTCATCACGCTGTCCGAGAAGGTGGGGGCGCGCTGGGAGATGTGGCCCATAGACACGCCGCCCACGCCGGGCGAGCCGGGCCAGGGGCCGGAACGGGTGGACCTGTGGCGGCTGCTGCTCACCACCTTCGAGTGGATGCGGCAGTGGCTGCACACGCTGCACGCCGAGCATGGCGCGGACAGCGCGGACGGCACGGCGCCGCACGAGGGCGGCTGGCTGCACCGCCTGGCGTTGGCCGCCGGGCATGCCGTGGAGCACCTGGCGCACGACGCCGAGGCCTGCCTGGCCGCGCTGCAGGCCAGCGCGCTGGCGCTGTGCGGGCCGCCGCAGCCCGGCTCGGCGGAGCTGGCGCTGCACCTGGAGGGCCTGGAGGGCGTGCGCCGGCGGCTGCAGCGCGACTTCGGCGACCGCGCCGAGGCCGCCCGCGAGGCCGGCACGGACACGGGCGGCGCCCTGGCCGAGCTGCGCCGCCTCTATGCCTGCGTCGACCTCGCGCTCACGGTGTTCATCGGCTGCCTGCGCGACGGCGTGTTCGTGCACGGCGCGGACGTGATCAACGGCGAGGACTTCCGCGCCTGGCTGCTGCGCAACGGCGCCAACCCGCGCGTCACCGTCGACTCGCCCCTGGTGCGCGGCTGCTACGACCTGGTCTTCGCCTACGAGGACGGCGACGCCGAGCGGCCCAACATCGAGGCCGGCACCATGCTGCGCGGCATGCTGCGCATGGCCTGCGACTACCGCGGCGCCTTCATGTGGAAGATGCAGGCCGGCATGGGCGACGTGGTGTTCGCGCCGCTGTACGAGGTGCTCAAGCGCCGCGGCGTGAAGTTCGCCTTCTTCCACCAGGTCGAGGAGCTGGTGCCCGGTGCCGAGGGCGGCACGGTGGAGGCGATCCGCATCCGGCGCCAGGTCGATCTGGCCCCGGGCGTGGCCGAGTACCAGCCGCTGGTGGAGGTCAAGGGACTGCCCTGCTGGCCCAGCGCGCCCAACCTGGAGCAGCTCGACGCGGCCCAGGCCGCGCTGCTGCAGGACGCGGGCTACGACCTGGAGTCGTACTGGTCGGACTGGGCCGAGCGCAACGAGCGTGTCCTGGGCCGCCCGCTGCCCACGCGCACGCTGCGCCGCGGCGTGGACTTCGACACGGTGGTGTTCGGCGCCTCCGTCGCCTCGCTGCCGGTGCTCGCACCCAAGCTCGTGGCGGCCAGCGAGCCGCTGGCGCGCTGCTGCGGGCAGGTCCGGGCGGTGGCGACGCGGGCCTTCCAGACCTGGCAGGTGGGCGACCTGGCGCAGTTGGGCTGGACCCTGCGCGGCCGCGAGGGCCAGCCGCCCGTGCTCACGGCCTACGCCGAGCCCTTCGACACTTGGGCGCCCATGGACCAGCTGCTGCGCCGCGAGGACTGGCCGCCGCTGGACGGGCCGCGCAACATCGCCTACTTCTGCAGCGTGCTGCCGCAGCAGGCGTACCCCCCCGCGAGCGATCACGGCTTCCCGGCGCGCATGAAGCTCGACGTCAAGGCCGCGGCCATCGCCACGCTGAGCACCGGCATGCAGCCGCTGTGGCCGGCGGTGGCCACCCGGGACGGCTTCGACTGGAACGCGCTCTACGACCCCGCGCAGGGCCAGGGCGAGCAGCGCTTCGAGGCCCAGTACTGGCGCGCCAACGTCGACCCGTCCGAGCGCTACGTGCAGAGCCTGGTGGGCAGCAGCCGCTGGCGCCTGCCCACCGACGGCAGCGGCTTCGCCAACCTCTATCTGACCGGCGACTGGATACGCACCGGCCTCAACGCCGGCTGCGTCGAGGCGGCGGTGATGGCGGGCATGCAAACCTCCCGCGCGCTGTGCGGGCACCCTGCAGTGATTGCCGGTGAGCGCGACGGCTGAACCCGCGCACCGGTACCGGTGCGTGCCGGCCGCCGCGCCAGCGCGGCCCGGGGGCCGCGCTGGTGCTGGCGCTGGCCCTGGCGCTGCTGGCGTGGTGGCTGCCCGGCGCGGCGCGGGCCGCGGTGACCGTGGCCGCCGACCCGGCCCGGCCCCTGGACCTGATGCGCGACGGCCGGCTGTACCTGGCGGGAGAGGGCGGGCCGCCCGCCGATGCGCGGCACCTGGAGGCCTGGCTGGCGGGCCTGCAGCCCGTGGCGCGCATGGACCTGCGCGGCGGGCACTACTGGCTGCACGCGGTGGTGCACAACCCGTCGGCCGTGTCGCAGTGGGTCGTGGACCCGCATGCCAGCCTGGTCGAGCGCATCCGCGTGCGCGTGCTGGTGCCGGGGCAGCCGGCGCAGGACTTCGACAGCGGCTACCTCGCCGCCGACCCCCAGTACCCGCTGCACTACGGCGGCGACGTGAACGTGCCGCCCGGGGCCACGGCGCAGGTGCTGGTGCGCATGGACAGCCCCTACTTCGCCCGCTTTCCCCGCGTGTCGCTGGTGGCCGAAAACGCCTACCGCCATGCCGTGCTGTCGGAGACCGTGCTGGCGCTGACCGCGCTGGGCGCCATCGCCACGCTGGCGCTCTACAACCTGTTCCTGTTCTTCGGCACGCGCGACCGGGCGCTGCTGTACTACTCGCTGTACATGCTGTGCGCGGTCGGGGCCTGGGGCCTGACCTTCCACCTGGGCGCGCAGTGGCTGCACTGGCACGACCTGCACTGGCACTACGTCGGCTTCTTCCTGCTGCCGGTCTTCAACGGGCTGTTCTTCATCGAGTTCCTGCAGCTGCAGCGCGTGTCGCCCGGGCTGGCGCGGGCGACGCGGTTCAACATCGTGCTGTCGCTGGCGCTGCTGCCCAGCTGCTTCCTGGCGCTGCCCTGGGCGCACTCGCTGGCCACGCTGGTGATCTCGATGTCGGTGCTGCTGGCCCTGGCCGCGGGCTGGGTCAGCCTGGCGGCGGGCTTCGCGCCGGCACGCTACTTCCTGGCGGCCTTCCTGGGGCTGGCGCTGCCGGCCAGCATCATCCTGCCGGCCAACGTGGGCCTGATCGACACGCCCGTGGGCAATCCCGAGCTGCTGACGCTGCTGGGCAGCGCCTTCGATGCGGTGATGCTGGCCCTGGCGCTGGCCGACAAGATCCGGCTGCTGGCGCGGCAGAAGGACGAGGTGCTGCAGCGCCTGGACCACGCGCTGGAGCAGACGCGCACCGACCACCTCACCGGCATCCCCAACCGCCATGCCTTCGACACCCTGCTGGACCAGGCCATGGCGGCCGGGCGCTCCCACGAGGAGGTGCACCGGGTGCTGCTGGTGATGATCGACCTCGACGGGCTCAAGCGCATCAACGACCGCGACGGCCACATCCAGGGCGACGCGCTGCTGTGCGAGTTCGCGCGGCTGCTGCGCACGCTCTGCGACGCCCGCACGACGGTGTTCCGTCTGGGCGGCGACGAATTCGCGGTGCTCAGCGAGGTGGACCACGAGGCCCGGCTGCGCGCGGCGCTGCCCGCGCTGGAGGTGCAGCTGCGCGCGGCGGGCTTCCCCGACAGCGGCGTGAGCTGCGGCATGGCCTACGGCCGCGAAACGCGCTCGTCCAACCAGCTCATCTCGCGCGCCGACAGCCGCATGTACGCGCACAAGCTGGGCAAGCGCGGGTCGCGCGAGGCCGGCGAGGGCGCCGCGCCGGCCTATGCGGCGGCGTCCCGCCCGGCGCAGGCCGAGGAGGGTTGAGGCCGGCCGGGGCCGCCCCGGGGAGGCCGGGATGGCTGACAAGCTGTAACCGGACTGGCACCGGTTGCATTCCCGTGGCGTTTGGCTAGGCGCCGGGGGCGGGGAACAATGCCCTCACTCCGATGAATGCCCTGTCCTCAACCGTGCTGTCCCGTGGAAAGGCGGTCCCGGGCGCACCGCTCCCTCCTGTGCTGCCTGCCGCGCCGCTGGATGACGTGGCCGCCGTGGCCGCGCTGGTGTGCGCGGCGCCGCTGGCCGTGATCAGCGTGGCCGACGCGCAGGGCGCGCGCCTGGTGGGCCGCGCCGGGCTGGTGGAGGGCAGCGACTGCCCGCTGTCGCCCGCGCTGCGCGCCCTGGCGCACCAGCACGGCGACCTGCTCGTGGTGGCCGACGTGCGCAGCGACGCCCGGCTGCCCGGCGGCGCCTTCGTCTGCGGCGACCGCGACCTGCGCTTTTGCGCCGCCATGCCCCTGCGGCTGCAGGCCGAGGGCGCCTTGGCCCTGCTGTGCGTGGCCGACCACCGCCCGCGCCTGTTGGACGACACCCACCGCCAGGCGCTGCGCACCCTGGGCGCGCTGGCGGGCATGCAGTTCGAGCTGGGACAGCGCTTGGGCGACCTGGAGCGCGCGCAGGCCTGCGCGTCCGAGAGCGACGCGCGCTTTCGCATCGTGGCGCGCGCCACCGTCGATGCGGTGTGGGACTGGGACCTCGCCAGCGACGAGCTGCGCTGGAACGAGGCCGTGTGCGCGCTCTTCGGCTACGACGCCGAGGCCGTGGAGCCTTCCGTGGCGTGGTGGGCCGCGCACATCCACCCCGAGGACCGCGAGCGCGTGATGGCCGGCATACGCGCCGTGATGGACGGCGGCGGCTCGGCCTGGCGCGACGAGTACCGCTTCCAGCGCGCCGACGGCGGCTGGGCGCTCATCGACGACCGCGGCTACGTCATGCGTGACGCCGCCGGCCGGGCGCTGCGCATGGTGGGCGCCATGCACGACGTCACCGGCCACCGCCGCACCGAGGGCGAGCTGCAGCGCATGCGCAGCTACCTCGAGAACATCATCGACTCCATGCCCTCCGTGCTCGTGGGCGTGGACGCGCAAGGCCTGGTGACGCAGTGGAACGGCTCGGCCGAGCGCGTCAGCGGCATCGCCGCCGCGCAGGCCGTGGGCCGGCCCTTCACCGAGCTGCTGCCCGCCTACGCCGGGCTCATGGACAAGGTGCGCCGCGCCATCGCCGAGCGCGTGCCCGTGCGCGCCGAGCGCCAGGTGGTGGAGCAGGGCGGCGAGACGCGCTTCCTGGACGTCATGACCTACCCGCTCACCGCCAACGGTGCCGTGGGCGCCGTCATCCGCGTGGACGACGTCAGCGAGCGCGTGCGCATCGAGCAGATGATGGTGCAGACCGAAAAGATGATGTCCGTGGGCGGCCTGGCCGCGGGCATGGCGCACGAGATCAACAACCCCCTGGGCGTCATCCTGCAGAGCTGCCAGAACCTGCGCCGCCGCTTGGGGCTGGAGCTGCCGGCCAACCGCCGCGTGGCCGAGGAGGTCGGCCTGGACCTGGACGCGCTGCAGCGCTACCTGGACGCGCGCGGCCTGACCAGCTTCGTCGAGGCCATCCAGGAGGCCGGCGAGCGCGCCGGGCGCATCGTGGCCGACATGCTGGCCTTCAGCCGCCGCGCCGAATCCAGCTTCGCGCCGGAGCGCGTGGACCAGATGCTCGAAGCCGTGGTGCGGCTGGCCGCCAGCGACTACGACCTCAAGAAGCAGTACGACTTCAAGCAGATCGAGGTGGTGCGCCGCTACGCCGAAGGCCTGCCCAGCGTGCCCTGCGCGCGCACGGAGATCGAGCAGGTGCTGCTCAACCTGGTCAAGAACGCCGCGCAGGCCATGGCCGCCGACGCCCGCCGCGCCCCGCGCCTGGTGCTGCGCACCGCGCTGGAGGACGGCGCCGTGCGCGTGGACATCGAGGACAACGGCCCCGGCATCGAGCCCTCGGCGCAGCGGCGCATCTTCGAGCCCTTCTACACGACCAAGCCCGTGGGCATCGGCACGGGGCTGGGCCTGTCGGTGTCCTACTTCATCGTCACCGACCACCACAAGGGCAGCCTGGAGATGGAGTCCACGCCCGGCGAGGGCACCTGCTTCACCCTGCGGCTGCCGCTGCGCCAGGAAGGAGGCCTTGCATGAGCCCTGAGGCGCCGGTGCCGCGCGTGCTGGTGGTGGACGACGAGCCCGTCATCGCGCTGTGCGTGCAGGCCTTCCTGGAGGACGACGGCATGCTCGTCACCACGGTGCGCTCCGGCGAGGAGGCGCTGGCGCGCGTGGGCGCGGGCGACCGCTTCGACGTTTGCATCATGGACGTGCGCCTGCCCGGCATGGACGGTGCCACTGCCGTGGCGCGGCTGGCCGCGCTGTGCCCCGCGCTGCGCTTTGCCATGCACACCGGCTCGGCCGAGTACACGCTGCCGGACGAGCTGGAGGAGCTGGGCGACATCCCGCTGCTGCACAAGCCGCTGCGCGACATGTCGCCGCTGGCGGCCACGGTGCGCCGCCTGGCCGGCGCGGGCGCATCGGCCAGGGCCGGCCGGCGGCCCTGACACGGCCGGCACCGCGACGCTTGCCCAGGGCCTCCCAATTGCTTCGCGCCTTGCCATGACCCGCATCCTCTCCATCGACGACGACACCGGCATACGCCGCAGCCTGGCCGCCTACCTGGAAGACAACGGCCACGAGGTGCTGGAGGCCGCCGACGGCCGCGCCGGGCTGGAGGTGTTCGAGCGCCGGGGGGCCGACCTCGTGCTGTGCGACCTGGGCCTGCCGGACATGAACGGGCTGGAGGTGGTGGCCGCGCTGCATGCGCGCGCGCCGGACACGCCCGTCATCGTCATCTCCGGGCTGTCGCTGGTGGGCGAGGCCGTGCAGGCGCTCAAGCTCGGCGCCTGGGACTACATCACCAAGCCCATCGCCGACTTCGCCGTGCTCGACAGTGCCATCGCCCACGCGCTGGACCGTGCCGGCCTCATTCGCCAGAACCGCGACTACCAGTCGCGGCTGGAGGCCATGAACCGCCAGCTCGCCCACACCCTGCGCCAGTTGCAGGACGACGAGGAGGCCGCCCGCAACCTGCAGCAGCGGCTGCTGCCGCCGGACGGCCTGGCCTTCGGCGACTACCGCTTCACGCGGCGGCTGCTGCCCTCGGCCTACCTCTCCGGCGACTTCATCGACTACTTCCCGCTGGACGAGCACCGCATCGGCTTTTACCTGGCCGACGTCGCCGGCCACGGCGCGGCCTCGGCCTTCGTGTCGGTCATCCTGAAGACGCTGGTTGGGCGCTACCTGCGCTCGCACGCGCGCGAGCGCGACCCGACCATCCTGCACCCCGCGCTGGCGCTGTCGCACATCAACCGCGACCTGTGCGGCGAGGAGCTGGACAAGCACGCCACCATGCTCTACGGCGTCATCGACCGGCGCGAGCACACGCTGTGCTGGTGCAACGCGGGGCACTTCCCGTATCCCATCCTGCACGACGGGGCGCAGGCGCGTTTCCTGTCGCATCCGGGGCGGCCGCTGGGCCTCTTCGAGAACGCGCGCTACCAGGACCATTGCCTGAGCCTGCCGCAGCACTGCCGGCTGCTGGTGATGTCCGACGGCGTGCTGGAGCTGCTGCCGCCGGCGCAATCGGCCGGCCGCGCCGAGGCGCTGCTGCCGCAGGTGGCCGAGGCCGACGGCGACATCGCGCAGCTCATGCAGCGGCTGGGCATGGAGCAGCAGGCCCGCCGCATCGACGACATTGCCTTGCTGGAGATCGAGCACCATGCCTGAGGGACGAATCCTGCATGCCGAGCGCGACGGCATCCACGTGCTGCGCCTGCTGGGCGAAGTGCGCTACCCGCTGGCCCCGGCGCTGGACGCGTGGCTGCGCCGGCTGTTCGAGGGCGAGGCGCCGCGCGGCTTCGTCATCGACCTGGCCCAAACGCAGGCCATAGACAGCACGCACCTGGGGCTGCTGGCGCGCGTGGCCAAGCGGCTGCGCCAGGCGGGCGCGCCGCGGGCCGTCATCGTCACCGGCCGCCCCGACATCACCGAGGTGCTGCTGAGCATGGGGTTCGACGAGGAATTCCAGCTCGTCGACGCCCAGGGCCGGCCGGCCGCCGCCGCGCTGGGCGGTGAGGGTGAAACCGTGGCCGAGGACAGCGGCGACGACGCCGACGACCACGCGATGGCCGACACCGTGCTGGACGCGCACCGCGCCCTCATGGAGCTCAACGAACGCAACCGCGAACAGTTCGCCGACGTGGTCGCCGCGCTGGAAATGGACCAGGCGCAGCGCGGGGAGAAACTGGTCTGAGGGCAGGGCGCAAGGCGCAAGGCGCAAGGCGCAAGGCGCAAGGCGCAAGGCGCAAGGCGCAAGGCGCAAGGCGCAAGGCGCAAGGCGCAAGGCGCGTAACGGCATCCCGTAAGCCAAGGCGCTTCGCCTTTTACTTCGTCATTCCCGCGAAGGCGGGAATCCAGGAGGCCCCCAAGCCGGCCGCCAGCTCATGGGGCGGCGTCACGAGGTCTTGAACCGCGGCGTTCCTGCCTTGTCTCTTCGCTCCGGCGTGGGGCCGCCTGGATTCCCGCCTTCGCGGGAATGACGGCTTGGGGGGCGCTGCGGATCTGTCTCCGGCTGGCCCCGATCAATTCCCTCCGTACAGCACAACGCCTTCGCGCACATGACGGCACCGTGCTCCGCTGCCCGTCAACCTCCGCCGCACGTTCGCGAACCGCGTGCGCGCAGCCGCAGGCGTTAGACGGTCTAACACCGTGTTCAAGGGGCCCGTCGCCCAGACTGACGCGCCGCCCACAATCGGCGGCATGAGCCGTCCTCCGCCGCCGCCCCGCGCCACCCCGTCCGCCGCCACCCCGCCCGGCGCCGCGCCCGCCAACCCGCCCACCGCGACCGCGCCCACCGGCATCCCCGCCGCCGACCCCAGCGCCATCCCGCTCGCCGCCTCTCTCGTCCCCGCCTTCGGCCTGGCCCTGGCCGCCGCCGTGTCGCTGGGCCTGGCGCGCTTTTCCTATGCGCTGCTGCTGCCGCCCATGGCGGCCGACCTGGGCTGGAACTGGTTCACCGGCGGCGCCATGAACACCGCCAACGCCGCCGGCTACCTCCTGGGCGCGCTGCTCGCCCCGCGGGCGCTGGCCCGCTTCGACGCCCGCGCGCTGCTGCTGGGCGGCGGCCTGGCGGCGGCCCTGCTGCTGGCGCTGCACGGCGCCGTGCGCCACGACACCGCCATCGCCGCGCTGCGCCTGCTCACCGGCATGGGCAGCGCGGCCAGCTTCGTCAGCGGCGGGCTGCTCGCGGCGCGGCTGGCGGCGCAATCCGGCCACGCGGGGCTGCTGCTGGGCCTGTACTACGGCGGCACGGGTTTAGGGGTCGTCGCCTCCGCCCTGCTGGTGCCGCTGGCCGTGGACGCGCCCGCGCACTGGCCGGCGGCCTGGGTCGCCCTGGGCGCCGCGGCGCTGGCCGCCACGCTGGCGACCGCCTTGACCACCCGGCGCCTGGCCGGCGCTCCCGGCGCGGCCGGCACCGGCGCGCGCCGCGAGCGGCTGCGCTGGGCGCCCTTGGGCTTTGCGCTGGCCGCCTACCTGCTCTTCGGCCTGGGCTACATCGGCTACATGAGTTTCGTGATTGCGCTGCTGCGCGGGCAGGGCCTGTCGGAAGGGCTGCGCACCGCCTTTTACGTGTTGCTGGGCGCGGGCGTCGTCGCCTCGTCCTGGCTGTGGGCCGGGCTGCTGCAGCGGGCCAGGGCCGGCGGGGCGATGGCGCTGCTCAACGGGCTGCTGGCGCTGGCCACGCTGCTGCCGGTGCTCAGTGCCCACCCGCTGGCCGTGTTCGCCTCCGGCGCGCTGTTCGGCGCGGTGTTCCTCTCGGTGGTCGCCTCCACCACGGCGCTGGTGCGGCGCAACCTGCCGACGTCCTTGTGGCCCGCGGGCATCGCCGCGTTCACCGTGGTGTTCGCCGCCGGGCAGATCGCCGGCCCGACGCTGGTGGGCTGGCTGGCCGACGGCCCCGGCGGCCTGCCCCTGGGTTTTATTTGCTCCGCCGCCGCGCTGGCGCTGGGGTCGCTGCTGGCGCTGCGGCAAAAGCCGCTTCAGCAGCCTTGAGCGCTCACTCTCCAAGCCGCTCGCGCGCCTCCTGCGCCGTGGCGTAGACCTGCGGGTCCACCCCGCGCGCGGCCAGCGCCTGCGCCAGCCGCGCCCGCGCGAAGCCCGCGCTGCCGTAGCGCGTCACGCGCGAGTAGAAGCGCCCGGCGGTGCGCGCCACCATGGCGGCCCAATCGTCCTCCAGCGCGGCGTCGATCTGGAAATGGTCGTAGTTCACCACCGCGCGCACCTGGCGGCCCAGCGGCTCCAGCCGCTGCGTCAGCGCCCGCTCCACGGCGGCGATGTCCTCGCTGCTGTGCACCGTCAGCCGCTCGAAGTTGACGAAGAAAGTCTCGCCGGTCTCGTCCAGCTGCAGCCGCTGCGCCAGCGGGCGCTCCAGCAGCCGCTCGCGCAGCTTCATGGGGGCCGGGGAGAAGATGCAGGCCTCCATCAGCCGCGGCGCGCCGTCGATGACGGGCGTGAACTCCATGCGCGCCAGGATGTCGCGCTCCAGGTCCACGCCCGGCGCGATCTCCACGAGCTGCAGCCCCTGCTCGTGCAGCCGGAACACGCAGCGCTCGGTCACGTACAGCGCTTCCTGGCCGCGCTTGAGGGCTTCCCGGCCCGCGTAGGTGCGCTGCTCCACTTCTTTGACGAACTTCGCCACGCTGCCATCGCCGGCGCAGAAGCTGCCCACGAACACCACCTTGCGCGCGTTCTGGCTGATGTTGATGAAGCCGCCCGCGCCCGCGAGCCGCTTGCCGAAGCGGCTGACGTTGAGGTTGCCCTGCGCGTCGGCCTGCGCCAGGCCCAGGAAGGCGATGTCCAGCCCGCCGCCGTCGTAGAAGTCGAACTGGTAGGGCTGGTCGATGACCGCATGCGCGTTCACCGCCGCGCCAAAGCTCAGCCCCGCGGCCGGGATGCCGCCCACCACGCCGGGCTCGGCGGTGAGCGTGATCAGGTCGATCACCCGCTCCTGCGCCGCCACCGCCGCCACGCCCTCGGGCATGCCTATCCCCAGGTTCACCACCGCGCCCGGGCGCAGCTCCAGCGCGGCGCGGCGGGCGATGATGCGCCGCGCATCCAGCGTCGCGCTGCCGGTGTCTGCATGCGGTGCCACGCGCGTGGCCGGCAGCCGCACCTCGCCCGCGTAGGCCGGGTTGTAGGGCTCGGCAAAGGTCTGCATGTGCAGCTCCGGCTGCTCGGCCACCACCACGCAGTCCACCAGCACGCCCGGAATCTTCACTTGCCGCGGATGCAGCGAGCCGCGCTCGGCCAGCCGCTCCACCTGCACGATGACCAGCCCGCCGCTGTTGCGCGCGGCCATGGCGATGGACAGCACCTCCAGCGTCAGCGCCTCGCGCTCCATGGTGATGTTGCCGTCCAGGTCGGCCGTGGTGCCGCGCAGCAGCGCCACGTCCACGGGGAAGGCCTTGTAGAAGAGGCACTCCTGGCCGTCGATGTCCATCAGCCGCACCAGCTCCTCGGTGCTGCGGCTGTTGACGCGCCCGCCGCCGTGGCGCGGGTCCACGAAGGTGCCCAGGCCCACGCGCGAGAGCTGCCCCGGCTTGCCCGCGGCGATGTCGCGAAAGAGCTGCGAGATCACGCCCTGCGGCAGGTTCCAGGCCTCTATGCGGTTGTCCACCGCCAGCCGCTGCAGCCCGGGCACCAGGCCCCAGTGGCCGCCGATGACGCGCTTCAACAAACCTTCATGGGCCAGGTGGTTCAATCCGCGCTTGGCGCCGTCGCCCTGTCCGGCCGCGTAGACCAGCGTCAGGCCGCGCGGCGTGCCGGTGCTGGTGAAGCGCTGCTCCAGCGCCACGGCCAGGTTCTCGGCGAAGCCGATGCCCACGAAACCGCCGGTGGCCACCGTGGCGCCGTCGGGGATGAGCTGGACCGCCTCCTCGGCGCTGACCACTTTGTCGGCGGTACGGAAACTTGTTTCCCTGTGTCGCATCACTTCTCCCGGGACGACGGCCGGCCTTGGCCGCTGGCAGCATACGCGGCCCTCTCTCGGGCTTCTCAGGCTTCTCAGGAATTACCGAATGCGCTTTTCCCACGCCCGCTATCGCAACCCTGCCCACGACGACCGCGAAGGCCCGCAGGGCAAGCCCAGTGCCCGTGCGCTGCGCCCGCTTCGGCGCCTGGGCGGGCTGCTGCTGGCGCTGGGCGTGCTGGCCGGCTGCGCGCAACCCGGCGCCGCGCCGCTGCGCCACGCGGCGCCGCAGCCCGGCGGCTTCAGCTTCGCGCTCATGGGCGACATGCCCTACAGCCCGCGCGAGCTGCCGGCGGTGGACCGGCTCGTCGCCGCCGTCAGCGCGGATGCCGAGGTCGGCCTGGTGCTGCACGTGGGCGACATCAAGGGCGGCGCCGAGCGCTGCGACGAGGCCGTCTACCGCCAGCGCCTGCAGCAGTTGCAGCGCGTGGCGCAGCCGCTGGTCTACACGCCCGGCGACAACGAGTGGACCGACTGCCACCGCCCCGCGGCCGGCAGCTACGTGCCCACCGAGCGGCTGGCGCTGGTGCGGCGGCTGTTCTTCCCCGAGCCCGGGCGCACGTTGGGCGCAAAGCCCATGGCCGTCGTCTCGCAGGCGCGCGTGGACGCCGCGCATGCCGCCTTCGTGGAGAACGTGATGTTCGAGCGCGGCGGCGTGGTCTTCGCCACGCTGCACGTGGTGGGCAGCCGCAACGACCAGGTGTCGTGGATGGGCGTGGACCCCAAGGACGGCGTGAGCGGCACCAACGCCGAGCGCGGCGCCGAGTTCGAGGCGCGCCAGGCCGCCAACGTGGCCTGGCTGGACCGCCTCTTCGACGAGGCCCGCCGCCGCGGCGCCGCCGGCGTGGTGGTGGCCATGCAGGCCAACCCGCGCATCGAGCAGTTGCCCGGCAGCCTGGAGCGCAGCGGCTTCGACGCGGTGCTGGCCAAGCTGCGCGAGCGCGCTGCAACGTTCCAGCGCCCCGTGCTGCTGCTGCACGGCGACGACCACGAGTTCTTCATCGACCAGCCCTGGTACCGCGACAGCGCCCCCGAGCCGCGCCTGGGCAACGTGACGCGCGTGCAGGGCTACGGCAGCCCGCGCATCCACTGGGTCAAGGTGCGCGTGCTGCCGGGCACGCCGGAGGTCTTCCACATCGAGCCGCAGCGGGTGGAGGGCAACCCCTGATCAACCTGAGAGGGTGATCGGGGCTGTGACCCTGCAATGTCCTCATCGCGACCAAGCGGCCGTCGTGCATGACATCCACGATCTGTCCTGTGCCTGCAAGGGCGGGTCGATGCTGGACGCGGCCGAATCGCGGCGCACCATGGGGCCTCACGCTGGCTTTCAACAGGCAGCTCAACGCGGCCAGTGTCTGTCCAGAGTTCATCAGTTCTGTACTGAAATTCTTTCCATGTTGTAGGCATCGTGAAAATTGAGGTGCAATGACATGGGTGTGTTGTGTGCTGTTTTTTTGGCTAATAGGCGATAGATTTCTGATTATTTCGGTTTTTTTTGGGATTGCCTTTGGGAACTCTTTTTGGTCTCAATTGATTTCCGGGTTTTTGAATAAGATCTGCTCGGTGACCGGCTATTGGGTTACTTACTTCTTTTTGACTAATTCAAGAACTTCAGGGGGATATGTGAGAGATATTTTTTGTGCTTTGTTCTTATGTGCTGCAGGTACTGTTCATGCCTCTCCTGCTTATACGAATGAATGGACTGGTCTGACCAGATCAATGGTCACAGGCGTCATTGCAACTTCTGAAGGGAACGTCGATGTGACTCTTTCCTTGACCAACTACAACGATACGCGCTCCAAGGCAGCGGTCATTCAAAACAGCTCGTTGTTTTCAACGTTCTATGGCGGTGCAACCGCTGCCGATGTGTATGCGGCTGCCTTGCCTGGAAAAAATGATTTTGTCCGGGTGGAGTCATGGAGCGAGCAGGCAGTGTATACACTTTCGTTCTCAAGGGAAGTCGAGAATCCAATTTTTCATGTATATAACCTGGATTACAGGTACTACAATTTTCTTGGTGACGTTTCCGCAACCGTGTTGTCCGGGTTTAATATGGTGGCTTACGATAATGTGGTCAGCGACAATGACATGAAAAACCATGATGAAGGATATTTCACTGACAAAAGTCGCGGTTCGCCAACTTCCTCAGCTTATGGAAGTTTTCAATTGAATGGCACTTTTACGACCATACAGTGGACACGGCCTGGAAGCGGAGCGGATGGAAACTCTTTGGGACTTTCTGTTGGCATTCCATCAAGCTCTCCACCTGTAACGCCGGTGCCGGAGCCAAATGGTCTGGCACTGGTCGGTCTTGCTTTGGGCTTGATGGGTGCCGTGTATCAGCGTCGGTCAACTCGCAATGCCATGGCCTGATAGGCGGAACGTTACCGTCCCCGCCTCAACCCCACCGCCTCCACCCGCGGCTTGCGGATGAGCTCCAGCCGCGGCGAGGGCCGGGTGATCTTGGCGTCGTAGGGGTGGTTGGTCAGGCCCGCGGACTCCAGCACCTTGCTGACGTAGTTGCGCGTCTCTTCGTAAGGGGGCACGCCCAGGTAGCGGTCCACCGTGCCTTCGCCCGCGTTGTAGGCGGCGGCCACGAGCTTCAGGTCGCCTTCGAAGTAGGCCAGCAGCCAGCGCAGGTAGGCCAGGCCGCCGCGCACGTTCTGCTCCTCGTTGAAGGGGTCGCGCACGTTGAAGCGCTCGGCCGTGGCGGGGATGAGCTGCATCAGGCCCTGCGCGTTCCTGGGCGACACCGCCGCCGGGTCGTAGTTGGATTCGGCCCGCATGATGGCCAGCGCCAGCTCCGGCTGCACCGAGTACTTGGGCGCGAGCTTCTTCACCAGGTCCACCACTTTCTTGGGCGCGGTGTTGAAGAGCCGCGCGCGCTGCGCCGGGTCGGCCACCAGGCCCTGCGCGCTCGCCGCGCCGTTGACCATGGTGATCACGGCCGGCGGCGGCGCGGGCGGGATCATGCAGTCCGGCATCTCCGGCGCCGAGCCACCCACCATCTTCAGCATCTCCACGCCCTGCGGAATGCCCTTGTCCGCCGCCAGCTTGAACATGTAGGCCGCCCAAGCGTCGTTGCGCGGCACGCCGCGCGCGTAGGCGTAGATCCAGCCCAGGCGGAACTGCGACTCCGCATCCCCCCCGCGCGCGGCGCGGCAGTACATGGCGGCGGCGAAGGCCGGGTCGCGCGGCACGCCGTCGCCCTTCTCGTAGCGCTCGGCGTCGGCGCGCAGCAGCAGCGCCATCTGCAGCCGCGCTTCCGGGTCTTCCGCGGGGGAGGCCGCCTGCGCCGCGACGGCACTGCAGAGCGACAGCACGGCAGCGGCGCAACGCTTGAGCAAGGCGTGAGTCATGGTCGGACGGCTCCTTGGGTATGGAAACTCAGCAGCGGCGGGAGGAACTGCGGCGGGAGGTCGGCGGGGAACTGCAGGTGAAACCAATCCAACTTCAGGGTGATTGACGGACCGCATCGTGCGATGGCGCGGCCGAGGGCAGAGGTCGGCAGGTTCCCCATCCCCGCCGCCGCGGACAACCCCCGAAGCGAACGGTTGCCGCGCCCGCGCGGCTTGTAGGAGTGCGCAAGGGTCTATGGGCAGGACAGGGCTGCGCCCAACCCCAAGCGCCGGCCGCCCAGGCTCAAGCCTGCGCCTTGAACTCCGCCGCCGAGACGTTGAGCCGCTTGAGCTTGTCGTGCAGCGTCTGCTTGGGGATGCCCAGCGCGCGCGCCGCGGCCGCCACCTCGCCGCCGTGCTGGCGCAGCGCCTGGGTGATGACGGCGCGCTCGAAGTCTTCGAGCTGCTGCGGCAGCGGGCGCATGGGCGCGCCGGCGTCGCCTGCCGGCTCGGCGGCCACGCCCGGCGGCGGCGCCAGGCCCGTGGCCGACGGGGCGATGCCCGCGCCGCTGCCCGGCAGCAGGCTGTCGTCCAGCAGGCCCAGCACGAAACGGTCGGCCACGTTGCGCAGCTCGCGCACGTTGCCGGGCCAGGGGTGCGCCATCAGCGCCGCCAGTTGCGCCGGCGTCACCAGCGGCGCCGCGCGCTGGTAGCGGCTGGCCGCCTGCAGCGTGAACTGCTCGAACAGCAGCGGGATGTCCTCGCGCCGCGCGCGCAGCGGCGGCAGCTCCACGAAGGCCACGCCGATGCGGTAGTACAGGTCGGCGCGAAAGCGCCCCTGTTCGCTGGCGCGCTGCAAATCCTCCTTGGCGGCGGCCACCACGCGGCAGTCGATGGGGCGCGCCACGTTGGAGCCCAGCCGCTCGATGCTGCGCTCCTGCAGCGCCCGCAGCAGCTTCACCTGCAGCCCCATGGGCATGCTCTCGATCTCGTCCAGGAACAGCGTGCCGCCCTTGGCGTGCTCCAGCTTCCCGATGCGCACCTTGCTGGCGCCGGTGAAGGCGCCGGCCTCGTGGCCGAACAGCTCGGTCTCGGCCAGGTTCTCCGGCAGACCGCCGCAGTTCAGGGCCACGAAGTTGGCGCCGCGGCGGGGGCCCTGCTCGTGCAGGCAGCGGGCGACGAGCTCCTTGCCGGTGCCGGTCTCGCCATAGATCACCACGTCGGCCGAGGTGGCCGCCAGCGCCGCGACCTTGGCGCGCACGCGCTCCATCAGCACCGAGCCGCCCAGCAGCGTGGACTCCACGCCGCGGCGGCCTTCGAGCTGGGCGCGCAACTGCTCCACCTGCAGCGTGAGCCGGCGCTTGTCGGCCGCGCGCCGCACGGCCGACACCAGGGTGTCGGCGCTGCAGGGCTTGGCAATGAAATCCCAGGCGCCCTGGCGCATGGCGCCCACCGCCATGGCGATGTCGCCGTGGCCGGTGACCAGGATCATGGGCAGTTGCGCGTCCACGGCCTGCACCTCGGCCAGCCACTGCAGGCCGCTCAGGCCCGGCAGCCGCACGTCGCTGAGCACTACCAGCGGCGCGCCGGCCTGCACGTGCGCCCGCGCCTCCTCCACGCTGCCGCACTCGATGACGCCGAAGCCCGCCAGCATCAGCGCCTGCGCGCTGCCCAGGCGCACGTCCTCGTCGTCCTCCACCAGCAGGACGCGTATGGGGGTGTCGGCGGCGGGCAGGGGAGCGGTCATGAAATCGGGTGCTGATGGGGGTCGGCGGCGGCGGGGGCCGCCGTAGGGGCGGACGCGCCGGTTGCAGGCGGCGCCAGCGGCAGCATGAACACGAAGCGCGCCCCGCCTTCGGCGCGATTCTCCGCGGCCAGCGTGCCGCCGGACTCGCGGGCGATGTGGGCGGAGATCATCAAGCCCAAGCCCAGACCCTGGCCGGCGGGCTTGCTGGTGACGAAGGGCTCGAACAGGCGCGGCAGGATGTCCTCGCGGATGCCGGGGCCGCTGTCCTCCACCTCCAGCCGCGCGTGGTCCCCGTGCGGCCGCGCGCGCACGCAAAGCCGCCGCGCCGGGGCGGGCTCGCCCGGCGCGCCCGCGTGCGCGGCCATGGCGTCCACGGCGTTGGCCATCAGGTTCACCAGCACCTGCTCCAGCCGCGCCTCGTCGGCCAGCACCTGCAGCTTCACGGGCGCGATGTCCACTTCGAACTCCACGCCCGCCTCGCGCAGCCGGCGCGACAGCAGGAACTGCGCATTGGCCACCACCGGCTGCAGCGCCACCGGTGCCGGCGGCTGCTGCGACTTGTGGGCAAAGCTTTTCAGGCGATGGGTGAGCGCGCCCAAGCGGTCCACGAGCTTGGCGATGCGCTGCAGGTTGCCTTCCACGTCCGCGGTGCGGCCGTGCTGCAGCAGCACGCAGGCGTTGTCGGCGAGCGTCCGCATGGCCGCCAGCGGCTGGTTGAGCTCGTGCACCATGCCGGCCGACATGCGCCCAAGCAGGGCCATCTTGCCGGCGTGGACCAGCTCGTTCTGCGCCGCGCGCAGCTCGGCGGTGCGCTCCACGACGCGGGCTTCCAGGCTGTCGTAGGCCATTTGCAGCGCGGCGCGGCTGGCGCGCTGCTGCTGCAGGGCGCGGCGGCGCTGCAGCCAGGCAAAGGCCAGCAGCGGCAGCAGCAGCCCGGCCAGCGCGCCGGTGAGGGCCATGCGCCGCGCGTCGGCCTGCAGCGGGGCCAGCTCGTCCAGCACCACCAGGCGCCAGGGCGCGCGCTGCAGCGTGCGCTCGGAGGCCAGGTAGCGCCCGCCCTCCAGCGCCAGCAGCCGGCTGCCGTCGGCCAGGGTTTCACGCTCCTGCCAGCTCAGCGGTTTCAAGGGCGCGCCGCCGTAGGGGCGGGCGACGGTGGTTTCCTTCAGCGCCGCGGCGGCCAGCGGGCGCAGCGGGCGGTATTTCCAGTCCTCGCGCGTGCCCAGGATCACCACGCCGCGCTCGTCCAGCGCCAGCACCTGGCCCGGCAGCTTGCGCCAGGCCTGCTCGGTGGCCTCCAGGCTGACCTTGACCGTGGCCACGCCCAGCGGGGCCGGCGGCGGGGCCTCGAAGGCCGGCGGCGGCGCCAGCGCGAAGGAGAGGTAGTAGCCGGGCCGCCCGCTGGAGATGCCCACGCCGAAGAAGCGCCCGCGCTGCTGCGCCAGCGCGTCGCGCACGTAGGGGCGGAAGGAGAGGTCCAGGCCCAGCGGCGAGCCCGGCTGCCCGGCGTCGCCCGCGGCCAGCACCATGCCGTCGCGGCCGATGACGTAGAGCATGTCGGCGCCGGCCGTGGCGTTGATGCCGCGCAGCGTGGCGTTGACGTCGTGGCGCAGCGCCTCGTTGCGCGGCGCGCGCAGCAGTTGCAGCACCTGCGGCGTGGTCTCCAGCAGCGAGGGCAGGTAGTCGAAGCGCGCGAGCTGCGCGTCCAGCCCGGTGGCGACGAGGTCCAGCCGGTGCTGCGCCTGCTCCTGCAGCGAGGCCAGCCCGCTGCGCCAGGCCAGGCGGTGGCCGGTGAAGGCGCAGGCCGCCACCAGCGCCACGCAGGCGCCGCTCCAGGCCAGCAGGGCGCGGGGTTTCAAGGGAGAAAAGTAGGCTGCGAAAAGCATTGCGCGCCGCGGCGACCGACAGCAAGGTCGGCCACGGCGGCGCGCAGCATACGCGCTGGCTCGCGCTTAGCGGGCGGTCGCGGGCATGTGGGCCTCGCTGGCGTCCAGCACGGCCTCGGGCTCCTGGGCCTCGGCCACGGTCTCGCCGTTGAGCGTGCGGCGCAGGCGGTCGCTGTCCAGGTCGCCCGTCAGCTTGGCCACGACCACGGTGGCCACGCCGTTGCCGATGAGGTTGGTGAGCGCGCGCGCTTCGGACATGAAGCGGTCAATGCCCAGGATCAGCGCCAGGCCCGCCACCGGCACGTGGCCCACGGCGGACAGCGTGGCGGCTAGGACGATGAAGCCGCTGCCCGTGACGCCGGCGGCGCCCTTGGAGGTCAGCAGCAGCACCGCCAGCAGCGTGATCTGCTGCGAGATCGTCATGTCGGTGTTGGTGGCCTGGGCGATGAACACGGCCGCCATCGTCAGGTAGATGGAGGTGCCGTCCAGGTTGAAGGAGTAGCCGGTCGGGATGACCAGGCCCACCACGCTCTTGCGCGCGCCCAGGTTCTCCATCTTGGCCATCATGCGCGGCAGCACGGATTCGCTGGACGAGGTGCCCAGCACGATCAGCAGCTCTTCCTTGATGTACTTGATGAACTTCAGGATGGAGAAGCCGCTGGCGCGCGCGATGGCGCCCAGCACCACGAAGATGAACAGCAGGCAGGTGGCGTAGAACGTGGCCATGAGCTGGCCCAGTTGCACCAGCGAGCCCACGCCGTACTTGCCGATGGTGAAGGCCATGGCGCCGAAGGCGCCGATGGGGGCGACCTTCATGATGTAGCCCACGATGCTGAACAGCACGTGCGAGAACTTCTCGATGAAGTCGAACACCAGCGTGCCGCGGCCGCCGAACTTGTGCAGCGCGAAGCCGAACATCACGGCGAACAGCAGCACCTGCAGGATCTCGCCCTTGGCGAAGGCATCGACCACCGTGCTCGGGATGACGTTGAGCAGGAAGTCGGTGGTGCTCTGCATGGCGCCGGGCTTGGTGTAGGCGGCCAGGCTCTTGGTGTCGAGCTGGCTCACGTCCACGTTCATGCCCGCGCCGGGCTTGACGAGGTTGATGATCACCAGGCCCACCAGCAGCGCGATGGTGGAGACGATCTCGAAGTACAGCAGCGCCAGGCCGCCGGTCTTGCCGACCTTCTTCATGTCTTCCATGCCGGCGATGCCCACCACCACGGTGCAGAAGATGATGGGGGCGATGATCATCTTGATGAGCTTGATGAAGCCATCACCCAGCGGTTTCATGGCCGCGCCGGTCTCCGGGTAGAAGTGGCCCAGCAGCACACCGATGGCAATGGCCACCAGCACCTGCACGTACAGCGACTTGTAGATGGGTTTTTTCTGGACAACGTCCATGAATGTCTCCTCGGACGGCCGTTGGTGGAGGAACAGGGGTGGCCGAGCAAGGAGTGCTTGTGCAAGCGCGGTGCCAGGACGGCGGCTTGCCTTAAGTCCTTGATTTACAAGGAACGGCGCTTGCCGCGACGCGGTGCGCGGGCCGGTGGACCGGACGGGCGGACGCAGGGGCGTCCGGGATTCCGGACGGGGTAAGGCCGGCAGCGGGGTACTGCCGATATTCGTCAGCCCTTTGGCACAGGCGCCACGTTCCCTGATCCGTCATGCCCGCGAAAGCGGGCATCCACCTCTACCAATGCGCTGGCGCGCAAACGTTGGCTTGCCGTGCTGCGGGTTCGAGGGCGCACCTCGGCGTTCGTGGATGCCCGCTTTCGCGGGCATGACGGAATAGAGGGTGAAGCGCCCTGGCTCACGGGAGGCGACTACCGGACAGGCCTCCCGGAAAGCGCCACGCTTTCGCGGCACAGCGAAGTAAAGAGCAGAGCGAAGAAATCGGTCCTCGCCCAGCCAGACGCCCTAGGCCAGCAACCTCAACCCCGGCGGCAGCGCCTCGCCAAAGGCCTGCTGCTCCGCCGCCTCGTCCAGCGCGCGCACTTCGCTGACCAGCTCCAGCCCGTGCCCGGCCACGCCGGCTTCGCGCAGCCGCGCCAGCAGCCGCTCGCGCAAGGCTTCATCCACGTCGCGCGAGCGGTCGCCCGTGCGCCGCGCCAAGTGCACGCAGGCCAGCGGCGCCGCGGTGGACACGCGCCAGTCCAGCGCCAGCAGCGCTTCTATCCACCGCTGCGCCGCCGCCACCGCCACCACGGTGTGCGCGCTGCCGTACAGCGGCACGCGCGCGCCCAGGCGCCCAAGCGTCCACAGCTCCAGCGCTGCCGGTGACGCGCTCTTGGCCGCGCCCGTTTTCGCCTTGTTCGCCTTGGAAGCCGGTTTTCCGGACGCGGCGTTCCCAGCCTGCGGCAACTGCCCAAGCAGCCAGTCGCCGATCTCGGCCTTGTACTCGGCCGGGATGCGCTCCAGCGCCGCGCCCAGGCGCAGCATGTCGTCCCGGCCGGCAGGCACCAGGCCGGGCGGACGCTCGCCTTCGCCCTGCAGGTTGAACGCGAAATCCTGCAGCAGCCGGCCTTGCGCGGCCTCGTCCAGCCCGCCGGCCACGCGGCGCCACAGCGTCCACCACTCGGCGGCGAGCTGCGCGTCGCCGCGGTGCTGCACGCCGGCGTCGTACTGCATGAAGAGCTGCTGCACGCGCCAGTCGTCGGCGGCGAAGCCGAAGCCCGGGCGCAGGCACCAGCCCGCCAGGTTGAGCCACAGCCGCTCGTGGTCCGCGCTGCGGCGGCGCCCGCGCGCGTGCTGCAGCAGCGCGTCGAACAGCCGGCGCAGCAGCGGCAGGCTCCAGCGCTCGCGGGCGCCCAAAAGCTGCTCCAGCGCCGTGCGCAACTGCCGCACTTCCTTGGGCGTCACGTCCTTGGCGCGCGGGCCGAAGACGCGCGCCAGGCGCTCCAGCGCCTCGTCCAGCCGGGGGTGAAGGGCGGCGTCCGGGTTTCCGGACGCGAGGCTTGAAGGCTTCAAGCCTCGCAGGCGGAATTCCAGCGCGTGCTGCTGTCCGCCCTCGTCCGCCGCCTGCAGCGCCAGGGTGCCGACTTCCGTCAGCGAGGCCGAGAGCAGCACCGGCAGCTCGCGCCGCTGGTCTGACGCCTGGACGACGGTGGAAACGGGCGGCAGCGGCGTGAGCTCGCCGTCGGACGGATCCCGCAAATCGCCCGCCCGCGCCGGCGCGCCGCCCACGCTGGACAGCAAGGTGAAATTCACCGGCTGGCCCACGCGCAGCGCGAAGCGGCGCCCGCGCAGCGGCACGTCCACGCCCGGCTCGGTGCCGCGCGGCAGCACGCACACGGCCTGGTGCTCGTCCAGCCGCAGCCAGTAGTCGCGGGCCGAGCCGCCGCCCAGCTTGGGCGCCGCGCCGCGCCGCGCCAGGCCGTGCGCGACGGCGCCGCGCGCCACGGCCAGGTCGGGGTCGGCATTGGCCAGCAGCTTCACCGGTTCACCGCGCCAAGCGGACAGCACGTCCAGCAGCCGCTGCGCGATGGCGTGCGCCTTGAACACGCCGCCGTTGAGCAGCAGCGCGTCCGGCACGGGGAAGGGGTCGGCCGTGCCCAGCGCCTGCCGCGCCGCGTCGGCGTGCTGGCGCAGGAAGGCGGCGACGTGGCGCGTGACGGCGCTGTCGGCCGCGTAGGGCAGGCCGAAGGCGACCAGCCCGCCGCGGCTGCGCTTCACGGGCTCGTCCGGCGCGACATGGGGGAAGAAGCCGTCCAGCGCCAGCGCCTGCACTTCCTCCCGGGTGAACGTGACGGTCCTGGCCCCGCCGATGAGCCGGCTGCCGCCGCCCAGCAGCGTGACGTTGGCGCTGGCCGGCGCGTCGGCCGCCAGCAAGGTTTCCTTGGCGACGCGGCAGCGCTCCACGAGCTGCGTCAGGCGGCCCGCGGAAAGGCGCTCGCCGCCCAGGCGCTGCTCGGCCAGGTGGGCCAGCGCCAGGTCCACGTTGTCGCCGCCCAGCATGAGGTGCTGGCCCACGGCGATGCGGTCCAGCTTCTTGCCGCCCTCGGCCACGCGGATGAGGCTCAGGTCCGTGGTGCCGCCGCCCACGTCGCACACCAGCACCAGGCGCGCGCCGCCCAAGGCGGCGGCCAGGTCGTCGCGGTGCTTGAAGGCCCAGTCCTGGAAGGCGGCTTGCGGTTCCTCCAGCAGCCGCAGTTGCGGCAGGCCGGCCTCGCGCGCGGCCTCCACGGTGAGCTGGCGCGCGCTGTCGTCGAAGCTGGCGGGCACCGTGAGCACGATGTCCTGCCACTCCAGCGGCCGGTCGGGAAAGCGCGTGTTCCACGACGCGCGCACGTGCGCCAGGTAGCTGGCGCTGGCGGCCAGCGGGGACACCTTGGGCACGTCGGCCTCGGCGCCCCACGGGAGGATGGGGGCGACCCGGTCCACCGCCGCGTGCGACAGCCAGCTCTTGGCGCTGGCGACCAGCCGGCCCGGCACCTGCGCGCCCAGGCGGCGCGCCAGCTCGCCGATGACGGCGGGCTCCTCCGACGGCCAGGGCCGTTGCAGCGCCTGCGGCGGCAGCTCGCCGGGCGCGGGGTGGTAGCGCAGCGAGGGCAGCAGCGCGGGGCGGCCGATCTCGCCCGGCGCGATGAGCTGGTCGACCTCGAAGAGGTGGATGTCGCCGGCGCCGGCCTCGGCCCAAGCCACGACGGTGTGCGTGGTGCCCAGGTCTATGCCGACCAGGGCCGGGGCGTTGGGGGCGGCGCCGGGCTTGTTCATGCCTGTGCGGCGGCTCCTTCGCTGCCGCGCACGTCGAACTCCACCTTCCACAGCGCGCTGCCGTCGCGCGGCAGGGCGTACAGCTCCAGCGTGCCGGTCTCGGTCACGCGGGCCTGCAGGCTCACGGGCACGACCTCGCCCGGGGTGCGGCCTTCGGCGGGCAGCGTGGCCTGGATCTCCTCCAGCTCATGGATCTCGTCCGGCGCCCAGAAGTCCAGCAGCGTGCCGACCTGGTCCTGCCGGCGCACGCTGGAGCCGAAGAAGCGGAAGTGCACGGGCTCGCCCACCACCAGGCCGAACTCCATCTCCGGCACGTCGGCCTCGGTGCCTTCCTCCATGCCGAAGGGCGCCAGGCACAGCGCGGAGATGGGCGGCTCCATGCCCGGCACGGCCGGCATGGCGGACTCCACCGCCACGTAGTAGGCCTGCGCCGTGCCGCCGCGGATGCGCACGCCGCGGCCGCGGCGCACGTAGCCGTAGTAGGCCGCGCCCTGGGCCACGGCGCGGTCCAGGTCGGCGCCTTCGAGCAGCCGGGCCGCGGGGGCGCCTTCGCCCTCCAGCCAGCCGTTGAGCACCTGGAGCACGCGCTCGGCCAGCAGGTCCGACTTGAACACGCCGCCGTTGAACAGCAGCGCCGTCGGGTGCAGGAAGGTCGCGTCTTCCGGGGCGGCGTGGTTGAAGCCTTCCAGGTCGGCCGTGGCGCCGGCCTGGCGGGCCAGGAAGGCGGCCAGGTGCCGGGTGACGGCCGCGTCCTGCGCGTAGGGCAGGCCCACCTGCGTGAGGCCGGCGCGGGTGCGGGTGATGGGCCGCGCGTCCGCGCCCACCTGCGGGAAGAAGCCTTCCACCAGCGTGGCGCTGACTTCCTCGCGCGTGAGCTCGGTGCGTATCGTCCCGCCGATCAGGCGCGAGCCGCGGCTGGGAACGACGATGGGCTGTGCCGGCGCCTCGGGGTCGGCCAGCAGCACCTCCTTGGCGACGCGGCAGCCCTGGGTGAGCGAGCGCATCTGCCACGGGTCCAGCGTGGTGCCGGCGGCGGCCAGCTTCCTGGCCACGACGTGGGCCAGCGCCAGGTCCATGTTGTCGCCGCCCAGCAGGATGTGGTCGCCCACGGCGACGCGGTGCAGCTCCAGGTTGCCTTCGCGCTCGACCACGGCGATGAGGCTGAAGTCGCTGGTGCCGCCGCCCACGTCCACGACCAGGATCACGTCGCCGGGCTTCACCTGCTTGCGCCAGCCGCCGGCGCTGCCCTGGATCCAGCTGTAGAGCGCGGCCTGCGGCTCCTCCAGCAGCGTGAACTGGCTGCCGAAGGTGGCGGTGGCGGCCTCGGCGGTGAGCTCGCGCGCGGCGGGGTCGAAGGAGGCCGGAATCGTCACCGTGAGGCTTTGCTGCTCCAGCGGCGCCTCGGGGTGGGCCTGGTTCCAGGCGTTGCGCAGGTGTTCCAGGTAGCGGATGGAGGCCGTCACCGGCGACACCTTGCTCACTTCCGGCGGCGCACCGGCCGGGAGGATGGCCGCGCGGCGGTCCACGCCGGTGTGGCCCAGCCAGCTCTTGGCGCTGGAGACCTGGCGGATGGGCGTGGTCGCGCCGCGGCTGCGGGCGAGGTCGCCGGCGATGTAATCCTGGTCGGCGCTCCAGGGCAGTGCCATGTCGCCGGGGGCGAGCTCGTCGGCGTGGGGCAGGTAGAGGAAGGAGGGCAGCAGGGCCCGGTCTTCGACGCTGCCGGGCGCGGTGAGCTGCGGGATGTCCATGGAGCCCTGGACGGTCTTCTCGCCGTCGCTGCCTTGCACGTCCACCCAGGACAGCGCGCAGTGCGTGGTGCCCAGGTCGATGCCGATCGCGTAGCGCGGGCCGGCGCTCTGGCCCTGGTCTTGTTGGGTCTGCACGGCGTCGTCGTCGTTGAAATTCGTTTCGTCGTTCACAGCTCCACCTCCGCTTGCGCGAGCACGCGCGCGTCATGTTTCTCGGCCAGCTTGGGCAGCTTCACTTCCGCGGCGCGCCAGCCGCGGTGGCTCAGGGTGCCGGTGAAGGGGGGCTGTCCGACGACGTTGCCGGTGAGCTTGACGCTGGCGGCGTCGAAGCCGGGCTGCAGCGTGATGCGGCTGCCCTCGTTTTCGCTGCGCACGGGCTCGATGCGGAAGTGCTCCTTGAGCACCTTGCGGCAGCCCTCGTGGACAACGCGCACGGCCGCGCCGATGTCGGCGTCGGCGTAGCCCTTGATGTCGTCCTGCATGAAGTCGATGAAGCGGCCCTCGCGCTGCAGCAGCGCCAGCAGTTGCAGCGCGGCGTCGGGCGTGGCCTCGCGCAGCACCACGGGCGGCGGTGGCGGAGGAGCAGGCACGGGCGCCGGGGCGGGCGTGGGCTTGGGCGTGGCCACGGGGGCGGGCGGTGGCGGCGCCACGGGCGGTGCGGGGGGCTCGTCCAGCCGCTCGTAGCGGGCGGCCTTGTCGGCGTTGCCGAGCAGGCTGAAGAAGGCCCCGAAGGCCATGGGAATGCGGCGCAGGAACGACGGTTTGGGGTCCTGGCTGGGGGTGGGCATCAGCGGGTTCTCCGTGGTGGTCCGGCAAGAGGTTCCGGCAGGGGGTGCCGGCAAGTCGGGCAAGGGCGCGCGGGCGGCGAAGGCCGGGGCGCGGCGCCAGGGCATCCGGCCGATTCTAGGGAAGTCCTAGGGAAGTCCCGGAGCCGGGGCGCCGCGGGGCGGCCTGCAGCGGCTGTGCGGGCGGCGGCACAGGCGGTGGCACAGGCGGTAAAGCGAAACGCCCGTCCCGCGCTGCGCTTGGGCAGCCCGGGGCGGGCGTCGGGGGGGCCAAGCGGCGCCGCCGGCGGCTTCCCGAGGGGGAAGGGCCGGTGTGGCTGCCTGAATTACTTGCCGGCCAGGTCGCGCAGCACGGCGATCTTGTCGGCCTTCTCCCAGGAGAACTCCGGCTCGTCGCGGCCGAAGTGGCCGTAGGCGGCGGTCTTGCCGTAGATGGGGCGCAGCAGGTCCAGCATCTGGATGATGCCCTTGGGGCGCAGGTCGAAGACCTCGCGCACGATCTCGGCAATGCGCTCGTCGGGGAGCTTGCCCGTGCCCTCGGTGTAGACCGTGACGTTCATGGGCTCGGCCACGCCGATGGCGTAGGCGACCTGGATCTGGCACTGGCGCGCCAGGCCCGCGGCCACGATGTTCTTGGCCACGTAGCGCGCGGCGTAGGCGGCCGAGCGGTCCACCTTCGTCGGGTCCTTGCCCGAGAAGGCGCCGCCGCCGTGGGGGCAGGCCCCGCCGTAGGTGTCCACGATGATCTTGCGGCCGGTCAGGCCGCAGTCGCCCTGCGGGCCGCCGATGACGAAGCGGCCGGTCGGGTTGACCAGGTACTTCGTGTTGTGCAGCCACTCCTTGGGCAGCACGGGCTTGATGATCTCCTCGACCACGGCCTCGATGAAGGCGGGCTTCATCTTGGTGCCGTCGCTCATCTCCGGCGCGTGCTGGCTGGAGAGCACCACGGTGTCGATGCTGTGGGGCTTGCCGTCCACGTAGCGCATCGTGACCTGGCTCTTGGCGTCCGGGCGCAGGAAGGGCAGGCGGCCGTCCTTGCGCAGCTGGGCCTGGCGCTCCACGAGGCGGTGCGCGTAGTAGATGGGCGCGGGCATGAGCTCGGGCGTCTCGTCGCACGCGTAGCCGAACATCAGGCCCTGGTCGCCGGCGCCGATGTTGAGGTAGTCGTCGCTGGCGTGGTCCACGCCCTGGGCGATGTCGTTGCTCTGCTTGTCGTAGGCCACGAGCACGGCGCAGCCCTTGTAGTCGATGCCGTACTCGGTGTTGTCGTAGCCGATGCGCTTGATGGTGTCGCGCGCGACCTGGATGTAGTCCACGTGCGCGTTGGTCGTGATCTCGCCGGCCAGCACCACGAGGCCGGTGTTGCACAGCGTCTCGGCCGCCACGCGGCTGCGCGGGTCCTGCTGGAAGATCGCGTCGAGGATCGCGTCCGAGATCTGGTCCGCGACCTTGTCGGGATGGCCTTCGGAGACGGACTCCGAGGTGAACAGGTAGTCGTTCGCCACTTTTTTACACTCCTGGGTTTGCTGGCTCGCGTTGCCGGCCTTATCGGGAGTCGCGGCGAACGCTTTAGCGGCATTTGTCAGGCTTTGCAGCCCGGTGGGGTTGGCACCCACGTCGCCCCGCAAGTTGTCCTTTAAACCGGCGACGCCCTAATTCTATTCATCGATGAATGCTCTTCTGCGCTGGCTGGCTTCCTGGCCGTTGGGAAAACTGCACACCCTGGGCGCCCTTCTGGGGTGGGTGACCTACCTGCTGTCGCCCACCTACCGGCGGCGGCTGCGGGCCAATGCCGACCTGGCCGGGCTCACGCCCGCGCAGCGCCGCGCCTCGGTGGCGCAGGCCGGGTGCATGACGGCCGAGGCGCCGTGGCTGTGGCTGCGCGACGGCGAGGTGTCGCCCTACTGCCGCTGGGAAGGGGCCGAGCTCATAGAGCAGGCCTTTGCGCAGGGCAAAGGCTTGGTCATCCTCACGCCGCACCTGGGCTGCTTCGAGATCACCGCGCGCGCCTTTGCCGAGCGCTGGGGCGCGGCGCATCCGCTGACGGTGCTCTACCGCCCCTCGCGCAAGGCCGCGCTGCGCGAGCTGGAAGAAACGGCACGTGGGCGGCCCGGCATGGACACCGCGCCGGCCACGCTGGCCGGCGTGCGGCAGATGCTGCGCGCGCTCAAGCGCGGCGAAACCATTGGCCTGCTGCCGGACCAGGTGCCGCCGCAGGGCATGGGCGCGTGGGCGCCGTTCTTCGGCCGCGACGCCTACACCATGACGCTGGCGGCCAAGCTGGTGCGCCAGACCGGGGCGCAGTGGCTGCTGATGTGGGCCGAGCGGCTGCCCGGCGGCCGCGGCTTCATATTGCGCGTGAGCGCGCCGCAGCACCCCTTGCCCGGCGCGGGCGAACCCGACAGCGAGGCGCTGCAGCAGGCTTGCGCGCGCCGCATCAACGAAGAAATGGAACGACTCATCATGCTCAACCCCGCCCAGTACCTTTGGGGTTACCACCGCTACAAGGCGCCGCGCGACGCGGCGGCGCCCCCGGCCGCGGCCGGCACGCAGGGGCCGGCGCAATGAGCATGGGAGCCAAGCTGGGCATAGGCCTGTTGCGCGCGGTGTACCGGCTGCCGCTGGGCGTGCAGGCGGCCATAGGCCAGGGCGTGGGCGCGCTGATGCACGCGCTGGCCGGCAGCCGCCGCCGCATCGCGCTGCGCAACGTGGCGCTGTGCTTTCCGCACATGGACGCCGCCGAGCGCCGCCGCCTGGTGCGCGAGCACTTCGGCTGGCTGGGCCGCAGCGTGATGGAGCGGGGCCTGCTCTGGTATGCGCCGGTGGAACGGCTCAAGCGGCTCATCCACGTGGAGGGCGACGTGACGCTGGCCGAGCGCAGCCAGCGCCCGGTGATGTGGCTGGTGCCGCACTTCCTGGCGCTGGACGTGGCCGGCGTGGCCACGCAGATCTTCCAGGCGCGCAAGGTGGGCTCCATCTACCAGGCGCAGAGCAACCCGGTGTGGGATGCCGAGATCCGCAAGGGCCGGCTGCGCTTCGATCAGGGCCAGGTGTTCCCGCGCAGCGACAGCGCCTTGCCGCTGGTGCGTGCCATCCGCCGCGGCTGGGCCTTCTTCAACCTGCCGGACATGGATTTCGGCCGGCGCGAAGCGGCCTTCGTGCCCTTTTTCGGCGTGCCCGCGGCCACGCTGCTGGCGCCGTCCAAGATGGCGCGCGCGCTGGACATGGTGGTGCAGCCCGTGGTGGCCGAGATGCTGCCCGGCGGCCGCGGCTACAAGGTGAAGTTCCTGCCCGCCTGGGACGACTGGCCCACCGACAACCCCGAGGCCGACGCCGCGCGCATGAACCGCTGGATCGAGGAGCAGATACGCCACTGCCCGGCGCAGTACCTGTGGGTGCACAAGCGGTTCAAGACGCGGCCCGAAGGGGAGGCGTCGCTGTACGCCTGAGGCGGTGGGCGCCGCGGGCGCCCGCCGATAATCCCGCCCATGAAACTCCGCTTCACCAAGATGCAGGGCGCGGGCAACGACTTCGTGGTGATCGACGCCACGCAGCAGCCGCTGGCGCTGACCCCCGAGCACTTCCGCCGCCTGGGCGACCGGCGCTTCGGCGTCGGCGCCGACCAGATCCTGGTGGTGGAAAAGAGCGCCACGCCCGGCGTGGACTTCCGCTACCGCATCTTCAACGGCGGCAGCGGCGAGGAGGTCGAGCAGTGCGGCAACGGCGCGCGCTGCTTCGTCCGCTACGTCCACGACAAGCAGCTCACCCACGAGCGCAGCGTGCGCGTGGAAACCATGGCCACGCTGCTGGAGCTGCGGCTGCAGGACGACGGCCGCGTCACCGTGGACATGAACACGCCCGTGTTCGAGCACGCGCGCATTCCCTTCGACCCCGCCGGCCTCACGCCGCGCGAGGAGGGCGGCTTCCAGCTCTGGCCGCTGTCGCTGGGCGACGGGGACGAGGTGGAAGTGGCCGTCGTTTCTATGGGCAACCCGCACGCGGTGCGCCGCGTCAACGACGTGCGGCATGCGCCGGTGGAGATCGAGGGGCCGCAGATCCAGGGCCTGGAGCGCTTCCCGCGCCAGGTCAACGTGGGCTTCATGGAAGTGGTCAGCCGCAGCCACATCCGGCTGCGCGTGTACGAGCGCGGCGCGGGCGAGACCCTGGCCTGCGGCACGGGCGCCTGCGCGGCGGTGGTGGCCGGCATCCGCCTGGGCTGGCTGGACAGCCGTGTGGACGTGGACGCCCCGGGCGGGCGGCTGACCATCGAATGGGCCGGCGGCGACGCCCACGTGCTCATGACCGGCCCGGCCGAAACCGTGTTCGAGGGAGAAATGGAACTGTGAGCAACGACACCCGGCCGCCCGCCCAAGGCATCACCGAGGAAGACATCGCCCGCTACCTGGCTGCCACGCCGGGCTTCTTCGAGCGCCACGCCGAGCTGCTGGGTGACGTGCGCCTGGCCAGCCCGCACGGCTCGCGCGCCGTGTCGCTGCAGGAGCGCCAGGCCGCGCTGCTACGCGAGCGCATCAAGGGGCTGGAGCACAGGATCATGGACATGATCCGCCACGGCCAGGAGAACACCGCCATCGCCGACCGGCTGCACCGCTGGACCCGCACCGTGATGCTGCAGCGCGACCTCCACGCCCTGCCCGCCACGCTGGTGGAGGAGATGCAGCAGCGCTTTCTCGTCCCGCAGGCCGCGCTGCGGCTGTGGGGCGTGGATGCGCCGTTCGCCAACGAGCCTTTCGTGCTGCAACTGCCCGGCACGGCGCGCGAGTTCGCCGACAGCCTGGCGCTGCCCTATTGCGGCCTGAACACCGGCGAGGTGGAGGCCGCGCAGTGGCTGTTCGACGGCACGGCGGCGCTGTCCGTCGCGGCCATCCCGCTGCGCCACGAGGCCGCGGGCGGCACCTTCGGCCTGCTCATGCTGGGCTCGCCCGACGCCACGCGCTTTGCGAGCGACATGGGCGTGGATTTCCTGGTGCGCATAGGCGACATCGCCTCGGCCGCACTGGCCCAACTGCTGCCGCGCTGAGCATGGCCCGCGCCGCCAAGGCCGCCACTGCAGTGGCCGTGCCTGAACCCACCAGCCCGCCGGTGCTGCCGGACGACCTGCAGCAGTGGCTGCTGCACCTGAAGACCGAGCGCCGCCTGGCGCCGCGCAGCCTGGAGCTCTACACCGACGCGCTGCACCGCCTGGTGGCGCTGGCCGGGCAGGATGGCGTGCCCTTGCGCACCGCGCAGCCGCACCACGTGCGCGGCTGGATGGCCGCGCTGCACGGCGGCGGGCTGGCGCCGCGCAGCATCGCCCTGATCCTCTCGGCCTGGCGGGGCCTGTACCGCTGGTGGGGCCAGAACGGCGAAGTCGCTCTCAACCCGGTGGCCGGGCTGCGCGCGCCCAAGGCGCCCAAGCCGCTGCCCAAGGCGCTGTCGGTGGAGCATGCCGTGGCGCTGGCCGAGCACGAGAGCGACGGCGCCGACCCGGCGCTGGCCGCGCGCGACCACTGCATCGTCGAGCTGCTCTACGGCTGCGGGCTGCGCGTGGGCGAACTCATCGGCCTGGACATCGGTGCGGGCGAGGGCGCCCTGGGCTGGGTGGACGTGGCCGACGCCACCGTGCACGTGATGGGCAAGGGTTCCAAGCGCCGCAGCGGCCCGGTGGGCACGGCGGCGCTGGAGGCGCTCCAGCGCTGGCTGGCGCAGCGCGCGCTGCTGGCCGCGCCCGGCGAGCGCGCGCTCTTCGTGAGCCGGCGCGGCACGCGGCTGACCGACTCCCAGGTGCGCTCGCGCCTGCGCCGCCAGGCGCTGCAGGCCGGGCTGCCGACCTCCGTGCACCCGCACATGCTGCGCCACAGCTACGCCTCGCACCTGCTGCAGTCCAGCGGCGACCTGCGCGCCGTGCAGGAGCTGCTGGGCCACGCCAGCATCACCACCACCCAGATCTACACGCGGCTGGACTTCCAGCACCTGGCCAAGGTGTACGACCAGGCGCACCCGCGGGCGAAGAAGAAGGAAGGCTGAGGCGCGCGCAGCGGACGTGTGCGCTCGCGCGTGGCGTGACGGGCTGCGCTGATTGCGAGACCCCGCCGCCACGGCCGTCCACACGCCGGCATGGACAATCCGCCCCCATGAAATCAGTACGAATTCGCGAGGGCAAAGAGCGCTCGCTGCTGCGCAAGCATCCCTGGGTGTTCGAGGGCTCCATCGCCAAGGGCAAGGCCGACGCCGGCGAGACCGTGCGCGTCGAGACCCATGAGGGCCGCTTCCTGGCCTGGGGCGCCTTCAGCCCAAGCTCTTCCATCCGCGTGCGCGCCTGGACCTTCGACGAGGCCGAGCGCGTGGAC
Organism: Azohydromonas lata NBRC 102462; assembly: GCF_001571085.1. Classification (GTDB taxonomy): domain Bacteria; phylum Pseudomonadota; class Gammaproteobacteria; order Burkholderiales; family Burkholderiaceae_C; genus Azohydromonas; species Azohydromonas lata. The sequence goes on from NZ_BCTC01000002.1 coordinate 99,262, forward strand.
GCCGCCTTCTTCCAGCGACGCGTCCAGCAGGCCGTGGCGCTGCGCGCCAGGCTGCCCATAGACAGCGACGGCGTGCGCTTGGTCCACGGCGAGGCCGACGGCCTGCCCGGGTTGATCGTGGACCGCTACGCCGACGTGCTCAGCGCGCAGTTCCTCTCGACCGGCGTGGAGCGCTGGAAAGACGTCATCGCCGACGCGCTGCTGGCCGCCACGGGCCTCACGCGCCTGTATGAGCGCTCCGACTCCAGCGTGCGCGGCCTCGAAGGGCTGGAGCCCGTGAGCGGCTGGCTGCGCGGCGGCGGCGACACGGCCGTCACCATCCGCGAGCACGGCTGGCGCCTCACGCTGGACGTGGCCGAGGGCCACAAGACCGGCTACTACCTGGACCAGCGCGACAACCGGCTGCGCTTCGCGGAGTGGGTCAAGCGCTTGGGCGCCAAGCGGGTGCTCAACTGCTACAGCTACACGGGCGGCTTCAGCGTCGCGGCGCTGGCCGGCGGCGCCGAGCGCGTGGTGAGCGTGGATTCGTCCGGCCCGGCGCTGGCGCGCGCCCAGGCGCACGTGGCGCTCAACGGCTTCGACCCCGCGCGGGCCGAGTTCGCCGACGCCGACGTCAACCAGTACCTGCGCGGCTGCCTGCAGCGCGAGGAGCGCTTTGACGCCATCGTCCTGGACCCGCCCAAGTTCGCCGCTTCCGCCGCGCACGCCGACCGCGCCGCGCGCGCCTACAAGGACATCAACCGGCTGGCCTTGAAGCTGCTGGAGCCGGGCGGCCTGCTCTTGACCTTTTCCTGCTCCGGCGGCATCGGCCCGGACCTGTTCCACAAGATCGTGGCCGGCGCCGGCAGCGACGCGGGCGTGGACGGCTACCTGCTCGCCCGCCTGGAAGCCGCCTGCGACCACCCCACCACGCTGGCCTACCCCGAGGGCGAGTACCTCAAGGGGCTGGTGGTGATGAAGCGCTGAGGTCCATCCGCGGCTCGAACTTCGTGCGCTCCAAGCTGAAAAAGGAGCGCACGTTGCGCACGTTGGCGTCCTGCGTGAACAGGCGCTGCACCAGCGCCTGGTAGGCCGTCATGCCCGGCACCCACAGCACCAGCACGAAGTCCGGCCCCGAGGCCACGCGGTAGCACTGCTGCACGGCGCCTTCGGCCCGCACCCGTGCCTCGAAGGCCGCCTGGTGCTCGGCGCCCTGGCGGTCCAGCGTGATCTCGACGATGGCCGTGAGGCTTTCCGGCAGCACCTTGGGCGACAGCAGCGCCACCTGGCGTTCGATCACGCCGTCTTCCACCAGCCGCCGCACACGGCGCAGCGCCGTGGCCGGCGAAATGCCCGCTGCCTCGGCCAGCGCCTGGTTGGAACGGCCGGCGTCCTGCTGCAGCAAATGCAGCAGCTTGCGGTCCACGTCGTCGAGTGAAATCATTGTCTGATTATTTCTTTTTATATTATTGAATGAAAGAAAATTTCGTTCAGTCGGCAACACGAAAATTATCTCCAAAAGTTGGCGAAATTTGAAAGCACCTTGCACTTTGAAATTTCTAAACTTCCGGTCAACGAAAGTTTGGGGAGAGTGCCATGTGTGGAATCGTCGCCGGCGTCGCCGGGCGTGACATCGTTCCTGTGTTGCTGGAGGGCCTGAAGCGGCTGGAGTACCGCGGCTATGACTCCTGCGGTGTCGCGGTGCAGCAGGGCGGCGTGCTGCGGCGCACGCGCAGCACGGCCCGCGTGGCGGAGCTGGCGCACCAGGTGGCGCAGGACGGCGTGGCCGGCGGCACGGGCATTGCGCACACGCGCTGGGCCACGCACGGCGCGCCGGCCGAGCACAACGCGCATCCGCACTTCTCCGGCGACCGCATCGCGCTCGTCCACAACGGGATCATCGAGAACCACGAGGAGCTGCGCGCCGAGCTGCAGGGCCGCGGCTTCGAGTTCGCGAGCCAGACCGATACCGAGGTGATCGCCCACCTCGTGAACTACCTCTACGAGGGCGACCTGTTCGAGGCCGTGCAGCGCGCCACCGCGCGGCTGCGCGGCGCCTACGCCATTGCCGTGTTCTGCCGCGACGAGCCGCAGCGCGTGGTGGGCGCGCGCGAGGGCTCGCCGCTGGTGCTGGGCCTGGGCGACGGCGAGAGCTTCCTGGCGTCGGACGCCATGGCGCTGGCCGGCGTGACCGACCAGATCGTCTACCTGGAAGAGGGCGACGTGGTGGACCTGCAGCCGGGTAAGAGCTGGATCAGCGCCCGCCAGGGCGACGGCAGCCACCGACCCGTGCAGCGCGAGGTGCGCACCGTGCATGCGCACAGCGGCGCGGCCGAGCTGGGCCCCTACCGGCACTACATGCAGAAGGAGATCTTCGAGCAGCCGCGCGCCATCGCCGACACGCTCGAAGGCATAGAGGGCGTCAACCCGGAAATCTTCGGTGCCGGCGCCACGGCCGTGTTCAAGGACGTGCGGCAGGTGCTCATCCTGGCCTGCGGCACCAGCTATTACGCCGGCAGCACGGCCAAGTACTGGCTGGAGTCCGTCGCGCGCATCCCCACCAGCGTGGAGATCGCCAGCGAGTACCGCTACCGCGACAGCGTGCCGGACCCGCACACGCTGGTGGTGACCATCAGCCAAAGCGGCGAGACGGCCGACACCATCGCCGCGCTCAAGCACGCGCGCTCGCTGGGCATGGAGCAGACGCTGACCATCTGCAACGTCGCCACCAGCGCCATGGTGCGCGAGTGCCGCTTTGCCTTCCTCACGCACGCGGGCGTGGAAATCGGCGTGGCCTCCACCAAGGCCTTTACCACGCAGCTCGTGGGCCTGTTCCTGCTGACGCTGTCGCTGGCCAAGGTGCGCGGGCAGCTCAGCGCCGGGCAGGAAGCCGAGCACGTGCGCCAGTTGCGCCACCTGCCCGCGGCCGTGCAGGCCGTGCTGGCGCTGGAGCCGCAGGTCATTGCCTGGAGCGAGGAGTTCGCGAGCAAGGAGAACGCGCTGTTCCTGGGCCGCGGGCTGCATTACCCGGTGGCGCTGGAGGGCGCTTTGAAGCTCAAGGAGATCAGCTACATCCACGCCGAGGCCTACCCGGCCGGCGAGCTCAAGCACGGCCCGCTGGCGCTGGTGACGGCGGCCATGCCGGTGGTGACGGTGGCGCCCAACGACCAGTTGCTGGAAAAGCTCAAGAGCAACCTGCAGGAAGTGCGCGCGCGCGGCGGCGAGCTGTTCGTGTTCGCCGACGGCGACACGCGCATCGCCAGCGCCCCGGGCACGCACGTGATCCGCATGCCCGAGCACTACGGCGTGCTCAGCCCCATCCTGCACGTGGTGCCGCTGCAACTGCTGGCCTACCACACGGCCTGCGCGCGCGGCACGGACGTGGACAAGCCGCGCAATCTGGCGAAGTCGGTGACGGTCGAATAAGGCCAGCCGGTTCCGCCCGCTGTTTGCAAGCAGGCAGCGGGCGCAAGCAGGGCGCTTCAAGAAGCGCTTGCGATCCCCTGCAGCGATGGCCCCGGCGACCCGGGGTCATCGCGCCATCTCACTCCACCTCGCGCTGCCCCTCGCAGCCCGGGTGGTTCACGCAGCGCCAGTAGGCCTTGCCGTCGTCGGCGCCGCCGCGGGCGGTGCGGCGCACCATGCCGCTGTTGCACACGGGGCAGGGCGGCACGGTGTCCTCGAAGTCCGGCTGCGCCGCCGCGGACGGCACGGGCAGCGTCATCGCGCTGTCCTGCGCCATGGGGGCTTGCCACGCCATCGCCGCCATGCGCTGGCGCCATGCCGAGCGCGCCGCGGCCAGCAGGCACAGCAGCGGCACCAGCACCGCCACCACGTTCACCGCCAACTGCGCCAGCGCGCTCGAAGGCAGCTCGGCCAACTGCTCCAGCAGCACGAAGGCCGCCAGCGCCACGGCCACGCCCACCCACCAGGGCTGTCGCGCCAGGGGCTTCATTGGGATGGCAGTGGAGAGGCTGTTCTTGTGCTTCATGGTCATGGACGGCCGACGCGCAACGCGCGCTGCGCCGTCGCGAGAGGCCACACTCTAGGAGAACAAATTGCTCCGGCACACGGGCGCGGCTGGCAAGAACCGCTTTCCTGCGCAATAGGTCACTGGCGCGGCACCACCATGTCGCGCGATGCGGAAACAGGCGTTTCGCCACCGTCACGCCAGCCCCCGCCCAAGGCCCGCGCCAGGTCCACGTGGGCGGCCAGCAAAGCGCCTTGCACCTGCAGCACGCCCTGCTCGGCGGCGTAGCTGCCGCGCTGCGCGTCCAGCTCCTCCAGGTAGGAGGCGTAGCCGTTGCGATAGCGGTTGCGGGCGATACGCAGCGCCTGCAGCGCGGCGTCGCGGCGCAGCGCGGCCTCGGCCGCCTGCACGCGCAGCGAGGCGATGGACGCCAGCGCGTTGTCCACCTCGGCGAAGGCCGTGCGCGCGGCCTGCTCGTAGCCGTGCAGCGCCTGCTCGCGCTGCGCCTGCGCCACGTCGGCCTGCGCCCGCAGCCGCCCGCCCTGGAACACCGGCGCCAGCACGCTCGCGCCCACGCTCCACAGCAGGGTGGGCGCGTCGAGCAACTGGTGCAGCGTGAAGCCTTGATACGTGGCCGAGGCGCTGAGGTTGAGCGCGGGCAGGAGCTGGTCGCGCGCGGCGGCGAAGGCCGCGTCCGCCGCCGCCACGGCCTGCTCGGCCTGCGCCAGGTCGGGGCGGCGGCGCAGCAGCGACGAGGGCAGGCCGGCCACCGCCGCGGGCGGCTGCAGCGCCTGCAGCGACATGCCGCGCGGCAGCGGTCCCGGCGCGCGGCCCGCCAGCACGGCCAGGGCGTTCTCCTGCTGGGCCACGGCCCGCTCCAGTTGCGCCACGGCGCCGGCGGCGGTGTGCAGCTCGGCCTCGGCCTGGACGAAGTCCAGCCGCGAGCTGTAGCCCTCCTCGAACAGGCGCTGGGCGCGGCGCAGCGATTCCTCGCGCGAGGCCAGCGTGGCGCGGGCCAGGTCGAGCTGCGCGTCCTGCGAGCGCAAGTTGAAATAGCCGTTGGCCGTGGTGGCGGCGATGGACAGCGCCGCCGCATCCGCCGCCGCGCGCTGGCCCTGCAGTTGCGCCAGCGCCGCGGCCTCCAGGCTGCGCAGCCGGCCCCACAAATCCACCTCCCAGGCCGCCTGCACGCCGGCCTGCAGCAGCGTGCTTTCGCTCACGGTGCCGGCCGGGGTGCGGGCGCGGGCGCGCGCCGGGCCGGCGCTCAGGGCCAGCGTGGGGCTCAAGCCCGCGGCGGCCACGCGCTGGCGCGCCTCGTACTCGGCCACGCGGGCGCGGGCGGTGGCGAGGTCGGCATTGCGCTGCAGCGCCTGGGCGACGAGCGCATCGAGCACCGGGTCGTTGAAGCGGCGCCACCAGGCGGCGTCGATGTCCTGCGCCTCGGCGATGGGCGTGCGCCAGGCGGCGGGCGTTTCGACCGCGGGCGGCGGCAGCGGCGAAGTGGGGCGCGGCGAGGCGCAGCCCGCCAGGAGCAGCGCGGCCAGCAGGGCGGCGGTGGCGATTGGGCGCGGCTGCGAGGCCGCCTGCAAGCGGGCGGGACTGTTGGGCTGGGCGGAACCGTCGGGTTTTGAGGAGGTAGAAGGCCCCATGCAGAGGATCAATCCCGTCTGGAGCGGGCCAGCGGGCGCCTGCCGGAGGCCGGCCCGCAGCGCACCCTGAGCCGTCATTCCCGCGAAGGCGGGAATCCAGGCAGCCCCCCAGTCAGCCGTCAGCTCATTAGCCGGTATACCGAGGTCAAGACCGTGGTAGGCCTGCATCGTCTCTACGTTGCAGCGTGGGGCCGCCTGGATTCCCGCCTCCGCGGGAATGACGAAGTAGGGGGTGTTGCCGATCAGCTTGCGGGCGGCGCGCAAACAAGCTCGTGCACGTCGGCCCGCCAGCCTGCCCATCTTCAACGACTCCCCTGAGCAGCCGGAGCCGACCCGGCCGGCGCGGACGCCGCCGTCGTTTGCGTCCCGGCGCTGGCGGTGCGCTCCCCCGCCCCCGTATCGATGCTCACCACCACCGACATCCCCGGCTTGAGCTGCGCGGCCAACGGCTGGTCGGCTTCGATGGCGATGCGCACGGGAATGCGCTGGGCGATCTTCACGAAGTTGCCCGTGGCGTTGTCCGGCGCGATGACGCTGAACTCCGAGCCCGTCGCCGGTGAGCTGCGCTCCACGTGGCCGCGCAGTGGCGCGTGCTCCAGCGCGTCCACCGTGAACGTCACCGGCTGTCCCGGGCGCACGTGCGCCATCTGCGTTTCCTTCAGGTTGGCCACCACCCAGCGCTGCGGCGGCACCAGCGAGGTGAGCTGGCTGCCGGCCGAGACGTAGGCGCCCACGCGCACGGTGACGGCGCCGAGCTGCCCGTCGCTGGGCGCGCGCAGCTCGGTGTTGCCCAGGTCGATCTCGGCCAGCCGCAGCGCGGCCTGCGCGCCGGCCACCGCCGCCTCCAGCGCGCCGCGGTTCACGCCCACGCTGGTGACGTTGGTGCGCGCCGCCGCCAGCCCGGCACGCGCCTGCTCCACGGCGGCGCGGGCCTGCACGCGGGCAGCGCGCGTGGCGTCGAGCTCGCGCTGCGACAGCGAGCCGTCGGCCGCCAGCGCCTCCACGCGGCGCAAGTCGGCCTCGGCCCGCGCGGCCTGCGCCTGCGCGTTGGCCAGCGTGGCCTGCGCCTGCGCCACCGAGGCCTGCGCGCTGCTGCGCTGCTGCGCGAAGTTGGCCAGCGACGCTTGCTGCGACGCCACCTGCGCCCGCGCCTGGTCCACGCGCTGGCGGTAGATGCGGTCGTCCAGCCGCACCAGCACCTGGCCCTGCTTGACGGGCTGGAAGTCCTGCACCAGCACCTCGGCGACGAAACCGTTGAGCTGCGTGCCTATGAGCGTCACCTGCCCGCGCACGGTGGCGTTCTCGGTGCGCTGCAGCGCCGTGGCGAAAGGCGGCAACTGCCACGCGTACAGCACGGCCAGCACCCCGGCGAACGCCACGGCGGTGAACACGCCAATGGAAAGCCAACGGCGCCGCTTTTGCGCCGGTGTTTCGGCCGCGGGCGCGGCCGCGGCAACCGGCGCGGTGGTGGGCGGGGGCGGGGCAGGCGGTTGGGCGTCGCGGCTCATGGGGTCATACCGTGTCGGTCAGCGGCGCGCTGGGGTCGGCGCTGCCGGGGCGCTCCGGGGCGGGTGCCGCAGTGGAGGCTGGAGTGGGTGCCGGGGACGCGGCAGGGGCGGGCGAGGGCGCCGCGGCGGCCGGTGCCGGTGCTTGGGCCGTGCGCTGCGCCATCTCCGGCGCGCCGCGGCGGGCGGCCCAAGCGGCATGGCCCATCAGGAACACCAGGGTGAGCGCGGCCAGCACGCCGGTGAAGAGGAACACGTCGGCGTAGGCCAGCACGTTGGCCTCGCGCGCGGCCGCGGCCGCCAGCGCGGCGCTGCTCTGGGCGTTGCGCAGCACGGGGTCGGCCTGCGTGCCGGCCAACGCCGCCGCGCCGGCCTGCAGGCGGGCCACGACCTGCGGGTCCAGCAGCGTCAGCGGCTCCGTGAGTTGGCTGGAGTGGAACTTCTCGCGCCAGGTCTGGAAGGTGCCCACCAGCGCCGAGCCCGCCAGGCCGCCCAAGTTCTGGCTGATGCCGAAGATCACGGTAAAGCTCACCAGGTTGCGCGGCTGGGCGATCACCTGCGACATGCCGGAGAGCATGGCCGGCCCCAGGAAATACGCGCTGCCGAAGGCGAGCAGGAACTGGCTCACGTAGAAGTCGTGAGGGCGCGCCAGGCTGGTGACCTGCGCGTCCAGCAGCGAGCCCAGGATCATCAGCGCCAGCGCGAACAGGATGGGCCAGTGCAGCCGCGTCGGACTGATCAGCCAGGCACTCGCTCCCACGCCGGCCACCGTGCCCAGCAGCACGATCACGAACAGCGGCCGCAACTGGTCCGGCCCCATGCCCAGCGTCTGCAGCAGGCCCACCGCGCCCACCCCCTGCTCGGACAGCACCACGCGTATGAGCAGCATCACCAGCCCAAGCCGCACCAGGCCCGCGCTGCTGATCCAGCGCGTGTTGAGCAGCGGGTTGCGCCTGTGGTGCTCCAGCGCCACGGCGGCGGTCAGCAGCACGATGGCCCCGGCCAGCGCCCAACCGAGCCAGGCGCTTTGCGTCCACCACAGCGTGCGCCCAAGGCCCAGCACGGCGCACAGCAGCGCCATGCCGGGGGCGAAGAGGGCGAAGGTCAGGAAGTCCAGCTTCTCGAAGACGCGGTAGCGGTCGCCCGGCGGCAGTTTCAAGACCAGCACGGCGGCGAAGCTCAGCAGCGCCAGGCCCGCCTCGAAGAGCGTGAGGCCGCGCCACGCCGAGGCTTCCAGCACGCCCACGGGCAGCAGCCGCGCCAGCGGCAGCGCCAACTGCGACGTGCCCAGCGCGATCACCAGCCCGCGCAGCCGCAGCGGCGCGGGGAAGGCCTGCAGCATGTAGTACAGGCCCAGCGAGGTCATGGCCGCCGCCGTCATGCCGTGCGCCGCGCGCAGGGCCAGCGCGGTCGAGAAGTCGTGGACGAACACGTGCGCCAGCGCGATGAGGGCGTACAGCGCGATGAACGCCTCGGTGAACAGCCGCAGGCCGTACTGCTGGCGGAACTTCACCAGCAGCAGGTTCATGGACACGTTGCTCATCACGAAGGCCGCAGGCAGCCACGCGGCCTCCGCGGCGTAGAGGCCCAAGGCCCCCTGCAGGCTTTGCAGGTTGGCGCTCACCAGCGCGTTGCCCAGGCCGCCGGTGAGCGACACCAGCAGCCCCACCGCGGCATAGGCAGCGCGCCGCGCCGGGGCGTGCAGCGGCGTGGAGGGCGAGCCCGGCATCATGGGCCGCTCGTGCGGCAGCCAGGCGCGTGGGGCGTAGGGGTCCGTCATCGCGGGCAGGCTTGGCAAGTGCCGCGCCTGCGCCGCGCCCCGGTGGCGTGTTCCCGGGGCGAAGACGCGTCAGCCGGCGGCGGCCGCCAGCACCCGCTGCACCAGCGGATGCTGCACCTTGCGCTCGCTGCAGAAGGCATAAAAGCGCTGCTCGGCCTCGTCGCAGCGGCCCACGCACTCCACGCCGTAATGGCGGCGCAAGTCCTCGTCGACCAGCTCCACGGCCGGGAACACGCCCAGCCCGGCCGCGCCGAAGGTTTTCAAGAGGGCGCTGTCCTCGAACTCGCCGGCCACGCGCGGGCGCACGCCCACCTGCTCGAACCAGCGCTCCAGCGTCGCGCGCATGGCCGCATGCCCCGTGGGCAGCAGCACGGGCAGCCGCGCCAGGGACTGCGGGAAGCCGTCGCGCGCGGCCGCCTGCAGCGCGGGCGTGGCGTACCAGGCGATGGCCGAGCGCGACAGCGGGTGCGCCTGTATGCGCAGGCCCGGGTGCGGCGGGGCGGGGTGGTCGGCCAGCACCAGGTCCAGCTTGTGCAGCGCCAGCGCCGCCAATAACTCCTCGAACTCGCCGTCGTGGCAGAGCAACCGCAGGTCCGCCTGCGCCAGCACCGGCATCAGCAGCCGGTGCACCATGAGCTTGGGCAGCCCGTCGCACAGGCCCACGGTCAGACGCACCACCGGCGAGCCGGCGGCCTCCTGCACCACGGCGGGCAACTGCTCGCCCAGGGCGAAGATCTGGTCGGCCTGCCGCAGCGCGGCCTGGCCCGCGTCGGTCAGCGCCAGCCCGCGGCCTTCGGGGCGCAGCAGCGTGTGGCCCAGCGCGCGCTCCAGCTCGCGCACCTGCGCGCTCACCGTCTGCACCGCCACGCCCAGCCGCGCCGCCCCGCGCGCCATGCCGCCCTCCTGCGCCACGACCCAGAAGTAATGGAGGTGCCGGTAGCTGAAGTCGGGGCCCATGCGAGTTCCTCAGTTTTGAGCGAAGTGTTGGTCTGTGATTCGCTGCTTTTTTAGAAGTTTCACGCCACCTACCTTTGGGCCCGTGCTCCACGCCGACGCGGCAGCCGCCGCAAGCCGGGGCACGGGACTCTTCTCCAAAGCGAGGACTTTTCATGCGCAGCTATCCGCACAACAGCCCCCAGGCCGCCGCCCGCATCGTGGCGCTGACCATGCTGGCCGATGGGCACTTCTCCCACGACGAGTTCGAGGCGCTGGCCCACAGGCACGCCGCGCAGTCGCTGGGCCTGCTGCCCTCGGAGCTCATGGAGGTGCTGCACGACTGCTGCGAAGACCTGCAATGCGGCCCGCAACTGAGCTGGGACGGCGCCTGCCGCGTGGGCCGCGCCACGCTCACCCGGCTGCTGGGCGAGATCACCGACCCCGGGCTGCGCCGCCGCGTGCTGCAGTGCTGCGCCGAGCTGGCGCAGGCCGACCGCCACATCGCCGAGGCCGAGGCCCAACTGCTGGCCACCGTGGCCGGCAGTTGGGCGCTGCCTTGTCCCATTGCCGGCAGGCCCCCGGCGCTGCGGCCCTTCGAGCCGCCGCGCGCCGCGGCGTGAGCGCGCCGCACCGACGCGCCGTCCCCTTCGCCGCCCGTCCCGGTGCGCCGGGCGGCGGGGCTGACACCCTGAAGCCGCCGCACCGCCACTTCTTGGCTCCCACTGCCCGCCGGCAGCGACTATGGAATTCCTCTACACACCGTTCCTCACTCAACCCCTGTGGCTGTGGCTGAGCTTCCTGGCCATCGTGGCGCTGCTGCTGGCGCTGGACCTGGGCGTGCTGCACCGTGACCAGCACGAGATCGGCGTGCGCGAGAGCCTGTGGCTGTCGGCCGGCTACATCGCCGTGGCGACGGTGTTCGGCGGCTGGGTCTGGTGGCAGCTCGGCGCGCAGGCCGGCACCGAGTACTTCACCGGCTACCTGATCGAGAAGTCGCTGTCCATGGACAACGTCTTCGTCATCGCGCTGATCTTCGGCTACTTCGCCGTGCCGCGGCAGTACCAGCACCGCGTGCTGTTCTGGGGCGTGCTGGGCGTGATCGTGCTGCGCGCGCTCATGATCGGCCTGGGTGCAGCGCTGGTGTCGCAGTTCAGCTGGGTGCTCTACCTCTTCGGCGCCTTCCTGGTGCTCACCGGCGCGAAGATGCTGTGGATGTTCCGCAAGGACGAGCCGGCCATGGACATGCAGAACAACCCCATGCTCAAGCTGCTGCGCCGCGTGATGCGCGTGACGCCGCAACTGCAAGGCCAGGCCTTCTTCGTGAAGGCGCCGCACCCGCAGCATGGCCGCGCGGTGCTGTGGGCCACGCCGCTGTTCCTGGCGCTGTGCATGGTGGAGTTTGCCGACCTGATCTTCGCGGTGGACTCGGTGCCGGCGATCTTCGCCATCACCACCGACCCCTTCATCGTCTACACCAGCAACATCTTCGCCATCCTGGGCCTGCGCGCGCTGTACTTCGCGCTGGCGGCGCTCATCCACCGCTTCGCCTACCTCAAGGTGGCGCTGGCCCTGGTGCTGGTGTTCATCGGCGGCAAGATCTTCCTGGTGAACGTCATCGGCAAGGTCCCGGCGAGCGTGAGCCTGTCGGTGACCCTGGCGCTGATTGCCGGCGGCGTGCTGGTGTCGCTGTGGAAGACGCGCGGCGCCCAGCCGCAAGGCGCGGTGGACGGCAAGCCGGCGCCGGACAAGCCGGCGTCCCTGGCGGCGCACCGCCCGTGACCACGCTGCACTGAAGGCGCCGCCGGCCCGGCCGGCATGCAACAAAGCCGCCGCGGCAGGGATGCCGTGGCGGCTTTGTGGTGTCCAGGCTGCGTGGGCGGCTTACTTGGCGCCGTGGCGGGCCATGTCCTGCTGGATGTGGCGCAGGAAGTAGCGCAGGTAGAACCCGCCCAGGCCCAGCGTGACGACGATCACGCCGACGCTCATCAGGCCGTAGTCGGTGGTCAGCAGATCCTTGAGTGCATGCATGGTTGTCCTCCTGTTGTTCAGTCCGCGTATCTGACTACCGCATGCAAAAAACGCCTTTGCGCAGGCTCAAATCGACTGACGGCGCCGCATTGAGCCAGCGCAAGCGCGGATGCGGCCGCACCCTGGCGCAGCCTGCCTAAACTCCGGTTCCCACTGATTGGAGGAGCACAAGTTGAAATTTGAAACCCTGGCCGTGCATGGCGGCTACAGCCCCGATCCGACCACCAAGGCCGTGGCCGTGCCCATCTACCAGACGACGGCCTACGCCTTCGACGACACGCAGCACGGCGCCGACCTGTTCGACCTCAAGGTCGCGGGCAACATCTACACGCGCATCATGAATCCGACCACCGCGGTGCTGGAGCAGCGCATCGCGGCCCTGGAAGGCGGCATCGGCGCCCTGGCCGTGGCGTCGGGCATGGCCGCCATCACCTACGCCATACAGACCATCGCCGAGGCGGGCGACAACATCGTCTCCTCCTCCACGCTGTACGGCGGCACCTACAACCTGTTCGCACACACGCTGCCGCTGTCGGGCATACAGACGCGCTTCGCCGACCCGCGCGACCCCGCCTCCTTCGAGCCGCTCATCGACGAGCGCACCAAGGCCCTCTTCTGCGAATCCATCGGCAACCCGCTGGGCAACGTGACGGACTTCAAGGCGCTGGCCGACATCGCCCACCGCCACGGCATCCCGCTCATCGTGGACAACACCGTGCCCACGCCTTTCCTGTGCCGCCCCTTCGAGCACGGCGCCGACATCGTGGTGCACTCGCTGACCAAGTACCTCGGCGGCCACGGCAACTCGATAGGCGGCGCGATCGTGGACTCGGGGAAATTCCCCTGGGCCCAGCACGCGCAGCGCTTCAAGCGGCTCAACGAGCCGGACGTGAGCTACCACGGCGTGGTCTACACGCAGGCGCTGGGCGAGGCGGCCTACATCGGCCGCGCGCGCGTGGTGCCGCTGCGCAACACGGGCGCGGCCCTGAGCCCGTTCAACGCCTTCCTCATCCTGCAAGGCATCGAGACGGTGTCGCTGCGCATGGAACGCATCTGCGACAACACGCTGGCCATCGCGCAGTTCCTGAGCACCCATCCCAAGGTGAAGTGGGTCAACTACGCCGGGCTGCCGGGCCACGCCGACCACGAGCTGGTGCAGCGCTACATGGGTGGGCGGGCGTCGGGCATCCTCACCTTCGGCGTGCAGGGCGGGCTGGAGGGCGGCGCGCGCTTCCAGGACGCCTTGAAGCTCGTCACGCGGCTGGTCAACATCGGTGACGCCAAGTCGCTGGCCTGCCACCCGGCCTCCACCACGCACCGCCAGCTCTCACCGGAAGAGCTGGCCAAGGCCGGCGTGACGGTGGACACGGTGCGGCTGTCCATCGGCATCGAGCACATCGACGACCTCAAGGCCGACATCGCCCAGGCGCTGGACGCGGTGTAAGCCCTGCGCCGCCTGCTCCCCCGCCGCAGCGCCCGCGCGCTGTGCCCCGCGGGGGCGCCCAGGGCGCTTTTATTACAGAGCGGTAAGAAACGCTTCCGGCCTCCAGAAAGCGCGCGGCGGGCACCTACAGTGCCCAGGCCGTCCCACGGAGGTACTGCATGAAGCAAACAAGCACAACGCTGCCGGGCCTTTTGGCCGTGGCAGCCCTGTTGGGCTGCGCGGCGCAGACGGCGCTGGCAGCCCAAGACACCGACACACCACGCTACCGCGTGTTCAACCTGGGCACGCTGGCGCCGCGCAGCACCAGCTCGGCCGCGGACATCAACGACGCCGGCCTCATCACCGGCACCATGGCCAACGGGACGACGCACACGCGCGAAATCTTCCTGGGCACGGGCCGCAACGACCTCAGCCTGCTGGGCACCTTGGGCGGCGGTATGAGCGTGGCGTCCGCGCTCAACAGCCGCGGCGAAGTGGTGGGCTGGTCCACCAACGCCGACGGCGTGCGGCGCCCAACGCTTTACAGCCGCGGCAGCTTCATCGACCTGGCCGCGGGCGTGGCCGGCTACGCCAATGGCGTGGCCAATGCGGTCAACGCCTCGGGGCAGGTCACGGGGCAGATCAACGGCCAGACCTTCATTTACGCCGGCGGCACCACCCGCGCGGTGGCCGTGGGCAACACCAGCGAGGGCTTGGGCATCAACGACCGCGGCGTGGTGGTGGGCGGCGCCGTGATGGCGGGCGACGTGGTGCGCCGGCCTTTCATGATCGACGGCGGCAAGACCACGCTGCTGCCCTCCTTGGGCGGCACCTTCGGCCAGGCACTGGCCGTCAACAACGCCGGCCAGGTGGTGGGCTACAGCTACACCGCCGGCGGCGAGCTGCTGCCCTTCCTCTACAGCGGCGGGAAGATGACGGCGCTGGCCAGCAGCGGCTTCGGCGAGGCGCGGGACATCAACGACCAGGGCTGGATCGTGGGCAGCCGCAACCTGTCGGCCTACCTGTGGCACGACGGCGTTGGGCGCGACCTCAACGCGCTGGTGGCGCCGGACCAGGCCGGCCGCTGGGCGCTGCTGTCGGCGCAGGGCATCAACGACTCCGGCGCCATCGTGGGCTATGGCCTGTTCCACGGCTACCTGCGCGGCTTCGTGGCCACGCCCGTGCCCGAGCCCGGCAGTTGGGCGCTGATGCTCGCGGGCGTGGGGATGGTGGGGGTGGCGGTGCGGCGCCGGCGCGCCGACGCGGGCTGATCCCGGCGTGACACCGGCCGCGGCGGCTGCAAGCGCCGCGGCCGGATGAGGGTGCGCTCAGCGCGCCGCGGCCTGCTGCGGCTGGGCCTGGACGTCGGCGCGCACCTGCACGCTTTGCAGCACGTTGGCCGGCGTGGCGGCGGCGGGGGCGGCGGCCGAGGCGGGCAGGATGTCGGCCTCGTGCCTCGGCGCCGGGCACGAGCCCTTGTCCAGCAGCGGCACCAGCGCCGGCACCAGCGACTTCATGAGCTGCGCGGGCAAGGCGCTGGTGAACTTGTACTGCGCGGCGTAGGGCTCCTGCACGTAGGCCATCATGGTGCCGAAGTAGCGGTCGCCGATGAGGAACATGAAGGTGGCCGAGCGGCTGATCACGCGCGAGGACAGCAGCACGCCGTGGCGGCCGAAGCTGTCCTTGCGGTGGTCGCCCGTGCCCGTCTTGCCGCCGATGGGGACGATGCTGCCGTCGTGCAGCTTGAGCACGTCCTTGAGCCGCCGCGCCGTGCCGTTGGCCACCACGTCGAAGGCCGCGCGCCGCGCCGTGAAGGCCACTTCCGGCGGCAGCACGCGCTCCGGCGCGTTGCCCTGCAGCACCATGCGCGTCTCGTAGGGCGTGTGGGCGGCGAAGTGCAGCTCCTCTATGCGCGCCGTGCTCTGGCGCACGCCGTCGTTGAGCAGGATGCCCATGAACTCCGCCAGCGCCGCGGGCCGGTCGCCGGAAGCGCCCAGCGCCGTGGCGTAGGACGGGGTGATGGACTCGAACGGGTAGCCCAGCCGCTTCCAGCGGCGGTGGATTTCGATGAAGGCCTCGATCTCCAGCAGGTTCTTGATGCGCACGTCCTGCGCGCCCTTGTAGCGGGTCTTGAACAGCCACGAGTAAACCTCCTGGCGTTCCTTGGCGCTGGCCGCGACGGCCTCGTTGAACGTGCCTTGCGGGTGCTCGCGCAACCAGCCCACGAGCCACAGCTCCAGCGGGTGCACGCTGGCGACGTAGCCGCGATCCGACAGCGACATGCGCTCGGGGTCGTAGGTGTCGTAGAGCTTGCGCAGCTCCTTGTCCGTGTAGTTGGGCATCTCCTCTTCCAGCTGCTGGACGAGGAAGTCGCTGAGCTGCTGCATGCCGGCCTTGGGCTCTATGGTGCGCAGCACGGCGGTGAGCTTCGGAGGCGTCTCGCGCACGCCCTGCAGCAGGGTCTCGCGCACCTGCGCCCAGTCCTTGCCCTGGTACTTGCGCCAGAAGCGCAGCAGGTAGGCCTGCCCCTCCTTGTCGGCGAAGCGCACGAGGTACTCGCGCCGGCGGGGGTTGTCCGGGTCGTTGAACAGCTCGGGGTTGGCGTCCGGCGCGTTGTACATGACGTGCCAGACCACGTCGCGCATCAGCCGTATGAAGGGCAGGTTGACCGAGTTCCTCAGCGCCTCGGCCACGGTCAGGATGCGGCCGTTGTCCTCGGGCTCGAAGTTGGCGAAGAAGTGCAGCCCGCCGCCGGTGAAGAAGCCCTCGCCGGGGCCGGCGGAGTACTTGCGCTGCATGGCCTGGTCCAGCATGGGCTGCAGGCCGCGCTCGCTGGTGTGCAGGAGGTAGTCGCGCGCCCAACGGCCGATGTGGTCGCGCTCCGGGATCTGCAGCGCCGCCAGGGCGATGGCGTCGAGCTTGCCCCAGCGCTCGTGCAGCTCGGCCACCATCTCCAGGTACGTCACCAGCGTGCGCAGCTTGGAGGTGGAGCCCAGGTCCAGCCGCGCGCCCTCGTTGATGTCGAAGGGCTGGTCCCAGTTGTCGGTCTGCACGCGCAGCCGGTTCACGCCCTCGCCGCGCTCGAACAGGGTGAAGCTGAAGACCAGCTTGCCCGGGTCGTCGCCGTCCTTGAGCAGGTGAAAGCCGTACAGCCCCGCGGCGCGCGCGCCCTCCGGCGTGCGCAGCCCGCGCAGCAGCTCGGTGGCGGTGCGCTGCACGGGCGTGTCCAGCGTGGCGTGGGCGCGCAGGTCCATGCGGTCGAGGTCGTAGGCGCGCGGCACGTCCAGCATGGCCGACAACCGCGTGCGCACCGCCGTGCCGGCCTTGCGCTCCACGAAGCTTTGCTGCGGCGGCCGCAGCGGCGGGCCGGCCTGCAGCTCCAGCTTCACCGCCAGCGCCGCGTCGCGCAGCGCCGGGGTGAGGAGGCCGGCGTCCGTCATGAGGCGCAGGTAGCTGTTGGTCAGCTCGTCCAGCCCCGAGTCGGCCTCGCCCAGATAGTGCGAGGGGCGGCGCTGCGAAATCATGAGCGACAGCGCCTGCTTGAAGGCCAGCGCCTGCTGCGCCAGCAACTGCGGGCGCGGCTCCTCGCCGGTGTCGGTGAGCAGTTGGTTGACCTCGTCGAAGTCGCGGCCGAACCACACCCACAGGCCGTCGCCCATGCCGTTGACCTCGCCGAAGCCCGGCTTGGCCGCCAGCGGCACGGTGTTGATGTAGTCCACCACGATCTGCTGGCGCCGCGCCAGCGTGTCCGGCCCGTCGATGTAGGCCCGCAGCGAGGCCGACGCCATCTGGCGCAGCTTGTCGCGCACGCCGTCGGTGCGGCCCTCGGGGGAGTGGCGGTACTTCTCGATCTGCGTGGCCAGCGTGCTGCCGCCGGGCGAGCGGCTGTCGCCCACCAGCCGCAGGCCCAGCGACACGGCGGCCTTGCCCAGGCGGTCCCATTCCACGGCCGGGTTGCGCTGCGGCGCGTCGGCGTCCAGCAGCTCGCGGTTTTCTATGAACAGCAGCGCCTGCACCAGCAGCGGCGGCACGTCGCCGAAGCCGTCGTACACGCGCTGCGGGTAGCGCGCGGCGAACATGGGCTGGTCGCGGCAGTCCAGCAGCTCCAGCCCGCCCTGGTTCTTCTCGTGGTAGGTCGGGAAGATGCCGTGCTCGGCCAGGCTGACCATGCGCGGCGTCATGCGCGCCTGCTCCTGCACCGCGTAGCCCTGGCGGCGCAGCCGGTCTATGAACATGGGCAGCTGGGTGTAGCCCAGGCGCAGGTCGTAGGGGCCGTCGCCGGGGTAGCGCACCTGGTCGGTTGGGCCGGGCTGCAGTTCGAAGCCCAACTCACTGTTGACTTCGCTGAGCTGGCGGGCTTGCCATCGGGAGCTTTGCACTTCCTCGACCACCGCATATGCAGCCGCAGCAATCGCTGCGATCCCCACGCCCGGCACCACGAGGCGGCCGAGCATTCGCCATGACAGGAAGGGCTTCAAGGCAGCTCAACTTCAGTGAGGTGGGTGTTCACAATACTGCGAACCGGCGCTGCTTCCACGCTCATTCAGGTTGTCCTACGGAGGGTGTGGGAACGTACCAACGAGGGTTTCCCTGGCTTCCGGACACCGGTCCGGGAACAGGCCTTGCCATGGGCCGAACGCGCCGGGAAACGCCCGTGCAGCACGCGGTTTTTGCCGGTTTCAAACCGACGGCGCGGCCCTGCCTGCGCCGGCCGCAGCGCCCTCGCGCGAGGCCCCGCGCGCGTGCGATGCTGCGGCCATGCAAGCCCTCGTCATCGCCCACCGCGGCGCCAGTGGCAGCCGCCCCGAGCACACCCTGGAGAGCTACCGCTTGGCCATAGAGCAGGGCGCCGATTTCATCGAGCCCGACCTCGTGAGCACGCGCGACGGCGTGCTGGTGGCGAGGCACGAAAACGCGCTGGCGCTGCTGCGGCCGGACGGCTCGCTGCAGGAGGCCACCACCGACGTCGCCGAGCGCCCCGGATTCGCCGCGCGCTGCTGCAAGAAATCCGTAGACGGCCAGCCCCGCATCGGCTGGTTCACCGAAGACTTCACCTGGGCCGAGCTGCAGACGCTGCGCGCGCGCGAACGCCTGCCCGCGCTGCGCGGCACGGCCTTCGACGACGTTTTCCGCATCCCCAGCCTGGACGACATCCTCGCCTTGCTCGCCGAGGCCAACGCCTGCCGCCCTGGGTGCCCCGTGGGCCTCTACCCGGAAACCAAGCACCCCAGCCATTTCCGGAAGCTGGGCCTGCCGCTGGAGCCCCCGCTGCTGCGCGCGCTGCAGCGCCGCGGCGCGGCGCCCGTCTTCATCCAGTCCTTCGAGGTGCAAAACCTGCGCCGCCTGCGCGAGCTGACCGATCTGCCGCTGGTGCAGCTCATGGAGCTGGACGGCCAGCCCTGGGATTTCGCCACCGCGGGCGACCCCCGCCGCTACGCCGACCTGCTCACCCCCGCCGCCCTGGCCGACGTTGCCCGCTACGCGCAGGCCGTGGGCGTGCAGGCCGAAATGCTCATCCCGCGCCGCGGCGACGGGCGCCTGGACGTGCCCACGCCGCTGGCGGCGCACGCGCATACGGCCGGGCTGCAGGTCCACGCCTGGACCTTCCGTGCCGAAAACCAGTTCCTGCCCGCCGAATACCGCCGCGGCACCGACCCGGCCGCCCACGGCGATGTGCGGGGCTACCTGGACGCCCACCTGGACGCCGGCCTGGACGGCTTCTTCACCGACCACCCGGCGCAGGGCCGCGCGGCCGTCGCCGCCAGGCGCTGAGCACCATGCAGGCCCTTCGCGGACTCGCCTTGCTGCTGCTGCTGCAAGCCCTGGGCGAAGCCCTGGCGCGCGGCTTCAGCCTGCCGCTGCCCGGCCCGGTGATCGGCCTGGTGCTGCTGCTGGCCGCGCTGCGCCTGCCGGCGCTGCACACGCCCGTGGCGGCGGCGGCGGACGTGCTGCTGTCCAACCTGTCGCTGCTGTTCGTCCCGGTGGGGGTGGGCGTCATCACGCACCTGGCGCTGCTGTCGCAGTACGGCTTGAGGCTGCTGCTGGCCATCGTCCTGTCTACCTGGGTGGGCATGGCGGTGACGGCGCTGGTGCTGCGCGCGCTGCTGGCGCGCTCGGACGGGGGGTCGCAAGGCGAAGGCGAGGGCGCCGGCGCCGCGCCTGAAGACAGGAAGGAGGGCTGAGCCATGGCCGATTTCGTGCAGCTCTGGGTCTACATGGCCTCCACGCCGCTGTTTGGCCTGACGGCCACGCTGGTGACTTACGTGCTCGCGCAGGCGCTGTACGTGCGCATGAACCACGCGCCCTGGGCCAACCCGGTGCTGTGGTCGGTACTGATGCTGGGCGCGCTGCTGCTGGCCACGCGCACGCCGTATCCGACGTATTTCGCGGGCGCGCAGTTCGTCCATGCCCTGCTGGGCCCGGCGGTGGTCGCCCTGGGCTGGCCGCTGTGGCAGCGGCGCGAGGCGCTGCGCCGCCGCGGCGTGGCGCTGGTGGTGGCGGCGTTGATGGGCGGTGCGGCCGCCGCCGGCAGCGCTGTGCTGATCGGCTGGGCCCTGGGCCTGCCCGCGGACGTGCTGCGCTCGCTGGCGCCCAAATCCGTGACCGCGCCGGTGGCCATGGGCATCGCCGAGCGACTGAACGGCATCCCCGCCCTGGCGGCGCTGTTCGCGGTGCTCACCGGCATGGTGGGAGCGCTGTCGGCGAAATACCTGTTCGACGCCCTGGGCGTGCGCGATTGGGCCGTGCGCGGCTTCGCCTTGGGCACCGCTGCCCACGGCATAGGCGCGGCGCGCGCGCTGCAGGTGCACCCGGACGCCGGCGCCTACGCCGGCATGGCGCTGGGCTTGCAAGTGCTGCTGGCGGCGCTGCTCATGCCCTTGGCGGCCCGGTGGCTGCCAAGCTGAAAACGCAGCCAAGGGGAAGCTCTCCAGGCCCGCTTTTCCTGGCCATAGAAACTTATTGCGCTGAAGTTGCAACTGGAAACATGTGGGGTTATAGTTCCCGACGCCGCAAGTGAAATCCAGCCTGCCCAATATCAGCGATGCGCATCGCGTGGCAGCCGGTGCCGGGTGGGAGTGAGCATGGCGCAGCTCCCAGGGGATCGCGGACGCATTTAAAGGACGAATAAGCTGCCCGTCGTGGATCGCCGGGTTTGCGGTGTCGTGGACGAAAATCTTGTTTTGTGGCCGCCCATGCCGGCGGCCGAATGCCAGCATTAATTTTCATGCTTGATGCCGCTGTGGGCCATTTGCTGGCCTAGAGTGTTCGAGCATTTTTCCGTACGTGTGGTGCCTGGCCGTCGAGGCCCAGGCTCGTGCAGGTGCGCGCCATGGCGTGCTGCGAGTATTGAAGGGTAGAAATGGCATTGGATTTGGGTTGGTTGACTTTCGGAAGCGGTGCCGTGATATGCGTGGCCATCGCTGTTGCATACCTCGTATTCGGCATGGTCGGATTCGGCACCGCCCTGGTGGCCAGTCCGGCACTGGCCCTGTATTTGCCGCTTGCGAAAATAGTCCCGCTGCTGGCCCTCATGGACATGCTTGCGGCCATGACCAATATTTACAAGGATGGGCGCAAGGCCGATGTCCAGGAGCTCAAGCGCTTGGTTCCGCTGATGGTGGTCGGCAGCCTGGTGGGCGCCGCCATATTGCTGAAGACCCGACCAGAAGTCATGCTGCTGGTGCTGGGCATTTTCGTGGTTGCCTATTCGCTGTATTCCCTCAGCAAATTCAGTCCCAAGCGAAAGTTCAATCCCGGTGCCGCGGTGCCCTTCGGGCTGGTCGGTGGGGTGTTCAGTGCCTTGTTCGGCAGTGGTGGTTTCATTTATGCCATCTATTTGTCCGGCCGGATCGAGCAGAAGGAAGGCATGCGCGTGACGCAGACCACGCTCATAGGCCTCAGCACGCTGACGCGGGTCATTTTGTTTTTGTTGGCGGGAGTCTATGCGGAAACCAGTATTGTTTTGCTGGCCTTGGTTTTGTTGCCGGTCATGTTGTTGGGTGTCAATGCGGGCCGGCGTATTACTTTGCGGCTGACGCGTGATCAGTTCATAAAAATAATCAATGTCGTGGTGTTGTGTTCGGGGGTCGTCCTGATTGGCCGGTATTTGGGCCAGTAACGGGTTGGCTGATGGGTGGCGGTGAAATGGAGTTATGGAAATGAATCAAGCGGGTGTGAATGAAATGATGACTGCCGAGGAATACCTGGGTAGTCTGGTGGATGGCCGTTCGGTTTATATCTACGGTGAGAAAGTGGACGACGTCACGCGTCATCCGGCCTTTCGCAACAGCGCCTATTCCATGTCCCGGCTGTACGCCGCCCTGCACGACCCGGCCACGCAGGACGTGATGACCGACCTGGACTCGGAGGGCTACAGAACCCACCGGTATTTCATGCCCAGCCGCTCGGCCGCCGACCTGCTCAAGGCCCGGGACGCCATTGCCTGCTGGTCGCGCCTGACCTATGGTTTCATGGGCCGGACACCGGATTACAAGGCGGGATTTACCGCCACGCTCAAATCCGATCCGCATCTGTATGCGCCTTTCCATGACAACGCCATCAGCTGGTACCGCAAGACGGCACGCAAGGTGAGTTTCCTCACGCACGTGCTGGTCAATCCGCCGGTGGGCCGTGCGCGCAATATCTCGGACATGCGCGACATTTATCTGCACGTCGAGAAGGAAACCGACGGCGGCATCATCGTTCGTGGGGCCAAAATGGTGGCGACCAGCGCGGCGATCGCCAATGCCACCTTCGTGGCCCAAAACAGCGCCACCCATTACCAGTCGGGCCGGGAAGAAGACTTTGCGCTGTGCTTCATTCTTCCCATGAACGCGCCCAACCTGAAAATCATGTGCCGGCGCTCCTACGAAGCCTCGGCGCTGAGCCCGTTCGACAACCCGCTGTCCAGCCGCTTCGACGAGAACGATTCGGTGCTGATATTCGACGGCGTATTCGTGCCCTGGGAAAACGTGCTGATTTACAGGGATATCGAGCGCGCAAAGAGCTTCTACTCGGCCTCCGGTTTTTTGAACCGCTACCCGCTGCAGTCGGGCACGCGCCTGGCCGTCAAGATGGATTTCGTGTGCGGTCTGCTGGCCAAAATGCTGGAATCCAACGGCACGGACAGTTTCCGGGGTGTGCGCACGCGTCTGGCGGATATCGTGGCCTTGCGCAATCTGATGTGGTCATTGACGGAATCTCTGTGCCACGACCCCGAGCCGCGCAAGGACGGCTCGGTGGTTCCGCGATTGGAAGCCGCGGCCACCGTCCGCTATTTCGGCACGCAAATGATGTCGCAGCTCAAGCCCGTGTTCAACACGATTTTGGGCGGGTCGCCCATCATGCAGGTTTCGAGCTGGCTGGACATGAAGAATCCGGAAATCAGCCCGCTGATCGACTGCTATTTCCAGGGCACGGACCAGGAGGCGGTGGAGCGGCTCAAGCTCATCAAACTGTTGTGGGATGCGTTGGGCAGCGAATTTGGCGGGCGGCATGAGTTGTACGAGCACAACTATGCAGGCAATAACGAACAGGTACGGCTGGACATGTTGCGCCATTGCGAAAGCAGTGGCGTGCTGACGCAGTGCCGCTCCCTGGTGGATCAATGCATGTCGGATTACTCCCTGGAAGGCTGGACGCAACCGGGTTGGCAATTTGATGGCAAATGCCAGGACCGGGTCTGAAATCCATTCAGGGAGGAGATTGCAATGCTGTATTCAGGAAAATGGGATCGCAACGGCCTGGACTACCAGGCCCTGAAGAATCAGTGGCACGTGGTGGCCCGCTCCGAAGACGTGGTCGCCGGCCAGGCCAAGGCGATCCGGCTGCTGGGCGAGGACCTGGTGCTGTGGCGTGACGGCAAGGGCCGCATCCAGGCCTGGAAGGATTACTGCGGCCACCGCGGGGCGAAGCTGTCGCTGGGCTGCGTCAAGGACGGTGAAATCGAGTGCCCCTATCACGGCTGGCGCTTCAATGCCGGCGGTAAATGCACCCGGGTCCCGGCCCACCCGGACCAAGCTGCTCCCGCTTCGAATCGCCTGATATTCCGCCATCACGCCGAGGAGCGTTATGGGTTGATTTGGTGCAGCCTGCTGAAACCCACACGCCCCCTGCCTGAATTCCCGCAATGGGAAGACGGGAGTTTCCGCAAGGTATTTGCCGGCCCGTATTTCTACAAAGGCAACGCGCTGCGTTCAGTGGAAAACTTCCTGGATGCCTCGCATTTCCCCTTTGTGCATGCACACCTGAATGGCGACCCCGAGGCGCCCGAGCCGCTGAAGGATTACCAGGTTTTCAAGGACGAGCGCGGGCTGCATACGTCGGAAATCACCGTGTTCCAGCCTTATGGCGACCATCGCGGCATTCCCGTGACTTCGCGTTATACCTACTGGGTTTTCAATCCCACGACGGCTTATTTTGTCAAGAAAACCGGTGAAACCGAGCGCTTCTGCACCTTCCTGAATGCCACGCCGGTGGACGAGGACGAGTGCATCATCTGGCTGATCGTCGCCATCAATTTTGGCGAGAATTTGACGGAGGAACAAATCCTGTTCCGTCAGGACAAGGTGTTCGAGCAGGACAGGCTGATCGTCGAATCGCAGCGTCCTGCGCGCCTGCCCCTGGACATGCATCAGGAAATGCATGTGCGCAGCGACAAGCTGGGCATCGAATACCGTGGTTGGATCAAGGAGCTGGGGATGGAAACCCAGGCACAGCGGGAAAGTGCCGCGCCGGCAACGGTGGTTTTGAGCTGACGGGGCCGCCATGAATTCATTTGAACAACGCCGACTGCTGCTGGCGGAGCGGGAATCAAATGCCAGAACCTATGCCCGCGGCATCGACCGCATCATCAGCCGGGGTGAGATTGCCCGGGTTTATGACAGCCAGGGGCGGGAGTATATTGACTGCCTGGCTTGCGCCGGTGCGCTGCCCCTGGGCCACAACCATCCGCTGATTCAGGAGAAAGTGGCTGAATTCCTGAGGTCCGGCCAGTTGCAACAGGCCCTGGATATTGCCACTCCCGCCAAGCTGGATTTCGTCGAGGCCCTGTACCGGGCTTTGCCGGCCAGGTTTGCGGAGGATGCCCGCGTTCAGTTCTGCGGACCTTCCGGCTCGGACTGTGTGGAGGCGGCTCTCAAATTGTTCAAAACGGCCACCGGGCGCCGCTCGGTACTGGCTTTCCAGGGTGCCTACCATGGCATGACCATGGGCTCGCTGGGCATGATGGGCAATTTGGGTCCCAAGGCCGCCGTCAGCGGCTCTCCGGCGGAAATACAGTTCCTGCCTTTTCCTTATGCCTATCGCAGTCCTTTCGGGGTGGGTTCCCGGGAAACTGAGCAGTTGTCGCTGGCATTCATTGAGAATCTGCTGTCCGATCCTGAAAGCGGCGTGACCAAGCCGGCCTTGCTGATCGTGGAGCCTATTCAGGGCGAAGGGGGCTGCATTCCGGCCAGTGCCGAGTGGCTGCGTGGCCTGCGCGAGATTACTGCACGCCATGACGTACCCCTGGTGCTGGACGAGGTTCAATCCGGGTTTGGGCGCAGCGGCGACATGTTTGCCCATGAATATGCCGGCATCGTGCCGGATGCCATTTTGATGTCCAAGGCGGTGGGCGGCGGGTATCCGCTGGCCGTGATGGCCTACCACCGCAAGTATGACCGTTGGGGGCCTGGCGCCCACGCCGGCACATTCCGCGGCAACCAGATTGCCCTGGTCAGCGGTGCGGCCACACTGGAGTATCTGCAGGGCCCCGGCGTGCTGGAGCATGTGCGGCAAATGGGCCAATTGTTGCGCCGGCGGCTGGACGCGCTGCAGCAGCGGTTTGCCTGCATCGGCGAAATTCGGGGGCGGGGGCTGATGCTGGGAATCGAATTGATCGATCCTCAGGGGCCCAGGGATAGCCATGGCCGGCCGCCGGCCCACGGCAGCCTGGCCAAGGCTCTCAAGCGTGCCTGCCTGGAGCGGGGGCTGATCATCGAAACCGGTGGCCGGCACGGCGCCGTGATGCGCATGCTGCCGCCGCTGGTGGTTTCAGCCGACGACATCGAGGAAATCAGCCGGCGTTTCGAAGCAGCGCTGTCCAGTGCCTGGCCCGCGGCTCCCGTGCCGGGGGCCATACCCGAGGCCGCCTTGGCCATTTGAATTGGGATGACAAAGTGAATCAGCCCGTTTACGACATCATCGGCATAGGCTTCGGCCCTGCCAATATCGCGCTGGCCATTGCGCTGGAGGAACAGGCTCCGCAATTGTCGGTGCGTTTCCTGGAGCGGCGGGAATCCACCGTGTGGCAGCCCGGCATGCTGCTGGAGGGGTCGGACATTCAAAACCATCCCTTGCGCGACCTGGTGACGCCGCGCAACCCGCGCAGCCGCTATACCTTCACCAATTTCCTGCATGAGCACAACCGGCTCTACGAACACTTGAATCTGCCGCTGCATTACCCGCTGCGGCTGGAGTATTCACAGTATGTGAGCTGGGTGGCGGGCTGTTTTGCGCAGCAGGTGGAATATGGCTGTGACGTCGCGGACATCATTCCGGAGATGGCGGCCGACGGCTCGGTGGCGCATTACCGCGTGCCTTGCGCCAATGGCACGCAATACCTGGCCCGCTGCGTGGTGCTTGCGCCTGGGCGCAGCCGCAATATTCCCCAGCCTTTCCGCGGCATGCGCGATGCGCGCGTCGTACACCTGGACGACTACTTGCCGGCGCTGGAGCAACTCAAGGCGGCAGGCGGCGGGCGCGTTGCCGTGGTGGGGGGCAGCCAGAGCGCGGTGGAGATCCTGCTGCATGCCAGTGCCGAGCCTTCGCTCACCCGCGTGATGGGCATCACGCGGAACTTCGGCTATCGGCAAAAGGACACGAGCCCGTTTTCCGACGAGGTCTATTTCCCGGCCTTCGTGGACGCCTTCTTCAAGGCCAGCGCCAAGAACAAGGATCGCCTGCGCCGGGAGTTGGTGTTCACCAACTATTCCTCGGCGGACATCGACGTGCTCAACCAGCTCTACGTCAAGCGCTACGCCAACCGGTTGCAGGGCAAGAACAGCCTGGAGCTGCTGACGTGCATGGCGATCGAGGGCTGCGAAGCCGGCGCCGAAGGCGTGACGCTGCGCATGCGCCACTTCCTGGAGGAGGAAACCCCGCGCCAGGAGACCGTGGACCTGGTGGTGCTGGCCACGGGCTTCCTGGACCTGGGCGAAGGCCCCAAGCACGAGCCCTGGCCGCGCCTGATGCAGACCGTCTCGCCGCGCCTGGCGGCGCAGCGCAACCCGGTGGACGTCGGCCTGGACTACCGGGTGCAGCTCCAGGGCGCGGCGGACCAGGGGGCGCCGCTGTACCTCAACGGCCTGTGCGAGTCCTCCCACGGCATGGGCGATGCCGGCTCGTTCAGCCTGCTGGCGCTGCGCTCGCAGGCCATCGTGCAGTCGGTGCTGCAGCGCCTGGCGCTGCCGGCGACCGGGCATGCCCGTGTCGGCGCTTGAGCAACTGCTGCGGGCGCCGGCGGGCTGGGCGCTGCGGGCTGACGCGGCGGTGCCCGCGCCGGTGCCGCCCAAGCTGCCGCCGCGCTGCGAGCTGGCCGTCGTCGGGGCCGGGCTGACGGGGCTGGCCGCGGCGCTCACCGCCGCCCAGGCCGGCTGCTCGGTGGTGCTGCTGGAGTCGCACCGGGTGGGCAGCGGGGCGACCGGGCGCAACTCGGGCTTCGTCATCCCCATCACGGCGCGCATCGGCCCCGGGCAGTTGCGCCAATGGCTGGGCACACAGGCGCCGGCCTTCACGGCGGCGCTGGGGACGGCCGCCGCGGCGCTGTTGGCCGAGCCGGGCGCCAATGCCGCGCGCAAGGGCTGGATGCAACTGTTCCTGGAGCCGCCCTCGTCGGAACAACAGGCGCTGGCGCAAGCTTGGGCGGACCTGGGCGTGCGTGCGCGGCTGCTGCAGGCGTGCGACGTGCAGGCACTGGCGGGCACGTCGCACTACCAGGGCGGCATGCTGCTGGAGGACGGCGGCCAGATCGACCCGCTGGCCCTGGCCCGCGCGCTGGCCGACCGTTGCCGCGCGCTGGGCGTCGTGGTGGCGGAGCACTGCCCGGTCACCGAAGTGCGCCCCGGCGAGGGCGATGCCTGGCAGACCCTGCACACGCCCGCCGGTACCGTGCAGGCGCGCCGCGTTCTCATGGCGGGCAATGCGTACAGCCATGAAGCGCTGCGTCCGGCGGCCCGCCATTCGGTGCCCCTGGAGCTGGTGCTTGGGCAGTTCGACCTCGCGCCCGCCGCCCTGCGCGAGATATTGCCTGCCGACATTCCGTTTTCCGACAACTGCCGCGACATGTGGTTCTTCCGCAAGACGCCGCAGGGAAAACTGATGACGGGATGGTTCGCGCTCAATCGCCACGCGTCGGCATCCAGCCATGCCGAGCATTTGCGGCAACGGATCCAGACGGTATTTGGCGTGAAGCCCGCGCCCTCGGAAGATATTTGGGCCGGCCGCGTGGGGCTCACCCCCGACGGCCTGCCTCGCCTGTTTGCGCAAGGCGCCGGGGTGTGGGCCTGGAGCGGCTGCAATGGGCGCGGACTGGCTTTGTCTTATATGGTGGGCCAGACTTTGGCCCGGCAATTGATCTGCGGTGCACCGGAACTTCTGCCACCGGTCTACAAACCTTTGCATGGCCGGGTTTTCGTGCAATGGCTTGCTCAAGCCGCCATTGCCGGCGACCGCTGGAGGCGTGCCCGGGTCAGTATCCCCATTGTCGATTGACGCAGAGGATTTGACCTAAATTCACATGAGGGATAATTCAGTGGCCACCTGCGCCTTCCATTATCAGGAATACACAAGCCTGCGTGCCGATCTGATAGACCAGATGATCAGCCAGTATCCTCTGGCTTTGGTGTGCAGTGAATACCAAGGGGTCATGCACGCCAGCCACATACCCTTGTTCCGTGACGCGGACCGCAGCTTGTTCGGCCATGTGGATCGCCGGAATCTGCAGTTCCAGGGGCGAGGCGTTTTCCCCGCCAAGCTGGTGTTCATGGGGCCGCAGAGCTACATACCTCCAGAGGCTTGCCATAGCCGACAATTGCCTACCTGGAATTACGTTTCTGTGCATATGGATGTGAAAATCCAGGTGGTGGACCATCCGGAAGCGGTGCAGCACGTGCTGCACGCTACTGCGGCCAGGCTGCAGCCCGCGGACGCTCCCTATCAATTCGATGCGGCCGACTCGCGTGTCATCAAGTATCTTCCCCATATCCTCGGCTTGAGGATTCATTCACACCATGAGGAAGGGCGGTTCAAACTTTCGCAGGACAAGCCGCACGCGGATCGTGAAGCCGCGCTGGAGTATTTGCTGCAGCAGCATGGGGCCTGCCGGCGTGAATTGATGGCCACGCTGCTGAATTTTTCGGATTGCGCAAGAGCGGAATGAGGGCCGGCAATACTCTCCTGGCCGGGCATTTTTCGCAGCGCAACGTCGTGCTGGACGCGGGCCAGCGCCGTGCCTGCGATGTCCTGGACGGCTTGCAGGCACGCATCCCGTCACGCCTGGCTCCGTTGCGCCGTGCCCCCGCGCTGGGCGCCTACCTCTGGGGCGAGCCCGGGCGCGGCAAGACCATGCTGATGGATGGCCTGTTCAGCACGGCCGCCCATCCTGCACGGCGCATCCACTACCACCAGTTCCTGCGCGACCTGCACCGTGGCCGCGCCCAAGCGGAAAAAGGCCAGGCGGATTACCTGGGCACGTTGGCGCGCAAGGTGGCGCAGCAGTGCCGGATATTCTGTCTGGACGAGTTTCACCTGCACGACGTGGCGGATGCCATCTTGATGGAGCGCTTTTTGGCCGTGCTCCTCAACGAGCGTGTGCTGGTGATATTGACGTCGAATTATGCGCCTGAACAATTGCTGCCGGATCCGCTGCTCCATCGGCATGCCCTGCCGTTGATTGCGTTGATCGGGAAGCACATGAGCATCGTGCGGCTGGATGGCGAGAGGGATTATCGCTATCGTGAGCCCCCTTGCCGCCAGCATTATCTTCACCCTTGCGGCGAGGCCACGGACCAGGCTTTGCAAAACCTGGCGCACACGCTGGGCATGCCGTTGCGGCGCGGCCCGGACAGTATTTCTCTTCATGGCCGCTCCATTCCCGTGCGCGGCTTGGGAGAGGATGGCGTCTGGTTCGATTTCCAGTCCATTTGCCTGGGGCCGCGCTCGCATCTGGATTACCTGGAAATTTCCGAGCGCTGGAGCGGGGTGATCGTGTCGGACATGCTTCAGTCTCAACTGAACAAGGCCGATGGCTTGCGCCGCTTCATTTGGCTGGTGGATATTCTCTACGACCGTCGCCGGCGCCTGCTGCTGGGCGGGGAGCGGCCCGTGGAGCAGATGTTGCGCGACGTTCCCTGCGCCGTGGACATGGAGCGCACCCTGAGCCGGCTTGCCGAGATGCAATCCGCATCCTTTGCCGTTGCAACACCCCTGGAAATGAGTCCCTTATGCCCATAGTCAGAATCGAAGATTCCCGCCCGCGCAGCAGGGCCGAGCGCCAAGCCGTCATCAAATGCATATTCGACGGCTTGAAGTCCGTGTTCGGCGTGAGCGACGAGGAGCTGCAGGCAAGGTATCAGGTGCTTGACCCGGACGGTTTTTTTCCGCCCGGCGTGGGCGCCGTCAATTACATGCAGTTGGAGATTGCGGTGTTCGCGGGGCGCAAGGCGGAGACGAAAAAGAAGCTGTATGAATTTCTGGCGCAGAATTTGTCGGCCTTGCTCGGTGTTGCGCCTGAATCCATTTTGATTTTGCTGGTCGAGCATCCCATGGAAAACTGGGGTATGCGCGGCGGCCGCCTGGGCAGCGAAATTGATTTCGGCTACTGCGTGAACGTCTGAGGGACATGAGCATGGGCGCGACAGTCGCGGCAGTGGAACCCTTGGCGCTTCGGCGCACCCTGGCCGGGTTTGCCACCGGCGTGGTGGTGGTGGCCACGCACCAGCCCGGCATGGGGAACGTCGGCCTGACGGTCAATTCGTTCGCCACCGTCTCGCTGGAGCCGCCGCTGGTGTTGTGGTGCCTGCGCAAGAGCTCCAGGCTGCTGGGCGCCTTCGTCAGGAGCGGGAAGTTCTCCGTCAGCGCCTTGACGGAGTTTCAACTGGAGCCCTGCAACCATTTCGCCTCCCGCGAGCCCGGCAAGCGGGTCGACGGTTATTTCCGGCCCGGTGCGCAGGACGTTCCGGTGCTGCGTGAAGCCAACGCGGGCCTGGTCTGCCGCGTCAAGCGGCACTTCGAGGAAGGCGACCACGTGGTCTTCATCGGCGAGGTGCTGGAGGCCTTTTCCCGCGCGGAGCCCGCCGGGCCGCTGGTGTTTTTCGGAGGGCGCTTCCATCACGCCCTGCCCATGGGCTGACAACGCCGCGAGCGGTTTCCCGCGCGGGCCGCTTCAGCCGTCCACCCACGCGCAGCTGCCTCGGCCCATGGAATGGGCCAGCCGCTTCAATGCCGGCACGAAGCGCTGCTGCAGGTCGTTGCCGCGCTCGCCTTTGCCGGCCGCGGCCAGGTATGCACGGCCTATGGCCAGGGGCATGCGCTCGCCGATCATCGCCCGGTGCTGCGACAGCGCGCTCCAGCGGTGGGTGGACTCGCGCACGGCGGCCCGCATCGCCGGCAGCGCGATGCGCCCCACCCAGGCTTCGTCCTCGAACCCCTCGCTCAACCTTCGCCCCTCGAAGGTCAGGGTGTATTGACCATCGCGCTCGCCCTGGCGCACGGGCTCCTTGGTCGGGGTAAACCCATGGCCGGATGTGCACTGGGTGCACGCGGTTTACGGTTTGCAACGGCACAACGACAGTGCGTCCCGTCGCGGCAATCCACCGCACCAGCCCATGGATGCCATGGTCCCGGCGCTCCCCGCACGCCGGTTCTCCTGCACCCATTCCGATCGCCGACACCGTGTCGCCTGGGGCCGCTGCCCATGGCGCGAGGAGTACTCATGCCCGTGCAACTGAAATGCCTGTCCCACACGCCGCTGCGCGGCCTCAACGACCCCGGCGCGGAGGTCATTGCCGAAGTGGACGCCGTGCTGGCCAAGTGCCGCGCCGAGGTTGAAGCCTACGATC
The DNA here is from genome assembly GCF_001571085.1 of Azohydromonas lata NBRC 102462. GTDB lineage: Bacteria > Pseudomonadota > Gammaproteobacteria > Burkholderiales > Burkholderiaceae_C > Azohydromonas > Azohydromonas lata. Next base: position 130,630 of record NZ_BCTC01000002.1, read on the forward strand.
CGGAGCTGATCGTGGTCTTCGCGCCGGACCACTACAACGGCCTCTTCTACGACCTGATGCCGCCCTTCGTCATCGCCACCGCCGCCGAGTCGGTGGGCGACTACCAGACGAAGCCGGGTCCGCTGTCGGTGCCCGGCGGCCTGGCGCTGGAGCTGGCCAGGCACCTCCTGGACAGCGACCTGGACATCGCCATCTCGCACCGGCTGCAGGTGGACCACGGCTGCACGCAGACCCTGCAGGAGATGACGGGCAGCCTGGAGCGCTACCCGGTGATTCCCATCATCATCAACTCGGTGGCGCCGCCCTTTGGCCCGTACCGCCGCATTCGCAAGCTGGGCCAGGCCGTCGGCAGCTTCATTGCCAGGCTGGGCAAGCGGGTGCTGATCCTGGGCACCGGCGGCCTCTCGCACGAGCCGCCCGTCCCGCTGCTGGCCGACGCGCCGCAGGACGTTGCCGACTTCCTGATTGCCGGGCGCAACCCGACGCCGGAGTTCCGCGCCGCCCGCCAGGCCCGCACCATCGCCACGGGAAAGATTTTCGGCACGCCGCAGTGCGGCCTGACGCCGCTCAATCCCGAGTGGGACAAGGCCTTCATGCGGCTGCTGATCGAAGGCCGCCTGGAGCAGGTCGATGCCTTTCGCATCGACGAGATCTCCAAGGCGGCCGGCCGCTCGACGCACGAAGTCCGCACCTGGGTCGCCGCCTTTGCCGCGCTGCAGGCCGTCGGCGACTACAGCGCGCGCGAAGACTACTACCGCCCCATCAACGAATGGATTGCCGGCTACGGCGTGGTCAGCGCCGCGACCGTCTGAAACGTCCTGTCCTTCACAACCGAGGCCCAAGCCATGAGCAACATTGAAATCGCCCCGCTGCAGATCCCGAGCGCCGAGGACATCGTCCAGCGAGCCCAGGACATGATCCCCATGCTGCGCGAGCGCGCGCAGGCCTGCGAGGCCAACCGCATGGTTTCCAAGGAAACCATACAGGCCTTCCAGGACGCGGGATTTTTCAGAATCCTCCAGCCCAAGCGCTGGGGCGGCTATGAAATGCACCCCAACGTTCTCAACAAGGTGCTGATGGAGCTGGCCCGCGGTTGCCCGTCCAGCGCCTGGAACGTGATGGTGCTGGGCGTCCACCCCTTCGAGGTCGGCCTGCTGCCGGCCCGCGTGGGGGATGAGCTGTGGGCGCAGGACAGCAGCGTCCTGGTCTCCTCGTCCTACGCGCCCTTCGGCACCGTGGACAAGGCCGAGGGCGGTTATGTGCTCAACGGCGAATGGCTCACCTCCAGCGGCTGCGACCATGCCGCGGGCGGCGCCTTCGTCGGCGGGCGGGTGCAGGAGCAGGGCGAGACCGAGTTCCGCTCCTTCTGGGTGCAGCGCAGCCAGTTCGACATCGTCGATGACTGGCATGTGGTCGGCCTGGCCGGCACCGGCAGCAAGAAGCTGTGCCTGCGCAACGCCTTTGTCGCCGGCTACCGCAGCCACGTCATCGGCGCGTATGACGAAAGCTCGCACGGCGGCGTGAACAACCTCTACAAGATGCCGTTCTTCTACGTGTTCTACGCGGCCGTGTCGTCCGTCATCATCGGCATGGCCCGCGGCATGGCGGACCTCTACATCGAGCACATGAAGCCGCGGCAGAACATCAACCAGGCCGTGGGCGCCGCGGTGAACGATCCGTTCATCAAGGGCCGGCTGGGCGAGGCCCACGCCAAGATCCTGGGGGCGACCTCGCGCGTGCTGCAGAACACGGACGAGGCCTGGAGCTACGCCTCCCAGGGCCGGCTGGTGCCGCTGGACGTGCGCATCCGCCATTTCGCCACCAACCAGTTCACGGGCGGCGAGTGCTTCGATGCGGCGCACATGATCTTCAAGAAGACCTCCACCCGCGGCATCTGGATGAACAGCCCGCTGCAGCGCCAGATGCGCGACATCCTGGTGGGCGCCAACCACATCACGCAGAACCAGGACAACATCGGCGAGCTGCTGGGCGGCCACCTGCTGGGCAATCCGCTGCCGCAGCCCAATCCCTTCGGTGCCAAGGCTTGAGCGGGGGCGCGCAATGAGCAAGGAGATCAACCAGCGGCTGGACTGGGTCCCCAACGCGCGGCTGGGGGCCCTGCCGACGGTGTCGTCGGAGCACCATCGCTACGGCATGCGCCACTTCGCGGTGGGCGTGACCATCATCACGGCCGGCCATGGCGCGGCGCGCGCCGGCCTGACGGCCACGGCGGTGTGCTCCGTGACCGCCGATCCGCCGCGGCTGGTGGTGTTCGTCAACAAGAACGTCGCCGCCAGCCAGAGGGTGCTCGACAGCGGGGCCCTGTGTGTGAACGTGCTGGCCGGAGATCAGGAGGAGGTGGCCAAGGTCTTCGCGGGCATGCTCCAGGACGTGCACGGCCCTGCGCGCTTCGAGCACGGCCTGTGGAACGAGATCGCCACCGGCGCGCCGGCCCTCGACGGTGCCCTGGCCAACTTCGACTGCCGGGTCATCAAGGTGTTTGACGAGAGCACCCACCACGCCTTTCTGTGCGAGGTGCTCGCCACGCGCGAGCGCAACGACGGCGAGGCGCTGATCTACCTGAACGGCAGCTTCCACCGCGTTGCGCAGTGAACGCGCGGGCGGGCCGGCGCTGCTGAACAGGCGGCGTTGCGGCCGCGGTTCTTGAAGACCTCAAGCCGCAGGCCCGGCCCCCCGGCGCAATCTCCTCCAGCGCCGCCGCACGAAGCGCCACAGCGTGACCGTCACCGCCAGCGCCACCGCCACGCCCACGGCCAGCACGGCGAAGAAGACCACCGGGTGCGTCCACGACAGCCACAGCAGCCCCGGCACGGCGGCGTCGCCGGCCAGGGACAAGGCGAGATTGGAAAAGGGCTCCGGCGAGGTGTTCACCGCCGCGCGCGTCGTGGCCTTGCCGGCGTGGGCCGTGGCGGCCAGGGTGCCGCCCAAGAGGGCCGTCACCGTGCCCCAGGTCAACGCGTCGCCGCCGAAGGCGCCGGCCATGGCGGCCGTGGCCAGCGCGGCACCGGCCGGGATGCGTATGAAGGTGTGCACCGCATCCCACAGCGAGTCCAGCGCCGGCACCTTGTCGGTGACGAACTCCACCACCACCATCGCGCCCGCCGCGCCCAGCACCAGCGGCTGCTGCAGCACCTGAAGCCCCGGCGGCAGCGTCACCCACTGCAGCCAGCCGGCCAGGCCGGTGAGGAAGACCGCGGCGTAGAGCCGCAGGCCGCTGCTGTAACCCAGCGCCGCGGCCAGGGCGGCGAGCTGGGCCAGGTTCTGCGGGGCGGCGGCGTCCATTACGAAGTTGCAATGGAGGGCTGCGCCGCCGGTTTCAGCGCCCTCGGGGCCCTTATCGCGCCTCGGCGATGCGCTGCGCCAGGTGCGCCAGCGCCTCTTCCACCTGGTCGATCAGGATCAGGCACAGGTCGCCCGGCTCCAGGCGGGAGAGGGCGGAGTCGATGGCGACGAACTCGCCGCGTATCTCCTCCACGTGCCGCGTGCGCGCCGCGCCTTGCAGGCCCTGGCGCAGCAGGCCGATCACCTCGCCGTCGGCACGGCCGCGCTGCGCGGCGTCCTGGTAGAGCACGACCTCGTCGAAGGCCGCGCCCAGGATCTGCGTCTGCTCGGTGATGTCCTCGTCGCGCCGGTCGCCCGCGCCGCTGATGACCACCGAGCGTTTCTTGGCCGGCATGGTCGAGATGGCCGCCACCAGCGCCCGCATGGCGTCGGGGTTGTGGCCGTAGTCGGCGATCAGCGTGGCGCCGCGGTAGTCCATGACGTTGAAGCGCCCCGGCGCGTTGTGCGCGTCGTTGACGAAGCTGGCCAGCCCGCGGCGCACCGCGTCCCAGCTCAGCCCCGAGGCCCAGGCCGCCGCCACCGCCGCCATCACGTTCTCGACCTGGAAGCCGATCGAGCCGCCCCGCGTCAGCGGGATGTCGCGCAGCGGCAGGCTCTCGCGCCAGGTGCCTTCGGCCGCGACCACCGCGTCGCCGTCCACGAACACCGTGCGCTGGCCCTGCGCGCGGTGCGTGGCCATGATCGGGTGGTGCCGGTCGGCGGCAAAGAAGATGACCTTGCCCGGGCACACGCCGGCCATGGCCGCCACCGTCGGGTCGGCGGCGTTGAGCACCGCGTAGCCGCTCTCGGCCACGTTGTGGACGATCACGCGCTTGAGCACGGCCAGGTCGTCCAGCGTGGTGATGTAGTTCAGGCCCAGGTGGTCCCCGGCGCCGATGTTGGTCACCACCGCGACGCTGCAGCGGTCGAACCCCAGGCCCTCGCGCAGCACGCCGCCGCGGGCGGTCTCGAACACGGCCGCGTCCACCTCCGGGTGCAGCAGCACGTTGCGGGCGCTCTTTGGGCCGCTGCAGTCGCCGCTGTCGGTCTGGCGGCCGTTGACGTAGACGCCGTCGGTGTTGGTCATGCCCACGCGCATGCCGGCGCTGGCGAACAGGTGGGCGATGAGCCGCGTCGCCGTCGTCTTGCCGTTGGTGCCGGTGACGGCCACCACGGGGATGCGCCCGTCGTCGCCCGGGGCGTAGAGGTGGCTGATCATGGCCTCGCCCACGTTGCGGCCCTTGCCGAACGAGGGCGACAGGTGCATGCGCAGGCCCGGCGCGGCGTTGACTTCCACCACGCCGCCGCTTTGCTCCTCCAGCGGGCGCAGCACGCTCTCGGCCACCACGTCCACGCCGCAGATGTGCAGGCCGATCATCTGTGCCGCCGCCACGGCGCGGGCGGCCACGTCGGGGTGCACGTCGTCCGTCACGTCGGTGGCGCTGCCGCCGGTGGAGAGGTTGGCGTTGTTGCGCAGGATGACGCGGCGGCCCTTCTCGGGCACGGACTCCGGCGTCAGGCCCTGGTCGGCCAGGCGCGTCAGCGCGATGTCGTCCAGCCGGATCTTGGTCAGCGAGGTGGCGTGGCCGTCGCCGCGGCGCGGGTCGGCGTTGACCTGCTCCACCAGCTCGCGCACGGTGTGGCGCCCGTCGCCCGCCACGTTGGGCGGGTCGCGCCGCGCAGCGGCCACCAGGCGGTTGCCCACCACCAGCAGCCGGTAGTCGCAGCCGGGCAGGTATTTCTCCACCAGCACGTCGCCGATCTCGGCCGCGGCCTTGTAGGCGCTCTCCAGGTGCTCGCGCGTGACGACGTTCACCGTCACGCCCTTGCCCTGGTTGCCGTCCTGGGGCTTGAGCACGACCGGCAGGCCGATTTCCTGAGCCACGGCCCAGGCCTCCTCGACGCTGGACACCGGGCGGCCGATGGGCACCGGCACCCCGGCGGCGGCCAGGAGCTTCTTCGTCAAATCCTTGTCCTGGGCGATGGACTCGGAGACGGCGCTGGTGGTGTCCACCTCGGCGGCCCAGATGCGGCGCTGCTTGGCGCCCCAGCCGAACTGCACCAGCGAGCCCTCGGTGAGGCGCCGGTAGGGAATGCCGCGCGCCAGGGCGGCGGTGACGATGGAGCCGGTGGAGGGGCCCAGGCGCACGTCCTCGTCCTTCTCGCGCAGGGCGGCCAGGGCGGCGTCCAGGTCGAAGGGGGCGTCGGCCAGGGCGGTTTCCACGAGCTCGCGCGCGGTCTGGAAGGCCATGCGGCCCACGGCCTCCTCGGTGTACTCGACCACCACCTGGTAGACGCCGGCCTCCAGCGTGGGCTGCACGCGGCTGAAGCTCACGGGGCAGCCGGCCTGGGCCTGCAGGCCCAGCGTGGCGGTTTCGAGCACATGGGCCAGCGAGGCGCCGGCATGCAGCGGCGCCAGGGCCGGGAAGCGCCGGCGCAGCCGGTTTTCCAGGCCCGGCAGGCCGTCGATGGCGTTCTCGGCGCCTTCACAGGCCACCACGGCCTCGATGGCGGTATGGCGGCTCCACAGGTTGGGGCCGCGCAGGGCACGGATGCGGGAGACGTTCATCAGTGGGTCGGGTTCTGGTTGCGCGCGAGCTCGGCGGCGAAGGTTTCGATGCCGGCACGGATCAGGGCAGGGGCGATGCCCAGGGCCCAGGCGGCGGCCACGGCCGGCAGCACGCCTTCGGCGCGTTGCGGCGTGCCCCAGGCGCCCAGCTCCAGGCGCTGCGGCGTCGTGTCCGGCGCCAGCAGCTCGGCGCTGCCGCCGTTCAGCCGCACGGCGCGGCCGCCCGCGGCCACGTGCGCGTCCAGCGCGGGGTTGGCCGCGTCCAGGGCGTAGAGGATGGTGTCGCCGTCGCACAGCGAGGCCAGCGCGGCGATGCGCTCGTCGCCGGCGTTGAGCACCGCGACGCCATCGTCCAGCACCACGTCCACCTGGGTGCGCAGCACCTTGGGCAACTGGTCGGCGTCGCGGATGTCGTGCTCGGCCAGCGTCTCGGCGCCTTCCAGGTCCGTCACGATGCCGATGTTGCAGCGGTCGTAGGGCAGGCCGTCGCGCAGGATGGACAGCGGGCCGTTCTCGACCACGGCCGCCTCGATGCGGCGGTTCATCAGCAGCCGGTGGCCGCTGGCCCAGTCGGCGCGGTTGCCGCCCTGCACGGGGCGGTTCTCCAGGAACAGGCCGTCGCGGCAGGCCAGGCCCACGGGCAGGCCGCGCAGGTGCAGCAGCCAGGCGATCAGCCGCGCCGTGACGTGCGTCTGCCGCGTGCCGGCCACGCCCACGATGGGAATGCGCCCGCTCTCGCCCTCGGCGAAGAGGTGGTCCACGATGGCGCGGCCCACCGGCTGCGGCGTGCCCACGGCCGGCTTCAGGTGCATCAGCAGACCGGGGCCGGCGTTGACCTCGACGATGGCGCCGCGCTGGCCGTCCAGCGGCTTGCTGATGTCCTCGGCCACCATGTCGATGCCGGCGATGTCCAGGCCGACGACCTTGGCCGCCAGCACCGCCATGGCGGCGACCTCGGGGTGCACTTCGTGCGTGCAATCGAAAGCCATGTTGCCGTTGCGCTGGATCAGCACGCGGCGGCCCGCGGCGGGAACGGAGCCGGCGTCCAGCCCCTGGCGCTGCAGGAGCTGGCACATCACGGGCTCGCGCTCCAGGCGTATCGTTTCCAGCGGCAGGTCCTCGGCCTCGCCGCGGCGGGGGTCGGAGTTGAGCTGGCTGTCTATGAGCTGGGTGACGGTGCCCTGGCCGTCGCCGGTGATCCACAGGCTCTCGCCGCGCGCCGCGGCCACGAGCTTGCCGCCCACCACCAGCAGCCGGTGCTCGTTGCCGCGCACGTAGCGCTCCACGATCACCTCGGAGCCTTCGGCGTCGGCGATGCCGAAGGCGGCCTCGATGTCGGCCTGCGCCGTCAGCTCCAGCGACACGCCGCGGCCGTGGTTGGCGTCCGACGGCTTCACGACGACGGGAATACCGATGTCTTGCGCCGCTTCCCAGGCCTCGGCCGGGCTTTCGACGACTTGCCCTTCCGGCACCGGCACGCCGCAGGCGGCCAGCAGGGTCTTGGTGAGGTCCTTGTCGCCGGCGATGCCCTCGCCGATGGCGCTGGTGCGGTCGGTCTCGGCCGTCCAGATGCGGCGCGAGCGCGCGCCGTAGCCGAGCTGCACCAGGTTGCCGCTGTTGAGGCGGATGTGCGGGATGCGGCGGTCGGTGGCCGCCTCGACGATGGCGGCGGTGGAGGGGCCGAGGTAGCAGTCGTCAAGCTCCTCGCGCACCACGTTGACGGCGGCGCCCACGTCGAAGGGCCGCTCGTTGATGGCGGCCATCAGCAGCGCGTGGCCTTGCGCCAGCGCCGCGCGCGCCACCTGCTCGTCGCGGGCACGGAACACCATGCGGTAGACGCCGTGCTGCGAGGTGCTGCGCGTCTGGCCGAAGCCCGTGGGCATGCCCGCCAGGTTGAGCAGCTCGATGACGACGTGCTCCAGGATGTGGCCGGCCCAAGTGCCTTCGCGCAGCCGCTCCACGAAGCCGCCGCGCTCGCCCACGCCGCAGTGGTGCTCCATCAGGTTGGGCAGCAGCCCAAGCAGCCGGTCGGTAAAACCGGGCAGCAGGTTGGAGGGAAAGTCCTCCAGCTCACCGAGGTCCAGCCAAACTTCCAGGGCGGGACGGTAGGTCCAGATGTTGGGCCCGCGCAGGTGGTTGATGCGCAGCAGCCGTATGTCGTTCTTGGGGCTCATGGTCAGTAATGCTGTCCCGGTCGAGTGCGGGATTGTGCAGCCCGCGCAAAGTGTGGTTTCCGCCCCACGGGGCGCAAGGCGTAAGAGTTGCCCGCTTGCGCGAAAATCCTGCGCCCCCGGCGTGCGCCGGTGGCGCTCAAAGCCCATGCCAAATTCAATATCCGCTCCCTTGTCCGGTGATGCCGGCGCCGCCTGGCGCACAGCCTTGCCATCCCGCCTCGAAGCTGGCGACAACGTGTTGGCGACGCTCCAGGTTGACCTCGACGCCCAACTGCGCTTTGCCCAGGGTGCCGTGGTGCTCACCGAGCGCACGCTGCAGGCGGTCTCGCCGGACGGGCGCTGGCAGGACTGGCCGCTCACGCGCGACCTCGTGCTGCGCCTGGTGGACCACGCCGGCGTGGGCACGCTGGAGCTGGCCGACGCCCACCGCCGCCTGGCGCTGTGGCGCTTCACGCTGGCGCAGGGGCCGGCGGCGGCGCAGCTCATCGCCGCCTTCGAGCGCCAGCTCTCGCGCCGCGCCGGCACCTTCACCGCCGAGGACGAGGCCGACCTCGCCGCCGAGGCGGCCGAGGCCGAGGAGTTCGGCGCCAAGGGCGGCGCCAAGGCGACGTCCACCTGGGTGCTGCTGCGCCTGGCCCGCTTCGCCAGGCCCTACCAGGGGCGGCTGCTGACCGGCTTCCTGCTCACCCTGGCCTCCACGGCGGCCACGCTGGTGCCGCCCTATCTCACCATCCCGCTCATGGACCGGGTGCTCATCCCCTTCCAGAACGGCCAGCCCATAGACACCTCGCTGGTGCTGCTGCTGTTGGGCGGGCTGCTGGCCTCGGCGCTGCTGGCCTGGGGCTTGAGCTGGGCGCGCACGTACTTGCTGGCGCTGGTGAGCGAGCGCATCGGCGCGGATCTGCGCACCACCACCTACGAGCACCTGCTCACGCTGTCGCTGGACTACTTCGGCAACAAGCGCACGGGCGACCTGCTGGCGCGCATCGGCTCGGAGACGGACCGCATCAACGTCTTCCTGTCGCTGCACGCCCTGGACTTCGCCACCGACGTGCTGATGATGGCGATGACCTCGGTCATCCTCTTCTCCATCAACCCGTGGCTGGCGCTGGTGACGCTGCTGCCGCTGCCCATCATCGGCTGGCTCATCCACGCCGTGCGCGAGCGGCTGCGCACGGGCTTCGAGAAGATCGACCGCGTCTGGTCCGAGGTGACCAACGTGCTGGCCGACACCATCCCGGGCATCCGCGTGGTCAAGGCGTTCGCGCAGGAGGCGCGCGAGGCGCAGCGCTTCAAGGACGCCAACCGCCACAACCTGGAGGTCAACGACAAGCTCAACCGCACCTGGAGCGTGTTCACGCCCACGGTGACGCTGCTCACCGAGATCGGGTTGCTGGTGGTGTGGGCCTTCGGCATCTGGCAGATCAGCCGCAACGAGATCACGGTGGGCGTGCTCACCGCCTTCATCGCCTACATCGGCCGCTTCTACTCGCGGCTGGACTCCATGAGCCGCATCGTGTCGGTGACGCAAAAGGCCGCCGCGGGCGCCAAGCGCATCTTCGACATCCTGGACCACGTCTCCAACGTGCCCGACCCCGTGCAGCCCGTGGCGCTGCCCTCGGTGCAGGGCCGCATCGAGATGCGCGGGCTCACGTTCCGCTACGGCAACCGCAGCGTCATCCGCGGGCTGGACCTGGACATCCGCCCGGGCGAGATGATCGGCCTGGTGGGCCACAGCGGCTCCGGCAAGAGCACGCTGGTCAACCTCATCTGCCGCTTCTACGACGTGAGCGACGGCTCCATCCGCGTGGACGGCACCGACATCCGCCGCTTTGCCGTCTCCGACTACCGGCGCCACATCGGCCTGGTGCTGCAGGAGCCTTTCCTGTTCTTCGGCACCATCGCCGAGAACATCGCCTACGGGCGGCCGGATGCCACGCGCGAGCAGATCGTGGCCGCGGCGCGGGCGGCGCATGCGCACGAGTTCATCCTGCGCCTGCCCCACGGCTACGACTCGCTGGTGGGCGAGCGCGGGCAGGGCCTCTCAGGCGGCGAGCGCCAGCGCATCTCCATCGCGCGGGCGCTGCTGATCGATCCGCGCATCCTCATCCTCGACGAGGCCACCTCCAGCGTGGACACGGAGACCGAGGGCGAGATCCAGAAGGCGCTGGACAACCTGGTGCAGGGCCGCACCACCATCGCCATCGCGCACCGCCTCTCGACGCTGCGCAAGGCCGACCGCCTGGTGGTGATGGACCGCGGCCGCGTGGTGGAAGTGGGCCCGCACGACGAGCTGATGGAAAAGCAGGGCGCCTACTGGCGCCTGTACGAGGCGCAGGCGCGCAACGTCGATACCGAGCCGCAGGTGGCGCGCACGCCGGAAGCGCACCTGGCACGGCAAACCGGGGAGGTGTGATCCATGGCGACTTCAAACCTTGCCGGCACCGGCCACGATTTCCTGCTCTCGCGCAACGCCTTCGGCCGCCTGGTGCTGACCGACGCGGCCGGGCGCGAGCACGTGGGCGTGACGCCCGTGCGCTCCTTCCCCATCGCGGCGCCGCAGGAGGGGCTGTCGCTGGTGGGCCCGGACGGCCACGAGCTGGCCTGGGTGGACCGCATGGACGCGCTCACCCCCGCGGCGCGCGTGCTGGTGGAGGAAGAGCTGGCGGTGCGCGAGTTCATGCCGCGCATAGAGCAACTGCTGTCGGTCTCCACCTTCACCGTGCCCAGCACCTGGAGCGTGCGCACGGACCGGGGCGCGACGAGATTCGTGCTCAAGGCCGAGGAGGACATCCGCCGCCTGGCCGGGGGCATGCTGCTCATCACCAGCGCCGACGGCGTGCAGTTCCTGGCCGAGCGTTTTGCGCTGGACAAGGGTTCAAAACGGCTGCTGGAGCGCTTCCTGTAAGGCGGCCTCCTACAAGCCGTCTGACTCAGACCGTCTTGCGGCTGCCCTGCTGCAGCCGACGCAGCAAGGCGTCGGTCGCGTCGCGCAGCTCGCGCGCCTGGGGCCCGGCGCTTTGCAGCAGGCCGGCCTCGTCGAAGCTGCGGTTGTCCATCACCTCGCACACCACCTCGTAGGTCATGAGCACCTGAAGCTGCCGGCGCGGAATGCCCACCAGCGCGTGGCGCAGCATGCGGGCGTGCACGCGGTAGTCCAGCGCGTTCATGCGGCGCTGGCCCGTTTCCAGGGCGGCCAGCCGGCGCGCGAGGTCTTCGATGAAGAGGTGGCGGTTGTGGGCAAGGTCGTTCACGGCGGCTTTCCTGCAGTTCAGCCGCCATTGAGCCGCACCCTGCCGCCCGGGCATCGGCCGACCAAGCGGCCTTTGGCACGGCAGTTCGGGCCTTCCCGTTCCCCTGGTAACAAGCCCCGCGCACCGGCCGTGACGAATGTCCTTGGTTCGCCGTTTTTCTTGGCCCGGCAAGGGTTTTTCCGCGACGGCCGCCAAAAGGAAAGCGGGCCCCGGGGGCCCGCTTCGCGGTGGCAGGGGCCAGGCCGTTCAGCCCATGTGGCGGCGGCCTTTGAACGTCTGCTTGAGCATGTAGCCGCCCATGAGCAGCGCGCCCGCGGCCAGCGCCATGGAGCTCGCGGGCATGGTGCGCACGGTGTTGGAGGCGATCTCGCCCGCGTGCGGCGCGGTCAGCTCCAGGCGGCGCTTGGTCATCTTGGCGCCCAACTCGCCCAAGCGGTCGGCCAGGCCCAGCTCGGCCTGGGGCAGCAGGGTGGTTTCCTCGTCGGCCACGTGGTGCATCACGGCGCGCATGAGCGACATGAAGACGCGGTCGTGCTCGGGGTCGGTCGGGTCCAGCGTGCGCAGCCGCGCGATGAGGGTGCGCATCTCGTCGTGCTCCGGCACGCTCTTGTCCAGCACCGCGTTGTCGCTCTGCGCCTCGCGCATGGCGGGATAAAAGATTTCCTCTTCCAGTTGGGCGTGGATTTCCAGCGCCAGGCACACCGTCTTGGCCAGGGCCTGCTTGGTCTTGGGCGGGGTGTCCACTTCGTACTGGTGGAAGGTGGCCAGCACGTGGGTGTGATCCATGCGGATCATGTTGGTGATGCTCGGCGAGAGCTTGTTCAGGAACTGGTTCATGGGGTCTCCGGAGGGGTGAGCCTTGCGCGGCGGCAAGCCGCATTCCTGTTGCGCGGCACGCAGGGCGCGCCGCGTCAGCCCGCCAGGGTGTGCAGCAGTCCGAGCGGGTGGTGGGCGCGGGCCACGGAGATCATGAAACCGAACACCGCCAGCGCCAGTAACCAGCCCGCCACTCTTTGTGTGCGGTTGCGCGCACGCTTGAGCGCAAAGGTGCCCAGCGCCACGTACACGGGCAGCAGCGCCAGCTTCACCCACAGCCAGGGCGCCGCCAGGGGCTGAAAGGCCAGCGAGGCCAGCACCAGCAGTGCCGCGGTGACCAGTGCCGTGTCCACCGCCACGGCCGCGATGCGCAGCGGCACCGCCATGGGCCAGCGCGCCCCGGCGGCGAGTGCCCCGCCGCGCAGCGCGAACAGGCTGCCGCTGAGATAGACCAGGCCCACGTGGGCGTGCTTGAGGGCGAAGTAGTGCTCGGTGAGGGCCATCGGGATGAGAAGGCGCCCGCGCAAGCCGGGCGCCGTGCTGTCGTGAATGCCCGCCAGCCTAAGCCCTGGCGGCGGGGCCGGCCGCCGTCTTCAGTTGAGGCGTCCGCGCAGTCCGCCCATGCTGTAGCGCCCCGCGCCCAACAGCGCCACGGCCAGGGCGCCAAAGAGGTACATGCCCTGCAGCTCCAGCTCCCAGCCGCCTTGCTTGTTGATCTGGCCGATCTGGCCCATGTGCACCAGGCCTATGGCCACCAGCATGTTGATGAAGACGATGAGCGCCGCCGCCCGCGTGTACAGGCCCACGATGAGCAGCAGCGGCGCCACCACCTCGCCGATGTAGACGCCGTAGCCCAGCGCCGCGGGTAGCCCGGCCTTGGCCACCAGGCCCATGATGAAGCCGGGCCCGCCCACGATCTTGGCGATGCCGTGCAGCAGGATGAGCACGCCCAGCGCCACGCGCAGGACGAGCTTGCCGGCGTCCTCGCCGGGGCTGGAGACGGCGAGCGGGGCGGTGGTGGTGACAGTCATGGCGTCCTCCTGATGAGAGGGGTGTACGCGCCGGCAGGCGCGTTTATTCCGGAGCTGCTCATCACGCAGCGCGCCGCCGGAGCAAACCGCGCTCCTGCCGCGGCAGCCCAGGCCTATTTGCGGCTCCTGCGGGCATGCCGCCTGCCAACTTGCGCGCATTGAAATCACTCACCAGGAGCCCCGACCCATGGACGCCATAGAACTGCTCACCGGCCAGCACCGCAAGCTGGAGGCGCTGATGAAGCAATGGATGGACTCGAACGAGGCGCAGCGCCCCTCGCTGTTCAAGCGCGTGGGCGACGAGCTCACCGTGCACGTCACCTCGGAGGAGCAAATCTTCTATCCCGCGGTGAAGGCAAAGCGCACCGAGGACATCCTGCTGGAATCGCTGGAGGAGCACCTGTCGCTCAAGCGCGTGCTGGCCGACCTGGTGGAGATGGACCCGTCCGACCCGGCCTTCGAGCCGAAATTCCACGTGCTCAAGGAGCAGGCCGAGCACCACCACAAGGAAGAGGAAGAGAACCTCTTCCCCAAGGTGAAGCAACTGCTGGAGCCGGCGGCGCGCAACAAGCTGGGCGAGCAGATGGAAGCGCTGCAGCAGCAGCTCAAGCGCGAGGGCGACCCGCGCGAGGCCGTGACGCAGCAGACGGACGAGGCGGCCAAGCTGGAGTGATGGCGGCTTGAGGCAGCCTGCGGGCTTGCCAAGCCGCTACTCGTCGTCGGCACACGCATAAGACGCGCTGCGGACCAAAGAAACTGCATCCCGTAAGTCGATGCGCTCCAATCTTTTCTTCGTCATGCCCGCGAAGGCGGGCATCCAGGCGGCCCCATGCCGCAGCGAAGGGATGACGTAGGAAAGCCGCAGCTCAGACCGCGGCACGCCGCCTCATAAGCTGTCGGTCGACTTGGGGGCCGCCTGGATTCCCGCCTTCGCGGGAATGACGAAATGGGGGGCGTGGCGCGTCAGCTCACGGCTGCCGCTTTGGAGCCTGCCCCCTGCCCGGGTCTGCTTTCGCAGCGTCCTCAACCCCCCTGGTGCGCCCGCTTGCCGGGGTTCTTCTTGCTGCGCGTGGCCACGCCGCGCTCCTTGCTGCGCTTCTGGCCGGTGGCCTTTTGCTCCTGCGCGGGGCGCAGCGGGAGGGTGGCGCGGGCGTCGGCTTCGGTCTTGATCTGGTTGCCCATGCGGGACTCCTTGCGTGGTTGACGTTGGACCGTCATGACGGCAAGGCCCGTGCCGACGCCGGACCTCACTGGGCACCCCACTTGCCGCCGCGCGGCGATGGCAGATACCCCCCCGGACCAGGACCAGCCCAACGTTTTCGCCGGCCTTGCGCAGGCCGCGTGGCGGCACCGCAACCGCACCCTCCTGGCCCTGGCGCTGCTCATCGCGGCCAAGCTGGCCGCCGTGGCCGTACCGCTGCTGCTCAAGGCCGTCATAGACCGCTTCAGCGAGCCCGGCACCCTGGCCACCAGCAGCCGCCTGGGCGACACGGTGCTGGTGCTGCCGGTGTTCCTGCTGCTGGGCTACGCGCTGCTGCGCTTCGCGGGCACCCTCTTCACCGAGCTGCGCGACCTGGTGTTCGTCCGCGTGACGCTTTCCACCGTCACCGATTTCGCCGAGCGCTGCTTCGCGCACCTGCTCTCCCTGAGCCCGCGCTTTCACGTGCAGCGCAACACCGGCGCGCTCATACGCGACGTGGAGCGCGGCACCTCCGGCGTCGGCTTCCTCCTGGGCGCGGGCCTCTTCACCGTGGTGCCCACGCTGGTGGAGTTCGTCGCCGTGCTGGCCGTGATGGCCGCGGGCTACAGCCTGTGGTTCACGCTGGTGATCATGGCCACCTTCCTCGTCTACGGCAGCTTCACCATGGCCAAGACGGGCACGCGCGCCCTGCGCCAGCGCCGCGTCAACGACATGGACTCGCGCGCCAACGGCCGCATGGCGGACACGCTGCTCAACTACGAGACGGTGAAGACCCACGCGAGGGAAACCTACGAGCGCCGCCGCTACGGCGGCGTGCTGGGCGAGTGGGTGGAGGAGGGCATGCGCAACCAGCGGGCCTTGTGCGGGCTGCACATCGGCCAGAGCGCCATCATCGCCGCGGGCGTCGCCGCGGTGATGCTGCTGGCCGGCGAGCAGGCCATGCGCGGCCAGATGACGGTGGGCGACCTGGTGCTGGTCAACAGCTACATCATCCAGATCTGCCTGCCTTTGAACGCCCTGGGCTTCGTCTTCCGCGAGGCGCGCGACGCGCTGGTCAACACGGAAAAGCTCTTTGCGCTGCTCAACCAGCCCGTGGACATCCAGGACGGGCCGCAGTCCCGGCCGCTCCAGCTGCAGGGCGGCGCGGTGGCCTTCGAGCATGTGCACTTCGGCTACGAGCCGGGCCGCCCCATCCTGCACGACCTCAGCCTGGAGATCGCCCCCGGCCAGACGGTGGCCGTGGTCGGCGGCAGCGGTTCGGGCAAGAGCACCCTGGCGCGGCTGCTGCTGCGCCTCTATGACCCGCAGGAAGGCCGCGTCACCGTGGACGGCCAGGACTTGCGCGAGGTGCAGTTGAGCTCGCTGCGCCGCGCCGTGGGCGTGGTGCCGCAGGACACGGTGCTGTTCAACGACACCATCGCCTACAACATCGCCTACGGCCGCGAGGGCGCCGGGATGGCCGAGGTCATCGCCGCGGCGCAGGCCGCGCAGGTGCACGAATTCATCATGTCGCTGCCTGCCCAATACGACACCGTGGTGGGCGAGCGCGGCATGAAGCTCTCCGGCGGCGAGAAGCAGCGCATCGCCATCGCGCGGGCCTTTCTGAAGAACCCGCCGCTGATGATCTTCGATGAGGCCACCTCCGCCCTCGACACCCGCGCCGAGCGCGCCATCCAGCACGAGCTGGACCGCATCGCCCAGGGCCGCACGACCTTGATCATTGCCCACCGGCTCGCCACCATCGTGGGCGCGGACCAGATCGTGGTCATGGACCGCGGCCGCATCGTCGAGCGCGGCCGCCACGGGGAGCTGCTGGCGCGCGACGGCCTCTACGCCCAGCTCTGGAAGCTGCAACTGCAGCAGGAGCAGTTCGAGAAGCTGGAGCGCCGCCTGGCGCGCCAGCCGGTCAACCTGGCCGTGGTCATCGCGCAGGCGGTGGACGGCCTGGCCGCCGAGCTGGACGCGCGCCAGGTGCGCCTGTCGGCCCACATCGACCTGGGCAACGCCAGCGTCACCGGCGACCCGACCACGCTGTCCCAGCTTGCCCGCGAGCTGTGCCTGGCCGCGCTGCAGGCCACGCCGCGCGGCCGCCGCATCGAAGTGCGCCTGGAACGCCAGGGCGAGCGGGCGCGCTTGAGCATTGGCGACGGCCGCCATGCCGTTCCCGCCCTGGAGCCCGCGGGCGTGCCGGCGCAACGGCCGCCGCGCGAGAGCGCCGCGCTCACGCCGCCGCCCTTCGGCCTGGACACGCCGCTGGACCCGCTGGCGCTGCGCTCCACCGTGGAACGCCAGGGCGGACGCTTCCACATCGAGCCGCCCAGCGCCACCCACGGCCTGCGCTACGTGATGGAGCTGCCGCTGCGCCCCGTCTCCGGCCTGGAGCCGGGCGACGTGGCCTTGCCGGCACCGGACGCGGCGTTCGCCGAAACCGTCGCCACGCCCGCCGTGCCAGCCGCCGCGCCCGCGCAGGCCCCGGCGCCCGCGCCACAGGCCGCGCCCCAAGCCATGCCGCCGGACGACCCGCTGGACGCCGCCGCGCTGCCGCAGCTCGACGGCCTGCGCGTGATGGTGCTGGAGCCGCGCCCCGAGGCACGCGAGGCCTTGCAGCAACTGCTGGAGGCCGTCGGCGCGGACGTGCTGCTCTTCGACACCGCCGCCGCCACGCTGCAGTGGCTGGAGCGCCAGCCCGAGGCGATGTGGCCGCAGCGGCTGCTCAGCGAAGTCGCGTTGGGCGAGGAGGACGGGTTGCAATTCATGCGTGCCGTGCGGCAGCTGGAGTCGCGCCGCGGCGTGCCCGTGGCGCGGCGGCTGCCGGCGCTGGCGCTGTCCGGCCTCACCGGCGCACAGTCGCACGCGCAGGTGCTGGCAGCCGGCTTCAACGCCCATCTCAGCAAGCCTGCGCACCCGCGGCGGCTGCTGCTGGAGCTCATGGAGCCGGGCCCACCCCGGGCCGACGCCGCCGCCAGCGCCGGGCCGCCTTCGCCGCCCATAGAGGTGTGATGCCGCCGCCCTGGTTGGGTGCGCCGGTTGCCCCCTCGCGCGCATGCCCAAGAATCCCGCGCGCCCCGGCAGCCATTTCGCCGACCGCCATGCCGCCGAGCAGGCGCTGGCCCTGACGCTGCCCATGATCGAGGCCGCCATGTCCGACCCGCAGGTCAGCGGTTGCGGCTTTTTCTACGTGGTGGTCATGGACCCGGCGCTCACGCCGGCCGATGGCGCCTTCGAGGACGCCATCCTGCTGGAGCATGCCGTGGGCGACCGCAGCCGCTGGGATGCCGACTACGCCGCCTTCGCCCGCGACAAGGCGCGCCTGGCCTGGACCCTGGGCGACACCCACGCGCTGCAGACGCGGCAGCCGCACCGGCTGCGCGAGGGCGACAGCCTGCTGTGGGGCAGCGTGGTGCTGGACGGCATCGTGGTGGCCGCCAGCGGTGCCTTTCCCTGGTTCGACGAGGCCTTCGCCACCGCGCTGGCCGCCAACCTGCGCGCCATCGCCAAGCAGCGCCACGCCGCCGCGCTGGAAAAGCGCCAGCCCAGCGCCGGCGGCTGACCGCCCCCGCGTCGCCGCCTTCGATCTCTCGAATTCCCCGCCACGGCCTTGCGGCCTTCGCCGCGCCGGCCCCATGCGGGCGCGCCTTTGCACTTCCCAATTCGGCCCGGCCGCCAGGACGACGTCATCAACAACGCCGCCATCGACATCACCGTGCCCATCGCCGAGCTGCACGGCCAAGAGTGGGAGCGCATCGTCCGCACCAAGCTGAGCGCCCCCTTCTACGTGGCCCAGCATGCGGCGGCGCTCATGGGGCGCGAGTCGTCCTGCGGTGGGGGGCGGGCACATCGTCAACAGCGCCTCCACGGCCTCCAAGCGCGCCTGGCCCAACGCCGCGGGCTACCACGCCACCAAGTGGGGCCGGCCTGGGCTGTCGCACGCGCTGCACGCGGAGCTGCGGCCCAAGGGCATCAAGGTCACGGCGGTGGTGGCCGGCGGCATGCGCACGCCCTTCCTGCTCGACCGCTGCCCCGACATCGACCCCGGCGTGCTGCAAGACCCGGTGCAGGTCGCCAAGACCGTGCGTTTCGTCTTGCTGCAAGACGAGGAGACCGTCATTCCCGAAGTGATGGTCCTCCCCATGCGCGAGAGCAGCTGGCCCTGAGGCCGGCGGGCGCGCGCTCCTTGAGGCACGGCCCCACGCGGCGGCTCAGGCCGCGTTTTCCTTCCTCATCAGGAAGCGCGTGAACGACGCGCCGCGCCGCGTCACGGTCTGGGGTTCCACCACGGTGAAACCCTGGGTTTCGAAGAAGGGCCAGGCGCTGAGGCTGGCCTCGGTGCTGAAGACGGTCACGCCCACGGCGCTCAGGGCGTCCTCGGCTTCCTGCACCAGCCGCGTGGCCACGCCGCGGCGGGCACAGCGCGGGGCGGTGTAGAGCAGCTCGATGTGGCCGTCCTCCTCCCAGGCGATGAAGCCGCAGGGGCCCAAGGCGTCCTCGGCCACCAGCGTGGTGAGCGCTTCCATGCGCTGGCGCCAGCCGGCCAGGTCCGGCGGGCGCGGGGCCCAGGCGGCGAGCTGGTCGGGGCCGTAGTGCGGCGCGCCCAGGGTGTGGACCGAAGCGGTGAACAGCGCCACCAGCGTGGGCAGGTCCGCGCTGGCGTAGGGGCGTATGCGAATCAAAGTCCTCCCTCCGTGAGCCGCGCCGGGTCCAGCAAGGCCTGAAGTTTCTCCCGGCCCAGGTCGGTCATCTCATCCGCCACGTCGATGATGGGTCGGCCCTGCTTGTAGGCCGCCTTGGCAATCTCCGCGGCCTTCAGGTAGCCCACCAGCGGGTTGAGCGCCGTCACCAGCACGGGGTTGCGCGACAGCGCCTCGCGCAGGCTGGCCTCGTTGACGGCAAATCCTGCGATGGCCTTGTCCGCCATCGCCCGCGCCGCGGCCGAGAGCAGCTGTTGGCTTTCCAGCAGGTTGCGCGCCACCAGCGGCAGCATCACGTTGAGCTCGAAGTTGCCGGACTGGCCGGCGATGGTGATGGCCGCGTCGTTGCCGATGACCTGCGCGCCGGCCATGGCCACGGCCTCCGGGATCACCGGGTTGACCTTGCCCGGCATGATGGAGCTGCCCGGCTGCAGCGCGGGCAGCTCGATTTCGGCAAGGCCTGCCAGCGGCCCGGAGTTCATCCAGCGCAGGTCGTTGGCGATCTTCATCAGCGCCACCGCCGTGGCCTTGAGCGCGCCGGAAAGTTGTACCGCCGTGTCCTGCGCGCCCATGAGCGAGAAGCGCTCGGCCGCGGCCTGGAAATGGATACCGGTGCGCTTTTGCAGCAGCGTGCACAGCATGGCGGCGAATTCGGGATGGGTGTTGACGCCCGTGCCCACGGCCGTGCCGCCCTGCGCCAGCGTGGTCACCGCGCCCTGCAGCGCCACCAGTCCGTTGATGGCCTGCTGCACCTGCGCGCGCCAGCCGCCCAGCACCTGGTCCAGGCGCACGGGCATGGCGTCCATGAGGTGCGTGCGGCCGGTCTTGACGTGCTGGCGCAGCGTGGGCGCCCTGTTCTCCAGCGCCAGCGCCAGATGCGCCAGCGCCGGCAGCAGCTCGCGCTCCAGTTGCAGGGCGGCCGCGACGTGTATGGCCGAGGGCACGGTGTCGTTGCTGCTCTGGCCGAAGTTGACGTGGTCGTTGGGGCTCACGGCGCGGTTGAGGCGCCGCGCGGCCAGCGTGGCCAGTACCTCGTTGGCGTTCATGTTGGAGCTGGTGCCGGAGCCGGTTTGGAAGACTTCCACGGGGAAGTGCGACTGGCGGGCCGGGTCGGCCAGCAGCTCGTCGGCGCTGGCGGCAATGGCCTCGGCCAGCGCCGGCTCCAGCAGGCCCAGTTGCGCGTTGGCGTGCGCCGCCGCGGCCTTGATGTGCAGCAGCGCCTCCACGAAGGCCGCCGGCATGGCGATGCCGCCGAAATGGAAATTCTCCACCGCGCGCTGCGTCTGCGCGCCCCACAGCGCGTGGGCGGGCACGCGCACCTCGCCCATGCTGTCCTTCTCGATGCGCCAGTCGAGGGCGTCGGTGGCGCCCGGCGTTGCGGTGGAGGAGGGCGGCGTATCGCCGCCATGGTCTGCTGTGGTCATGGCGTTCCCCGGCGCCGGCCGTGGGCGCCCCGTCCCGTGGTTGAGCAAGCGCCGTGCGCCGCAGGTCCAAAAAATAAGCCGCCCGGTTGGGCGGCTGGTTGCCGGATGCGACGGCGCCGCTGCGCCGCCGTGGGGCCGGGTCAGGGCGCGGGGTCGCCGCCCTCGGGGACCTCGCCGTCCTTGTCCTCGGCGGCGTACTCCTTGAGGCGGTTGTAGAGCGTCTTGAGGCTCACGCCGAGCACGGCGGCGGTGCGTTCCTTGTGCTGGTTGAAGTGGCGCAGCGTGGCCAGGATGAGCTGGCGCTCGGCGTCGGCCATGGAGGTGCCCAGCTTGATGGTGATGCTGCCGCTGTTGGCGCCGGCCGCGGGTGCGGCGGAGGCGGCAGCCGGGCTGCCGTCGGCCGAGGGCGGGTCGGTGGGCAGCCACTCGTCGGTGATCTGGTCGCCCTCGGCCATGACGAAGGAGCGCTGCACCACGTTGCGCAGCTCGCGCACGTTGCCCGGCCAGCGGTAGGCGGTGAGCTTCTCCAGCGCCCCGGGCGTGAAGCGCTTGCGCACGCTCTCGCGCTCGCACACGGCCGCCAGGAAGTGCTCGGCCAGCAGCGGCACGTCGCTGGAGCGGTCGCGCAGCGGCGGCAAGCCGATGGGGAAGACGTTGAGCCGGTAGTACAAGTCCTCGCGCAGCTTGCCCGAGCTCACGGCCTGCTCCGGCGTGCGGTTGGTGGCGGCGATGACGCGCACGTCGGTCTCTATCGGCGTGGTGGAGCCCACGCGCATGAAGGTGCCCGTCTCCAGCACGCGCAAGAGCTTCACTTGAAGCTCCAGCGGCATCTCGGTGATTTCGTCGAGGAAAAGCGTCCCGCCGTGGGCGCGCTCGAAGAAGCCCTGGTGCATGCGGTCGGCGCCGGTGAAGCTGCCCTTCTCGTGGCCGAAGATTTCGCTCTCGATCAGGTTGGGCGAGATGGCGCCGCAGTTGACGGCCAGGAAGGGCTGCTTGCGGCGGCGGCTCAAGTCGTGCACGGTCTGCGCGACGACTTCCTTGCCCGTGCCGCTCTCGCCGGTGATGAACACGCTCACGGCGGTGCCGGCCACGCGTGCGATCTGCGCATAGATGCGCTGCATGGGCGCCGAGCGGCCCCAGAGGTGGCCGAAGTGGCCGGTCTTTTGCCACTCGGCGTTGAGCGAGGCCAGCTCGTCCTTGAGCACGGAGGGGCGCATCACGCGCGACAGGATGCCGCGCAGCTGCTTCATGTTGACCGGCTTGGTCAGGTAGTCCGCGGCGCCCAGGCGCAGCGCCTGCACCGAGGTTTCGAGGCTGGCGTGGCCGGTGATGAGCACGACTTCGGAGTGCGCGACCAGCTCCGGGTCGTCGAACAGGTCCATGCCGCTGCCGTCGGGCAGTTGCAGGTCCAGCAGCACGATATCGGGCTGCTGCAGCGCCATCTGGCGCCGCGCATCGCGCAGGTTATGGGCGGTGGCCACGGTGAAATGCTCGGCCGCGATGAGGGCCGCCATCATCTGGGCCGAGTCCGTGTCGTCATCGACGATCAGGGCATGACTCAAGAGTGTTCTCCTCAGGTGTCGGGGGCTCCCCCGCACGGGGACAGGAACCGAAGTTGCCGCAACGGCGCATGGACGCAAAGCCCCCGCACAGGCCGGACCTCGCCATAGGCGCCGGCGACAACACATTGCCTCGAAGCCGCAGCGTGCTGCTGCTGGTGGATTTCATCAATCCGCTTCAATTCCCAGGTGCCGACAGTATGGCGCCCGCGGCCCTGCAGGCGGCGCGCTGTACGGCACATTTGAAACAGGTGCTTTCACAACAAGGCATCCCCACAATTTACGCCAACGACAACTACGGCACCTGGCGTTCGCAGTTCAGCGACGTGCTCCAGTACTGCCAGGACTTGCCGGGCGAGGCCGGCGAGATCGCGCGCCTGCTGGCACCGGACGAGCACGATTTGACCATCCTCAAGCCGCGCCACTCAGCTTTCTATGCAACGCCGCTGGAGCTCTTGCTCACGCAGATGCATGCCCACGAGCTGATCGTGGTCGGCCTGTCGGCCGACATGTGCGTGCAGGTCACGGCCATGGATGCGTATTTGCGCGGCTACACGGTGTGGGCGCCCTGCGACTGCACGGCTGCCGAAAGCCCCGAGCGGCTGCGCGATGCGCGGGCTTACATGGAGCGCGTGTTCAAGACCGACGTGTCGCACAGCACCGCCAGGCGCCCTGCGCAAAACACCGACGGCGCCAGCGCTGCGGCACACCGTTTGCCTCGGGGTTGACACGGGACTCGCGCATCAGGGCGCCGTTCTGCAACCTCTGAAACCTAGGAGTAATGCACCATGATCAACCTGATTGTCTGGCTGTTCGTTGGCGGTCTGATCGGCTGGGTGGCCAGCCTGATGATGCGCACTGATGCCCAACAGGGCATGTTCCTGAACGTGATCGTCGGCATTATTGGTGCCGCGCTGGCGGGCTGGTTCATCTCGCCGCTGGTGGGCATTCCGTCCATCAACGCCAACTCGTTCAGCATCGGCTCACTGTTGGTCTCGCTGGTAGGCGCCGTGGTGCTGCTGGCCATCGTCAATCTCGTGCGAAGGGGCAGCGTGCGCTGAAGCAGCCCGCGGCAATTCCTTGACGAGAGCTCCCTGCGGCCGTCCCGGTGCCGTGTATAAGCTGGCATCGGGGCGTGCCACGTCCCCCCCTTTCGGCGCTTGCCGAAACTCCACGCGTCTTTCTTAAAAGCACAGGAGAGTATCCATGGCCTCCACTTCCAGCCCCTTCCCGACTTCCGGCAGCTCCAGCGGTTCCACCCTGGGCAGCGGCAGCACCCTGGGTGGCACGGGTGACGGCACCAGCGGCCTGTCTTCTTCCACGGGCATGTCGTCGTCTTCCCCGGGGATGTCTTCTTCCGGCATGTCGTCGTCTTCCGGCATGTCCTCTGCCGGCATGTCTTCCAGTGGCGGCATGTCCGGCGGCAGCACCTCGCAAGGCGGCAACGCCTCCATGGACCGCATGGTGCAAAGCGCCCACGAGGCCGTGGACCGCTTCGCCGAGAAGGCGGCCCCTGCGCTTGAAAAGCTGCGCAGCACCATGGGCAGCGCGACTGAAAAGCTGCCCATGAGCAAGGACGAGCTCAGCGCCATGCAGCAGGAATGGACGTCGACGCTGCGCGACACGGTGCGCGAGCATCCGCTGGCTTCGCTGGCCGTGGCCGCGGCCGCGGGTGTGCTGCTCAGCCGCATGATGTCCTCGCGCTGATGGACGAGCTGCAGCCCCAGCCGGCTTCGCCGGCCTCTGCAGGGTCCGCGTCCCAGGCCGCCGCTGCCGCCCAAGCCGATGAGGCCCGGGCGGGCGTCGACGGCCCGGCGTCCGATTCGCTGCTGGACAACGTCAAGCAGGTGCTGCGCGACCTCCCCGGGCTGGTGAGCGACCGCGTGCACCTGCTGGCGCTGGAGCTCAAGCGCTCCGGCCTGGCGCTGGCCCAGATGGTGGGCCTCGTGGTGGCTGCGGGGGTGCTCTTGTGCACGGCCTGGCTGGCGCTGTGGACGGGCATAGGCATCGCACTGGTCGAGGCGGGCGTCGCCTGGGGCTGGACGCTGATGCTGATCCTGCTCATCAACCTGGCCGCGGCCTGGCTGGCGGTCAAGCGCGTACTGGCGCTGGCCCGCTACCTGGCACTGCCGGCCACGCTGCGGCGGCTCACGCTCGGGCCGCCGTCGCCGGTGGCGCCGCGAGCCGGTGCGGCGTCCGGCCCCTATACCCATACCACTGCGGGAGGAGTCTCCGATGAGCGCGCAGCTTCGGCAGCCGGCAGCACGTCCTGAGGCGCCCGCCGGCACCGTGCCGGCGAGCCTGGACCAGCAGATCATGGCCGCCGAGATGGCCATCCTCGAACGCGAGCAACGGTTGCGTGAGCATGCAAGCCGCATAGGGCTGCAGATTCACGACAAGCTGCCGGCGCTGGGCGCGGGCGCGGCCAGCATGGTGGGCGGCGTGGTGCTGCGCCGGCTCTTTCGCCAGCGCCGTGCCGTGGGCGGCACGGGCGGCGGCGCGGTGAGCACGGGCGCGAGCTGGCTGTCGCACCTGCCTTGGGCGCAGTTGAGCGCCGTGATCTGGCCGCTGCTGCCGCTGACGGTGCGCAACCGCGCCAATCCCAAGCTGGTGGCCGCGCTCATGGCCACGGCCGTGCCGCTGGCCGCGGCGCACTTCAAGGCCGCGCGCACGCCGCCCGTGGCCACCACGCCGCTGCTGGACCTGCGCCGCTACGCCGGGCGCTGGTTCGAGATCGCGCGGCTGCCGCTGCGCACCGAGCGCGAGTGCGACAGCGACGTCACCGCCACCTACACGCTGCTGCGCAGCGGCCGCATGCGGGTGGTCAACAGTTGCCGCACGGCCGAGGGCGAAGTGGAAGAGGTGCGCGGCATCGCACGCCCCTCCGGCGACGACGGCGCCAAGCTGGAGGTGTGCTTCGCGCCCGCGGGCCTGCGCTGGCTGCCCGGCGCCTGGGCCCCGTACTGGGTGCTGCACGTGGAGCCGGACTACAGCGCTGCCGTGGTGGGCACGCCTGACCGCAAGCACCTGTGGCTGCTGTCGCGCACGGCCTTCATGGACGACGCGCAGCTGCAGCGCCTGATGCTGCACGCCCGCGCCCAGGACTTCGACACCACGCGGCTGATGCGCACACCGCAGGGCGTGCGCGGCGCGGCCTGAACCGACCGGGACTGCCGCCACGCCACGAGCCGTGGACTGGGACGCACTGTTCGGCCTGGACCACGCGCTGGAGCTGGTCGTGCGCGGCACGGCCGTCTACTGGTTCCTGTTCCTGCTGTTTCGGCTGGTGCTGCGCCGCGACGTGGGCGCGCTGGGCATTGCCGACGTGCTGCTCATCGTCCTGATTGCCGATGCGTCGCAGAACGCCATGGCGGGCGAGTACGAGACCATCAGCGACGGCTTCGTGCTGGTGGGCACCATCGCCGGTTGGAACGTGCTGATGGACTGGGTCAGCTACCGCTTCCCGGCCACGCGGCGCCTGTTGGAGCCCGGGCCGCTGCCGCTGGTGCGTGACGGCCGGATCCAGCAGCGCAACATGCGCCGCGAGCTCGTCACCCGCGACGAGCTCATGGCCCAACTGCGCCAGCACGGCATAGAGAAGCTGTCCCAGGTCAAGCTGGCCACCATGGAGAACGACGGCAGCATCAGCGTCATACGCGCCGACGACGGCGACGCGGACGAGGCGCCGGCCGGGGGCGCGCAAAAGACTTTTTGACGCACGCCCCCATGCGGCACCAAGCGGGCAGGATGGCCCCGCCCGCGCCGCATTGAGGGCCCTCAACCCCCGCGATGCGGCGCGTTGCCGCTGTCGTCGTTGGTGTTGGCGCGCCCGGCGCTCTTGCCGGCCTGGTCATGGCCGCTGGCGTGGGGTTGCAGCGTCTGGTGCGAGCCGCTGGCAGCCGGGTGTTGCGGCCCCTTGCTGCCTTGCTGATGCTGCTGTTGCGCGCTGCCGCCGCCGGCCTGCTGCGTTTGCTGCTGCTGGCGGTTGGTGCCGGCGTCCGAGGGGTTGTTGCCGAGCTGCTCGCGCCGCTGGCCCTGCTCGGTGTCCTTGTCCTTGTGGTCCTTCATGGAGGTCTCCTGCGTGTCCTGGAAAGTAGGCGGCCGCCTTCTGGGCCGCATGCCTTGCCAGGCGGCAACGCCTGTGCCCGGCGCGTCGGGGCATGGCGCTTGCCGAATGGCGTGCAGCACTGAACACACCGCGACAGGAGCACACCATGGCCACCAGTTCCATCCTGGGCACCGACCAGGCGCCCGCGCCCACGCCGGGCCGCGACACCGCCGCGCTGGGCCCCAGCGACACCACCGACTCCGGCAGCGACATCGCCGGCCTGGAGGACGACCTGGACCCCGGCGGCCCGCTGGACGCCATCGCCGAGCCCGACAGCCTGCGCCCAATGACGGGCCTGGAAGTGCTGGGCTCCGACAGCGACTCGCGCGGCACCGGTGAGCGCCGCAGCGCCGGCAGCGACGCCGGGGTGGAAGCCGCCGACATCGCGCCCGACAGCATCCAGACCATCGCCGACATCGACCCGCTGGTGGACGGCAACTTCAACGAGGACGCCGCCGCCGGACTCTCCCCCGAGGAAGCCCGCGCCCGCGAGGACGCCGCCGCCGACATGGTCAACGCCTCCACGCTGGAGGACGACGACGACCTCGATGAGGACGAGGAGGCCGACGCCGAACTTGAAGACGATGACGACGGCCTGGCCGCCGACGAAACCGGCGACGTGCCCGACATGGGCGACGCCGCCGAGGACGACGAGGCGGACGGGCGCTGAGAAGGGGTACTGAAAAGGGGCGCTGAGGAGGCGCCGAAGGGGTGCTGGCGCCGCGGCGGCCGGCCCCCTGAACACGGTGTTAGACCATCTAACACCCGCCGCCGGCCGCCTTCAAGGCTCCGCCAGCAGCCGCCGCAGCGTCTCCGGGTCCACCGGCTTGACCAGGTGCGCATCGAAGCCCGCGCGCAGCGCCTGCTGCACGTCGCGGCCCTGGCCGTAGCCGGAGAGCGCGATGAGCTTGCCGCCGTGCCCCGCGGCGCGGCTGCGCTTGGCGACTTCGTAGCCGGTGAGGCCGGGCAGGCCGATGTCGATGATGGCCACTTCCGGCCGCAGCCGCAGCAGCTCCGCCAGGCCCGCCACGCCGTCCACAGCCGTGCTCACCGTGTGGCCGTCGAGCTCCAGCAGGCTGCGCAGCGCGCTCATGGCGTCGGCGTTGTCCTCCACCAGCAGCACCTGGCGGGGCCGCGAGGCCAGCCGCGTCTCGCGCACCGGGTGCAGCGCCGGCGGCTCTATGGCCGGCAGCCGCACGCGGAAGGTGCTGCCCTCGCTGGAGCTTTCCACCCCCACGGTGCCGCCGTGCAG
Source organism: Azohydromonas lata NBRC 102462 (assembly GCF_001571085.1). Classification (GTDB taxonomy): domain Bacteria; phylum Pseudomonadota; class Gammaproteobacteria; order Burkholderiales; family Burkholderiaceae_C; genus Azohydromonas; species Azohydromonas lata. The sequence continues at coordinate 158,048 of NZ_BCTC01000002.1, forward strand.
CTCCACCAAGCGGCGCACCAGCGTCAGGCCAATGCCCAGGCCGCCGGCACGCCGGTCCAGCGTGCGCTCGCCCTGGACGAAGAGGTCGAAGATGCGCGGCAGCAGCGAGGCCGGAATGCCCAAGCCCTGGTCGCGCACCTCCAGCACCGCTTCGGAGCCCTCGCGCGCGAGCCGCACCTCGATGCGCCGGCCCTCCGGCGTGTACTTCAGCGCGTTGGACAGCAGGTTGTTCACCACCTGCTCCACGCGCGTGGCGTCGGCGTCTCCCCACACGCCTTCCTGCAGTTGCAACTGCAGCTCGTGCTGCTGCGTCTGCCCGGTGAGCTGCATCGTGGAGACCAGCCGCTGCACCAGGGCTGAAAGCTCCAGCGGCTGGCGCGAGAGCACCACCTTGCCGGAGATGACGCGGGCCACGTCCAGCAGGTCTTCCATCAGCCGCGCCAGGTGCCGCGTCTGGCGGCCGATGATGTTGCGGGCGTTGGTGGCCAGCGCCTCGTTGGCGCTGCCGCGGTTGAGCACTTCCACGGCGGAGGAGATGGCGCTCAGCGGGTTGCGCAGCTCGTGGCCCAGCATGGCCAGGAACTCGTCCTTGGCGCGGCTGGCGGCCTCGGCCTCGCGCCGCGCGGCCTGCTCGCGCTCCACCAGCGCGGCGCGCTCCTGCTCGGCGGCTTTTTGCTCCGTCATGTCCACGGTGATGCCTATGGCCTGCAGCGGGCGCGCGTCCTCGGCGTAGGTCACCAGCACGCGACTGGAGAGCCAGCGCGTCTGCCCGCCCTCCAGCGCCACGCGGAACTCCAGCGTCAGCCGCTCGGCGCGCTGGTGCAGCAGCCGCGCCAGGGCGTGGCGCACGCTGGGCCGGTCCTCGGGGTGGATGCGCTCTATCCACTCGGCCAGCGGCCCCTCCACGCGCTTGCTGCGCAGGCCGAAGAGCTTGGCGTGGCCGGAGGTCCAGGAGGCCGTGTCCGTGCCCACGTGGTAGTGGAAAAAGCCCACGTGCCCGGCCTCCTGCGCCAGGTCCACCAGGTGCTGGCTCTCGCGCAGGCGGCGGTCGGCGTGGGTGAGGCGGGCCTCGGCGAGCTTGCGCTCGGAGATGTCCACCAGCACGCCGATGGCGCCGCGCGGGCGCCCGGCGGCGTCCAGCAGCGGCGCGGCGTGGGCGATGACATGGCGCGGCGGCCGGTTGGGGAACTGCAGCTCCAGCTCCAGCCCGCGCAGCGCCTGCCCGCTGGCGGCGGCGCGCTGCAGCGGCTGCTCCTCGCGGCCGAGCAGGTGGCCGCGGTGCAGCATGCGCACGGTGTCGCTGGCCTCGGCGCCGCCCACCAGGGCGTCCATGGCCGCGTTGTGCAGCACGGAGCGGCACTGCGGGTCGTGGGCCACGGCCAGGCCCACGGGAATGCTGTGGAACAGGGTCTCGAACTCGTCGGCCTTGCTTTGCAGCCGGGTGCGGGCCACGGCCTCCTGTGCCTCGGCCGCCACCAGGGCGTCGCGCAGCACCGTGATCTCGTCGACGACGATGCGCCCAAGCGGCTGCCGCGGCCCGGCCGTGGCCAGCAGCCGCAGCGGCAGCGTCACGCGGCGCGCCACGTACAGCGCCACCGCCACGCCCAGGAGCAGGCACACCAGCGCGGTGCTGAGCGTGGCCACCACGGCGCGGCGCGCGCGCGTCTCCAGCGGCTCGGCGGCCACGCCCACGCCCACGCCCCAGCCGTAGCCCGCGGGCTGCCAGGCGACGTAGCCGTCGCCGCCGCCCAAGCGGTCGGCCCGCGTCACGCCGGCGGGGCTGCCGGCCACCAGGCGCAGCGCCTGCGGCGGCAGCTCGCGGCCCACGGCGACGGGCCCCTGGTCGGCCACGCGGGCGATGAGGCGGCGCTGCCGGTCGAAGAGGCTGGTGAAGCCTTCGCCGGGCCGGCCCATGTTCTCCAGCAGGCGCTGCCACACGTTGCTGTCCATCCACGCGCCCAACACGTAGCGCACCTGGCCGTCCACGCGCACCGGCACCAGCACGGCGGTGCAAAAGCGCCCCTCGAAGCGCGCGGCCAGCAGGTCGGAGACGGCGGGCCGGCCGCTGCTGGCCGTGTCGCGGGCAAGCTGGCGCAGCCAGGGCGCGGGCCGGGCCGGGGGCTGTGCGGTGTCGAGCAGCGGCTGGCCGTCCGGGTCCAGCAGGAAGACGCCGCTCCAGGCCGCGCGCATCTGCGGCTGTTCGGCGAAGGAGGCGGCGAAGGCTTCGACGTCGCCGCGCTGCAGCGCATCGTCCCAGGACAGTATGGACAGCGCCTCCATGCTGGCCGTGAGCTCGCGCTCCACGCCGTGCGCCAGCCCTTCGGCGCTGCGCTGCAGTTGCACGTCGAGCTGGTCCTGCTCGGCCCGGATGCTGGAGAACACCTGCCAGGACATCAGCAGCACGCTGGGCAGCGTGCCCAGCAGGATCATGGCCACCAGGTAGGTGCGCAGCGACGCCCGCGGCCAGCCCGGCCACCAGGACCGCCCAAGGGTTCGCGGGGGATTCATCACAGGCAAGCTATCGGGCAAGCCCAATACCCGTGGTGCGGTGGAAGAAGCAGGAGCGTCATTGGTTTTTTGTGGAGGCCTGGAGTGGATGCGGCGCCGCGCATGCGGGGCAGTCTAGTCCTGCAGCGCGGGGGACGTTGAGGGCGCAACACCGCCGCCGGCCGGCTGCGCTGGACCGCCCAGCGCTGCAGGGCGGCTTTCATGCCTGGTGCACGCGGCGCGCGCGCCAGTGCCGGTACCAGCGCATCAGCGGCGTGGCCGAGATGCCGTGCAACACGATGGACAGCGCCACCGCCACCAGCGTGGCCGAGATCAGCACCTGCGCCAGCGGTCCCTTCACGCCGTGCTGCAGCGCGTAGCTGACGTAGAACACCGAGCCCACGCCGCGTATGCCGAACCAGGCCAGCAGCCGGCGCTGTGCCGGCGGCAGCCCGCCGATGGTGAGCAGCACGGCCAGCGGGCGCAGCGCGAACACCATCAGCAGCGCGTAGGCCACCACCGGCCAGCTCCAGCGCACCAGCGTCATGGCCGCGCCCAGGAACACCACCATGCTGACCTCCACCAGCCGCTCCAGCCGGCCGCTGAAGGCCGACAGCCGCCGGCCCAGCGCGTCGCCCTCGTGCGGCGGCTCGCGGTGGCCGTGCAGCAGCGCCACGCCGGCGGCAAAGACGGCCAGGAAGGACGTGACCTGCAGCAGCTCCGACAGCGCGTAGGTGAGGGCGATGGTGCCCAGGTAGAGCAGCTCGTCCCAGCACAGCGGGCTCTGGCGGCGCATCTGCCACGCCACCAGGTGGCCCACCGCGCGCCCGCACAGCCAGCCCAGGCCCAGCCCGCCGCCCACGGCCCACAGCAGGTCGTGCAGCGCCCAGGTGCTGCCGCCTTCGCCCAGGTCGTGCAGGCCCAGCAGGCCCAGCGCCAGCGTCACCAATGGAAAAGCCGTGCCGTCGTTGAGCCCGCCCTCGGCGGTGAGCGACAGGCGCACCGCGTCGCGGTCGCCGGTGTCGTGGATCTGCACCTCGGAGGCCAGCACCGGGTCGGTGGGCGCCAGGATGGCCGCCAGCAGCAGCGCTGCGGCCCAGGGCAGGGCCAGCAGCCACACGCCCGCCGCGGTGGCCAGCGCCACGGTGGCGACCATGGTGGTGCTGGCCAGCAGCAGCGCCACGCGCCAGCGCTTCCAGCGCGCGGGCAGCTCCAGCTTGAGGCCGACGCCGAACAGCGAGATCAGCACCGCCCATTGCGACAGCAGCTCCAGCAGCGCGGCCTGGCGCAGCGGGTCGGGCTGGGGCAGCGGCGCGTGCAGCACGGCCGCGCCCCAGCCCACGGCCAGGTAGATCAGCGCCGAGGACAGCGGCAGCCGCCGCACCGGCGCTTCCAGCAGCGCCATCGCGACCAGCACAAGGCCCAGCAGCAGCATGGTCGCGGTCAGCATGTGCGCTGCATCAGCAAGCGCAATGCCCCGCGGCAGGCCCTGGCGGGGCGCGTGTCAAGGGCCTTGAGCCCTCGCACCGCGCAATCCCCGCAAGCTCGGAACAGGGGAATGGCGATTGCCGCGGAAAACGGCATTGCCGCCATGGGATTGGTTTCATGAGTTCCCCGCCACCGCCTCTGCGTGTCGCCTTGATCAGCGAACACGCCTCGCCCTTGGCCCCGCAAGGCGGTGTGGATGCTGGCGGGCAAAACACCTACGCCTCCCACGTGGCGCGCTGCCTGGCGCGGCGCGGCCCTCACGTGGACGTGCTCACCCGCCGCGACGCCGCCGCGCTGCCCGCCGCCGTGGACCTGCGCCCCGGCGTGCGCGTGCTGCACATCCCGGCCGGGCGGGCGCGTTTCGTCCCCAAGGAGCAACTGCTGCAGCACATGCCGGCATTTACGCGCGCGTCCCGGCAACTCCTGGCGCACAGCGTCCCTTACGACGTGGTGCACGCCAACTTCTTCATGTCCGGCCTGGCGGGCCTGCGGCTGAAGGCCGGCTTCGGCGTGCCGCTGGTGATGATGACCTTCCATGCACTGGGCCGCGTGCGGCTGGAGCACCCGGGCGCGGCCGACGCCTTCCCGCCGGAGCGCATCGCCATCGAGGCGCGCATCGTGCGCGGCGCGGACCGCGTGGTGGCCGAGTGCCCGCAGGACAGATCGGATTTGCTGCGCCTTTACGGCGCCGACGGCGCCGACGGCGCCCGATCGGCCGCCTGCGCGCGCTGGCCCGCGAGGCGGGGGTGGCGGATGGCGCTGGCCGCGCGCCTCGCGCAACTGCACGCCAACCCGGCGCTGGCGCAGGCCATGGGCCGCGCGGGCATGCGCCGCGTGCGCACGATGTTCACCTGGGACGGCGTGGCCGACGCGCTGGCCACCGTCTGCCAGCAGGTGCGCCGCCCGCGCGAAGCGGCGGCGGTGCCGGCGGCCGATCTCGACCGCTCGCAACCGGGAGCCGTGGCATGACGCACCACGGCGCCGCCGCGCCGCCGTGTCCGGCCGTGTTCCTGGACAAGGACGGCACACTGGTCGTGGACGTGCCCTACAACGCCGACCCCGCGCTGCTGCGCTTCACACTGCGCGCGCTGCCGGCCCTGCAAGCGCTGCAGCGCGCGGGCTACGCGCTGGTGGTGGTGAGCAACCAGCACGGCCTGGCGCTTGGGCGCTTCAGCGCCGAACAGTTCGAGACACTGCGCCGGGCGCTGCATGACAAGCTGGTGGCCGAGGCGGGCGTCACGCTGGACGGCTTTTACTTCTGCCCGCATGCGCCGGACGCCGGCTGCGATTGCCGCAAGCCCGCGCCGGGGCTGCTGCTGCAGGCGGCTGGGGCGCTGCACCTGGACCTGGCGCGCTCGTGGATGGTGGGCGACATCCTCAACGACGTGGAGGCCGGGCGTCGCGCCGGCTGCCGCAGCGTGCTGCTGGACGTGGGCAACGAGACGCAGTGGCAGCTCTCGCCGCAGCGCCTTCCGCACCACCGCGCCAAGGATTTGTTCGATGCCGCGGCTTTTATTTTGGGGAGCGACGACATGGGCGAGAACCAAACGTTGCGGCATGACGCCGCGCCTGTTGTGAGCCACGAGGTGCTGTCATGAGTGCCCCCTGCGAACGCCAGCGCCTGTGGCAGGGCGCGCGGCGGGTGCTGGCCATACGCCTGGACAACCTCGGCGACCTGCTGATGACGACGCCGGCGCTGGTGGCGCTGCGCACCTCGCTGCCGCAGGCGCACATCGCCCTGCTGGCTTCCAGCGCGGGCGCGGCGCTGGCCTCGCACGTGCCGGTGGTGGACGAAGTGCTCGCCTACGACGCGCCCTGGGTCAAGCGGCCGGCCGGCGCGCTGGAGCGCTCGCTGGGCCCCGGCGAGGCCGAGGCGCGCATGGTTCGGATACTGGCCGAGGCCCGCTTCGACGCCGCCGTCATCTTCACCGTGTGCACGCAAAGCGCGCTGCCCGCCGCGCTGCTGTGCCTGCAGGCCGGCATCCCGCTGCGCCTGGCCTACAGCCGCGAGAACCCCTATGAGCTGCTGAGCGACTGGATCGCCGACACCGAGGTGCCCGCCGACGGCATGCGCCACGAGGCGCAGCGCCAGTTGGACCTGGTGCACCACGTGGGGCTGCAGGCCGACGCGCAGCGGCTGCTGTTCCGCTTCAAGGTGGAAGAGGCGCTGGCCATGCGCCACAAGTTCGAGCGTGCCGGGGGCGACCTTACGCGGCCGTACTTCGTGGTGCATCCCGGCGCCACGGCCGCCTCGCGGCGCTGGCCGGCCGAGCGCTTCGGCCAGGCCGCGCAGGCGCTGGCGGACGCCACGGGCTGCCAGGCCGTCTTCAGCGGCGGGCCTGACGAGCTGCCGCTCATCCACGAGGCCATGGCCGCCATGCGCGACGGCGGGGAGGGCGCCGTGTCGTTGGGCGGCGAGCTGGTGCTGGGCGAGCTGGCCTCGCTCATCGCTGGGGCGCAGGTCACCCTGTGCAACAACAGCGCGCCGGCGCACCTGGCCGCCGCGCTCAACGCGCCGGTGGTGGTGCTGTACGCGCTGACCAACCCGCAGCACACGCCCTGGCAGGCGAGGGCGCGGGTGCTCAACCATCCGGTGCCTTGCCGCCATTGCCTCAAGAGCGTGTGCCCCGAGCGTCACCATGACTGCCTGGAGCGCGTGCCGCCACAGGATGTGGTACAGGCGGCGCTCGACCTCATGGGGCCGCTGCCCGGCGTGCCGCTGCATCCGGCCAGCCCCTGCATTCCCCACCCAGTTACGGCACTTGGATGATCACTCTCGGCATCAACGCAGCTTTCCACGACTCTTCCGCCGCCCTCGTGCGCGACGGGCAGCTCATCGCCGCCGCGGAAGAGGAGCGTTTCACACGCATCAAGCATGGCAAGCGGCCGTTGCCGTTCACGGCGTGGGAGCTGCCGTACCACGCCATCGATTACTGCCTGGCCGAGGCCGGCCTCACGCTGGCGCAGGTGGACCATGTGGCCTACAGCTACGACCCGCAGCGCTTCATCAGGGGCCGCCTGGAAGGCGACAGCATCACGCTGCCGCTGCAGCCCTCGGCGCAGCCCGCCCCCGGCTGGGACAACCCCTGGGACCCGCTGTTCGCCGCCTACGTCAGCAACGCCCCGCGCCAGCTCGCCGACGGCGCGCCGCACCACCTGAAAAAGCGCTTCGAGGGCTGCCGCTGGGACGGCCCCTTCCAGTGGCATTTCATCGACCACCACCTTTGCCACCAGGCCAGCGCCTTCCTGGCCGCGCCCTTCGAGCGCTGCGCGGTGATGACGCTGGACGGCCGCGGCGAGGACGCCACCACCGCCTACGGCCTGTGGGCCGACGGGCTGTACCGCCCGCTGGGCGAGGTGGACATGCCGCACTCCCTGGGCCTGCTCTACGAGCGCGTCACCAGCCACCTGGGTTTCCTGCACAGCAGCGACGAGTACAAGGTCATGGCGCTGGCGGCGCTGGGCAAGCCGCGGTTTGCCGAGGCGCTACAGCGCCAGGTGCGCGTGTTCCCCGACGGGCGCTACGAGATCGAGCGCATCGACCTTGGCGCCCTGGTGCCGCCGCGCGAGCGCGGCGCGGCGCTGGAGCAGCCGCACCTGGACCTGGCCGCCTCGCTGCAGCAGGTGCTGGAGCGCTCGGCGCTGCAACTGGCCGGCTGGCTGCGCGAGGCCAGCGGCGAGCCGCTGCTGGCCATGGCCGGCGGCGTGGCGCTGAACTGCGTGATGAACGCGCGGCTGCGCGACGCGGGCCTCTTTGACCAGGTCTGGGTGCAGCCCGCCGCGGGCGACGCCGGCACCGCGCTGGGCGCGGCGCTGTGGGTGGATGCGCGCGAGGGCGCGGGTGCCGCGGCCGTCGTCAACGCCGTGGCGGCCGCGGCCCAGGACGCCGCGGCCCCGGCGCGCGACGTGGCGCTGGAAAGCCGCGCCGCCCCCAACGCCGTGCCCACGGTGCTGCGGCGCTCGGACTGGGCCATGGAGCACGCCTACTGGGGGCCGGGCTACGGCGACGACGAGATAGCGCAGCTCCTGAAGTGGGCCAAGCTGACGTACCGCCGCGTGGACGACGTGGCCGCCGAGGCCGCGCAACTGCTGGCGCAGGACCTGGTGATCGGCTGGTTCCAGGGCCGCATGGAGTTCGGCCCACGGGCGCTGGGGGCGCGCTCCATCCTGGCCTCGCCGCTGCACGCGCAGATGCAGGCGCGCATCAACGAACTGAAGGACCGCGAGGACTTCCGCCCCGTCGCCCCCGCCGTGCCGGAGGAAGACCTGGACGACTGGTTCACCCCCGCGCAGGCCAACGGCGGGCAAGCGCGCTTCATGCTCTTCATCTACGACGTGATCAAGCGCCAGGCCCCGCGCATCCCGGCCGCCTGCCACGCCGACCTCACGGCCCGCGTGCAGACCGTCACCGCCGAGGCCAGCCCGCGCTACCACGCGCTGCTGAAGGCCTTCGGGGCGCTCACCGGCGTGCCGGTGCTGATCAACACCTCCTTCAACGTGCGCGGCGAGCCCGTGGTGTGCACGCCCAAGGACGCGCTGGACGCCTTCTTCAGCACGCCGCTGGACGCGCTGGTCATGGGCAATTTCATCCTGCGCAAGGGCTGAGCGTTTCGTTGCGCGCCGCAACCGCATCGAGAAATCCCACTGCAAGAACTGATGCACCGATGAGCCCCGTCGAAATCGCCGTCGTCATTCCCACCTGCCGGCGCCCGGACCTGCTGCGCCGCTGCCTGCAGGCGCTGTTGCGCCAGCGCCTGGACCCGGCGCGCTTCGAGGTGCTGGTGGTGGACGACGGGCGCAGCGACGACACCCGCGCCGTGGTGGACGAGCTGGCCGCGTGCCCTCCTGGGCTTTGCCTTCAAGCGGCGGGGCGGCGCGTCGCGTCGCTGGCGCCCGCGCACGTGGCCGAGATGCTCGTGACTTCCTTTGCCATTCCGTACCTCGCGGTGTACTGGCGCTTCGTCGGCGCCTGGCGTTTCCGCGTGCTCTTTATATGAACGAGGGTGACATGCCGATTTCCCTGCCCACTTCCCAACGGGACCGCTATCCGCACAGCCTGCCTGGCGCGGTGCCCGCCGCCGAGGGGCCCTTGCGCCGCATAGGCGTGTTCCGCGCCCTGATGCTGGGCGACGTGCTGTGCGCCGTGCCGGCGCTGCGCGCGCTGCGCGCGGCGCACCCGCAGGCCGAGATCAGCTACATCGGCCTGCCCTGGGCGCGCGAGCTGATGCAGCGGCTGCCCATGGTGGACCGTTTCATTGATTTCCCCGGCTTTCCCGGGCTGCCCGAGGGCGGCGTGGACCATGGGGGCGTAACGGACTTCCTGCACCAGATGCAGCGCGAGCGCTTCGATTTGCTGCTGCAGATGCACGGCAGCGGGCGCATCGTCAACCCGCTCATGGCCGCCTGCGGCGCGCGGCGCTCGGCCGGCTTCTTCGAGCCCGGCGCCTTTTGCCCGCAGCCCGAGCTGTACACGCGCTGGCCCAGCGAAGGGCACGAGGTGCACCGGCTGCTGCGGCTGCTGGACCACCTGGGCGTGGCGCGGCAGGGCGACCACCTGGAGTTTCCGCTGCGCCCGCAGGACTTCAGCGACCTGCAGGCCGTGTGGCCGGGCGCCGCGTCCGACGAGCCCTACGTGTGCGTGCACGCCGGCGCGCGGCTGCCCAGCCGGCGCTGGCCGGTGCAGCGCTTTGCCGAGGTGGCCGACCGCATGGCGCGCCAGGGGTTCACGGTGGTGCTCACCGGCAGCGCCGGCGAGGTCGCGCTGGCGTCGGAGCTGCAGGCGCACATGCGCCAGCCCAGCATCAACCTGGCCGGGCGCACCACGCTGTGGACCTTGGGCGCGCTGGTGGCGCGCGCGCGGCTGCTGCTGTGCAACGACACGGGCATCTCCCACGTGGCCGCGGCGCTGGCCACGCCCAGCGTGGTGGTGGCCAGCGGCTCGGAGGTCTCGCGCTGGCGGCCGCTGGGCCGCGGCTCGCACCACGTGCTGTGGCAGGCCATGGAGTGCCGGCCCTGCCACCACGTGAGCTGCCCAACGGGCCACGCCTGCGCGCTGGCCATAGGCGCGGCCGAGGTGTCGGCGGCCTGCGAAGGGCGCCTGGCCGCCACGCTGGACCAGCCCCGCGCCGAGCCGCATCTCTACAGCTGAGAGCGCAACGCTGATGTCCATGCCCGGCCGCCCCGCTTCCTCGGCGTCCTGCGGCGGCCGCCGCCTGCGCGTGCTCACCTGGCACGTGCACGGCAACTCCCTCTACGACGGGCGACAAGGCCGAGGGCCTGGTGGTGGTGATGGGCGAGCGGCTGCACGACCCGGAGCTGTTTCGAAGGCGTGCCGCGCGCCGCCGGTGGCGCGCTGCGGGTGATCGCGCTCGGTAATTGCGTAAGCGTTTGGCAAGGCTCAAGGGCTGGTGGAACCGAGCAGAGTTCACTCCCGGCCGGCGCGTTGGGCCGCCTAGACTGCGCCCATGCTTCTCACCCCCGACCAACGCCACGCCATCCGCCAGACCGTCGAACAGTTCACTTTCGGCCGGGGCCAGGCCTGGCTCTACGGCCCCTGTGCCTGCGCGAGCGCGAAGTGCGACGACGTGGAGCTGCTGGTGGATTGTCCCGATCCGGTGGACGACCCGGGCACCTGGGAAGACACCTTGCGCGCCCAACTGGTCGAAGCCCTGGGCCCGCGCCGCGTGGAAGTGCTGCTGCAGGCGCCCAACCTGCCGGACCGGCCCGTGCACTGCGTGGCACGCGCGACGGGGCAGATGCTGTAAGGGGGCAGCCGGAAGCGGGGCAGGGCGCAACAAGCAGACGGCAAAGGGCGCCGCCGCCGGTTTTCGGTGGCCGCAAGCTGATCCGCTGAACTCGTTGCTTCGTCATCCCCGCGCAGGCGGGGACCCAGGCGGTCCCCAAGCCGGCCGCCAGCTCATGGGCCGGCCTCACAAGGGCCAAAACCGCGGCTTTCCTGCGGTGTCCCTTCACTCCGGTCTGGGGGCCGCCTGGGTTCCCGCGTTCGCGGCAATGACGGATCAAGGTGCACTGCGCACCGCCCTCCGGCTGACCGTTGCCGGGCTTTTGCGCTCAGCCCCCTCGCAGCCCCCTTCAACCCGCGCACCCTCAACCCCGTCCCAACCCTTTCTCCACCAGCGCACACAGGTTGTGCCCAATGAAGATGTGCGCCTCCTGGATGCGCGCCGTGGACTGGCCCGGGACGATCAGCGGCACGTCGCTGGGCGCCGCCAGCGGGCCGCCGTCGCGGCCCAGCAGCCCAACGGTGTGAACGCCCAAGCTGCGCGCCGCGGCGCGCTGCGCGGCCTGGGCGCGCGGGCACAGCTTGGGCGACAGCACGGACTCCCGCATCGCCCCGCAAGCCTCCTGGGGAGAGAAGGGGTGGGCTGCGGTGGAGGCAGCCTCGTGGGGGGAGGAGACGGGAAGGGCGCTGTTGGAGGGGGCAGGCGGCGTCGGCACGTCAGACGGCTCAGCGGGGACGCTGCGGTTCGGCAATGCACATCTCCCGCAGGGCCTTGCGCCCGTGGGTGCGCGCCCGGGACGTGCCCGGGCTGCTCAGGAAGCGCAGCAGCCGCCACTCGTCGGCTTGCAGCCCGCCGTGGGCGCGCACCGACTCACCCAAGCGGCGGCACAGCGCGGCGCCGGCCTCCCAATCCTCGGCCAGCGCCAGCACGGCCGGGTGCACATAGGCCTTGCGGCACACGGCGGGCGTGTTGCCCAGGTGGCGGGCGACCTCGGCGATCACGGGGGCCAGCTTCGGCGCCCCTTCGCATTGCAGGCAGGCCTGCCGCAGCAGCGACAGCGCGCGCACGCTGCCGTGCCAGGTGCGAAAGTCCTTGGCCGTGAACCGCTCGCCCGCGGCGGCTTCCAGGTAGTCGTTGACCTCGCCGGAGCCCACGGCGTGGGTTTGGCCGTCCTCGCCCACGTAGTGAAACAGCTCCTGGCCGGGCAACTGCTGGCAGCGGCGCACCACGCGGGCCACTTGCGGATCGTCCAGCGCCACCTCGTGTTGCACGCCGTGCTTGCCGCGAAAGCGCAGCTTCAGCTTGCTGCCGGTGAGGCCCGCGTGGCGGCGGCGCAGCGTGGTCAGGCCGTAGGAGCGGTTGTCGCGGGCGTACTCGTCGTTGCCCACACGCAGCACGGTGCTGTCCAGCAGCCGCACCAGGGTGGCCAGTACCAGCGTGCGCGAGGGCCCGCCGCGGGTGCTGGCCTGCAAATCCTCGGCCACGCGCCGGCGAATGCGCGGCAGCGCCTGGCCGAACTCCAGCAGGCGCTCGAACTTGTGGTCCTCGCGGTGGGCGCGGAAGTCGGGGTGGTAGCGGTACTGCTTGCGCCCGCGCGCGTCGCGCCCGGTGGCCTGCAGGTGGCCGTTGGCCTGGGCGCAGATCCACACGTCGGTGTAGGCGGGCGGGATGGCGAGCTGGCGTATCTGCGCCAGCCGCTTCTCGTCGGTGAGCTCGCGGCCGCGGGCGTCGAGGTAGACGAAAGCGTCGCCGCGGCGCTCGCGGCGCAGGCCGGGCTGGGTGTCGCTCACCCAGCGCAGGCCGGGCGGCAGGGTTTCCTCAACGCTGTCCTGGAGCACGGCGGCCATGGCGGCGGCTCCCGGCGGCGTGCTTGCTCGGCGTCAGCGGGCGTCGGCTCCCGGCAGCTTGCGCGCCTGCGCCAGGTGCTGGCGCAGCGTGGGCAGGGTCTGGCGTATCCAGGCCTGCAGCTCGGGGTCCTTGGTGTCGCGCGAGGCCTTTTCGAAGCGCTCGATGGTGCTCACGTGGTCCTGCACGCCCACGGTGTTGACGAAGGCGGTGTCGAAGGGCGTAGCGCCCTGCAGCCGCTCCAGCACCGTCTGGCGGTCGGCCGGCATCTGGCCGGGCAGCTCGACGCGGTGCGCGTCGGCCAGGATCTGCAGCCGGCCCTGGGCGCGCACGTGGTCGCGCTGCATGTGGGCGGCGAACTCGCGCACGGCGGCGCTGGAGGCGCGGTCCTGGCCGAGCTGCGCGGCGGCGAGCTCGTACAGGCCCAGGCCGGCGGCGGTCTGGACGAAGGTGCGCTCGGCGCTGCTGAGCTGGGTGGCGGATGGGGCAGGCGTTCCCGTTTTGGCGGCCGCTTCGCCGGCCCCAGCGGCCATGGAGGCGGTGCTCGCGGCCGGCACGGCCACCGGGGGCGACGACGTGGCGCCGGTGGCCTGGCCGCCACCCGCGCCCACGGGCGCGCCGCTGCTGCCGCCGGCGGTGGGCTCGTTGCCGGCAGGCACGGCCGGCCCGGAGGCTTCAGGCAACGAGCCCGAAGGCGTGCCGGGCGCCGTGGTGGAGCCGGCGCCGCCGGTGCCCGTGGCCGTCCCCGCGCTGCCGGTGATGCTGCCCGCGGCGTGCTCGATGCCGGAGGTCGGCCGGTGGTCCTCGGTGACCTTGGGCGACTTGGGGTCACAGCCGGCCAGCAGGGCCAAGCCCAACAGGCCCGCCAGGGGCAGCGTCCTGAAGTTGTTCATGGTGTGTGCGGGGGGAGGGCGGTGCGGCTGCCAAGGGAAGGCTGGCGGCCGCGGGCCCCGCCTTGGGCGCGCCAAGCGCGTTGGGCACCCTGCGGCGGGTTCAGTAGGGTCAGGTCGCGGCGCGCAGGCGGTTGCGCAGCTCGCGCACCTGGTCGTGGTTGCGCTTGACGCCCTGGTACTGGCGGTCCACCACGGCCTGGATTTGCGGCGGCAGCGGCTTGGCCAGCGCGTTGCGGTAGCTCGTGAGGGCGGTGTCCTCGCCGCGCTCGCACTCTTCCAGGATGGCCTTGTCGTCGTAGGTGGAGAGCGTGGCCTTCACCGCCACCCAGCCGCGGTGCATGGCGCCCATGGCGCTGCCGCCGGTGTCGGCCTCGCCGCCGAGCTGGGCCACCAGTGACTGCAGCTCGCTGGCGCCGCGCTGGCAATCGCTTGCACGTTGCAGCAGCAAATTCTTCAAGTCGGGCGACTTGGCGTGCTCGGAGCTGGTGCGGAAACCGTACTCGCCGTCCTTGCTGGTCTCGATCAGGTCGTTGAGGGTGTCGATGACTTCGTCGTTGCTCATGGGGAAACACTCCTTGAATGCGGGTAGGACCTTCCAGGCAGACAGCGTGCCCGTGGGATTGCTGCACTGCGGCATGAGGCTTGCATCAGTTCTGTGCATGAAGCCCCCGCACGCCCGCGACCCCGATGACGAGGCGCGCTGCCATGTCGTCGACACCACCATGTTCTGGAGCCCGACCGGCGGCGGCGTGCAGCGCTACCTGAAGGTCAAGCACGCGTGGCTGGCGCGGCAGCCGGGCTGGCGGCACACGGTGTTCGCGCCCGGCGCGCGCGGCTGGGGTTTCGAGGACGCGGGCGGCATTCCCCTGCCGGGCCTGGGCGGCTACCGGCTGCCACTGGACCGCCGCGCCGCGGCCCGCCGCATCGAGGCGCTTGGGCCGGACCTGATCGAAGCCGGCGACCCCCTGCGCCTGGGCTGGGCCAGCCTGGACGCCGGACAGCGCCTGGGCGTGCCGGTGGTGGCCTTCTGCCACAGCAACGTGATGGAGATGGCCGCGCGGCTCCTGGGCGGGCCGAACTGGCTGCGCCGCCTCGTGCGCCGCACGGTGGCGGCCTACCTGGCGCGCATGTACCGGGACTTCGACCTCGTCCTGGCTCCCAGCCGATCCATGGCCGAGCAGTTGCGCGCCATAGGCCTGAACAGCGTGGAGCAGCAGCCCCTGGGCGTGGACACGCGCGCCTTCCACCCCTCGCGGCGCGACCCCGGGTTGCGCGAGGAGCTGGGCATCGCCCCCGACGTGAAGCTGCTGCTGTTCGCCGGCCGCTTCGCCCCGGAGAAAAACCTGCCGCTGCTGGCCGACGCCGTGCGCCGCCTGGGCAAGCAGTACCTGCTGCTGGCCGTGGGCGACGGCCCGCTGCCGCCGCACGGCTCGCGCGTGCAGCGCCTGCCCTACGAGCCGCGGCCCGCGCACCTGGCGCGGCTCATGGCCAGCGCCGACGCCTTCATACACGCCGGCGACCAGGAGAGTTTTGGCCTGGCGCCGCTGGAAGCCATGGCCTGCGGCACGCCCGTCATCGTGCGCAAGGCCGCGGGCCTGGCCGAGCTGGCCGAGGGCGGCGCCGCCCTGGCCGTGGACAGCGACAAGCCCGCGCAGTGGGCGGAAGCGATTGCGGCATTGTTTGCTTCGGACGCCACCCCCTGGCGCGAGGCCGGCCGCGCTTGCGCCGAGCGCTATGACTGGGACGTGGTGCTGCCCCAGCTCGTCACCCGCTACCGGCGGCTGATGCACGGCAGCCGCCTCACCGGCGAGGAAGCCACGCTGCCCGCGCTGCACTGGTGCGGCATGCCCGCGTCCTCCAGCCTGTCCTCGCCCATGGCGCCCACGGGCAAGGACGTGCTCTGAGCCCGCGCCGGCCGTGGCCCTGGCCCTGAACCCGGCGTCCGCCCTGTTGGGCGCCACCCCCGCCGAGCTGCCGCGCGACGCGCTGGCCCCCGGCGGCGCGCTGGCGCTGGTGGTGCACGACGTGGCGCCGGCCACCTGGGAGCGCTGCGCCGCGCTGCTGCAGGCCGCGCGCGATCTGGCGCCCGCGCTGCCCGCCACGCTGCTGGTGGTGCCGCGCTGGCACGGCCAGCCGTCCACGCGCGCTTTCGAATCCGCCATGGACGCGGCGCTGGCCGAAGGCCACGAGCTGGCGCTGCACGGCTGGAGCCACCTGGACCCCGTGCCCGCGCGCGGCACGCTGCAGCGGCTGCGGCGGCGCTTTTACACGGCGGGCGAGGGCGAGTTCGCCGCACTGGCGCGCGAGGACGCGGCGCGGCGCATCGCGCTGGGAAAGCGCTGGTTCGCGCGCCGGGGCTGGCCGCTGGCGGGCTTCGTCCCGCCGGCCTGGCTGTTGGGCGAGGGCGGCGCGCAGGCGCTGGCCGACGCGGGTTTCGCCTACAGCTGCACGCTGGACCGCTTCATCGCGCTGCAGGGCCAGGCGCCGCTGCGCTCGTGGAGCCTGGTGTTCAGCACCCGAGCGGCATGGCGGCGCGGCGTGTCGCGGCTGTGGGTGCCCTTCCTGGCGCGGCGCTTGGGCGATGCGCCGCTGCTGCGCTTCGAGCTGCACCCGGACGACGTGGTGTACCCCGAGGTGCGCCGCTGCTGGCTGGACTTGCTGGCGCGCGCCCTGGCGCAGGGTCGCCAGCCGCTGCTGTTGCGCGAGGTGGCGCAGCGGCTGCCCTTGAAGCCCAGCCTGTAGGAGCGCCGCGCCCCCTGCGCTCCTGCCGCGCCCAAAGAAAAAGCCCGGCGGGGCCGGGCATTTCTCCTGGTTGAAGGTGAGCCGTTACTGGCGTGTGAGCACCACGTCGCTGCCGCGCATGCGCAGCGTGCCGTCCGGCAGCATTTCCAGCGGTTCGCCACTGTCCAGCCGGTATTCGGCCTGGCCGGTGGATTCCCAGTGCTCTTCGGCGGCGACGAAAAGGTCCTCCCGCATCATGTGTTCATAGCCCCTGACCTTGTAGCTCTTGCCGTGCGCGTCGCGAGCGCTGAAGGTTTCGAGCAGATGCAGCTTGTGGTCCATGTGTACCTCCTTGTGCGGCGTCCGGCGCCATTGGGCCGGCCGTGCGGGCATCGTAGGCAGTCGGCCGCCGGCTGCAAACCGATGCCCAATGCCAGCGCTGGACAATGCGGGCTTGTCACAGGACTGACGCCCCAGCGCAAACACAAGGGAGACCCGCCTTGCCCCGCTTCGCCGCCAACCTCTCGCTGCTGTACACCGAGCACGCCTTCCTGGACCGCTTCCAGGCCGCGGCGGCCGACGGCTTCGACAGCGTGGAATGCCTTTTCCCCTACGCCTTCGAGCCCGCCGAGGTCGCCCAGCGCCTGCAGCGCCACGGCCTGCGCCAGGTGCTGTTCAACGCGCCCCCGGGCGACTGGGATGCCGGCGAGCGCGGCCTGGCCGCACTGCCGGGCCGCGAACAGGCGTTCCGCGACGGCTTCATCCACCAGGTGCTCCCCTGGGCCCGCGCGCTGCGCTGCCCGCGCGTGCACGTGATGGCCGGCTGCATGCCCGCGGGCGTGCCGCGCCAGGCGCTGGAAGAGCTGTTCCTCGACAACCTGCGCTGGGCCGCGCGGCTGGCGGCCGAGGAGGGCATCGAGCTGCTGATCGAGCCGCTGAACCCGCGCGACGTGCCCGGCTACCTGCTGCAGCGCCAGGAAGACGCGCACCGCCTGGTGCAGGCGCTGGGCGAGCCCAACGTCAAGGTGCAGATGGACCTCTACCACTGCCAGGTCACCGAGGGCGACCTCGCCATGAAGCTGCGCCAGTGGCTGCCCACGGGCCGCGTGGGCCACATCCAGTTCGCGGGCGTCCCCGAGCGCCACGAGCCGGACGTGGGCGAGCTGAACTACCCGTACCTGTTCGGGCTGATCGACGAGCTGGGCTACACGGGCGTGGCCAGCGCGGAGTACCGGCCGCGTGCGGGCACGTCCGAGGGTTTGAGCTGGCTGCGGCGCTGGAAGGCCGGTCAGGCTTGAGGTTTTGAAGGGTTTATTGCGGGCGCAACGGTGGGGTTGCCCGGGGAGGCTGTCCGTCCGTGTCAGCCCTGCGGCAAGGGTGCTGCGCTCGTCCCGTGCCGGCAGCACCCACGCCAAAAGCCGGCGAACGCTCACCAGGGCCACAGCGCCAGCAGCATCCCCGCCGTCACGAAGCCCGTGATGGCCCCCGCCGCCACGTCGCTTGGGTAATGCAGCCCCAGCACCACGCGCGACGCGGCCACCAGCAGCGTGAAAGCCCACGCCAGCGGCGCCCAAGCCGCGTAGTGCCAGCTCAGCAGCACGGAAAAACTCACCGCGTGCAGCGTGTGGCCGCTGGGAAAGCTGTAGCGGTCCAGCGCCTTGGCGCAGGCGCGGATGTCGGGGCAGTCCACGCACGGGCGCTCGCGCCCGGTGCGCAGCTTCACCCAGCGGTAGAGCACCACGTTGATCACGCCGGCCGCGCCCATCTGCAGCGTGCACACCAGCCCATCGGGGCTGCCGCCCAACCAGGGCAGCACCAGCATGAGCGCGTACCACAGGCCGCCGTCGCCCAGCCGGCTGGCCACCACCAGCAGCCGCAGCAGTGGCAGGCGCTGCGCACCGCGGTGCAGCCACCGCGCCCATTGGCGGTCGATTTCCAGCCAGCGCT
This sequence comes from Azohydromonas lata NBRC 102462, assembly GCF_001571085.1. Classification (GTDB taxonomy): domain Bacteria; phylum Pseudomonadota; class Gammaproteobacteria; order Burkholderiales; family Burkholderiaceae_C; genus Azohydromonas; species Azohydromonas lata. Next base: position 176,172 of record NZ_BCTC01000002.1, read on the forward strand.
CGCGGCGCTGCTCAGGCCATGGCCACATGGGGCAGCCGCACCGGCAAGGGCTGCAGTGCCAGTTGCGCCAGCCGCTGCTCGAAGCGCGAGAGCACCTGCTCCCAGCGCACCTGCAGCGCCGCCTGGCGCGCGGCCAGCCGCATGGGCGCCAGCAGCTCGCCCATCTCCGCCGCGCGTATGGCCGTGCGTATGAACGCCTCCTCGTCGTCCGGAGGCACCAGCAGCCCGCTGTGGCCGGAATCGATGTGCTGCGCCGCGGCGGCCAGGTCCACCGCCACCACCGCCAGCCCGCTCGCGAGCGCCTCCAGCGTCACGTTGCCGAAGGTTTCGCTCTGGCTGGGAAAGAGGAACAGGTCGGCGCTGGCGTAGTGCTCGGCCAGCGCCTGGCCGTGCTGGGGGCCGACGAACTCGGCCGCCGGAAAGTCGCGCTCCAGCCGCGCGCGCAGCGGGCCGTCGCCCACCACCACCATGCGCGTGAGCGGACGCAGCCGCCGCGCCGCCTGGAAGGCGCGCAGCGCCAGCGTCACGTTCTTCTCCGCGGCCAGCCGGCCCACGTAGAGCATGACCACCTGCCGCGGATCGGCCGCGTTCCAGCGCGCGCGCAGCGCGGCGCTGCGGCGGTCCGGCGAAAAGAGTTCCGTGTCCACGCCGCGGCCCTGCACCTCCACGCGCTGGAAGCCGCTCAGGCGCAACTGCCGCGCCAGCGCCCGCGTGGGGACGAAGCAGCAACTGGCCTCGTTGTGGAAGCGCCGCAGGCAGGCCGCGATCAGCGGCTCGGCCCAACCCATCCGGTAATAGCGGGCATAGCCGTGAAAGTTGGTACGGAAGTCGGTACTGACGGTGAGCCCAAGCCGCCGCGCCGCGTGCACCGCCGCATGGCTCATGGGCCCGGGCGTGGCGACGTGGACGATGTGCGGCTTGAACGCCTGCCAGTGCGAAATGAAGCGCGCCTGCCGCTCCACGCCGAAGCGCAGCGCCGGGTACAGCGGGATGGGGAATCCGTGCGTGCGCCACTCCTGCTCGTTGTCCAGCGCCGCCTCGCCTTTCTGGCGCGGGCGTATGAGCTGCACCTCGTGCCCGCCCTCACGCAGAAACCGCACCGTGCGCTCCGTGGTCAGGGCCACGCCATTGAGCTCCGGCGGGTAGGTTTCGGTGACGTAGGCGATGCGCACGGCGGTCGTGTTGATAGCGGCAGTGCAGCGGCCGAAGCAGTTTGTGTTCCCGAGCGGGGCGCTGGGACTTGCACTGCGGCCCGGCCCGGGCCCCGTTCAAGGTGTGAGGGTGCAGCCGGCCGCGTCGAAGCGGCGCTTGAAGTGCAGCTCGACCTGCGCGCCCACCTCGGCATCCAGCAGCACGGGCGCGGGCTCGTCCAGCAGCCGCGGCGTGCCCAGCGTCACCCACAGGCCGTCCACCACCGCCAGCGCGGCGCGGCCGCACGGCACCGGCGTGTCGGCCCGGGCCGGGGCGGCGTCGGCCCACTGGCAGGCCGCCCCCGAGCGCTGCAGCAGCTTGAGCGCGCGCCCCGGGCGCGAAAGCAGCACCTGCACGTCCACGCCGCGCCAGGCGGCCTGGCAGAGCAGGCGCAGCAGCACGGGGCCGGGCTTTTCGCCCGGACCCAGCGCCAGCCGTATGCGGAACTGCGCCATGCCCAGCGCCTGCAGCAGCGCGCCGCGCAGCGCCAGCGCGCCTTGCGGATGCCCAGGGGGCGCGGGCGCCATCTGCTGCTGGCCCGCCACGGGCAGCAGCGTGCGCCAGCGCCGTGCGGGCAGCTCAGGCTGCAGGCGTCGGGTCCAATCCTGGACGAAGCCTTGCTGCAACGCGGGGACGACGGGGCCTTCCAGCGCCATGGCCGGCGCGCGCGTGCCGCCGGGGGTGATGAAGGCCCAGCGCCCGTCGGCCACCAGCAGCGGCAGCGAGGCCTCGCGCCGCGGCCACCAGCACCGCCAGCGCGGCGGCGCGCCCAGCACCGCGCCGGCGCGGCGCAGCGCCTCGGCGCCCGGGGCCAGCAGGGCGCCGCCGCGCAGCGCGAAGCTCACGCCGCGCCGCGCCGCGGACAGCAGCGCCTGGTGCAGCGACGTGGGCGCGTCGCGCAGCAGCGACTGGTCCATCTGCAACTGCTGCCGTGTGCGCGAGACGGCCTCCAGCAGCGCCGGCAGCGGGTCTTCCAGCCAGCGCGCGCGGTTGCCGGCGGACAACGGCTGGCCCACGCACTGCGTCAGCACGCGCGCGTGGCGGTGTTCGATCTCCAGCTCGGCATACGGTCGCTCGCGCCGCCGCGCCGGGCCTGAATAGTGTTGCGAGGCCATGGTTTCGGGGGCTTGCGAGCAGCCGGCATGCCTGTATCGCAACGGGGTGTTGGTTGGGTGGCGGGCGCCCTTACATCCCGGCCCGCGGCTGCCTCCGCTTGTGCCGCAGCAGCGATTTCAGCGAGGGCGGCGGGCGCCGGCTGCCTTCCATGTAGACGCACAGCAGCCGCAGCCGGCGGTTGCGTTTGCACACGCTGCGCAGGCCCACCAGGATGGGCACGGCCAGCACCGCCCCCGCCACGCCCCACAGCCACCCCCAGAACATCACCGACAGGAACACCGATATCGGGCTCAGCGACAGCCGCTTGCTCACGAATATCGGGCTCACCACGTTGGCCTCTATGGCGTGCACGCCCAGGTAAGCCGCGGCGGGCGCCACCAGCAGTGCCGAGTCGCCAAAGCTCAGCAGCCCGGCCGTGAGCAGCAGCAGCGTGTTGAGCAGCGGGCCGATGTAGGGGATGAAATTCAGCACCCCGGCCACCGTGCCCCACAGCACCGGGTTGGGCAGGCCGATGTAGGCCATGGCGCCCCCCACGGCCAGCGCCACGCCCAAGTTGATGATGCTCAGCGCGCCCAGGAACTGGCCGATCTCCTGCTGCGCGCTGCGCACCCCCGCCACCACCAGCGCCCGCGTGCGCCGCCGCGGAATGGCCTCCACCGTGCGCGAGAGCATCCAGTGCTCCGAGGCCAGCAGGAAATACAGCAGGATCACGGTGGACGCGGCCGAGAAGCCGAAGCTCAGCACGTGGCTGAGCACCAGCCGCGTGAGCGTGACGCCCTCGCTGGCGATGCGGTCCTTGATGGGGTCCACGGGCGGCGGCGCGTTGCCGCTGCTGCGCGAGACGGGCTCGCGCTGCGGCGGCGCCAGGATGGGAATGGAACGCCGCACCCGGTCTATCTGCTGCTCCAGCGCCGTCATCACGCTGGGCGCGCGGCTCCACCACTGCGCCGCCGGCGTCACCAGCGCGCTGCCCATCAGCACCGTGCCGCCGAGCAGCGCGGCCACCAGCACCAGCGCGCCCAGCACCTCCGGCACGCCGTGCCGGCGCAGCGAGCGCACCTGCGGCGACAGCAAAAACGTCAGGACCACCGCCACCACCACCGGCACCAGCAGCGGCTGCGCCAGTTTCAGCAGAAAGATCAGCGCGATCGCCAGCAGCCCCTTGATGGCCGGGCTGCCGTGCCAGGGCGTGGGCGCCGGGGTCAGCGGCGCGGCCAGGGCCGCGGCCGGCAGCTCCGCCGCGCCGGGCTCCATGCGCAAGCCCCCGCGCGCGGCGCCGCGGCCCACGCCATGCGGCGAGGCGAGCGAGGGCGAGGCCACGGGCGTGACCGCAGGGGTGGCGGCGCTGCTGGCGGGCGGGCCCAGCGGCTGGGCACTCAGGGGCTCGGCGCTCATCGCTGAAGGCGCCGGCCGCGGAACGGGAAATGGCGCATGCGCGGCTCGCTCGGCGGAAGGTGGGTCGTGGGTACGTTTGAGCAGCTTTCGTGCCGCTGCGGGCACGGCATGTGCACCGGGGCCGTCCATGAGCTTCTCGACCTGGCGCCGCCATGCCTGGCGGCAACTGCCTTCTCCCCTGCGGCGCACGCTGCGCTGGCTCATCGCGTCGGCCGAGCGATGGGTCAACGCCGCGGGCCCGCAACTGGGGGCCTCCATCGCCTTCTACACGGTGTTTTCCATGGCGCCGCTGCTGGTGATCGCCATCGCCATTGCCGGCGCGGTGTTCGGCCAGGAGGCCGCGCGCGGCCAGGTGGTGGCGCAAATCCAGGACCTGGTGGGCACCCAGGCCGCGCAGGCCATACAGGGCATGATCGAAGCCGCCTGGCGCGAGCCCGGCGGCGGCTTCGCGGCCGTGATGGCCCTGGGCACGCTGCTGGTGGGCGCCACGGGCGTGTTCGCCGAGCTGCAGCGCGCGCTCAACGCCATAGGCCACATCCGGCCCAAGCGCACGGGCGTGCAGGCCATGCTGCGCGTGCGCCTGACGGCCTTCGCGCTGCTGCTGGGCTTCGGCTTCCTGTTGATCGTGTCGCTGCTGGTGAGCGCGGTGCTGGCCGGCGTGCTGTCGGCGGTGTCGGCGCGCTACCCGGCGCTGGCGGTGCTGGCGCGGGTGTCGGAGCTGGGCCTGTCCTTCCTGGTGCTGAGCGTGGCCTTCAGCGCCATCCTGCGCTGGCTGCCGGACGAGGCGCCCTCGCGCCGCGCCCTGATCATCTCCGCCACCTTCAGCGCCGGGCTCTTCGTCTTCGGCAAGACGTTCATCGGCATGTACCTGGGCCGCGCGTCGGTGGCCTCCAGCTACGGCGCGGCGGGCTCCTTCGTGGTGGTCATGCTGTGGGTGTACTACTCGTCGCAGATCCTGCTCTTCGGCGCCGCGCTTGGGCGCGAATGGGACGCACGGCGCCAGCGCCTGGCGCAGGCGCACGGGGGGCATGGAGCGCAAGGGAAGCATGGGGTGCATCACGGCGCGGGGCAGGGCGGGCACCCTGGTGCCCAGGCCTCCCGCGCACCAGGCCCCCAGGGCCCTGCGGCGGGCGCGGCTGCCGCGCCGCATCCGGCGCCGGCTCAACCATCACGCCGGTTGCCCGGGCAACCGGGCGGCGGCGTGGCGCAGCGCACCGTGCCCACGCCACCCGCAGGGCGGGCGCGACGGCACTGAAAGGTGCCTGCACCGCCCGCCAAAAGGTTTGCTCACTGCGGCGCGCGCACCACGACGTTGTTGCGCACGTCCTTCACGTCCGGCACTTCGCGGACGAGGCGGCCGGCCTCGACGCGCTCGGCCTCGCTGGTGGCGAAGCCGGAGAGCTGCACCACGCCGTTGAGCGTGTCCACGTTCAGCCGCATGGCGCTGACCTTGGGATCCTTGGCCATGCGCGCCTTCACGCGCGTGGTGATGGTGGCGTCATCGACGTACTGGCCCACCGTGCTCTGGCCACTGGTGACGGCGCAACCGGTTGCGCCAAACAGCAGGCTCACGGCCATCACGGTGGCGGCAAAAGGCGACATGCGCTTGGACATAGGGAAATTCCTCCTGGTCATGGTCTCCGGCCCTGCGCCGGCGATTCCGACGCCCTCAAGGCAAATCCCGCTCCCGGCACCGCCGCACAGGGGTTCCCGCCCGGGCATTTCCGGGGGAAGGCCGGCCACTCCCCCCAGGTATGGGGCTTGCCGAAGTCCTGCCATGACGCGAGCCGCCTCACCACAAGCCCAGTGCCCCATCACCGGCGCCGAGCTGGGCAGCGACGGCACGGCGCCGCAGCCGCCCAAGTCCGGACGGCAGGGCTGACGCGCCATGGCCGCGGAGCAGCACTCCTCAACAGCGGCCGCCGCCGCGCGGGCGGCCCCGTCCACGGCCCTCAAGCCGCGCCAGCGCTTGGGACTGCTGCTGTTCGCGGCGGGCTGCATCGCCGGCGGCGTGCTGGTGTGGCAGTCGCTGGCCGACTGGCCCTTGCCCGTGCGCCAGGCGCTGCTGGCCGGCAGCATCGCCGCCGCGGCCACCGCCCTGGGCACGCTGCCCGTGCTGCTGGCGCAGCAAAGCTCCACGCGCACGCGCGACACGCTGCTGGGCTTCGGCGCGGGCGTGATGCTGGCGGCCTGCGCCTTCTCGCTCACCATCCCGGGCCTGCGCGCGGCGCAGGCGCAGGGCGCCGGGCCCTGGGAGGCCGGGGCCATCGTGGGCGGCGGCATCCTGCTGGGCGCCTTGCTGCTGCTGGCGCTGGACCGCTGGCTGCCGCACGAGCACTTCATCAAGGGCTTCGAACGCGACAACCCCCGCGCGCACGCCCTCAAGCGCACCTGGCTGTTCGTGTTCGCCGTGTCGCTGCACAACCTGCCGGAGGGGTTGGCCATGGGCGTGGCCTTCGGGGGCACCAGTGCGGTGAGCGCGGCGGCGCTGTCCACGGGCATCGCCATACAGGACGTGCCCGAGGGCCTGGTGATCGCGCTGGCGCTGCAGGGCGTGGGCTATTCGCGAGGCTTCTCCGTGTTCCTGGGCGCCATCTCCGGCGCCATCGAACCCGTGGGCGCCGTGCTGGGCGCGGCGGTGGTGGGCCTGTCGGCGGGGCTGCTGCCCTGGGGCCTGGCCTTCGCGGCCGGGGCCATGCTGTTCGTCATCAGCCACGAGGTCATTCCCGAGTCCCACCGCGCCGGCCACGAAGGCCACGCCACCATGGGCCTGGTCATCGGTTTCGTACTGATGATGCTTTTGGATACCGCATTGGGCTGATCTGTCGCAATCCGATGCAGGCGGCGCGGCGCAGTCTGTCATCAACCGCGCGGCAAGACCGGCGGCGGGGCAGGAGGCCCGGGGCGGCGGCAAGCGCCGCCTTCAAGGCACCGGCCTTGCCGTATGCGCGGGGACCGACGTGAAGTGCCATGCCCGAACTCCTGTACCGCGACCGCCGCGACGCCGGCCGCCGCCTGGCCCAACTCCTCATGCCCTGGACGGGCGCGCAGCCCCTGGTGCTGGCGCTGCCGCGCGGGGGCGTGCCCGTCGCCTTCGAAATCGCCCAGGCGCTGCACGCGCCGCTGGACATCCTGCTGGTGCGCAAGCTGGGCGCGCCGGGCAACCCCGAGCTGGGCTTGGGGGCGGTGGTGGAGGGCGACCCGCCGCGGCGCGTGCTCAACGCCGAGCTGGTGCGGCGCCTGCACCTGTCGGACGAATACCTGGAAGGCGAGATGGCGCGGCAGTTGGCGTGCATCTCCGAGCAGCGGCTGCGGCTGCGCGAGGGCCGGCCGCCGCCGGTGGTGGCCGGGCGCGAGGTGATCCTGGTGGACGACGGCATCGCCACCGGCGGCACCGTGCGCGCGGCACTGCAGGCACTGCAGGCACTGTCGCACGCCGGGGCGGCGCGCGTCGTGCTGGCGGTGCCCGTGGCGCCGCCGCAGACGCTGGCGCAACTGCCGCTGCCGGCGTCCGACATCGTCTGCCGGCTGCAGCCCCACGACCTGGGTGCCGTGGGCCGCTTCTACGACGACTTCGCGCAGGTCGACGACGACGAGGTGGTGCGCCTGCTGGCGCAAGCCGCCATGACTGCCCGCAGCGTCTCCGGTGCCTGAACTTCAACTTGCAGCAAGGAGCCCCGCCATGAAAGCCACGCCTGCCACCGTCGCCACCCCCGCGGACGAACAACTCGTGACGCTGCCACCGCACGGCCTGCCGGGCCTGCTGGTGTTGCCGCCGCAGCCGCGCGGCCTGGTGCTGATTGCCCACGGCAGCGGCAGCGACCACCTCAGCCCGCGCCAGCGCCACACGGCGCAGGTGCTGGCGCAGGCGGGCTTCGCCTCGCTGCGCGCGGACATGCTCAACGCCATGGAGGTGCTGGACCGCCGCAACACCTTCGACATCCCGCTGCTGGCGGCGCGGCTGGTGGCGTTTGCGCAGTGGCTGGCGCAGGACGAGCGCACGGCCCACCTGCCGCTGGCCTGCCTGGGTGCGAGCACGGGCGCCGCTGCCGCGCTGCTGGCCGCGCACCACTTGCCCGCCATACGCGCCGTGGTCTCGCGCGGCGGGCGGCCGGATCTGGCCGGGGCGGCGCTGGAGTCGCTGCAAATCCCGGTGTTGTTGATCGTGGGCGAGCGCGATACCGAGGTGCTGGCGTTGAACCGGCAGGCTCAGGCGCAATTGGGAAATCGCTGCGAGCTGGTCGTCATTCCCGGCGCTTCGCATTTGTTCGAAGAGAATGGCTGTTTGGAAGAGGCGGCGCGGGTGGCGGTGGAATGGGTTTCCGGGAAATTGCTCGAAGGATGATTTGCCGATTTGCCGATTTGCCGATTTGCCGATTTGCCGGATGCGGCGGTCATTGGATCGTTGGTAAATGCCTGCCTTGCGGCACAAGTGCAGGCACTCCATTCCGTCATGCCCGCGAAAGCGGGCATCCACGATTGCCGAGGTTTTGCCGTCGGGTTGTATTGCATTGCGCCGGTGTTTCCAGGGCACCGCCCCGGTGCGCGTGGATACCCGCTTTCGCGGGCATGACGTAATGGTTGGTGATCTGTGTTTGCTTCGGCGTATGGCGTATTGATTTCGGCAAAGAGGTTCAAGTAAAGGCTGGCATGAATTCCACCTTCAATTCGGCCGTATAAAACAATTCATCGTGCCAGTCGCCTGTTGTGCCATGTACATCGGTTCCCTTTCCCAAGCCACAGGCGCCAGCCCGAAGGCCATACGGCTTTATGAATCCATGGGCCTGCTTTATGGCGTGCAGCGCCGCGGTGCCTACCGGATTTATTCAGAGCAGCACGTGATGCAGGTGCAGCTCATACGCCGTGCCCAACTGCTGGGTTTCAAGCTGGCCGAGCTGCAGCCCGTGCTGACGTGCCGCGATGGCGGACCGGACTGGGACGAGGTCGTCGGATTCCTCAAGCAAAAACAGGGGGCCCTACGCCAGGAGATCGAAAGGCTGGAGCAGCTCGACGTGCACATCGGCCTGGTGCTGGAAGAGTTGGCCCAATGCCTCAGCACGCCGCCGGTGAATCCTTCACAGGATTGCGATCTGCTCGCGGTGTGAAAAATTGGGCACGCCCGGCTTGACTCTGCCCCTAGGGGCAGAGTTCACACTCCGCGCCGATTTCAAAGGCATGGGATGTGCGCGAAATGGGCAGCAGGCGGGTTTTGGTGATTGCGGCACATGCGCCAACGGGATGTTATGGCGCTGCGCTCGCCGAGGCCTATGTGGGCCACGCGCGGTATTTCGGCCACCAAGTCAGGGTTCTCAACCTGAACATGCTGCAATTCGATCCCGTGCTGCACGGGGGCTACCGCAGCGTGCAGCCGCTGGAGCCGGATTTGGCAATGGCCCAGGAAGCCCTGCGTTGGGCGGAGCACCTGACTTTCATCTATCCCATCTGGTGGGGAAGCGTGCCGGCGGTGCTCAAGGGTTTTCTGGACAGGGTGCTGCTGCCCGGATTTGCCTTTGAGTATCAGCCCGGAAATCATTTCCCGGAGAAATTGCTGAAAGGGCGTTCCGCGCACATCGTCGCGACCATGGACACGCCGCCCTGGTATTTCCGTTGGCTTTACTTGGCGCCCGGGCTCAGGCAATTGAAAAGGAACACCCTGGAGTTTTGCGGCGTGCGGCCGGTGCGCACGCTGGCGCTTGGGCCCGTGCTGGGCTCCTCGTCGCCCCGGCGCGCGCGGTGGCTGGAAAAAGTGCGCGATCTGGCCGAGAAGCTTTGACGCCGCGGCCGGCCGGCCGCGGCGCCCTGGCGTGCGCGGGCTGGTCAGCCCGCCTGCTGCAGCGCCGTGGTGGTCAACGCGCCGCGCTGGCGCAGCAGCGTCATCACCAATTCGGCCGCCTGGCGTCCGGCGGTGAAGGCGTGGGGCGCGCCCTCGGCCTGCCAGCGGCCGTGGTGGCCGGCCAGGACGATGCCGTGCTCGCCGAACCACTGCCGTATCAGCAGCAGCGCGGCCTGCTGCGCCGCGTCCGGCAGCGCCCGCGCGCAGGGCAGGTCCAGTTGCGAGGCGAAGTGCACGGGGTCGGCGCTGGAGAACAGGCCGATGCGGCGGCAGTCGGCAATCACCCGGTCTATCAGCGCCGCGCCCTCGCAGGGCAGGGGCTGGTCCGGCCCGTAGGCGATCTCGCACGAGAGCGCGAAGCCGCCCGGCGCGTTGTTGTGCGCGCTGGCGTTGCCCTGGACGAACACGCGCTGGAACACCGTGCCGGCCGGCACCTCCATCCAGTGCGCATCGGTGAGCTTTTCTCGGCCCGGCGCCAGGCCGATGCCGAGGTTCACGCAGCGCAACGAACCCTGGCGCAGCGTTCGCGCGGCGTTGCGCAGCTCGGCCGGGGCCTCCTCGCCGCAGGCCTGCACCAGCGCGGGCAGCGGGATGGTGCTGATGAGCGTGTCGAAGCGCAGCGAGCGCCCGTCGTCCAGCCGCACCGTGCGCCGCGAGGGCGACAGGTGCAGCAGCGTGGTCTTGAGCGCCAGCTCGCAGTCCAGCTTGGGCAGGAAGGCGTCCATCAGCGCCTGGAAGCCGCCGTGCAGCGGGTAGCCGAAGTCGCGGTCCGCGCGCAGCGGGGGCAGACCCACCTGCGGCGCGGGCTGCTCCACGTGGCGCACGCGCGGCGGCAGCCAGTGCAGGTTGTCGCCGAGCAGCCGCTCGGCCAGCGCCTTCACCTCCGGGTCGCCGCTTTGCAGCACGTGGGCGCCGTGGTCGAAGGTGTAGCCCTGCTGGTGCACCGAGCGGCAGCCGCCGCCCACGTGCTCCTCGCGCTCGACCACCAGCGTGTCGTGCCCCTCGTCGTGCAGGCCCAGGTGGTAGGCGGCCGACAACCCCGTGGCCCCGGCGCCTATGACCATGTGGCGCACGGCCGGCGGCTGCGAGGCGCCCGCCGTGCGCACCACCGGCGTGGCGGCGCTGGTGCTGCTGAAACCTTCGGCGGGGGCCAGGCCGGCGAGCTCGCGCAGCGCGGCGGGCGAGTCGGCCGTGGACGCGCGCAGCGCCTGGCGCAGCAGCCGCGCCACGGTGCGCGCGCTGCGGTCCCAGGACACCTTGCGCAACGCCTCCTGCATGCGGCCCACCAGCAGCCGGCGCTCGGCCTCGCCCAGCGCCAGCATCTCCTCGCAGCCCTGGATGAAGTCCACGGGGTCGCGGCCTATGCGCACGATCCCGCCGTAGGGCACTTCCACGTCGCGCACGGCGGTGGAGACCACGGGCTTTTCGCCGGCCATGTATTCCAGCGTCTTGGTCGGGCTGATGAAGCGCGTGGACTCGTTGAGCGCGAAGGGCATGAGGCAGAGGTCCCATGGCGCCATCAGGTGCGGCAGCAGCGCGTAGCTCTGCATGCCCAGGTAGGTGATGTTGGGCCGCTGCGGCAGCGAGGCGGGGTCGATCTTGACCACGGGCCCCACCATGACGAGCTGCCACTCGGGGTGGGCATCGGCCACGGCGGCGACGAGCGCCAGGTCCAGCCGCTCGTCGATCACGCCGTAGAAGCCCAGCCGCGGCCCCGGCGGGATGTGGGCCTGCAGCCGCTGCGCCTCCTGCGCCTCGGCGCTGTTGGCGCGCAGCCGCTGCGGCGCGAAGTGGTGGACGTCCACCGAGCTGGGCAGGCAGTGCACGTTGGGGTGCAGCGGGCGCTTGGCCTCGAACAGGGCCGGGCCGCCGGTGAAGACCACGCTGGACATCTTCATCAGCGCGTTCTCGCGCTGGCGCAACTGCTTGGGCGCGTTCTTGAAGGCCGAGAGCTCGTCCATGCAGTCGTAGACCACGGCGCGGGGCTTGAGCGCGGCCACCAGCGGCAGCGCCATGGGCGTGTAGAACCAGACCAGGCTGTCCTCTATGCCCTCCTGGCGCATGAACTCGGCCAGCAGCGGCTTGAGCACGCTCAACTGGTCGTCGTGGAAGCCGGGGGCCGTCACCGGCGTGCGCGGCACCAGCACCTCCAGGTTGGAGCCTTGCGGCACGCGGTCCAGGCGCGGCTCGCCCTCGCAGTGCACGGGCTCCTCGACGAAGAGCACGCGGTAGTGCTCCGACAGGCGCGAGAGCAGGTGTTGCGGCCGCTGGTACACGAAACCCCAGCGCAGGTGGCAGAACACGACAAGAGGGGGCAGCGGCGAGGCGGCGGTCGGCGAAGGCATGGCGGCTCCTTGGGTTGCTGGTTCAGCCGCAGAGGCCGGGGAGTTCCCGGCCTGCGGCGCACGGGCTGCGTCAGGCCTGGTTGCGCTGGTCGGCGGCGACGGCGGGCTGCGGCAGCAGCTCCTCCATCAGCTCGGCCTTGCGCGCCTTCATCTGCTCGCCCAGGGCCGCCCAATCGATCTTGGTCCCGGCCTTCTCGCACTGCTCGAAGAGCTCGCCTTCCTCTTCCTTGATGTGGTGCTTCACGTACTCGCTGAGCACGGTGAAGGTGGCGGAGAACTTGCCGTCGAGCTGGCCTTGCTGCTGCATGGACTGCAACTGCTCGATGAGCTGCTTGGCCGATGCGTGCTCGACCTCGGCTTCGTCCAGCAGGTCCTGCTCCTTGAGCGCCTGGCGCACGGCCGGGTAGAAGATTTCCTCCTCCAGCGTGGTGTGCACCTGCAGCTCGGCGCAGGTCTGCTCGACGAGCTCCTTGCACGCGTCGGCCTGCTTTTGCGCGTCCAGCTTCTCGAAGTCCTTGAAGGACTTCTTGGCGCGCTTGTGGTCGGCGATGAGCATGTTGAGCACGTCCTCGCGGGCGGCGGCGGCGCTGCCGGCGCGGGGCGCGGTCTTTTCGGTGGTGGGCATGTGGAGCTCCTGGTTGGAGTTGATTTCGTGACAAGTCCGGTTTCGGCAATCGACGTGCCCCAAACCGTGGGAATGAAAGCTGCCGGCTCAACCACCGACCGCGGTTGAAAACGCCTGCCACCAAGGCGGCGCACCGCGCAAGACCACACCGCCCCGGGCCGTTTCCGGGGCTTCCCAGGAGCCCACATGCCCAACATCCACCACAGCCCCCAGCAGGCGCCCGCGCAGACCCCTGAAGGCGCCGACACCGCCGTGCCCCAGGGCGCTGCAAGCCAGCCGGCCGACGCCCGCCCGGGCCACGGCGTGACGCAGTCCTCCAAGGGCGGCGCCCCGGGGCCGCGGCTGCCCCACGAGCACGACGAGTCGGCCCACGAGCAGCAGCCCGGCGCCAATACCGAGACGCAGGAAGCGCAGCAGGCCTATGCCGACGCCGAGGCCGGGCTGCCCGACACCAGCTACGGCCACGCCACCGATCCGGCCTACCACCGGCAGGTCACGCCCGGCACCACCAGCCCGCCGCCCAAGCGCACGCGCTGAACCTTCCTGCCGCGTCGCCGCAGCGCTTGCGGCAAAGCTGTTGCCCGCCGGCCGTCCCCCGCGACTGGTGGAGGGAGCTTTCTCCCTCCGCCAATTTTTTTGTTAACGAAATGCAGACCCCCGGAAACACACGGTGTGAGGAAACTTGCCCGTGGTTATGGGTGGCGGCGCGGAAAGTTCTTGTCAATTGCAACCGGATGCGTTCGCTTGAGCAAAGCTGGCACGAAGTCTGCGGACTGAGTGCCTGCAACGGTGCCGCGTGAGGTGCCGGATAACGAAAGAGGAGTACTTGGATGAACGCACCCGTGCTTCGCACCGAGCACCGGCAGCAGCAGGCTTTGTCTCCGCGTCTGCAGCAGGCCGTTCGGCTGCTGCAGCTTTCTTCACTGGATTTCGCGCAGGAAGTTCAGGAAGCGTTGGGCCGCAATCCTTTTCTGGAGGCTGACGAAAGCGAGGAAACCCCGGCCGCCCCGGACAACGAAGGCGCGCCGCTGGCCGCTGACGCGCTGACCAGCGTCACCGTGCCCGAGACGAGTGAAACCCCTGATTACGGCAGCTCCGACAGCGGCATGGAGCGCGACGCCGAGCGCGACAGCTGGCAGGCCGACGGCAGCAGCAGCAACCGCAAGCGCGAGGACGGCGAGCTCAGCCTGATGGACACCATGGCCGTGCAGACCTCGCTGGCCGAGCATCTGCATGGGCAGTTGAACCTGCTGCCGCTGACGGCGCGCGACCTGGCGCTGGCCAAGGCCATCGTGGAGTCGCTGGACGACGACGGCTACCTGCGCGTGGGCCTGGACGAGCTGGTGGAGTTCTGCGAGATGGACCCGCCGGCCACGCTGGAGGAGCTGCAGATCGCCTTGAAGCGCGTGCAGTCGCTGGAGCCCGCGGGCGTGGCCGCGCGCAGCGTGCAGGAGTGCCTGCTGCTGCAGCTGCCCAGCTTCGAGTGCTCGCACCAGCGCGCGCTGGCGCAGGCCGTCATCAGCGAGAAGCTGGACGCGCTGGCGGCCAAGGACGTGAACACGCTCTCGCGCTTCCTGTCGCGCCCGGTGGAGGAGGTGGAGGCCGTGTGCGCCCGCATCCGCCGCCTGGACCCGCGCCCGGGCTGGCGCTATGGCGCGGCCAACATCCAGTACCTGACGCCGGACGTGATCGTGCGCAAGGTGCGCGGGCAGTGGATCGCCACGCTCAACCCTGCCATCGTCCCCAAGGTGCGCCTGAACCGCGTCTATGCCGAGCTGTTCCAGCGCCACCGCAACGGCATGCACGCGGAGCTGGCGGCGCACCTGCAGGAGGCGCGCTGGACGGTGCGCAACGTGGAGCAGCGGTTCTCGACCATCGTGAGCGTGGCGCAGGCCATCGTGAACCGGCAGCGCCACTTCCTGGAGTACGGCGCCATGGCCATGAAGCCGCTGGGCCTGCGCGAGATTGCCGACGAGGTGGGCCTGCACGAATCCACGGTTTCGCGCGTGACCAACAACAAGTACATGGCCACGCCGCTGGGCGTGTTCGAGCTGAAGTATTTCTTCTCGCGCGCCATGGCCACGGCCGGCGGCGGCACCTGCTCGGCCACGGCCATACGCGGGCTGATCAAGGACATGATCGAGGCCGAGAAGGCCGAGGCGCCGCTGTCGGACGCCGAGATCGCCCGCCAGCTCGCGCGCCAGGGCCTGGTGGTGGCGCGCCGCACCGTCACCAAGTACCGCCAGACGCTGCGCATCGAGGCCGTGGAGCGGCGGCGCAAGCACGCGTGAGCGCAAGCCTGTTTTTCCGGGTGTGAGTGGGAGCGCCGGGGCCGGCCGGCACTCCCGAAAACGCCGCCGGGCCGAGGAGGTCCGGCGGCGTTTTCGCTTGGGGGCGGGGGCAGGGGCGGGGGCGGTTCAAACCGCCCGCGTCAGCACCTCCACGGCTTCCTTCAGGCCCGGCGCGGCCACGGTGGCCTGTGCGCCGTCCAGCGCCAGCCGCTGGCCCGCCTGCAGCACGTGGATGCGCAGGCCCGCCAGCGTGAGGCGCTCGCCGGGCTGGGCGCGCTCGATGCTGGAGCCCATGTGGCGCCCATCCAGCAAGGTCACGGCGCCGGCGCCCACCACCTCTATGGCGCCGCGCTCCACCACCAGCGCCGTGTCCTCGTCCACGCCCACGCCCAGCAGGTGCGGGTGGCGGGCCACGGCCGACATCAGCCGCGCCAGGCGGCGGCGCTCGGAGAAGTGCTGGTCGACGATGGCGCCGGGCAGCAGGTCCAGGCCCTCGTCCAGCAGGGCCACGTCCTTTTCCGGCAGCAGCGGCGCGCGGCCGCCGGCCAGCATCTGGCGCGACAGCGCCGCCGCGCCCGCGCTGGTACCGGCGATGCACACGCCGCGCTGCGCGCGGGCGCGGCGCATGGCCTCGGCCACGGCGCTGCCGGCGAGCACGGCGAGCAGCCGGCGCTGGTCGCCGCCGGTCATGAAGATGCCGTCGGCCGCGAGGATCTCGCGCGCCGCCGCGGGCGCATCCGCCTCCTCGCGCGAGGCCAGGCCCAGCTCCACGCAGCGCTGCACGCCCAGCGCCGTGAAGGCGCGCTCGTAGCCCGCCCACAGCAGTTGCGGCACGGCGCTGGCGGCGGTGAGGACGACGATGCGCGCCCGCGGACCGCCGCAGTGGTGCAGGAAGCGGCGCAGCACGGCCATGTCGTCGCGCCTGTCCTCGTTGCCGCCTATGGCCATGAGCACGGCGCCGGGTGGGCTTTCAAGCGCTCCCGCGGCGGG
The DNA here is from genome assembly GCF_001571085.1 of Azohydromonas lata NBRC 102462. Classification (GTDB taxonomy): domain Bacteria; phylum Pseudomonadota; class Gammaproteobacteria; order Burkholderiales; family Burkholderiaceae_C; genus Azohydromonas; species Azohydromonas lata. The sequence continues at coordinate 191,958 of NZ_BCTC01000002.1, forward strand.
CCGCTCGCGCGCGGTGGCGGCGGGCGAGGGCAGCGCCGCCGCGCGGGCGTGGCGCGGCTGCAGCGCGCCCAACGCGGCCACGCTCAACAGCAGCGCGCGGCGGCGCTGCAGCAGCCGGTTGAAGGCACGGGGAACACGTTTCATACGACTTCCTGGGCGAAGCAACTGACGGGACGCGGGCCGCATGGCCCTGTATCTCATGGCGGCACTTTGCCTTGGGCGGGCATGGCCTTGGGGGGCGGCAGGGGGCGACGTAACGGCGAACTTGTGGGCCATGTGGCGAGCGGGCTGTTATCCCGCGCAGGCCCATTGCTGCCTGGGATCAGTCTGTTTCCATAGCGCTCGTGAGCCAAGGCGCCGCATCC
>NZ_BCTC01000003.1 GCF_001571085.1 Azohydromonas lata NBRC 102462
GGCGGCCGCCGTCATCCTGGGCAGCAACGGCGTGCTCGCCGGTGACCAGGTGAGCTTCAGCGGTACCGCAACGCTGGCCGACAAGAACGCCGGTGCGGGCAAGGTGGTCAACGTCACCGACATCCATGCCAGCGGCTCGGACAGCGGCAACTACAGCATCAACACGGCGGCCAGCACGACCACGGACGTCACCCCGCGCCTGCTGACGGTGGCGCTGCAGGGCAGCGTGGCCAAGTCCGAAGACGGCAATGCCGGCGCCGCGCTCACGCCGTCCAACTACAGCCTCACGGGCGTGGTGTCCGGCGAGTCCATCGCCATCACCCGCGCCATCGGCCGCTTCGACGACGCCACCGTGGGCACGAACAAGGGCGTGAGCGTTTCGCTGCAGGCCTCGGACTACCAGGCCGGCAACCAGACGCTGCTGGCCAACTACAGCCTGTTCACGGGAACCGTTTCCGGCGCGATTGGCGAGGTGCGTGACGCCGTCACCACGGCACCGGCGTACATCGCCGCCATCAACGCCGGCGCGACGATGGCTGCCGTGCCGTCGCCTGCGCCCGCTCCCGCCGCGGAAGCGGTGCCCACCGTGGCCTCCGCCGAGAAGGGCGTTTCCGAAGGCGAGGATGCCAGCCAGCCGCGCCAAGGCACGGCCCGCAAGGCCGAGGCCACGGTGGTGAGCAACAACACGCGCGAGAACCTGCTGATGCGGCGGACCTTCAGCGTTGGCGACGGCGGTATCCGGCTGCCCGCAGGCGTGCAGGGCTCGGACAAGGACGCCGCCCAGTGAGCGCATACCCGCATCCAATCAATTCCAGCGACATGAGCCATTCACTCCCCTTCTTCCCCGCGGGCCACGGCTCGCGCCCCGCCCTGCTGGCCGCGGCCTTGGCCGCTGCGGTGTGGGCCCTGCCGGCGGCGGCGCAGCCGGTGCCCGACGCCGGGCAAGTGCTGCGGGACCTGCGTCCGCCCGTGGAGCAAGTGCCGCGCGGCGGCGCCACCTTGACCGTGCCGGCCGACACCGACACCAGCGCGGACCAGGGCCAGCGCTTTGCGGTACGCACCCTGCGCATCGAAGGCGTGCGCAGCCTGGACGAGGCCGAGGTGCGCGCGCTCGTGGCGCCGCTGGAAGGCACGCAGGCGAGCCTGGGCGAGTTGCGCCAGGCGGCACAGCGCATCACGCGCTTCTACCGCGAGCGCGGCTTCATCGTGGCGCGGGCCTACTTGCCTGCCCAACAGGTGGTTGACGGCGCAGTGACCATCTCGGTCCTGGAGAGCTCGCTCAACACCTTCTCCTTCGACAACCGCTCCGGCATGCAGGAGCCGGTGATGGCCGCGGTGGTCCAGTCCCAGGATCTGCTGCACAAGCCCATCGTGGCCGACTCCATGGACCGGACGCTGCTGCTGCTGGCGGACCTGCCCGGCGTGGGCAACGTCAGCGGCAACCTCAAGCCCGGCCAGCAGGTGGGGACGTCCGACATGGTCATCTCGGTGGAGCCGGGCAAGGCCGTGGAAGGCGACGTGTCACTGGACAACCACGGCAACCGCTACACCGGCGCGCAGCGGCTCAACGGGCACGTCATGTTCAACAACCCGCGCGGCGTCGGCGACCGCCTGGACCTGCGCGCCACCGTGACCAACGAACAGCTCCTTTCCGGGCGGGCCGCCTACGACCTGCCCCTGAGCGACAACGGCCTGCGCGGCGGCGTGGCGGCCAGCTACAGCCGCTACGAGCTGGGCCGCGAGTTCGCACGGCTGGATGCCTTCGGCTCGGCCCGCAGCGTGACGGCCTACGCGGCGTGGCCGCTGTTGCGCGGCCTGACCCGCAACGTCTGGCTGAGCGGCTCCATCGAGTACCGCGATCTGCACGACGTGGTGCGCTCCACCGGCACCACGACCGACAAGCAGGCGCAGGCCGGCAACTTCGAGGCTTACGGCGATTGGGCCGATGCACTGGCCGGCGGCGGCTACAGCACCTGGCGCGTGGGCGGCACGGTGGGCCATCTGGACATCCAGACGCCGGCGGCGCGGGCGTCGGATGAAGCGGGCCCCAAGGCTGGCGGCGGCTATTCCAAGCTGCAGCTGGGCCTGAGCCGGCTGCAGACCGTCACGTCCGACGTGACGCTGTCCGTGTCGGCCTCGGCCCAAACGGCCAGCAAGAACCTGGATTCGTCGGAGAAGTTCGTCGTGGGCGGCGCCTACGGCGTGCGGGCCTACCCGCAAGGCGAAGGCGTGGGCGACGAGGGCTGGCTGGCCAGCATCGAGCTGCGCCGCCCGCTCAGCGCCCAATGGCAGGCCAGCGTCTTCTACGACGTTGGCGGCGTGCACTACAGCAAGACGCCCTACGCGGCCGGCCGCAACCAGCAGACCTTGCGGGGCATGGGCGTGGGCGTGGCGGGGCAATGGAGCAACGGCGCCTACGTGCGCACCAGCGTGGCCTGGCGTGACGGCGAAGCGTCCATCACCGCGCCGGATCACAACCCGCGGCTGTGGGTCACGGCCGGCTGGCGCTTCTGAGCGCGGGCGGGGCTCACGCCGCCAGCGGCAGGGCCCTGATGCGCGAGGCCTGCCCCGCGCAGCCGAACGCTTCGAAGCGCTCGGCGCAAAGCGCCTGCGCCGCCGCCGTGGCCTGCTTGAGGAAGGCGCGGGGGTCGAACTCGCTGCGCTGCTGCGCCATGGCGCGGCGCATGGCGCCCGTCATGGCCAGGCGTATGTCGGTGTCTATGTTGATCTTGCGCACGCCGTGGCGAATGCCCTCCTGTATCTCGGCCACCGGCACGCCGTAGGTCTCGCGGATGTCGCCGCCGTGCTCGCGGATGACGGCCAGCCACGCCTGCGGCACCGAGGAGGAGCCGTGCATCACCAGGTGCGTGTTGGGCAGCCGGGCGTGGATCTGCTTGATGCGTTCGATCGCCAGGATGTCGCCCGTCGGTTGCCGGCTGAATTTATAGGCACCGTGCGAGGTGCCTATGGCGATGGCCAGCGCGTCCACGCCGGTTTGGGCCACGAAATCGGCGGCCTGGGCCGGGTCGGTGAGCAGTTGCTCGTGCGACAGCGTGCCTTCGGCGCCGACGCCGTCCTCCTCGCCGGCCTGGCCGGACTCCAGCGAGCCCAGGCAGCCCAGCTCGCCCTCCACCGACACGCCCACCGCCTGCGCCATGCGCACCACCTGGCGCGTCACGTCCACGTTGTAGTCGTAGGTCGCGGGCGTCTTGGCGTCCGGCATGAGCGAGCCGTCCATCATCACGCTGGTGAAGCCGGAGCGTATGGCCTGCACGCACACGGCCGGGCTGGCCGCGTGGTCCTGGTGCAGGACGATGGGCAGTTGCGGGTACATCTCGGCCGCGGCTTCCACCATCTTGCGCAGGAAGGGCTCGCCGGCGTATTTGCGCGCGCCCGCCGAGGCCTGCAGGATGACCGGGCTGTCCGTCTGCCGGGCGGCCTGCATGATGGCCTGTATCTGCTCCAGGTTGTTGACGTTGAAGGCCGGCACGCCGTAGCCGTGCTCGGCGGCGTGGTCCAGCAGGTGGCGCAGGGAGATCATGGGCATGGTGTGGCTCCTGAATGGTTGAACGGGACGGGAAAGGTGATTCGAAGCACGAAAGAGGTGAGGCCTTGTGGCATCTCGGATGGCGAGGCTTTGCTGTGTCTCGAAAACGAAGCCCTACGGCATCCGCGAAGAGGCAGCGTTGCGCCCTCTACTTCGTCATTCCCGCGAAGGCGGGAATCCAGGCGGTCCCCAAGTCGGCCGTCAGCTCATGTGATGGCGCACCGAGGACCAGAACCGCAACTGGCCTGCATTGCTTCTGCGCTCCGGTGTGGGACCGCCTGGATTCCCGCCTTCGCGGGAATGACGAGGTAGTAAGGCTGCGTTGCTGGCGTCGGCCGACAGCGACAAGCCAGCAACGCCACGCCGCTACTACCAGCTCAGGCCACCAGCCTCTTCGCCCGCTGCGCCACCGCCTGCGCCGTGAACCCGAAGTGCTCGTACAGCGCCGGCGCGGGCGCCGATTCGCCGAAGCGCTCCAGCGCCACCACGTCGCCGTCCTCGCCCACGTACTTCCACCACAGGCCACTGCGGCCGGCCTCCATGGCCAGGCGCGGCACGCCGCGCGGGATGACGCTGCGCCTGTAAGCCTCGTCCTGCCGCTCGAAAGCCTCCAGGCAGGGCGCGGACACCACGCGCGCGGAGATGCCCTCGTCGGCCAGCCGCTGCGCGGCGGCCAGCGCCAGCCCCACCTCGGAGCCCGTGGCGATGAGCACCACCTGCGCGCCGCGCGCCTCGCGCAGCACGTAGGCGCCGCGGGCGATGAGGGCGGTGCGATCCGCCCCGTCGCCCGCATGCGGCAGCGCCTGGCGGCTCAGCAGCAGGCAGCTGGGCCCGTCGCTGCGCAGCAGCGCCTCCTGCCAGGCCACGGCGGTTTCCGTCGCGTCGGCCGGGCGCCACACGTCCAGGCCCGGGATCAGGCGCAGGCTGTGCGCGTGCTCCACCGGCTGGTGGGTTGGGCCGTCCTCGCCCAGGCCTATGGAGTCGTGCGTGAACACGTGCACCACGGGCAGCCGCATCAGCGCCGCCATGCGCAGCGCGTTGCGCGAGTAGTCCGAGAAGGTCAGGAACGTGCCGCCGAAGGGCCTGTAGCCGCCGTGCAGCGCCACGCCGTTCATCACCGCCGCCATGCCGAACTCGCGCACGCCGTAGTGCACGTGGTTGCCCACGCCGCGGCCGGTGAGCGGTTCGCTGCCTTTCCAGTCCGTGAGGTTGGAGCCCGTCAGGTCCGCCGAGCCGCCGAGCAGCTCCGGCGCGGTGGGCGCCACCGCGTTGAGCAGGTCCTGCGAAGCCTTGCGCGTGGCGACCTTGGCGCCGCGCTGCTCGGCCTCGCGCACGGCCTGCGCCAGCGCGGCCACCGTCGCTTGCGGCAAGCCACCGCGCACGCGGCGCTGGAGCTCGGCCGCCAGCTCGGGGTGGGCCTGCGCGTAGGCATCGAAACGCTGCTGCCACTGCCGGTGTTGCGCCGCCCCGCGCTCCACGGCGTCCCAGGCCTGGCGCACCTCGGCCGGTATCTCAAAGGGCGGCGCGTCCCAGTCCAGCGCCTGGCGGGTGAGCGTGATCTCCGCGTCGCCCAACGGCGCGCCATGCACGTCGGCCGTGCCGGCGCGGTTGGGCGAGCCCTGGCCGATGCGCGTGCGGCAGCACACCAGCACGGGACGGTCGGACTGGCGCGCCCGCGCGATGGCGGCGTCCAGCGCGGCGAAGTCGTGGCCATCCACGTCGCGCAGCACCGTCCAGCCGTAGGCCTCGAAACGCGCGGGGGTGTCGTCGCCGAACCAGCCCTTCACGTTGCCGTCTATGGAGATGCCGTTGTCGTCGTAGAAAGCCACCAGCTTGTTCAGGCCCCAGGTGCCGGCCAGGGAGCAGGCCTCGTGGCTGATGCCCTCCATCAGGCAGCCGTCGCCCAGGAACACCCAGGTGCGGTGGTCCACGATCTCGTGCCCCGGGCGGTTGAACTCGCGCGCCAGCAGTTTTTCGGCCAGCGCCATGCCCACCGCGTTGGTCAAACCTTGGCCCAGCGGGCCGGTGGTGGTTTCCACGCCCGGGGTCAGGCCGACCTCCGGGTGGCCGGGCGTGAGCGAGCCGAGCTGGCGGAAGTTCTGAAGCTCGCGCATGGGCAGCGCGTAGCCGCTCAGGTGCAGCAGCGCGTACAGCAGCATGGAGCCGTGGCCGTTGGAGAGCACGAAGCGGTCGCGGTCGGCCCAGGCCGGATCGGCCGGGTCGTGCTTCAAGTGGTGGCGCCACAGCGCCTCCGCGATGTCGGCCATGCCCATGGGCATGCCGGGATGGCCGGAATTGGCCGCCTGCACGGCGTCCATGGCAAGCACGCGCAAGGCGTTGGCGCAGCGGCGGCGCTGGGAATCGGTGGGCATGGCGTCTCCTTCCTGGCTGTTCAAAGGAATCGTGGTGAGCGGAATAAAAGGTCGTCATGCCCGCTTGGACGGTGCAGCCTGCATGGGCGGCGCGCGGCCCCGGCATCCGAGGCCATTCGCAAATGGCGTCCCCTGCATCGCGCTGACCCGAGAGCCCTGCCCGCCTTCCCAGGCAGGGACCCACACGCGATGCCGGACCTGTCAGTTCCCCGGCTGCACCGTGCGGCCAGGCCTCCCCAGACGGCCTGGTCGCGCGGGCATGACGACGTAAAGCGGTTGTGTGGCGGCGCCCGTTGCCTACGCCACCATGGCCTGCCGGCGGCGCTCCATGAGCCGCAGGATCATGGGCGTGAAGATCAGCTGCATGGCCAGGTCCATCTTGCCGCCGGGCACCACCAGGGTGTTGGCGCGCGACATCCAGGAGTCGTGCAGCATGCTCAGCAGGTAGGGAAAGTCGATGCCCTTGGGATTGGCGAAGCGGATCACCACCAGGCTCTCGTCCGGCGTGGGGATGGTGCGGGCGATGAAGGGGTCGGACGTGTCGACCACCGGCACGCGCTGGAAGTTGATGTGCGTGCGCGTGAACTGCGGGCAGATGTAGTGCACGTACTCGTGCATGCGGCGCAGGATCACGTCCGTCACCGCTTCCGTCGAGTAGCCGCGCGTGGCCTTGTCGCGGTGGATCTTCTGGATCCACTCCAGGTTGATCACCGGCACCACGCCAATGAGCAGGTCGGGGTAGCGGGCGACGTCGTGCTCGTCCGTCTTCACGCCGCCATGCAGGCCTTCGTAGAACAGCAGCTCCGATTCCGGCAGCGGCGCCCAGGGCGTGAAGGTGCCCGGCGGCTGCTTGAAGGGCGCGGCCTCCGCGTCGTCGTGCAGGTACTTGCGCGCTTGGCCGGTGCCGGTTTCGGCGTAGTGGCGGAAGAGGTTTTCCAGCTCGGAGAAGAGGTTGGCGTCGGTGCCGAAGTGGCTGAAGTGCGGCTTGCCATTGGACTCGGCCTCGGCCATCTTCTTCTTCATCTCGGTGCGGTCGAAGCGGTGGAAGCTGTCGCCCTCGACGATGGCGGCGCGCACGCCCTCGCGGCGGAAGATGGTTTCAAAGGTGCGCGTCACCGAGGTGGTGCCGGCGCCTGAGGAGCCGGTGATGGCGACGATGGGATGTTTCACGGACATGGCGGCAGGCTCCTGTGGATCGTCAATTCGGTGGATTCGTGTTTGGGCGCGAAGGGGCGGCTGGCGGTTGGACTGGGTGCGGCGCGAATCCGTAGGAGGCCCGCTTGCGGGCCGAACCGTCGCTTGGCTGCAATTCGGCCCGCAAGCGGGCCTCCTACAAGCTCACGGCGAGGCACCTGTCAGACCGGCGCGAACAACCCGCGCTGGCCGAACAGCGGCGATCTGTAGCCCCCGTCCAGCAGTTGTTCCTCGTGGTAGCGCTCGATGCGCTCCACCTCGTCGGCCGAGCCGAAGATGAAGCCGACGCGCTGCTGCAGGGCCTCGGGCTCCAGCGTGAGCACGCGGTGCCGCCCGGTGCTGGCGCAACCGCCGGCCTGCTCGATGAGCATGCCCACCGGGTTGGCCTGGTGCAGCAGTTGCAGCCGCCCGGCGCGCTGCGGGTCCGTGCCGTCGCGCGGGCACAGGAACACGCCGCCGCGCAGCAGGATGCGGTGCGTCTCCGCCACCAGCGAGGCGATCCAGCGCATGGAGAAGTCCGCCCCGCGCACGCCGCCGCTGCCGGCCAGGCACTCGTCCACGTAGCGCTTGACGGCCGGCTCCCAGAAGCGGCTGTGCGAGGCGTTGATGGCGAACTCCCGCGTGCGCCGCGGCACCTGCAGGTTGGGATGGCTGAGCATCCATTCGCCCAGCTGCGGGTCCAGCGTGAAGCCGTGCGTGCCGTTGCCAAAGCTCAGCACCAGCATGGTGGCCGGGCCATAGAGCGCGTAGCCCGCGCACACCTGGCTGCTGCCGGGCTGCAGCCAGTCCGTGTCGCCCGGCGGGGCGCCGGCCTGCGGCGCGCGCAGCACCGAGAACAGGCTGCCCACGCCGTGGTTGATGTCCAGGTTGCCCGCGCCGTCCAGCGCCTCGAACAGCAGCAGGTACTTGCCGCGCGGATAGGGCTCGGGAATGGGCGTGGCCGGCGCCTCGCCGCAGGCCGAGTAGCCCGCCAGGTTGCCGCCCCATTCGCACGCGCGGGTGAAGGCGTCGCGGGCGAACTGCAGGGTGGGCTCGCGCTCGGCGTCCTGGCCCAGCGCGCCGCGGGCCACGCGCGCGGCGATGGCCTTGCAGGCCAGCGACACGTCGGTCACCAGCGCGTTGAGCTCGCCCGTGGCGCGCGGGTGGCGCCGGCGTTCCTCGATGAGGAACTGCGTGAGGTTGCTGCGGCCTTCTATCAGCATGGGGAGGTCTCCTGAAGTTTGTTTTGAGATGGTTTTCTTGAGCCGAACGGGAGGGTGGGCGCTTCAGCCGCTCACGGCCTGCGGCGGCAGCAGCGCCAGCAACTGCTGCGGCGCGCGCAGCCGCCACACCGCCGGCCCGGGGTCGGCCACGCCGCCGTAGCCCCACGCCACCAGCGCGGCGGCGCAGCCCGCCGCGGCGGCGGCACCCAGGTCGGCCGGGCCGTCGCCCACCATGAGCAGCCGCGAGGGCATCACGCCGAACCATTGGGCGGCCGTCAGCAGCAGCGTGGGCGCGGGCTTGCGCTGCTCGGGGCTGTCCGCCCCCAGCACCACCGTGCACCAGGGCAGCAGGCCGGCCGCGTCCAGCACCGCGCGCGCCAGCGGCGTGGGCTTGTTGGTCACCACGGCCAGCGGCATGCGGCGCGAGAGCTGGCGCAGCGTGGCCTCCACCCCTTCGTAGGCGTGGCCGTGCGCCAGCGGCGCGGCCAGCGTGGCCTCGTCGAAGTGGCGGCGCAGCCGCTGCAGCAGCGTGGGGTGCGGGTCGCTCACCCCGCGCGCGCCCAGGGCACGGCGGATGAGCGCGTCCGGCCCGTCGCCCACCCAGCCGCGCACGGTGCGCAGCTCGAAGCCGGCGTCCAGGTGCTCGCGGCGCAACGCGTGGGCAAGCGCGGCGGCGATGTCCGGCGCGCTGTCCACCAGCGTGCCGTCCAGGTCCAGCGCGATGGCGTCGGCACGCATCACGCCGCGCCCTGGTAGAGCTGCCGCACCGCGCAGGCGGCCGGCGGGTGGCGCAACTGCTCCAGGCCCTGCAGCGTGAGCCAGGGCGCGTCCGGCAAGCGGGCGCCGGGCTCGCCGGCCAGCGGCTCACCGGGGTCGCCCAAGTGCGGCAGCAGCAGATCGGCGCCGGTGAAATCCTCCGCCTCGCTCCACCAGGTGGGGGTGACCACGGTCCACAGCCCGGCGCCGCGCGCGGCGCGCAGGCCGTGGGCCGAGTCCTCAAACGCGATGGCCTCCTCGGCGTCCGCGCCCAGGGTGCGAAGGACCAGCTCGTACACGTCCGGCGCGGGCTTCTTGCTCGCCACCAGGTCGCCGCAGGCGATGACGCCGAACAGGCCCGGGCCCTGCGGCCCCAGCGTGGCGGTGAGCAGTGCCTCCACGTTGGCCGGGCTGGTGGTGCTGGCGATGGCCAGGTGCATGCCGGCCTCGTGCGCCTCGCGCAACAGCCGCGCCACGCCGGGGCGCAGCTTCAACCGGCCGCCCGTCACCATGGCCGCGTAGTGCCGCGTCTTGGCCGCGTGCAGCGCCGGGATGTGGGCCTGCAACGCGCGGCGGTCGACCTCGCCCAGGTCCAGCGAGGCGGCGTGGTGCGCCATGCGCTCCTTGCCGCCGGTCACGTGCAGCAACTCGCGGTAGAGCGTCCGGCTCCAGTCCCAGCGCAGGCCGGCGTCGGCGAAGGCGGCGTTGAACGCCTGGCGATGCAGCTCCTCGGTGTCGGCCAGCGTGCCGTCCACGTCGAAGATCAGGGTGGTGATGCTCACGGGCAGGTCCTTGCGGTGGTGCCGTTGGGGGGCGATGCAGGTTTCAGGCCGCGTGGCGCGCGGCAAACACGCGGCTGGCCGTGACGTCGGCGGCCTGCAGCGTCACGAGCTGCTCCGGCTGCAGCGGCACGTCGCTGTCGAACAGCCGCGTGGCATGGCGCAGCCGCATGCGGTCCAGCGCGTTGCGCACGGAGCGCGCGTTGGCGAAGTGCGGCTGCGCGCGGCGCAGCGCGATGTAGCGCGCGAAGGCCTGCAGCGCCCCGTCGTCGAAGCGGTAGTGCAGCTTCTCCAGCATGAGCTGCGCGATGCGCAGCAGCTCCGGCTCGGTGTAGTCGGGGAAATCGATGTGGTGCGCGATGCGCGAGGCCATCCCCGGGTTGGAGCCGAAGAAGGTCTGCATGCGGTCCTTGTAGCCGGCCAGGATCACCACGATGTCCTCGCGCTGGTTCTCCATCACCTGCAGCAGGATCTCGATGGCCTCCTGGCCGTAGTCGCGCTCGTTCTCCGGGCGGTAGAGGTAGTAGGCCTCGTCGATGAAGAGCACACCGCCCATGGCCTTCTTGAGCACCTCGCGCGTCTTGGGCGCGGTGTGGCCGATGAACTGGCCCACCAGGTCGTCGCGCGTGACGGCCACGAGGTGCCCCTTGCGCACGTAGCCCAGCTGCTTGAGCACCTCGGCCATGCGCAGCGCCACCGTGGTCTTGCCCGTGCCCGGGTTGCCGGTGAAGCACATGTGCAGCGAGGGGGGCTGGGAACTGAAGCCCTGTTGGGCGCGCAGCTTGTCCACCAGCAGCAGCGCGGCGATGTCGTGGATGCGGCCCTTCACCGGGGCCAGGCCCACCAGCTCGGCGTCGAGCTGCGCCAGCACCGCCTTGACGCCGCTGCTCTCGAAGAGCTGGCGCGGGCTCTCAATCGGGGCCGTGGGAACCGCCGTGGCGGCGGACGAGGCCGCCACGGCCTGGGAAGCGTCGAGCACGTCGGCTTGCATGGCGGCCTCCTGCATCAGCCGTAGCGCGCGCCTTCGGGCCGCGCCTGCGCCGCGTAGCCCTCGATGCGGTAGTGCACCTGGCGCCCCGGCCCCTCGGAGCGCACCAGGCGGAAGCCCGGCTCGTCCTGCGGACGGTTGACGATGAAGGACAGCACCACCGACTCCGTGCCGTGCGTGGAGTCGAAGGCCGTCACGCGGATGTAGTGGTGGGGGAAGGCCTTGCGGCAGTCCTTGATCTCCATGAGCACGCCGGCGGGGTCCTGCAGGTCGAACATGGGGTTGCCGTGCATTTCCCAGAAGGTGTTGCGCGGGTGCGGGTCGTCGGTGTACTCGATGCCGACGGCCCAGCCCTTGTCGAGGGCGTATTCGACCTGCTTGAGGATCTGCTCGTCCGTGAGGTCCGGCAGGAAGGAGAAGGTGCCTTGGGTCAGACGCATGTGAGGCTCCGGTTGCGATCGGGTCAGGCCACCGAGGGGGTGGGGACGAAGTCCGAGGTGTCGGTGGGCGTGTAGTTGAAGCTGATATCGCCCCAGGTATCGAGCGCGGCCTGCAGCGGCGTGCACCACTTGGCGGCAGCGCGCAGGATGTCCGGGCCTTCTTCCTTGATGTTGCGGCCCTCGTTGCGCGCCAGCACCATGGCTTCCAGCGCGACGCGGTTGGCCGTGGCGCCGGCCTGGATGCCCTGCGGGTGGCCTATCGTGCCGCCGCCGAACTGCAGCACCACGTCGTCGCCGAAGAGGTCGATGAGCTGGTGCATCTGCCCGGCGTGGATGCCGCCGGAGGCCACGGGCATGACCTTGCGCAGCGCGCCCCAGTCCTGCTCGAAGAAGATGCCGCGCGGCAGGTCCGGCACGGTGTGCGTGTCCCGGCACACGTTGTAATAGCCCTGTACCGTCAGCGGGTCACCTTCGAGCTTGCCCACCGCCGTGCCGGCGTGGATGTGGTCCACGCCCGCCATGCGCATCCACTTGGCGATGACGCGGAAAGAGACGCCGTGGCTCTTCTGCCGCGTGTAGGTGCCGTGGCCCGCGCGGTGCAGGTGCAGGATCATGTCGTGCTGCCGGCACCAGTGGCTCAAGGACTGGATGGCCGTGTAGCCCACCACCAGGTCCACCATCACGATGACCGAGCCCAGCTCCTTGGCGAACTCGGCGCGGCGGTACATCTCCTCCATCGTCCCGGCCGTGACGTTGAGGTAGCTGCCCTTGACCTCGCCCGTGGCGGCGCTGGCCTTGTTGACGGCGTCCATCACGAACAGGAAGCGGTCGCGCCAGTGCATGAAGGGCTGCGAGTTGATGTTCTCGTCGTCCTTCATGAAGTCCAGGCCGCCCTTGAGCCCTTCGTAGACCACGCGGCCGTAGTTGCGCCCGGACAGGCCCAGCTTGGGTTTGGTGGTCGCCCCCAGCAGCGGGCGGCCGTACTTGTCCAGCCGCTCGCGCTCCACGATCACGCCGGTGGGCGGGCCGCTGAAGGTCTTCACGTAGGCCACGGGGAACTTCATGTCCTCCAGCCGCGCCGCCTTCAGCGGCTTGAAGCTGAAGACGTTGCCGATGATGGAGGCCGCCACGTTGGTGATGGAGCCTTCCTCGAACAGGCTCAGGTCGTAGGCCACCCAGCAGAAATACTGGCCCGGCTGGCCCGGCACGGGCTCCACGCGGTAGCACTTGGCGCGGTACATGTCGCAGGCGGTGAGGCGGTCGGTCCAGACCACGGTCCAGGTGGCGGTGGACGACTCGCCGGCCACGGCGGCGCCGGCCTCCACTGGGTCCACGCCCTCCTGCGGCGTGATGCGGAACAGCGCCAGGATGTCCGTCTCCTTGGGCTCGTAGTCCGGGTTCCAGTAGCCCATCTGCGCGTACTTGAGCACGCCGGCCGCGTAGCGCTTGGTGGCGTCCACGATCTGCTTGAGTTCGTTCATCTCGCCCATGGACCTTGCTCCTTCGTAGTACTTGGCTGGTTGTCCGACACCGGTTTGCATCGGCATGGGCTGGACTCTAGGGAGGGCTTGGAATCAGGAAAAGTTAATTGTTTTTAAGTTGATATCAGCTTTGGCTAATATCAGGCGCATGTCAGCGCTGCGCCATGCCACCTTCAAGCAACTTGCCGCCTTGCACGCCGTGGCGCGCCTGGGCAGTGTTTCGGCCGCCGCGGCGGAGCTGCACCTGACGCAGCCGGCGGTGTCCATACAGATCGCCGCGCTGGAAGAGGCCGCCGGCGCGCCGCTGCTGCAGCGCACCGGGCGCGGCATACGGCTGACCGAGGCCGGCACGCTGCTGGCGGGCTACGCGGGGCGCATCCTAGAGCTCTGGCGCGAGGCCGGCGACGAGATGGCCGCGCAGCACGGAGACTTTTCGGGAACGCTGCGGGTGGGTGCTGTCACAACCGCCGAGTACCTGCTGCCGCCGCTGCTGGTGGCTTTCGCCAACGCCCACCCGCGCGTCAAGGTGAAGCTGCAGGTGGGCAACCGCGACCAGATCGTGCGCATGCTCGCCGGCCAGGAGGTGGACCTGGTCATCATGGGACGCCCCCCGGCCGAGCTGAAGACGGTGTCCGCGGCATTTGCGCGACACCCCATGGCCTTCCTCGCTGCACCGCAGCATGCGCTGATGCGTGAAACCGGTCTCAAATTGGCGCACTTGCTCGATGCCGATCTTCTGGTGCGAGAACGCGGCTCAGGCACGCGCGCCACGGTGGAAACGCTGTTCCGCGAGGCCGGCCTGCCGCTGCGCCTGGGCTCGGAAATGTCCAGCAACGAGGCCATCAAGCAGATGTGCGCCGCGGGCCTGGGCGTGGCCTTCCTGTCGCTGCACACCTGCGTGCTGGAGATGCAGGCCGGGCTGCTGGCGCTGCTGCCCCTGCCGGGCAACCCCATCGAGCGCGATTGGCACGTCATGCACCTGGCCGCGCGCCAGCTGCCGCAGGTGGCCGCGGCCTTCGAACGCTTCCTCTGCGAGCAGGGGCAGGCGCTGGTGCGTGCGCAGCTCGAACGCCTGCCGCACCCGGTGCTGTAACGCGCTGACGCGCGGCCCGCGCGCCACTGTTCAATTTTGGCTGAACCCGCAGGGTCTGCACCTAGTGGTGGCGCCACGGGCGGCTCACTACAAAGCGCTCCTGGGAGCCCGTCATGGACGCCACGGTGGTCCCACTGACATATCACCAGGAGACGAGAAATGACCTTGAGACTGAAGCCTTCGATCGCGTTGATGGCACACACCTTCGGCGGCTTGCTGCTCGCCGTACCCGCCGTGGCGCTGGCCAACGCCGACGTGGAGAAGAACATCGCCAACCCCAAGAACTGGGCGATGCAGGCGGGCGACATGTACAACCAGCGCTACAGCCAGCTCAAGCAGATCAACACCGGCAACGTCGGCAAGATGCAGGTGGCCTGGACCTTCTCCACCGGCGTGCTGCGCGGCCACGAGGGCTCGCCGCTGGTGATCGACGGCACCATGTACCTGCACTCGCCCTTCCCCAACAAGGTCTTCGCCATCGACCTGGAGACGCAGAAGATCAAGTGGAAGTACGAGCCCAAGCAGGACACGGCCGTGGTCGCGCAGATGTGCTGCGACACCGTCAACCGCGGCCTGGCCTACGCCGAGGGCAAGGTCTTCCTGCAGCAGGCCGACTCCACGCTGGTGGCGCTCAACGCGGCCGACGGCAAGGTGGTGTGGAGCGTGAAGAACGGCGACCCCAAGCTCGGCGCCGTCAACACCAACGCCCCGCACGTGTTCAAGGACAAGGTCATCACCGGCATCTCCGGCGGCGAATGGGGCGTGCGCGGCTTCCTGGCGGCCTACGACATCAACACCGGGCGCCAGGTCTGGAAGGCCTACAGCGTCGGCCCCGACGCCGAGATGCTGATGGACCCCGACAAGACCATGACCTGGGCCGACGGTGGCTTGAAGCCCGTGGGCAAGGACTCCTCCCTCAAGACCTGGCAGGGCGACCAGTGGAAGACCGGCGGCGGCACCACCTGGGGTTGGTACAGCTACGACAAGGGCACCAACCTGATGTACTACGGCACCGGCAACCCCTCCACCTGGAACCCCGCGCAGCGCCCGGGCGACAACAAGTGGTCCATGACCATCTTCGCGCGTGACGTGGACACGGGCGTGGCCAAGTGGGCCTACCAGATGACGCCCTACGACGAGTGGGACTTCGACGGCATCAACGAGATGATCCTGGCCGACATCCCGGTCAAGGGCAAGCAGACCAAGGCGCTGGTGCACTTCGACCGCAACGGCTTCGCCTACACCATGGACCGCGTCTCCGGCGCGCTGCTGGTGGCCGAGAAGTACGACCCCAAGGTGAACTGGGCCACGCACGTGGACATGCGCACGGGCCGCCCGCAGGTGGTCAAGCAGTTCTCCACCGCGCAGAACGGGCCTGACGTCAACACCAAGGGCATCTGCCCCGCCGCGCTGGGCACCAAGGACCAGCAGCCGGCCTCCTTCGACCCCAACACCAAGCTCTTCTACGTGCCCACCAACCACGTGTGCATGGACTACGAGCCCTTCAAGGTCGAGTACACCGCCGGCCAGCCCTACGTGGGCGCCACGCTGTCCATGTACCCCGCCCCGGGCAGCCACGGCGGCATGGGCAACTACATCGCCTGGGACGCCGGCACGGGCAAGATCGTCCAGACCAAGGCCGAGAAGTTCTCGGTGTGGAGCGGCGCGCTCAACACGGCCGGCGGCCTGAGCTGCTTCGGCACGCTGGAGGGCTACCTCAAGTGCGTGGACGCCAAGGACATCAACAAGGAGCTGTTCAAGTTCAAGACGCCCTCCGGGATCATCGGAAACGTGTTCACCTACGAGCACAAGGGCAAGCAGTACATGGGCGTCTTCTCCGGCATCGGCGGCTGGGCCGGCATCGGCATGGCCGCGGGCCTGGAGAAGGACAACGACGGCTTGGGCGCCGTGGGCGGCTACCGCGAGCTCAACCAGTACACCGAGCTGGGCGGCTCGCTGACGGTGTTCGCCCTGCCCAACTGAGCCTGAGCCCGCGTTGATCCGGCCGGCCCGCGGGGGCCGGCCCACAGAGGGGCTCGAACCCCTCGCAGCTCAGCGCCTGCTTCAACCGCTGGACGACGGCGGCGGCGCGCCCCATCAGCCCCTGTGGGCGCGCCCGTTGCCCGCGTCTTCCTCAATCACGACGATCGTTGGAGACACCGCTTCATGAAGTACCGCCGCGCCACCCTGGCCGTCCTGTCCTGCATCGCCTTGTTCGGCGCCGCCGCCTACAGCAGCGCCCAAGGCAACCAGCTCTACACCGTGGTTGACGGCAACAAGGTCGATCCGCAAACCATGAAGGGCTTTCGCACCTGGCGCGCCGCCGCCTGCGACCGCTGCCACGGCCCCAACCAGGAGGGCATGGTCGGCCCCTCGCTGATCGAAAGCCTCAAACGGCTGAGCAAGGACGAGTTCGTCACCACCGTCACCAAGGGCCGCCTTGAGAAGGGCATGCCCTCCTTCGGCGAGAACAAGACCGTGGTCGACAACATCGACCAGCTCTACGCCTACCTCAAGGGCCGTTCGGACGGGGCCATCACCTCGGCCAAGGTCCAGGAGATGCCGTGATGCGCGCCGCCGCCATCCCGCGCCCGGGCCGGCGCGGACCTGTCGCGGCGCTGCTCCTGGGTGCGCTGGCCCTGCTGGCCGCGCTGCCCGCCTCGGCCCAGGACGAGCAGCCGCCGCGCAAGGCCCTCAAGGTTTGCCAGGACCCGCACAACCTGCCCTTCTCCAGCGCCCAGGGCAACGGCATAGAAAACCGCATCGCCGAGCTGTTCGCCCAGGACCTGGGCCTGCCGCTGCAGTACTACGACTTCCCCAACCGCCTGGCCTTCATACGCAACACGCTGCGCTACAAGCTCCCCGGCGAGGACTGGCGCTGCGACGTGGTGCTGGGCGTGCCGGAAGGCTTCGACCAGGTCTCCGTCACCAAGCCCTACTACCGCTCCACCTACGCGCTGGTGTTCCCGCAAGGCAAGGGCCTGGACAACGTGCGCTCGGCCGAGGACTTCCTCAAGCTCGACCCGGCCGTGCTGGCGAAGCTGCGCATCGGCGTGCACGACCGCTCGCCCGCGGGCAAGTGGCTGGCGCAGCACCAGCTGGTGGACCGCGCCGTGGTCTATCCCATGATGACGCCCGAGACCGACCGCGACCCCGGCCAGCCCGTGGAGGCGGATTTGGCCGCGGGCAAGATCGACGCCGCCATCCTCTGGGGCCCCATGGCCGGCTTCGCGGCCAAGCGCCAGCCGCAGGCCAGGCTGGCGGTGGTGCCGCTGGCCTCCGAGCCGGGCGTGCGCTTCGACTACGCCATGGCCATGGGCGTGCGCTACGGCGAGCCGCAATGGAAGACCCAGATCGAAAGCCTGATCGAGCGCCGCCGTCCGGAGATCAACGCCATCCTGCGCGACTTCGGCGTGCCCTTGCTGGAGACCGCCGGCGCTTCCGGCCGTGCGGCGTCCAGGGATTGAGGTGGACGTGGCGCGCGCGCCCTCGCCGCGGCACCGCAGCCTCATGGGCTCGGCCTTGCTGGCGGCCTGCCTGCTGAGCACCAGCAGCGCCCACGCGGAGCTGGACCGCCGCTCCCTCATCCTCCTGGGCCGCAGCGTGCTGCGCGTGGAAGCCGAGGGCGAAGGCGGGCGGCTGCAGCTCGGCTCCGGCGTGGTCATCGGCAAGGAGCGCGTGGTGACCAACTGCCACGTCACGCGCAACGCCAGCAGCATCTCGGTGGTGCAGGCCGGCTCGCGCTGGACGGTGCAGGCGCAGTCCATGGACGCCGAGCGCGACCTGTGCATCCTGCAGGTGCCCGGGCTGCCCAGCACGCCCGTGGCGCTGGGCCGCGCCGCCTCGCTGCGCGAGGGCCAGGAGCTGGCCGCCCTGGGCTACACCGGCGGGCCGGCGCTGCAGATCAGCGGCGGCAGCGTCGTGGCCCTGCACCACCTCAATGGCCAGCTCGTCATCCAGTGCAGCAACGGCTTCACGTCCGGCGCCAGCGGCGGGGGCCTCTTCGACCGCGACGGGCGGCTGGTGGGCATCCTCACCTTCCGCCTGCCCGGCGGGCGCACCCACTACTACGCCGTGCCGGCCGAATGGCTGCTGGACACGCTGGAGCAGCGCCTGCGCTTTGCCGAGGTGCGTCCGCACGGCGGCCTGGGTTTCTGGGAGCGGCCCATGGCGGCGCAGCCGCTGTTCCTGCAGGCCGCCTCGCTGGAGCGCGCCGGCCAGTGGCAGGCGCTGCTGCAGCTGGCCGAGCGCTGGATGCGCGAGGACGCCGCCGACCCCGAGCCGCTGTACCTGCGCGCCCTGGCCCAGGAGCGCCTGGGCCGCGACGCCGCCGCCGTGCAGAGCTGGCGCCGCAGCCTGGACGTGGACCCCGGCTACAGCCGCAGTTGGGCGGGCCTGGCCCAGCTCTACCACCGCACCGGCCAGGCCGCGCAGGCGCAGCAGGCCATAGAAACGCTCACCGCGCTCAATCCCGGCCTCGCGCTGGAAGTGTCGGACCGGCTGCGCGCCGATCCGGCCGAACCACAGGATTCCTCACACCCATGATCCTCCGCCACCTCATCCGGCCCCCGGCCGCCGCGGCCGCCGCGGCCGCCGCGGCCGCCGCGCTGGTTGCCGCGCTGCTGGGGGCCGTCGCCACGGTCCCCGCCGCTGCCGCCGAGGAGGAGCCGCGTGTTGCCGGCAGCGGCGCCATCTCCGCCGCCGAGCAGCAGATCTTCATGGCGCCGCACCTGCAGGGCCTCAAGCCCGGCACCGTGCTGCGCTACGCCTTCGTCCATGCCGGCTCGCTGGAAGGCGGCTACGGCGGCCCCGTGGAGCTGCGCCTGTCGGCCGGCCCCGGCGGGCGCTGCTGCAACGTCAGCGCGCCCGCCTTTCCCGAGGCGCAAGGCGCGCGCGAGCTGCCCGCGGTGGAGGGCGCCACCTCCAACCCCGTGATCCTGTATTTCCTAGAGCACGACCTGCGCGAGATGCAGCGCCTCACCCGCGGCCAGGTGAACCACTTTCGCCGCCGCATCCGCGTGGCCCTGGCCGAGGACGCGCGCAGCGACGACACCCGCGTGCGCTGGCAAGGCCGGGAAATGGCCGCCCGGCGGGTGCTCATCAGCCCCTACCTCGACGACCCCATGCGCAACCGCTTCGAGCAGTACGCCGCCAAGCGCTACGAGTTCGTCCTGGCCGACGTGCCCGGCGGCGTGGTGCAGTTGCGCACCGTGCTGGCCGGCGAGCGCCCCGACGCCGCCCCGCTGCTCGAAGAAACCCTCACCCTGGAAGGCGCCGAGCTGGGCGCCGCGAAACCATGACCCTGCACCTGCCCGCCTGCCTGCCTGCCCGTGCCCTGCTGCGCCGTGCGCTGGTGCCGGCGCTGCTGGCCGCCGCCTCGCCCTGGGCCGCGGCTTTCGATTACCCCACCGCCGCGCGCGTGGAGTACGTGCAGAGCTGCATGAGGGAGCATCCCGGCACCTACTACGAGATGCTCAACAAGTGCTCGTGCGCGCTGGACCACCTGGCCGAGAAGATCCCCTACGACGACTTCGTGTCCATGAGCACCGCCACCAACGCCAACAGCATTGCCGGCGAGCGCGGCAACGCCATACGCGACAGCGAGCCGCTGCAAAAGCAGATCCGCGAGTTCCGCAAGCTGCAGTCCACGGCCCGCGAGGGCTGCTTCATCCCGCCCACGGCGGCGAGGTGAGGACAGCGTTGTTGTTCTGGAAAAAATAGCGTGCCCCGTCAGCCCTTTGGCACGGCCGCTTCGCATCCTCATCCGTCATACCCGCGAAAGCGGGTATCCACGCTTGCCGGGGTGCTGGCGCGCCGGCGTTGGCGCTGGGTGATGCCATTCGAAGGCCCTACCTCGGCGCTCGTGGATGCCCGCTTTCGCGGGCATGACGAAATAGGGGGCGTACCGCCTCGGCTCGCGGGATGCCGAGGGCGTATCCCTCACATCCCGTACTTCGGATTGCCCTGCCGCTTCTGCGCCATGTCGTTGACCAGGAAACGCACGGCGCGCTCCCAGGACTGGTCGTTGTTGCCGCGCATGTCCACCGACTTGGACAGCACCACGCGGCCGCGGCGCACGTCGTGCACCTCGATGTTGAGGTTCAGGATCAGCTCGCTGACCTTCTGCACCCAGCCCGTGATGGCGTAGTCGGTATCGAGCTGGCGGCCGATCTGGCGCGCGCAGTCCTCGCAGCGGTGCATGTACTCCTGCTCGTTGCGCAGCTTGTCCAGCAGCGCCTGCGCGTTCTCCAGCGGGACGATGCGGTACAGCCCCTGCGCCTGCAACGCCTGCTGCAACTGCACGTGCGCCCGCCGCAGCCGCGCCCCGAGCTGGGCCTGGTTGTCGCCCGCGGTGTTGGGGTGGTCGTCCAGCAGGTCGAAGTCCAGCACCACCGCGCTGGGCACGCTCGCCTGGCTCCACGCCGGCCGTGCGGCCGCGGCACCGGCCAGAGACCATGCCAGCAGCCGGCGGCGGGACAGTTTGCTTGGCGTTCGGTACATCTCGTGGACCGGGCGGCGTCAGCGCCGGCGCAGCTTGCGGTAGATGGTGTTGCGGCTGATGCCCAGCCGCTTGGACGCCAGCGAGATGTTGCCGTCGAGCTCCTGCACCACGCGCAGGATGGTCTGCATCTCCAGCTCCTCCAGCGTGGCGCCGGCATCCGCCGCTTCGCCTGAAGGCGGCAAGGCCGCCGCCGGCGCCTCAACCGAAGCGGGCGCGGCCGGCGTGCCTGCGCCACCGCGCCGCCGTCCCATCGAGCGCTGCACGTCCTCCAGAAAATCGTCGGGCAAGTGCGCGCGCGTGATCGTGGGCTCGTCGCCGGCCATGGCCGCCGCGGCGCGCAGCACGTTGACGAGCTGGCGCACGTTGCCCGGCCAGTGGTAGGCCTGCAGCAGTTGCGCCACGTCGGCGTCCAGCGTGGGCGCGCGCAGCGGGCAGCGGCTGCGCAGGATCCGCGTCGCCAGCGCCATCAGGTCGCTGCGCTCGCGCAGCGGCGGCAGCCGCACCGACAGCCCGTTGAGCCGGTAATACAAGTCCTCGCGGAAAGCCTGCCGCTCCACCAGCTCGCGCAGGTCGCTGTGCGTGGCGCTGACCACGGCCACGTCGGCCGGCACGGGGCGCGTGCCGCCCAAGGGCATGACCTCGCCCTCCTGCAGCACGCGCAGCAGCCGCGCCTGCAGCCCCGCGGGCATGTCGCCCACCTCGTCCAGGAACAGCGTGCCGCCATGCGCCTGCAGGATGCGCCCCACCGCGCCGCCGCGCCGCCCGCCGCTCAGCGCGCCTTCCTCGTAGCCGAACAGCTCGGCTTCGATCAGCGACTCCGGGATGCTGGCGCAGTTCACCGCCACGAAGGGCTGGCGCGCACGCGCGGACTCCTGGTGCAGCGCGCGCGCCAGCACCTCCTTGCCGCTGCCCGTCTCGCCCAGGATGAGCACGGCAATGTCGCGGTCCATCACGCGGCGCAGCTTGGCCACCACGCTGTCGAGCTGCGCGTCGCCGGTCTGCAGCCACGACAGGTCGCTGGGCAGCTCGCCCTCGGCCGCCGGGCGGGCGCGCGGCGCCGTGCCGGACAGCAGCACCGCCGGTGACGCGGGCGCTCGCACCGGCAGCGGTGCGGCCTCGCGCAGGCAGGCCAGCACCTCGCCGCCCAGTGCCGCCACGCCTGCGGCCATGTCCGCCGCGATGGCCAGGCCCGCCTCGCCCGCCGCCTCGGCCGGCTGCGCCGCCGCGTCGCCGTCCTCCGGCTGGAGGCGGGCGCCCTGGCGCACCAGCGGCCAGTTCATCTGCAGCCGCGCATGCAGCTGCAGCCCGTTGGACAGGTTGAGCGCGAAGGGGCCGGCCGCGGCGCTGCGCGCCTGGTCCACCAGTTGCGCCAGGCCCAGGCCGAACAGCGACTCCAGGCTGTTCATGCGCAGCCCCGCCGGGCTCAGCCCAAGCAGGTCCAGCGCGCTGCGGTTGGCGCCCAGCAGCCGGCCGTCCTCGCCCACGGCCAGGATGCCGCCCATGAGCGTGTCTATGAACTCCACGCGGCTGTGAAAGTGCAGCCGCAGCGCATGCTGGCAGTCGTCGGTGAGCCAGTGGTTCTCGATCATGCGCGCCGACATCTTCACCAGGCCCAGCGTGTGCGCGTGGTAGGAGCGGTGGTCGCCCGTCACGTCCAGCACGCCCAGCAGGTTGCCGCGCGGGTCGAAGATGGGCGCGGCCGAGCAGGTGAGGAAATCGTTGGCGTACATGAAGTGCTCGTCGGCATGGACGAACACCGGCTCCTCCGTCACCAGCGCCGTGCCCATGCCGTTGGTGCCCTTGCTGGCCTCGGCCCAATTGACGCCCGGCGCCAGCGCCACCTTGGCCGTGCGCTCCAGCAAGTCGGCATGGCCCACCGAGTGCAGCACCGTGCCCTGCGTGTCGGCCAGCACCACCATGCTCTTGCTGACGATGATCTGCTCCAGCAGCAGCTCCATCACCGGCGCGGCATGGACGAACAGCCGCCGGTTGCGCTCGTGCGCCTGCGCCAGGTCCGCGCGCGGCAGCGGCGTGTAGTCGCCATGGCCTATGCGCGTGAGGCCCAACGCCGCGCAGCGTTCGTGCGACTTGCGTATCGCCTCGACGTGGGCCGGGTCGGTGGGCAGCAGCACGCTCGTGGCCGAGTGCCCAAAGCCAAGCTCGCGCTTGCGGCCGGCTGTGGAGCCATCGGAAGGACGGGTCGTGAGCATGAACTTCCTTTCACTCCGCCCGCGGGCGGTCGTCTCCTCTGGGTTTTCTTACAGCCGCGCGCAGCATACCCGCGCGGCGCGCCGTGACACTGTGTACTGAATCCAGGGCAGCAGAAGGGTTGCCGGGCATCTCGGCTTGCAACAAGCACGCCATGCCAAGCCGTGGAACAAGCCTTGCAGATAGGCAAGCCCCTGCCAGCGTCAATCCATGGCCATGAGCTTTGTTCCTGCCGTACCCATTGCGCCTTCGGTCCCGTCCTCGATTCCGCCCACGAGCCCGACCGCCGTCCAATTCCGCGACCGCGTGCGCGTGAGCACGCCGGGCCGGCTGCACCTGGGCTTCCTGGACCCGGGCGCTTCCCTGGGCCGGCGCTTCGGCAGCCTGGGCCTGGTGGTGGACGGGCCGCACACCGCGCTGGAGCTGGCCTTCGCCGGCCGCCCGCACATCGAAGCCGCCCCGGGGCTGGATGCGGCCGAGGTGGAGCGGGCCGCCGCCCACCTCGCGGCCCTGCAGGCGCACACCGGCCTGTCGCGTCCGCTGCACCTGCGCCTGCTGGAGCTGCTGCCTCCCCATGCCGGCCTGGGGTCCGGCACCCAGCTCGCCCTGGCGGTGGGCATGGCCTTCACGCGGCTGCAGGGCTTGCCGCTGGACGCGGCCCAGGTGGCGGCCCTGTTGGGCCGCGGCCTGCGCTCCGGCGTGGGCATCGCCGGCTTCGAGCGCGGCGGGCTGCTGCTGGACGGCGGCCCGCAGGCCGACGGCCGCCCGGCACGCGTCACCTCGCACCTGGACTTTCCTCAGCACTGGCGCGTGCTGCTGGTGCTGGACCCGTCGCGCCGCGGGCTCTCCGGCGCCCAGGAGCGCCAGGCCCTGGCGCAACTGCCGCCCTTCCCGCGCGAGTACGCGGCCGAGCTGTGCCACCGCGTGCTCATGCAAATCCTGCCCGGCGCCGCGGGGGCCGATTTCCCCACCTTCGCCGAAGGCCTCAACCGCATGCAGGCGCTCCTGGGCGGCTACTTCGCGCCCGCGCAGGGCGGCCTGTCCTACACCAGCCCCGCGGTGGACGCCTTCATGCGCTGGGCCGGCCGCCACGGCGACACCGCCGTGGGCCAGAGCTCCTGGGGGCCGACCGCCTTTGCCGTGCTGCCCTCGCAGGAGGCCGCCGATGCCCTGCTGCGCGCCGCCCACGCGGCCGGCGCCGTGGCGCCGGGGCTGCGGCTGCTCACCGTGCAGGGCCGCAACCGCGGCGCCGACATCCAGTTCCTGGCGGCCGCACCGGCCGCCGCCTGCGCCTGACGGCGCACCACCTCCCGCAGCAAGCCACGCCACATGGACCGTCCCTACATCCTGCACATGCTCACGCCCGGACCGTGGATGAGCCCCTTCGACGTCAACATGGCCGCCGACGCCGGCTACCAGGTCATCGTCCCCTACTGCGGCGTGGACGTGGCCGCCACGCCCAACCTCACGCAGGACGCCATCTTTTCCCGCGGGCCGAAGGGCGTGTCGCGCACCGGCCTCTTCATCGGCGGGCGCGACGTGACCCAGGCCGTGGACATGCTCGACGCCGCCCGCAAGGCCATGGTCCCGCCCTTCGTGGTGTCCGTCATGGCCGACCCCAGCGGCGCCTTCACCACCGCCGCGGCCATGCTGGCTTGCGTGCGCGGGCAGCTCCGCAAGGCGCACGGCACGGACCTCGACGGCCGCCGCGTGCTGGTGCTGGGCGGCACGGGCCCGGTGGGCCGCATCGTCGCGGTGCTGGCCGCGCGCGCCGGCGCGCAGGTGCGCATCGCCAGCCACAAGGGCCAGCAGGTGGCAAACGAGACGGCCCGCGCCGTGAGCGAGCGCTTCGGCGCCGCCGTGGCGGGCGCTTCCAGCGCCGACGCCGCCGCGCTGCGCGAGGCCCTGGCCGACACCGACGTGGTGCTGGCCACCGCCGCCGCCGGCGTGCAGGTGCTCTCGGCCGAAGATCTCGCGGCGGCGGGCCAGAAGCTGCTGGTGGCCGCCGACGTGAATGCCGTGCCCCCCGAGGGCATCGCCGGCGTGGGCGTGATGGACGACGGCAAGCCCGTGGCGGGCACCCAGGCCGTGGGCATAGGGGCCCTGGCCGTGGGCAATGTGAAATACCAGGTGCAGCACCAGTTGCTGCAGCGCATGCGCAATGCCGAGAAGCCGCTGGCGCTGAGCTTCGATGACGCCTTCGCCCTGGCCTGCGAGCTGCGTGCCGGCTGAAGGCCCGGCGGGGCGGCCGCTGCTGCTGGCCGCGGGGGTGTCCGTGCGCCAGCTCGCGCAGGCCGCCGCCCGCGAGGGTTTCGGCCTCGTCGCCCTGGACGCCTTCGGCGACGCCGACACCCGCGCCGCGGCCTGCCGCTGGCAGCGCTGGCGCGACTTCGACGCCGCCACGCTGCTGGCCGCGCTGGACGAGGCCGCCCGCGCCGGCGCCTGCGGCTGGATCGCCGCCAGCGGCTTCGAAGCCCACCCGGACCTGCTGGAGGCCGCCGCGCAGCGCCTGCCGCTGCTGGGCACGCCGCCCGCGGCCTGGAGACGCCTGCGCGACCCGCGCCGCTTCTTCCCGCTGCTCGATGCGCTGGGCCTGCCGCACCCGCCCACGCGCTGGGGCCAGGCCCCCACGGACCTCCAGGGCTGGCTGCTCAAGGACGGCGGCGCCTGCGGCGGCCGGCACGTGCAGCCCGCCCGCGGCGCCGCGGCCACCCGGCGGGCCTTGCCGTACTGGCAACGCCGGATGGCCGGCACCCCCATGGCCGCCGCCTTCGTCGCCGACGGCCGCCGCGCGCGGCTGCTGGGCGTGCACGAGCAGCTCGTGGGCCTGGCCCAAGCGCCGTTTGCCTGGCGGGGGGCCGTGGGACCGCTGACCATGCCGCCCAAGGTCTCGACGCACATTGACACGGCCTTGCAACAACTCGTCCCCGCCTGCGGCCTGCGCGGCCTGGGCAGCCTGGACTTCCTGCTGGGCGCCGACGGCACCATCGCGCTGCTGGAAGTGAACCCCCGGCCCGGCGGCACGCTGCAGCTCTACGCGGCGCAGTCGCCGCTTGGGCTGCACCTGCGCGCCTGCAGTGGTGTGCCGTGGGCGGTACAGCCTGTGCCACAAGCGGTCTGCGGCGTGGAGACCGTGTTCGCGCCGCGCACGCTGCACCTGGGCCCGCACGCCCTGCGCCGCCTGGCGCGCCGGCCCTGGGTGCACGACCGGCCGGGCCAGGCCTGTTCTCTTCAAGCGATGGAGCCGCTGTGCTCCCTCAGCGCCCAAGGCGCCACGGCCGCCGAGGTGCGCGCCCAACTGCAGCGGCGCCACGCCGAGCTGCTCGAACTTCTGGAGGCTGAATCCCATGAGCACATGGAATGATCCCTTGAGCGTCAACCGCCTGGCGCAGCCGCTGCTGCAGCGCCTGCTGGACGACGCTTCCCAACTGCGCGTGAGCGTGCAGCGCGACGAGTTCGGCGTGCAAATCGTCGATGCCGGCCTGGAGGCCCCCGGCAGCGTGGAGGCGGGCCTGGCCATCGCCCGCATCTGCTTGGGCGGCCTGGGCGACGTGCACCTGCGCTCATCCACCGAGGACGGCTGGCCGACCTGGGTGGAAGTGCACAGCGCCCAACCCGTGCTGGCCTGCCTGGCCAGCCAGTACGCTGGCTGGAGCCTCTCCGCCACCAAGGAGGAGACCGGCGGAAAGAAATTCTTCTCGCTGGGCTCCGGCCCCGCGCGCGCCCTGGCCGGCCGCGAGACGCTGTTCGAGGAGCTGGGCTACCGCGACCGCGCCGACACCGGCTGCCTGGTGATGGAGGTGGACCGCCTGCCCCCGCCCGTGGTGGTGGAAAAGGTGCTGCGCGACTGCGCGCTGCCGCCGCAGGGCCTGACCCTCATCGTCACGCCCACGGCCAGCCTGGCCGGCACCACGCAGGTCGTGGCCCGCGTGCTGGAAGTGGCCCTGCACAAGGCCCACGAGCTGGGCTTCAACTTGCAGGACATCGTCAGCGGCAGCGCCTGCGCACCGCTGCCGGCGCCGGGCGCCGACGGGCTGCAGGCCATGGGGCGCACCAACGACGCCATCCTCTACGGCGGGCGCGTGCACTTGGTCGTGAAGGGCGAGCTGGCCGACGCGCAGCGCCTGGCGCAGCAGCTGCCGTCCAAGAACTCGGCCGACCACGGCCGCAGCTTCGCGGACATTTTTAAAGACGCGGGCTACGACTTCTACAAGATAGACGGCGCCCTCTTCGCCCCGGCGGTGGCCTGGGTGACGCATCAACCATCCGGGCGCACCTGGCAGGCCGGCGGCACCAGCATGGCGCTGCTGCGCGGGCTGTGGCTGGAGATGGCGTGATGGCCCACGGCGGCCTGCAGGGCCTGCGCGTCGCGGTGATGAGCGACGAGTCCGGCTGGCACGTGCGCCGCCTGCGCCGCGCGCTGCTTGCGCGCGGCGCTGCGCTGGTGCGCTGCCTGGACCTGGCGCAATGCGGCGTGGCCACCGGCGCCTCGCGCCACGGCCTGGTGCTGCCGGGTTTTGGGAAAGAGCTGCCGGACGCGGTGATCGTGCGCGGCGTGGCCACCGGCAGCTTCGAGCAGGTCACCAAGCGGCTGACCGTGCTGCATGCGCTCACCGCGCTGGGCGTGCCCGTCTACAACGAGGCCCGCGCCATAGAGCGCAGCGTGGACAAGGCCATGACCAGCCTGCTGCTGCGCGCAGCGGGCATCGCCTCGCCGCCGGCCTGGACCACCGAGTGCCCCGCGCAGGCGCAGCGCGTCGTGCTGCGCGAAGCCGCCGCCGGCCACGCGCTGGTGCTCAAGCCGCTGTTCGGCTCGCAGGGCAAGGGGCTGCAGCTCGTGGGGCACGTGGACGGCCGCTTCGTCCCGCTGCCCTCGCTGGACGCCTACGGCGGCCTGGCCTACCTGCAACGGTACGTGCCGCCCGTGTCGGCGCCCGGCTTCGACTGGCGCGTGCTGGTCATCGGCGGCCGCGCCGTCGCCGCCATGCGCCGCGTGAGCAGCCACTGGGTGCACAACGTCGCCCAGGGCGCGCGCTGCGAGGCGGCCGAGCTCACGGCCGACCTCGCACGCCCCGCCGAGCGCGCCGCGCAGGCGCTTGGGCTGGACTACGCGGGCGTGGACCTCATTCCCACGCCGGACGGCCCACAGGTGCTCGAAGTCAACGGCGTGGCCGCCTGGCAGGGGCTGCAGCGCGTGACGCCGTTCGACATCGCGCAGGCCCTGGTGGACGACTTGCTGGACCGCAAGCTCGCGGCGGCGCGGGGGCGGCTCAGTGCCTGAGCCCGCCGTGAGGGCCCACGACGCAGGCGTCGCGGCCCTGGCCCGCGGCCGCGACGCCTTCCTGGCCGCCTGCCGGCTGGACGTGGAGGTGGAAAAGCCGGGCAACGTCAGCCTCCATTCGCCCGGCCACGGCATGGTGGCCCGCCAGTTCCTGGACAGCGCCGAGGCCGCGCAGGCGGGCCTCTTCGCGCCCGGCCTGGGCGTTGGGCCGCGCATCGAAGCCGCCATGCGCGCCACGCTGGCCGTGGCCGGCTGCAACACCAACCTGGGCATCGTGCTGCTGTGCGCGCCCATCGCGGCGGCGCTGGAGCGCTGTCCCCAGGCGCTCCAGGCGTGTGGGCCTCAAGCCCTGCGCGGGGCCGTGCAGGCCGTGCTCGACGCCTTGGACGTGGGGGACGCGGCGTGCGCCTTCCGCGCCATTGCCGCCACCAACCCCGGCGGCCTGGGGCGGTCCGGCGAGCAGGACGTGCGCGAGGCGCCCACCGTCGGCCTGCGGGAGGCCATGGCGCTGGCCGCGCACCGCGACAGCATCGCGCGCCAGTACGCCAGCGGCTATGCCGACCTCTTCGACGTGGGCCTGCCCGCGTTTCGCGCCGGCGCCACGCCGCAGGAGGGCCTGCTGCGCGCGTGGCTGGCCTTTCTCGCGCGCCGGGCCGATTCACACATTGTGCGAAAGCAGGGCGAGGCGGTGGCACAAACTGTCCTGAAGCAGGCGGAAGGGTTCCAGGCCCGCATGGAGGCGTCCGGCCCGGCGGCATTGGACAAGGCGTTGCGGGAGTGGGACGAATCGCTCAAGTCCCGGGGCATCAACCCCGGCACCACGGCCGATCTGGCCGTGGCCACGGCGATGCTGGCGCTGCTGGCCCCGCGTGGCACGGAACGTGATTGAAAGCCGCAAGCGCCGCAGCCGCGGCGTGGCTCGCGAAACTCATACGGAGACTGACCCATGGCAAAGATCGACCGCATGCTCGTCGGCGAATCACTGGTTGGGGAGGGCAATGAAGTCGCCCACATCGATCTGATCATCGGCCCGCGCGGCAGCCCTGCCGAGACCGCCTTCGCCAACGCCCTGGTGAACAACAAGGAAGGTTTCACGTCGCTGCTGGCCGTGGTGGCGCCCAACCTGATGGCCAAGCCCGCCACCGTGATGTTCAACAAGGTCACCATCAAGGGTGCCAAGCAGGCCGTGCAGATGTTCGGCCCGGCCCAGCGCGGCGTGGCCATGGCCGTGGCCGACAGCGTGGAAGACGGCACCATTCCGGCCGATGAGGCCGACAACCTCTTCATCTGCGTCGGCGTGTTCATCCACTGGCAGGCCGAGGACGACAAGAAGATCCAGGACTACAACTACCAGGCCGTGCGCGAGTCCATCGCCCGCGCCGTGCGCAACGAACCCAGCGCGCAGGACGTGGTGTCCAAGAAGGGCACCGCCATGCACCCGTTCCAGGCCCAGGGCTGATCCCCCTTCCCTGGCCGCCGCCCCCGGACGGCGGCTGGGGGGCCCAACCTCATAACGACAAGGCCCGCGGCGCTTGCACAAGCGCCGCGGGCTTTTTCAATGCGTGCCGTCAGTCGCGGTGTCCGCTTCCTACCCCGTCATGCCCGCGAAAGCGGGCATCCACGACAGCCGAGGTGTGGCCTTCGAACCGCTTTGCAGCAGGCCACCGTTTCCAGGCTGCCGTGTCAGTGCCCGTGGATGCCCGCTTTCGCGGGCATGACGGGTCGAAGTGCGGAGCACTTCTGCTGCCGAGGAAGCGCTCACCCCTTCGGCACCATCCCCTCGCCCATGAGCGACAGCACCCGCGCCGCCGGCCGCGAGCGCGCGGCGACGGTGACGGCCTCGAAATCCGCCCGCCGGCGCTCGATCACGACGCCCACGGCCGCCAAATCCTCGAACTTGCGCGGCTTGGCCAGCCCGACGCGCACCCAGTGGGCGCCGAACTCGCACACCGTGATGCGCGCGATCTCCTCGGCCAGCGCCTCCAGCAACTGCACCTTGTGCTCGGCAAAGAGCCGGTGCAGCCGCTCGCGCAGCACGGCGTAGTCGATGGTGTCGCCGATGCGGTCGCTGTCGCACGCAGCTGCGCGCGGCAGCCCGGCGGCCAGGTCCACGCGCACGGGCTGCGGGTCGTGCAGCTCGGTGTGGTGGATGCCGATGACCGTCGCAATGGTCAGCCCCTCGATGAACACCAGGTCCAGCGCGGCACCCGTGGTGTCGCTTTGCGGCAGGGAAGACAGGGGCATGAGGGCGGACATCTGAAAAGCCTCCAGGCGGATTGCGGACGGCGCCGGCTCCGCAAGTTGTGCGCCAACGGCCTGTCCGGTGCGAGCGAACGGCGTGCCGGACACGATCGGTGACGCTTTCGGCCAAGAACGCTTCGCCTCCCTGCCGGTGTCACGTTCTGACGCAGTCAGACTCGCGACCGCGGGCAATTCCGGACAGCGCCACCCCCGGGCGTGCGGCCCACAATGCGCCCCGGAGTCACCGCCCTTCCCCCGAGGGCGGCCGCAGTTGGAGTACGACACATGACACAAGGCCTGCTTGCCGCGAGCGCCGCCGAACACGGCCAGCGCGTGCTGGGCGCGGTGCTGGGAGGACTGCGCACCGGGCTGCATGAACAGGTGGCGCAGTCCTGGACGCGTTGCCTCAACGAGTACCGGCTCGATCCGGACAGCGAACCCCATCCGCCCGTGCTCGACGGCCACGCCCTCGCGCTGCGCCGGCGCCGCCTCAGCGACGTCATAGAAGCCGCGCGGCTGGAGATGAGCACGCTCTACCAGCAGCTCGCCGACAACGAGACCGCCGTGGTGCTCACCGACGGCGAGGGCGTGATCCTGCACCTCGTCACCTCGCCGGAGTTCACCACCGAGCTGGAGCCCGTGGGCTTCACCGTGGGCGCCATCTGGAACGAGGCTTGCGCCGGCACCAACGGTATGGGCACCTGCCTGGCCCTGGCCGAGCCCGTGTCCGTGCGCCGCGAGGACCATTTCTTCACCCGGCTCACCACCCTGACCTGCTCGGCCGTGCCCGTGCACGACCCGGAAGGCCGCATGGTGGCGGTGCTGGACGTCACCAGCCGCTCGGCGCTGCAGCAGCAGCACGTGCTGGTGCTGCTGGGCATGACGGCGCGCATGATCGAGAACCGCCTCATGGAGCAGCGCTTTCGCGACGCCCACCCGCTGCACTTCCACACCCGCCCCGAGCTGGTCCACACGCTGCACGAGGGGCGCCTGGCGCTGGATGCCGAAGGCGTCATACGCGCCGCCAACCGCAGTGCCCTTTTCCAGCTCGGCGTGGAGTCGCCGCAGGCCCTGTGCGGCCGCCGCCTGGAAGAGGTCTTTCAAGCCACGCTGGACGACCTGCTGGAGCGCAGCCGCGCCGCCAGCTTCCATCCCGTGCCGGTCTACCGCGTCAACGGCGCGCACCGCTTCTTTGCCGTGACGCGGCTGCCCGCGGCCGAGGCGCAGCCCGCGCGTGCGGCCACGGCCCAGGCGGCGCTGGCCGCACGCCCTGTGAAGCCGGCCGTGCCGGCGGCGTCTTCGGCAGCCACGGCCGGGCTGTCGGACGCGCAGCTCGTCCAGCAGCTGGCCACCGGCTCCCGCGTGCTGGCCCGCGGCACGCCGCTGCTGCTGCGCGGCGAAACCGGCGCCGGCAAGGAAGTGTTTGCGCGCGCCCTGCACGAGCGCAGCCCGCGCGCCACCGGCGCCTTCGTGGCCGTGAACTGCGCCAGCATCCCCGAGAGCCTCATCGAGTCCGAGCTGTTCGGCTACCGCGCCGGTGCCTTCACCGGCGCGCAGCGCACCGGGCGGCGCGGAAAGATCCTGCAGGCCGACGGCGGCACGCTGTTCCTGGACGAGATCGGCGACATGCCGCTGGAGCTGCAGGCGCGGCTGCTGCGCGTGCTCGACGAGCGCCGCGTCACGCCGCTGGGCACCGAGGACACCCACCCCGTCGATTTCCAGCTCGTCAGCGCCAGCCACCGCAACCTGCTGGAGCTGGTCGCCCAGGGGCGCTTCCGCGAAGACCTGTACTACCGCCTCGCCGGCATCGAGCTGCAGATTCCCGCGCTGCGCGAGCGCACCGACCGGCGCGAGCTCATACAGCGCATCCTGCAGGAGGAAAACGGCGCCCCGCTGGCGCTGCGCCCCGAGGCCGAGCAACTGCTCATGACCCACCGCTGGCCCGGCAACGTGCGCCAGCTCCGCCACGTGCTGCGCGCCGCCGTGGCCCTGGCCGACGGTGCGTCCGTGGGCCTGGAGCACCTGCCCTCGCTGCGCGCGTCGCTGCCCGCGCCGGCCGCGGCGGCGCCCGCCTTCTCGCCCCAGGCCGCCGCCGCGCCGGTCGCGCCCGTGTCCGTGCTGGCCGCGGGCATGGTTCCTGCGGAAACGCCCCCGCCCGCGGGGCTCAACCTGATCCAGTCGCACGAGCGGCAAGTGCTGCTGCAACTGCTGGAGCAGCACCGCTGGAACGTCAGCAACGTCGCAAAGGCGCTGGATGTCAGTCGAAACACCCTCTACCGCAAGCTCCACAAACTGCAGATCGCCGTCTCCCAGCGCGCCTGAGGGCGGCCAGGCCGCGCCCCGCTCGCGCTTCGCCTTTGCCGTCACGGGCTCCGGCCACTACCTCGAAGAGTCCATGGCCCTGGCCGCGCGGCTGCCGGCCGTGGACCTCTTCCTCTCCGCCGCCGCCGAGGAGGTGCTGCCCCAGTACGGCTTCACGCTGGACGCGCTCAAGGACCGCTTCAAGGTCTTTCGCGACAAGAGCGCCAGCTCGGTGCCCGTGGGCATGCTGTATTCGGACGTCTACCACACGGTGATCGTGGCGCCGGCCACGAGCAACACGGTGGCCAAGTGCGCGCTGGGCCTCTCCGACACGCTGCCCACCAACATGTTCGCGCAGGCCGGCAAGCTGGGCATCCCGGGCATCGTCTTCGCCTGCGACACCGAGCCCACCGTCATCACCAAGGCGCCGCGCGAGTGGGTCACGCTGCACCCGCGCCGCATCGAGCTGGAAAACGTGGAGCGGCTGCGCGCCATCGACCACTGCCGCGTGGTGTGCTCGCCCGCCGAGCTCGAAGCCGCACTGTCACGCCGCCTGCAGGAGTTGTCCCTCGCATGGAACACATCGTTTTCCTGACGGGACGCCTGGCCCAGCCGTCGCTGGAGCGCGTGCTGGCCGGCATGGAGCCGCCCTTCACCTGGGAAGTGCGCGAGATCGGCCTGCAGGTCGCCGGCCTCATGACCGCCGACATGGTGCGCCGCCGCGTCGCGGCACCCGTCCTCACCCAGGCCGAAGGCGAGGAGCCCCGCCGCGCCGACCGCCTGCTGCTGCCCGGCCGCTGCCGCGGCGACGTCGCGGCGCTGCAGGCGCACTACGGCATCCCCGTGCAGCGCGGCCCCGAGGAGCTCAAGGACTTGCCCGCCTTCTTCAACCGGCAAAGCAAGCCCGTGGACCTCTCCAGCTACCGCGTGGCCATCTTCGCGGAGATCGTGGACGCGCCGCGGCTGGACGTGGCCGGCATCGTCGAGCGCGCCCGCGGCTACGCGGCCGACGGCGCCGACGTCATCGACCTCGGCGGCCTGCCCGCCACGCCCTTCCCGCACCTGGAAGACAGCATCCGCGCCCTGAAGGCCGAAGGGCTGAAGGTCAGCTTCGACTCGCTGGATGCGGCCGAGCTGCTGCGCGGCGGCCGTGCCGGCGCCGACTACCTGCTCAGCCTGAACATCGACACGCTGTGGATCGCCGACGAGGTGCCCAGCACGCCGGTGCTCATCCCGAAAACGCCGCAGGACGAGGAGTCCCTGGCCCAGGCCATAGCGGCTATGCAGCGCAAGGGCCGCAGGTTCCTCGCCGACGCCATCCTCGATCCGCTGCCCTTCGGCTTCACCCGCTCCGTGTGCCGCTACCAGCGGCTGCGCGACCGGTTCCCCGACGTCGACATCCTCGTCGGCGTGGGCAACGTCACCGAGCTGACCGAGGCCGACACCAGCGGCATGAACGCGCTGCTGCTGGGCATGTGCGAGGAACTGCAGGCCAGCGCGATATTGACCACCCAGGTCAGCGCCCACGCCCGCCGCGCCGTGCGCGAGGCCGACGTGGCCCGCCGCCTCATGCACGCCGCCCACGGCAGCCAGAGCCTGGCCAAGGGCTTTACCGATGAGTTGCTCACGGTGCACGCCAAAAGGCCCTATCCGGACACGCCGCAGGAGATCGCGCAGAACGCGGCCGGCGTGCGCGACCCCAACTTCCGCGTGCAGGTCGCCGCCGACGGGCTGCACGTCTACAACCGCGACGGCCACCGCCTGGCGCAGGACGCCTTCGCGCTGTGGCCGCAGCTCCACCTGGACAACGACGCCGCGCACGCCTTCTACATGGGCGTGGAGCTGGCCCGCGCCGAGATCGCATGGCGGCTGGGCAAGCGCTACGTGCAGGACCAGCCGCTGGACTGGGGTTGCGCCGTGGAGCGCCCACGGGAGGCCCTGGACGCCTGGTGCGCCCCCGGCCCAACGCTGCGCAAGAAGGACGACCCCGCATGAACGACCAGATTTTCGAAACCGTGGTGAGCACGGTGTCGCCTGCCGGTAAACCCCACCTCGCCCCTCTGGGCGTGCGTTACCGCGGCGACGAGGTGGTGCTCATGCCCTTCAAGCCGTCCACGACGCTGGACAACATCCTGGCCACCGGCCACGCCGTGCTCAACGTGGTGGTGGACACGCGCGTGTTCGCCGGCTGCGTCACCGGGCGGCGCGACTGGCCGCTGCGGCCCGCCGGGCGCATCCCGGGCCTGCGGCTGGAGGCGGCGCT
Organism: Azohydromonas lata NBRC 102462; assembly: GCF_001571085.1. Classification (GTDB taxonomy): domain Bacteria; phylum Pseudomonadota; class Gammaproteobacteria; order Burkholderiales; family Burkholderiaceae_C; genus Azohydromonas; species Azohydromonas lata. The sequence goes on from NZ_BCTC01000003.1 coordinate 34,649, forward strand.
GTCGCACCTGGAGCTGTGCCTGCTGGCGCCGCAGGACGACCCGCAGCGCCCCGTGCTGCGCATGGCGCGCGTGCACGCCGAGCGCCATGGCGAATTCGCCGGCTTCAACCGGGCCCAGGCCGCCGTGGTGGAAGGCGCCGTGCTGGTGAGCCGGCTGCACCTGCTGCCGCGCGAAAAGATAGAGAGCGAGATGCGCTACCTGCAGATCGCCATAGACAAGACCGCCGGTCCCGCCGAGCACGAGGCCTGGCAGTGGCTGTGCGAGGCCGTGGCCCGCCACCAGGCACGGGAGGCGGCGTGACGGCGCGGCTGGAGCCGGGGCCGGTGCAGTCGGCCAACCCGCGGGCGGCTGAACCGGCCGCCACGGCCTTCGAGCGGCTGCGCGGCGGTGGCGCGGGCCGCTTGCGCATGCTCGCCAGCGTGCGCGACCTGCACGAGGCGCGGCTGGTGGCCGAGGCCGGCGTGGACGTCATAGACCTCAAGGAGCCCGCGGCCGGCGCGCTGGGGGCCGTGCCGCTGCACGTGGTGCACGAGGTCGTGGTGGCGCTGCGCGCGGCCGGCCATGCGCAGCCCGTGACCGCCACCGTCGGCGACTGGCCCGTGCACGCGCGTGACGCCGTGCTGGAGCGCGTGCGCGCCACCGCCGCCTGCGGCGTGGACGTGGTCAAGGTCGGCGTGGAGCGCGCCGACGGCGCCGCCGCGCTGCTGGCCGCGCTGGCCGGCGCGCCTGCGCCCGTGGTGCCCGTGTTCTTCGCCGACCAGGGCCTGGACGAGGCGCTGCTGGCCTTGGCGTGCTGGCTGCCCTTCCCCGGCGTGATGCTGGACACGGCCGGCAAGGCCGACGGCAGCCTGCTGGAGTGCCTGGACGCGCCTTCGGTGCGCCACTTCATCACCCGCGTGCAAGGCGCGGGCAAGCTCGCGGGCATCGCGGGCTCCCTGCGCGCCTCCCAGGCCGCGCTGCTGCGCGAGCTGGCGCCGGACCTGGCCGGCTTCCGCGGCGCGCTGTGCGAAGGGGGCCGCGCCGCCGGGCTGTCGCCGCAGCGTCTGCAAGCGCTGGCAACAGAAATAAATAATTGAGTCACCGAGATAAGTTGTGTCGGCTTGGTGGCCGCAAATTGACGCGGCCCCAATAAACCCCCGAAGCGAATACGGGTCAGCCCGATGCACGTTGGACGGAACTTGGTGAATTACTCACTGTGATTCACCATGATTTCGCCGTGCCATGTATCCTGCAGCGACGGCAACCTGATCACAATCATGCGATGCTGGCGCGTGTGTGATCATGTGCGCGGGTTTCGCAGCCTTTCCGGCGTACTCGATGTTTTTGCTGGGGACTTCCATGAAGAGGCCGCTCAACGTTTGTTTTCTGCAATTCCTGGCTGCGGCCATTCCCCTGGCGCTGATACAGGCGTACCGCGCCGATGCGAGACCGATGGAGGTGCTGAGCCGCCCCGTGCCGGCCGAGCGCATCCATTGGATGCCTGAACGCCTGTCCAGCGAGCCGGCAGCCATGCTGCACGTGGTGAGGCAATCCCATTGGAAAGGCTGGGCCCAGCCCATCACGCTGCTCATCGACGGCAAGCCCGCGGCCAGCATCAAGGACGGTGAGAACGTGATGCTGCACGTTCCCCCGGGAAAATATGTGCTTGGCCTGAGATATTCAGGCCAAGATCCTTTGAGCCCCAAGCCTGCAGCGGAACCGCGCAGCGCGGCATATTATGAAACGGTCCAGCAACTGAGCGGCGGAAAATCCCATGATTTCCGCATCGTCTCGGATGCACGCTGGAATTGGCAGTTGGACCAAAAATAAGAATTCGAGTGTGGCCTTTGGGCCACGCAAAAATTCAGGCTGCCGTGGAAGGCCCCGCCGGCGGTGGCGGCTGAAGGCGCTTGGCACGGCCCAGGGCGTGCAGTTTGTGGCCCAGGTTGGTGACCGCGGACTGGATCAGCGTATAGCAGCTGCGCAGGTATTCCACCCCCATGCGGTGCGGATCGTGTATATGCAGCCGCTGCGGGCATGACCAGTATCCCAGCAGGGCAATCTGGTGAGGCGGGAAACCCTGGCGCGTCAGTTCGTAGGCATGGCGCAGTTCCATGACCAGATACAGGTCACCCCGCTTGGGACGGAAATTGAGCAAATCCGTGCTGCGGTGCTCATTGAATTCATACCCCATTTCCTCGGCCACGCGTATGGCCAGCGGCAAAGGGGGCTGGCCTGAAACGGTATTCAATCCAAAGGATGCGGTATTGAGGCCCGCGCGCTGGCTGACCACGTGCGCAAACGCGCTGCGCTTCAAATTGGCCATGCAAACGAAAACCAGCCTGTCCACCCGTGAGAGATCCGGCCGCGTGAATTTGACCGCCGTGCCCAGGAGGTAATCGAAATTGGTGAGCAACAGCCGCGTCAAACCCCGCCGGCCCGCGTAGTTGCGCTGAACCATGTTCCTCAGGCGCCGCAGGGGGCCGGTGCTGCCGCGGTGATCGTTGTCGGGTGCTTGCTGCATGAGGACTGCGTTTGGGAGGCGGTGGAGGCGGCCGGGGGCTTGGACGGTTCAGGGGTGGCCGTGGTGTGCGGTGGCTGCGCTGGCGGGCACCGCCGGCGCGCGGCCGGCCGGCTCTGTCGCCTCCGCCTCGGTTTCCGCCCCATAGAAGGAAACGAGGCAACTTGCACGGCAGGTGCCGCAACTTGAGCCGGGATATGACCTTTGGAAAGGTTTTTGATAGCTATTCATGCCCAGGTCTGTGCACCTTCAACGCGGCATGAGCGAGAAGCACAGGCGTCATCATTTTAACTCATGTGCTGCAAGGTATTTGATAGGAATTTGTGCAAGACACATTCAATGTGCGCCCAAGGAGTTTTGGGCTGAAACGGCCATGTCCACAGGCTGCACAGTCCAGCGTGTTCCATCACAAAATGCTTGCAAATTCATTTCAGGTTCCTGCGTTGATCTTTGAATATGGCGAATCTTTCGCAAGGGCACGCCCTGCGCACCGCGGCCACAAGCCGTGGCAAATGGCGCTCATCTCAGGGGGCGAAACAGGCATTGCCTGAGGTGTGGAAAATTAATGCCGTACTTGAATTGAATATAATTGATAATTGGATCACAGGCCTGTTGTTTGTTGGATTGAGTGACGCGTAAATGTATTTTTGGTTGTTTTAAAGTGGTGCATTTTGTCATTCATGGCCTCTTTGTTTGATTTTAAATCTTTATAATCATCAATGCGTGGAAGTATTTCGCGAAGATTCTGAAAATCATCTGCCACATCCAAGGTCGATCAATTGATTTAATGTTTTATGCTGAGAAACATTGAAAATATTTCAACAGTGTCAAATAAAGTGAATATTTCAATCTCATGTGTGAGATGAGTTTCGGCAAAATTAATTTTTTGAATCAAGAGAACACTTGCCGAAGTGTTTGTCGGGATTTGCTTGGCTGCACATATTGCATGTGCGTCAATATGTTTTTTGGTAATTGTTATATTCTGGCAATCAAATCTCTTGAACTTGGATTGCGTTTCTTTGGGAAATTGAATAATTCAATATTAAATTGCGTTATATTTTATTTTGTGCGTCGCCCAGCATGTCGGCAAGTGTTGTCGGCTGTGTTGGGTTGGTGCACTAAATTGTGGGCCGCATAATGCTATTCATTGTTGATGCTGCATGCCTGTGCCGCTTGGGCGGTTTTTATGCTTGAGTAAATAAATATGGCGGGTCGAGCGATGTTTCTCGTGTCGTCTGCGGATGGCATCAGCCAAATGCCACGCATCAGGCCGGTTAAATTTCAATTCCATGCCTGAGTGAAGCTCTGGCCATGGAATGTGGCATGCCGGCGGTGCATCTGGAAATTGAAAATATTTCAGGGGAAATGGCAAAGGCAAAGGCAAAGGTGCGCGGCATGGGCCGCGCCGCCTTCACGCCGCCGCCGCCGCCGCGGTGGCGCCCGTGCGCGCCTGCGCCGTGCCCGCGGGGGCGGCCGTGTCCTGGATTTCAAAGGCTTCGAGCTTGCCCTTGAGCACCCGCACGGCCAGCCGCGTGGGCTTGTCCACCGAGGTCACCTGTTGCGCCGCGGCGGCGGCCAGCTTCTCCAGGCTCTCGCGGATCTCGTCGAGCTGCTGCCGCGTGTTCTCGAAGGCGTTCTGCGCGTACACCGTCATGCCCGCCTTGCGGTGGGCCAGGGTCTTGTCGTCGGAAAGCGACTCGTCCAGGGCGTCGATCTGGGTCGTGAGCGCCTTCACCACCGGCTCGTAGGCCGTGCCCAGCTCGGGGGCCTGCGTCGCCTCGGCCAGGGCCTGGCGCCGCGCGGCGTTGGCCTCGCGGTCCTGCGGGAACAGGTTCAGGAACTGCCAGCACACCAGCCGCACCTTCAGGGTCAGCACGTATTGCTTGCGCGTGGCGTCGAGGTTGCGCACGTGGTCGGAGAGCAGCTTGAAGAACTCGTCCGGGTCGAACTCGCCCTCGCAATGCAGGCCCTTGGTGCCGCGGTGCAGCTTGCGGTGCTGCGCCTGCAGGTCGCGCTGCACCTCGGCCAGGCCGTGGTCCAGTTGTTCCACGTCGGACACCAGCACCGGCGAGAGGTTGCCGCGCTGCACGGCCTGCAGCACGTCGTCGCGCAGGTGCTTCACGGCCTCGCCGATGACGGCCTTGCGCTCGGCCGCGTGGGTGCCGCGCACCTCGGCCAGGCCCTTGAGCGTCTCGGCCAGGGTTTCGGCGATGCCCTCCACCGACAGCCGCGCGGCCACGGCTACCGTCGTGGCGGCAATGGCGCTGCACGACAGCGGCGCCAGCGCGGGCACGCCCTTGAGCCGCGCCACGTCCACCACCTTGCCGGTGGCGCCCTTGACCATGGCCACCAGCGCCTCGTTGCCGCGGCTGGCCGCCACCGGGCCGTTGAGCAGCACTTCCATGGTCTGGCCACTGAGCCGCGCGTGCGGCAGCACGGCCGGCACCGCCTGCAGCAGCGCGGCGATGGCGCCCAACTTGGCCTCGGCCCCCGCCATGGGCGACTTGGGCAGCTTGGCCAGCCTCTGCGGGTCCAGCTTCTTCACGCCCAACAGCACCTTGCCGTCGGCGCTGCAGTAGTAGAGCTGCAGCGGCTGCACGTCGTCCAGCGCCAGGTCGGCCGCCGGGCGGGCCGGCGCCGCCCCTTCGCCCTGCGCGCCGCCGCCGTCGGCCAGCCGCGCTTCCAGTTGCGCCACGCGCTGCTGCAGGCGCTGCGTGCGGCGGGTGTTGCTCCACAAGGCCAGCCCGATCAGGGCGGTCGAGGCGGAAAGGAAATAGTCGGCAAGGTCCATGGTCAGCGGTGCAAGAAGGCCACGTGTGCGTGTCATGAGCGGCTGGTGCAGGCGATTTCCAACCTGGACAGCAAGGTAGCTGCAAGGTGAAAGCAGCCGGGCACGATTGTCCGCAGCCTAATGCCGCTGTGACAAGCTGTATCGACCTCGGGCAGCAAATTTCTGCCTTCCCGGCTGTTTTTTCAGGCTTGACTGGGCCGCGCGGGCGCATGAAGCACCACCAAGGGACGCAAAAGGGCGAGCAAAGCCCTGCGGGAGTCAGGCCGGCGCGTGGCGGCAGCCGCCGGTGAGCGCGGCGGCCACGTCGTCCAGCGCCGCCTTGTGCACCACGTCCACGGCGCAGCCGGCGCCCGCGGCCATGGCGGCAAAGCGGGCGTCGAGCACGCCGGCCTGCACCAGGGCAGGCAGATCCAGCGCCGGGTCCACGACGCAGCTCTTGACCACCACCAGCCGCTCGGCGTTGAGCCGCATGGACAGCCACAGCGCCAGGCTGTCGGAGGTGACGTCCCAGCCCGTGAGCTCGTCGGCGTGCTCCTTGAGCAGCTCCATGGGCATCCACAGCGCGGTCTTGCCCGCGCGCAGCGCGCGGCGGATGTCGGCGTCGCGCACCGCGGGCTGCAGCGCGCCGTGCTGCGAGCGCAGCAGCAGCGCCGTCTGCGCCATGCCCAGGATGGCCATGTTGTGGGCCGTCAGCTCGTCGAAGCCCCAGGCCGACTGCGCCGCGCGCACCTGGTCCACGAAGGGCCCGCCGCCCGGGACGATCACCGCCCGCCCCCGTCCCAGCGTGCCCAGCAGCGCCAGCCAGCGCCCAAGCAGCGCCGGGTCGCTTTGCAGGCTGCCGCCGAGCTTGAACACCCACATGCTCAGCGCGCTCCCCGCTCCAGCAGCAGCGCCACGGCCAGCGCCGGCGCGCACACCTGCGCCAGCCGCGCCACGCCTGGCAGGGCCTGCGGCGCCAGCCGGGCCACTTGCGAGGCGAAGAAGAGGCAGGGCCGCCCCCGCGCGGCGGCCAGCTTTTCCGCCAGGAAGGCGCCGCAGCCCGCGGCCACCAGCGGCGCACCGCGGGGCAGCGCGGCCGCGGCGATCACGCGGTCCAGGTTGCGGCCGATCTCGTTGAGCTGCTCGGCGCGCCAGGCGCGGGCGAAGTCCAGCCAGTCGGCGTCGACGGCCTCCGCGGCGTCGCGGCCCACCATGCGCGCCAGGCGGCGGCGGGTGGCCGGCGCGTCCTTGGCGCCGTGGTCGGCGGCGGGGTGCTGGTCGTGCGCGGCGTCCAGCTCGCCCAGGAGCCGGTAGACGTCGGCCGTGGTCGCGAAAAGCTCGTTCATGACGTTGTGCGGCCGGCCCTGGAAGTCGATGTGCCGCGCCAGCGCGCACAGCGGCGTGCGCGCCACGCCCTGGTAGACCAGCTCGCCGCTCATGAGGCGCTGCGCGTCGCTGCGGCCCAGCGCGGCCGGGCGCCCGTCGCGCAAGGGGATCAGGTCCGTGGTCGTGCTGCCGATGTCCACCAGCAGGCCGCGGCCCGCGCGGCGCGCGGCCAGCTCGGCCGTGGCCAGCCAGTTGGCCGAGGCGATGGCTTCCCATTGCGCCGCCACGTCGGCCAGGGCGACGAAGCCGTGCTCGCCCGCCCAGAAATCCAGCCCAATGCCCGGCTGCAGCGCCATGCGTTCGGCGATGCGGCGCACGCCGTCGGCGCGGTCCGCGAAGAAATCGGCCATCTCGCCCGTCATGGTCACGGCGTGGCGGGCGCGCTGCATGTGCGGCCAGCGCGCGCGGGCCTGGGCCAGCACGCCATCCAGCCTGTCCAGGCCCTCCCACAGCGGGCAGGGCCACTGCACGGCGTCCACCAGCTCCCCGTTGACCACGCGGCAGGCCTTCACGTGGGCGCCGCCGATGTCCCACCCCAGGGTGCCCGCCGCTTCAGGCCGCATACCGCATCTCCGCATCGGTGAAGCCGGCGAGGGCTTCCAGCGCCAGCCGCCGCCCAAGCCGCTGCGACAGCCCGGCGAAGGCGGTGGTCAGCCGCGGGTTGATCTCTATGAGCACGGGGCCGCGCTGTGCATGCCACACGAGGTCCAGCCCAACGCAGCCGCGCAGCCCGGGCAGGGCCTGCGCCGCGTCCTGCGCCAGGCGGCGCAGCGCGGGGGCGCGCGCGTCGTCCAGCGCGACGGCGCCCTGGCGCACGCCCTGGAAATGCAGCGCGCCGTCGTCGGCGCCCACGGCGATGTGCTGGGCGTTGATGCTCAGCAGCTCTGCCCCGGCGGCGCCGCACAGCAGCGACAGGCTCAGCGCCTGGCCCTCCACCCAGGGCTCCAGCGTGGCGGCCTGCTGCTGGCGCAGGCGCTGGCGCAAGTCGGCCTTGGCCTGCTCCAGCGTCCCATGCACCCGGGTGTGCAGCCCGCCCGCCCCGTCGTCGGGCTTGACCACCCAGCGCGAGGCCTGGCCCGCGCCCATGAAGCGCAGCGGCGTGGCGATGCCGTGGCGGTCCAGGTGCTCCAGCGTGGCGAGCTTGCTGCCGGCCACGCGCAGCGCCACGCTGTCGCAGCCCACCCAGCGGCGCGAGCCCACGAGCTTGCGCATGCAGGCCAGCAGCCCGGCGGTTTCGGGGGCAACCACCCAGCACAGGTCGTGCCCCGCGGCCTGGCGGCAGACGAAGTCGTGCGGCGACTCCCCCTCGCGCGGCCGCACCCATTGCAGGTTGGGCGCGCGCACGCTCTCGGCCGTGGCGGTTGCGGCGCTCACCCGGATGCCGGGAGCCCCGGCGAGGTCGGCCACCAGCGCGTCGCGCATGGCGATGCCCTGCTCCAGCAGCTCCTCGTCGTCGCCGTCCTCGCCGCCGATCAGGCCGCCGCCGCTGAGATACTCGTAAACGAACACACGCTGGGTAGGCATGGATTCATTTCTCCTCGTTCCCGTCATCGATCTGCTGGCCGGCCAGGTGGTGCGCGCCGTGCGCGGCCAGCGCAGCCAGTACCAGCCCATGCAGTCCGCCTTGTGCGCCGGCAGCGCGCCGCTGCCGCTGGCACGCGCGCTGCTGGCGCGCTGCGCGTCCGGCACGCTTTACGTCGCCGACCTGGACGCCATCCTGGGCCGCCCCGCGCAGGCCGCGCTGCTGCGCGAGCTGCTGGCCGGCTTGCCCGCCGTGACGCTGTGGCTGGACGCGGGTTTCAAAGATGCCGCCGCCGCCCACGCGACGCTGGCGGCGCTGGGCGAGGCCGCGCATCGCGTGCGCCCCGTGTTCGGCACCGAGTCGTTCAACGGCAGCGCGGCCTTCGAAGACTGCTTCGGCGAGCCGGGCGGCGCGGTGGCTGAAGACGCCGCCAAGCCCGTGTTGGGCGCGCTGCTGTCGCTGGACCAGCGCGGCGCCGCGCCCCTGGACCCGGCCGGCGCCTGGGCGCGGGCGGGGCGCTGGCCGCGCGAGCTGATCGTCATGACGCTGGACCGCGTGGGGGCCGATGCGGGGCCGGACCTGGCGACGCTGGCCGCCATACGCGAGCGCGCGCCGCGGGCCCGCCTCTTCGGCGCCGGGGGCATTCGCTCCCAGGCCGACCTGGACACCGCCCGCGCCGCCGGCGCCGCCGGCTGGCTCGTGGCCAGCGCGCTGCACGACGGCAAGCTCGGCGCGCCCTGACCCGCGGCCGGGCGGGCGCGGCAGGGTGCGGCGGGTGGCTTGGGCGGGAAACATGGCGGGGGGTTAAACACGATCTGTGCCATGGGGGCTGACGTGCCGTGTGCCGCTGCCGACGAAGAAGAAGCACACGCCTTCGGTATCCCGTGAGAGACAACGCATCGCCCCCTGCCTCGTCATCCCCGCGCAGGCGGGGACCCAGGCGGTCCCCAAGCCCGCCGGCAGCTCACGAGCCGGCGTCACGTCTGCGTTCTGGTAGGGGACCGCCTGGGTTCCCGCCTTCGCGGGAATGACGTAGTGGAGAGCGAGCCGCGACAGCTCCCGTGATGCGCAAGCCAAACCCCTCCCGCTGTCCATACGCTTTGCGCGCCTTGGCTGCACTTCGCGGCAGCCCGATGCTTTCCTAGCCATTCCCTGCCCTTCCACCCCTTCCCAACGCCACACAGTGTTTCACCCCCGCAGCACAGTGGGACAGTCCCGGCGCAGCACCCTGCCCCCGTTGCCCCCCTAAATCCCTGCCGCGCCGCGCCGCCTGCGCGTGGCATGCCCCTTGCGGACCGGGCCGCCATGGATCAAGCCGTCCCCGACGCCGGCACGCCCCCGGCCGACGCACCTCCCTGGACCTGCCCTTTCTGCTCGCTGCTGTGCGACGGCTTCGGCGTGTTGCCGCAAGCCGACAACAGCCTGCAGCTCACCGGCAGCGACTGCCCGCGCGCGCGCCGCGGCCTTTCAAGCTTCGCCGCGCAGCCCGGCCCAGCGCCCGCGCCGCTGGTCAACGGCGCCCAAGCCACGCTGGCCCAGGCCGTCAGTGCCGCGGCCCAACTGCTGCGCCGCAGCCGGCTGCCGCTGTTCGGGGGCCTGGCCACCGACGTGGCCGGCGCCCGCGCCCTCTACCGCCTGGCCGAGCGCAGCGGCGCCGTCACCGACCACCTGCACGGCAGCGCCCTCTTCAACGCCACGCGCGCGCTGCAGGACCGCGGCGGCTTCACGGCCACGCTGGCCGAGGTCCGCAACCGCGCCGACCTGCTCATCTGCCTGACCCGGCCGAGCGACAACTTCCCCGAGTTCTTCCGCCGCTGCGGCGTGGGCGACACCTCCCTCGTGGCCCAGCGCCGCCTGGTTTACCTGGGCCTGGAGCCGGACGCGCCCTCGCAGAGCGGCGTGGCGGTGGACGCGCTGCCGCTGCAGGGGGGCGACCTGTTCACCACCCTGTCCGTGCTGCAGGCCCTGTGCGCCAGCCGCCCGCTGCCGCAGGCCGACCCCGCGCTCAAGGCCCTGGCCGAGGCGCTGGCCGCCGCGCAGTACGCGGTGCTGGTGTGGGAGCCCGCCCGCCTGGGCGAGCACGGCGCGCTGGCGGCCGAAGCCGTTCACCATATCGTCAACGCGCTCAACCACGCCACGCGCGCCGCCTCGCTGCCGTTGGGCGGCAACGAGGGCGGCGGCACGGTGCAGCAGGTGTTCTCCTGGCTGTCGGGCCTGCCCACGCGCACCCACGCCTCGGCGCTGGGCCTGGAGCACGACCCGCTGCGCCACGACGCGCGGCGGCTGCTGGCCGACAAGGCCGTGGACGCGCTGCTGTGGGTCAACGCCTTCCACCCCGAGCCGCCGCCCGCGGCCGGCGTGCCGCTGGTGCTGCTGGCGCATCCGGACACGCCGCCGCCTGCCGGCGGCGAGCCCAGCGTCTTCATTCCCGTGGCCACGCCCGGCTTGGGCCGCTCCGGCCACCTCTTCCGTACCGACGGCACGGTGCTCATGCCGCTGCGCGCCCTGCGCCCCGACGGCCTGCCCGGCGTGGACCAGGTGGTGGCGGCCCTCGGCGCCGAGCTCGAAAAGGCCCAGAACGCATGACTGACTTCGTCCTGAAGAACGGCCACGTCATGGACCCGGCCTCGGGCCTGGACGTGGTGATGGACCTGCACGTGCGCGACGGCCGCATCGCCGCCGCCGACGCCGGCGCGCCGCCCTCGCAAAGCTTCGACGCCGCGGGCTGCGTGGTCATGGCCGGCGGCATAGACCTGCACACCCACATCGGCGGCGGCAAGGTCAACCTCGCTCGCATGCTGCTGCCGGAGGACCACCGCCGCGGCCGCGACCCGCTGCCGCGGCCCGTCAACCCGCTGGAATTCGATTCCTGCGGCACCTGCGCGCCGGGCACGCTGTCCACCGGCTACCGCTACGTGGAGATGGGCTACACGGCCGCCTTCGAGCCGGCCATGGTGCTGAGCAACGCGCGCCACGCGCACATGGAAATGGGCGACGTGCCCATCCTCGACCACGGCGCCTACGTGATGCTGGGCAACGAGGAGCTGTTCCTGCAGATGCTGGCCGAAGGCCAGCCCTTCGAGCGGCTGCGCGACTACGTCGGCTGGGCCATAGACGCCAGCAAGGCCATGGGCGTGAAGGTGGTCAACCCGGGCGGCATCTCGGCCTTCAAGTTCAACCAGCGCCGGCTGGACGTGGACGGCACGCACACGCACTGGGGCATCACGCCGCGCCAGGTCGTCACCACGCTGGCGCGCGCCGTGCACGAGCTGGGCCTGGCGCACCCGCTGCACATCCACGCCAGCAACCTGGGCGCGGCCGGCAACATCGCCTCGACGCTGGCCACCATTGACGCGCTCGAAGGCCTGCCCGGCCACCTCACGCACGTGCAGTTCCACAGCTACGGCAAGGAGGGGCCCTACAAGTTCTCGTCGGCGGCCCACGAGCTGGCGGAGGTGGTCAACGCCCACCCCAACGTCTCCATAGACGTCGGCCAGGTGATCTTCGGCCAGACCGTCACGGCGTCGGGCGACACCATGTCGCAGCTCGCCACCGCGGCGCTGGCGCACCCGCGCAAGTGGACCGGCGCGGACATCGAGTGCGTGGGCGGCTGCGGCGTGGTGCCCTTCAAGTACCGCGAGCAGAGCTACGTCAACGCGCTGCAGTGGTGCATCGGCCTGGAGCTGTTCCTGCTGATCAAGGACCCGTGGCGCGTGGTGCTCACCACCGACCATCCCAACGGCGGCCCGTTCACGAGCTACCCGCACCTGATACGGCTGCTCATGGACAAGAGCTTCAGAGACGAGCAGCTCTCGAAACTGCACCCGGAGGTGGCGGCGCAGTCGGCACTGAAGGACCTGACGCGCGAGTACACGCTGCAGGAAATCGCCATCATCACCCGCGCCGGCCCGGCGCGGCTGCTGGGCCTGAAGGACCGCGGGCGGCTGGCGCCCGGCTCGGCAGCCGACATCGCCGTGTACCGGCGGCAGCTCGACGCGCAGGCCATGTTCACCACGCCGGAGCTGGTGTTCAAGGACGGCACGCTGGTGGCGCAGGCCGGGCGCATCACCGCCGTGCCCACGGGCGGCACGCACTTCGTGACGCCGGAGTACGACCGCGGCATCACGCGGCTGCTGCGCAATTGGGCCGAGCGCCACGGCAGCATCCACCCCGACCACGCCGGCATAGGCCGCGACGAGCTGTGCGCCTGCTGCAACGGCGGCCGGCTGCTGCCCGCGGCCTGCTTCACCAACGCCGAGGAGGCCGGCGCATGACGACCTCCACGACCGCAGCGCCCGTGCTGCTCAACGGCGTGCTGGTGGACGACGGTTTCGCGGAAGCCTTCCCCATGAAGGGCACGCGCCTCTTGATCACGGCGCACAACCTGGCGTGGGCCCGCCACGCCGCGGTGGCCGCCACGGGCTTTGCCACTTCCGTCATCGCCTGCGGCTGCGAGGCGGCCATCGAGCGCGAGCTGGCGCCTGAAGAAACGCCGGACGGCCGCGCGGGCGTGTCGGTGCTGATCTTCTCCATGTCGGGCAAGGAGCTGGCCAAGCAGGTCGAGCGCCGCGTCGGCCAGTGCGTGCTGACCTGCCCGACGACGGCGGTGTACGCCGGCATCGACGAGGGCGAGGCCATCGCGCTGGGCAAGAACCTGCGCTTCTTCGGCGACGGCTGGCAGGTGAGCAAGGTGATCGACGGCCGGCGCTACTGGCGCGTGCCGGTGATGGACGGCGAGTTCGTTGCCCAGGAAACCACGGCGGTGGTCAAGGGCGTGGGCGGCGGCAACTTGCTGCTGGTGGCGCGCGACGTGGACGCGGCGCTGGCGGCTGCCGAAACCGCCGTGGCGGCGATGCGGGCGGTGCCCAACGTCATCATGCCCTTCCCCGGCGGCGTGGTGCGCTCCGGCTCCAAGGTGGGCAGCAAGTACAAGACGCTGCCGGCCTCCACCAACGACGCCTTCTGCCCCTCTCTGGCCGGCCTCTCGCCGCGCAGCGACCTCGCGCCCGGCCAGGACTGCGTGATGGAGATCGTCATCGACGGGCTGACCGAGGCCGACGTCGCCGCCGCCATGCGCGCGGGCCTGCACGCGGCCACGGCGCGGGGCGTGGACAGCGGCCTGCTGCGCATCACCGCCGGCAACTACGGCGGCAAGCTGGGACCCTTCCACTTCCACCTGCACAAGCTGCTGGAGGCGGCGGCATGACCTGGACTTTCACCCTCCTGCAGCCGCCGGCCTTGCGGCTGGACTTGCGCTCGCTCGTGCCCCAGGCGCTGGCCGGCATGGACGTGGCCGCGGTTGAAACGCTGCCGTTGTGGCAGGGCCGCCAGCCGCTGCCGCTGGCCGAGTTCTTCAAGGTGGCGCGCACGGACGACGGTGCCGGCGACAGCCTGGTGTTCGAGGGCGACCTCTCCCGTTGCGACCGCATCGGCTGGCAGATGGCCTCTGGCCGCATCGCCGTGCGCGGCTGCGTTGGCGACTTGCTCGGCACGGGCCTGAGCGGCGGCGAGATCACGGTGGCCGGCCATGCCGGCGAGCTGGCCGGCTGCGAGATGCAGGGCGGGCGCATCACCGTGCAGGGCAACGTGGGCGACTTTGCCGCAGCACCCTTGCCCGGGAGCATGGAAGGCGTCAAGGGCGGCGTGCTGCTGGTGCAGGGCCGCGCCGGCGCGCGGCTGGCCGACCGCATGCGCCGCGGCCTGGTGCTGGTGCACGGCGGCGCGGGCGATTTCGCCGCCTCGCGCCTGGTGGCCGGCACCGTGGCCGTGGGCGGCGCTTTAGGCGCGCACGCCGGCTTCCAGATGCGCCGCGGCACGCTGCTGTGCGCGGGCGGCTGCGCGATCGAGGCGTCGCCCAACTTCATCGCCACGCGGCACGACGTGGGCGTGATTTGGCAACTGCTGGCGCGCTCGCTGGTGGCCTATGGCGGGGCCTTTGCCGGGCTGCCGTCGCGGCGCGTGCGCCGCCTGGCCGGCGACCTGGCCACGGGCGGGCGGGGGGAAATCCTGCTGCCCGGCTGACATGGCAACGACCACGCCTTGTAGGGGGCCGCTTGCGGGCCTCCTACAGGCTGACGAACCACACCTGCTTCATCCCCACTCACAGGAAACAACACATGAGCAAAGACTTTCTCTTCCACGCCGGCGAGGCCACGGTGCTGGCCGCCGAGGGCCAGTTCACGGATGCGATGCCGGAGATCCTCATCGGCCGCACCGACGGCCCGGTGGGCCAGGCCTTCGCCAACATGATGGCCCAGAGCAAGGGCCACACGGCCATGTTCGCCATTCGTGCGTGCAACCAGCTCGTCCGCCCGGCCACCATGATGGTGCCCAAGGTCACGCTGCGCGACATGACCAACATCGAGCTCTTCGGCGGCGTGGTGCAATCGGCCACGGCCGACGCGGTGGTGGACTGCCTCATCGAGGGCGTCATCCCCAAGGACATCGCCAACGAGCTTTGCATCATCTCCCTGGTCTGGATCGACCCGCGCTGCGCCACCCACGCCGAGCTGGACAAGAAGGACATGTACCGCACCAACTACGAGGCCACCAAGCTGGCCCTGCGCCGCGCGCTGGCCAACGAGCCCTCGGTGGAAGAGCTCATCGCCAACCGCCACAAGATCAAGCACGACATGGACGACTGGAGCTGACGCAGCGCCGGCGACCAACGGTCCGCCCGTTGGCACGGAATGACTTGATGCCCGCGGCGTGGGCTTCATCCCGGGTCTGGGCAGCGCTGCCCGCAAGGCGCAAGACTGCGCCTTGCGGCGGCGTTGCACGGTGCGATGTCCGCACCCGGCCGGCCGCTTCAGGAGGGATGTCATGACGAAATGGCGAAAGTCCACCGCCGACACGGTGTACAGCCCCGAGGAGATAGACGCGCGGCTCAAGGAGGAGCTGCCCGCCTGGTACTGCGAGGACGGCTGGATACGGCGCAAGTACAAGACCAGCGGCTGGAAGTCCACGCTCATGGTCGTCAACACCGTGGGCCATCTGGCCGAGGCGGCCTGGCACCACCCCGACCTCACGGTCTCCTACGCCTTCGTGATCGTCAAGCTCATGAACCACGCCGCCAAGGGCGTGACGGACAAGGACTTCGCACTGGCCCACAAGATCGAGGACGTGCTGATGTGGCAGCCTGGCCGCGACGAGGACTCGCCGCTGGACGGCACGCCCGATGACCCGCGCTTCAAGCACATCAAGTACGACTGACGCCATGGCCAAGCCTCAACGACTGGCGTTGTTCGATCTGGACCACACCCTCATCCCTTTCGACAGCGGGCGCGAGTGGCTGCAGTTCCTGGCCGACCGCTATGCCGTGCCCGAGGACGCCCCCAGGCGCTACCTCGACGCCTGCCGCCGCTACGTGGCCGGTCGCGTAGGCCTGGAGGCGCTGCACCGCGCCGTGGTCTGCCCGCCCGGCGCGCAGGCGCAGGCACTCTTTTCCACCTGGCGGCGCGACTTCGAGGCCGAGATGGCGCGCCGCGTGCCGCGCTCCACGCTGGCGCTGGTGCAGCGCCACCGCGACGCGGGCGATCTTTGCGCCATCGTCACAGCCACCTCGCGCCTGGTGGCCGAGCCCTTCGCCCGCGTCTTCGGCGTGGCGCAGCTGCTGGCCACCGAGCCGCACCGCGCCGGTGACGGCTCGCTCAGCGGCGACATCCAGGGCGAGCCCTGCCACCGCGAGCACAAGGTGGCGCACGTGCGCCGCTGGCTGGCGGCGCAGGGGCTCGCGCTCCAGGATTTCGAGCGGAGCTGGTTCTATTCCGACGCCGCGGGCGACCTGCCGCTGCTGGAGGCCGTGACCGACCCCGTGGCCGTGCGGCCGGACGACAAGCTGCGCGCCGTGGCCCGCGAGCGCGGCTGGCAAGTGCTGGGCATTGCGGATGTGGCGTTCTGAAGTCCGCGCCGCCCGCCGGATGCGCCGCCGCGCCGCGGCGCTGGGCGCGCTGCTGGCGCTGGCGCTGCAGGCCGCGCCCGGCGTGGCGGGCGGTGCCGGTGCGCTGGCCTACGTCACCAACCAGGGCAGCCACGACGTGAGCGTGGTGGACATCGCGCAGCGCCGCGTGGTGGCCACCGTGCCGGTGGGTCGCTCGCCCGCGGGCGTGGCGGTGGCCGGCGACCGTGTCTTCATCACCAACCCCGACAGCCGCGAGCTTGCCGTGATCGAGCAGGGCAGCGCGCGGTTGCTGGCCACGCGGCCCGCGGGCGAGCAGCCTTTGGGCATCGCCGCCGCGCCGGACGGCCGCCGCGTCTGGGTGGCGGACTGGCAGGGCCAGCGCCTGCTGGGCTTCGACACCCGCACGCTGGAGCGCGTGGCCGACATCGCGCTGGGCCGCACGCCCTGCGGCGTGGCCGTGTCGGCCGACGGCGCCACGGCTTACGTGGCCGAGCGCGACGACGACGTGGTGGCGGTGGTGGACCTGCGCGCCGGGCGCGTGGCGCAGCGCGTGGCCGTGGGCCGCCATCCCTACGCGCTGCTGCTGGACGAGCCGCGCGCGCGCCTCCTGGCCCTCAACGTGCAGGGCGACGACATGAGCGTGGTGGACCTGCGCGCGCTGCGCGAGGTGCAGCGCGTGCCGCTGGGCCGCGCGCCCTACGGCGCGGCGCTGTCGGCCGACGGCGCGCGCCTCTACGTCACCAACCAGCACGAGGACACGGTGAGCGTGCTGGACGCGCAGACGCTCACGCAACTGCAGCGCCTGGAGGGCTTCGGCTCGCCGGAAGGGGTGGCGGTGCAGGGCGACGACTTGCTGGTCGTCAACTGGATGGACGACGACCTCTCGGTGCTGGATGCCGCCAGCGGCCAACTGCGCGCGCGCATCCCCACCGGCTCCAATCCCCGGGGCTTCGGCGCCTTCGTGGCGGCGCCGCCCTGACGGGTGTTTCCCCAGCTTCCCAGAGCTTTCAAGCACAACGACAGGAGACGACCAACGTGCATCCCAAGCTGTTCAAGCGCCTGATGGCCTTTGGCCTGGCCGCCGCCTTTGCCGGCAGTGCCTTGGCCCACGGGCCGACCCGCCAGAAGGTGGTCGAGAAGATCAACATCGACGCCCCCGCCGCCAAGGTGTGGGACCAGATCAAGGCCTTCGATGGGCTGGCCAAGTGGCATCCGGCCGTGGCCGCCAGCCCGGCCGACAAGGGCAATGAGGTGGGCTCGGTGCGCACCATCGCCATCAAGGGCGGCGGCGAGATCGTCGAGACGCTGGAGGGCTACAGCGACGAGCAGCGCCGCTACACCTACCGCGCCAAGGACGGCGGCGCGCTGCCCGTGAGCAACTACACCTCCACCATCCAGGTCTCGCCGGACGGCGACGGCAAATCGGTGGTCGAGTGGCGCGGTGCCTTCTACCGTGCCTTTCCCGGCAACGATCCCCCGGCCGACAAGAACGACGAGGCGGCGGTGAAGGCCGTCACCGGCGTCTACCAGGGCGGCCTGGCCAACCTCAAGAAGATGGCCGAAGGCAAGTAAGCCTTCCCCCCGGCGGCCGGTGCCGGCCGCCGCACCACGGCCCCGCCGCTGCCGCCACGGCAGCGGTCCCGGGGACCGGAAGTCGCCGCGATGGACCGGCTGGAGTCGCAAGCATGTCCCTCACCCGTTTCCTGGCCGCTGCCGCGTTCTCTTGGCTCGCGGCCGGCTGCGCGCCGGTGGGCGGGCCGGACCCCAAAGCCGGCGCCCAGGCCGGCGTTCCAAGCGCCGCGCAGCCCATTGCCCCCGGCGTCTACCTCTTTCCCGGCCAGCACGCCGTGTGGGACGCCGCCCACGGCCGCGTCGCCAACACCGGGTTCATCCTGGGCAGCCGCTGCGCCGCGGTGATCGACAGCGGCGGCAGCCCGCAGCATGGGCGCGACCTGCTGGCCGCGCTGCGCGCCGTGAGCCCGCTGCCGGTGTGCTGGCTCGTCAACACCCACGTGCATCCGGACCACGTCATGGGCAACGGCGCCTTTGCCACGGCCAACGGCGGGCGGCCGCCGCAGATCGTGGGCCACCTGAAGCTTGCGGCGGCGCTGGCCGCGCGCGGCCCCTACTACCTGCGCGCGCTGCAGCGCGAGGGCGCCACGGACGTGCCTGAGCGCATCGCGCCGCCCACGCTGGCCGTGGCCGACCGCATGGAGCTGGACCTGGGCGGGCGCACGCTGCAGTTGCGCGCCTGGCCGACGGCCCACACCGACGACGATCTCACCGTGCTGGACGACGCCAGCGGCACGCTGTGGCTGGGCGACCTCGCCTTCGACGGCCACCTGCCCGTGCTCGACGGCCGGCTGTTGGGCTGGCAGCAGGTGCTGCAGGACCTGGCCAAGGACAGCGGCGTGCGCCGCGCCGTGCCCGGCCATGGCCGCGTGATGGACCACTGGCCCGCGGATCTGCAGCCCACCGCCGCCTACCTCGCCGACCTGCGGCGCGAGGTGGAAGCCGCGCTGGGAAAAGGCCTGAGCCTGACCGAAACTCTGGAAGCCACCCGCCTGCCGGGACAATGGCAGTTGGCGCCGGACTTCCATCGCCGCAACCTGACCACCGCCTACGCCGAGCTGGAGTGGGCGCGCTGAACAGGCCGCGGCGGTGCCGTTCCCGCACCCGCACCCGGGCCCGCTGCCAGGCACTTGCCTCGCCCAGCAGTTCAGCAGTTTTCCGAGGAGGTCGCCATGAAGCCGTCACTTCTTCACCGCCGCGAGGCGCTGGCCCTGTTGCTGGCCGCGCCGGCCGCCGCCCGCGCGCAACTGCGCACGGCCGAGGAGTCGGAGAACAACCCGCGCTGGCAGCAGCAGCGCGAGGCCCTGTTCGGCCGCCGTCCCATCGCCGAGGACGAGTCGCTCATTGCCCTGCAGGCGCCCGTGCGCGCGGAGGACGCGGCCGTCGTCCCCCTGGGCGTGCGCATGGGCTTCGCCCAGAGTGAACGCGGCTTGTCGGTGCGCCGCCTGGTGCTGGTCATAGACAACAACCCCTCGCCGCTGGCCGCGCAAATGGAGTACGGCCCGGCCAGCGGCCGTGCCGATTTCGAGACCCGCGTGCGCATCGACGAGTACGGGTTTGTCCGCGCCGTGGCCGAGCTCTCCGACGGCCGCCTGGTCATGAGCAAGCGTTTCGTCAAAGCCTCCGGCGGCTGCTCCGCGCCCCCGGGCAAGGACGCCGAGGCTGCCCGCGCCGCGTTGGGGCGCATGCGGCTGGCGGTGCAGGAGGACGCGCCGCCGGGTCAGCCCCTGCGCGCGCAGCTCATGGTCAGCCATCCCAACGACTCCGGGCTGGTGATGGACCAGGTGACGCGCATGTACACCAAGGCCCAGTTCGTCCGGCACATCGCCCTGGCCTACGCCGGCGCGCCCCTGCTCCAGGCCGAGGTGGACTTTTCGCTCAGCGAGAACCCGCACCTGCGCTTCTGGCTCAAGGCCGAGCCGCGCGGCGGCGAGCTCGTCGCCCGCGTGGACGACACCGAGGGCCGTCACTTCGAGCAAAAGCTGCAGCTCTCGGCCTGAGCCGCGGCGCGCGCATGCCATGCTGCCGGCCGTGCATGCATCGACTCCCCTGATCCCGCGCCGCCGCCTGGCACTGGCCGCGCTCGCCGCCCTGGCGGGCACCGCGGCTGCGCCGGCGCTGTCCGCCGCGATGGCGAATCCGCCGCCCGCCCGCTACGGCGCCGCCCAGGCCGTGGCACCGGGCGTGTGGGTGCTGCCCGGCAGCCTGGAGGCGGCCGACGCCGGCAACCAGGACGCCGTGGGCAACCTGGGGGTGCTGGACACGCCCGCCGGTCCGGTCCTCGTCGAGACCGGCGGTTCCTCGCGCCTGGCGCGCTGGGCCATTGCCGAGGCACGGCGCCTGACCGGGCGCAAGCCGGTGCTGGCCGTCATCACGCAGGCGCGCCCGGAGTTCCTCATGGGCGGCGCCGCCTTTGCCGAGGCCGGCATTCCCGTGCTGGCGCACTCGGCCACGGCCGAGCTCATGGCGCAGCGCTGCCACGAGTGCCTGCGCCGGCTGCGCGCCGACTTGGGCGAGGCCGTGATGCGCGGCACGCGGCTGGTGCTGCCCGGCCGCCGCGTGGAAGGCAGCCAGGTGCTGGAGCTGGGCGGGCGGCGCATCGCGCTGCTGCACCTGGCGGGCCACACCGCGGGCGACCTGGTGGTGCTGGACGAGCGCAGCGGCGTGGCCTTTGGCGGCGCGCTGGTGCCCGCGGGGCGGGTGCCTGAAATCGACCCCGGCCGCGAAGCCGCGCCCTGGCGCGAGGCGCTGCGCCGCCTGGCCGGCCAGCCGGGGCTGCGCACCCTGGTGCCGGGCTACGGCGCGCCGGGCGCGGCGCCGGCGCTCATCGCGTCCGTCGAGAGCTACCTGGCGGCGCTGGAGGCGCAGGTGCAGGCGCTGCTGGACGGCGGTGCCGACCTGCTGGAAGCCCAGCGCCGGGTGGAGCTGGCCGACTGGCGCACGGCAGCGCGCTACGAGGCCTTCCACAAGCGCAACGTGCAGCGCCAGTACCTGGCCGCCGAGCTGCGCTGGCTGGCCGCGCCTGAGGCCACGCCGCAGCGCTGACGGCCACGCCTTGCACCGCGGCGTGCGACGTTGCGCGCGCAGCGTTGCAAAAACGCCTAATGGATGTGGGCAGCGGGCAACGGATTACCCGAGTGTTCTTCTCGGTTGTGCCTGCACAGGCCGTGCGTGGCGGTTGAGGCCGGAACGGCCCGTTTTGGGTGCAAACCCGCATGCAACGGGCGCCGCCGGGGTGGTTGCGCCCGCATGGGCCGTGTCCTGGGGTGGGGAGCAGCCCGCAGGCCGGCCGCGCGGCAGCCGCCGCGTTGCTACCGACCGCCACAACGCTGCAAGGTGAAGCAAAGGCGCCGTCGGCTAGATGGTGGAAACCCGAACCGGTGCCAAGTTTTGAGACGGACCACACTTGCGTTCGCCGAGAAACCAGCCGGTATCGCCCAGCGCGATGCGGCCTCTGGTGCCGGCACGGCCCGTCGGTTCGAGAGTCGTCCGCGCCCACGCATTCCATCTAAGGAGACCTGCACATGAAACTCAAGCACAGCCTGATCGCACTGGCCGCCCTGGCCGCCGTCTCGGCCGCCAACGCCCAATCCAACGTCACTCTGTACGGCCGCGTGGACCTGGGCTACCAGTACACCAACAAGACCACCGCCGCCGGCGACGGCCTGTCCGAGCTCTACAACGGCGGCATCGCTCCGAGCATCTGGGGCCTGCGCGGCACGGAAGACCTGGGCAGCGGCCTGAGCGCCTTCTTCAACCTGGAAAGCCATATCAACGCCGACACCGGCGCGACCACCGGCGGACTGTTCCGTCGCCAGGCCAACGTCGGTGTCAAGGGTGCTTTCGGCTCGGTGGCCCTGGGCCGCCAGTACTCGCCGGCCCTGCTGGCGCACCTGGGCACCGACCCGCGCGGCATGAAGGAGCAGCTCTCCGGCCTGTATCCCTACGCGCTGAACCAGATTCAAGCCGCCTCCCCCGCTTCTCCCAGCAGCGACATCGGCGTGTTCCTGGGCAACGCGGTGTCCTACAGCAACAGCTTCGGCCCGGTGAACGTGGGTGCGGCCTACGCTTTCGGCGAGCAGGCCGGCCGCGGTGGCGCGGGCAAGGTCGCCTCCCTCGGCGCCTCCTACACCGGCCCGGTGACCGTGTCGGCCTCGTACCAGCAGACCACCAACATCGCGGCAGCCACGGGCGACGTCAAGCAGTACGGCCTGGGCGCCGCGCTGCCGCTGGGTCCGGTCAAGGTCAAGGGCATTTACCTGCACACCAAGTCCGACGCGGGCGTGGTCGCGGCCGGCCGCGAGACCAAGGTGGACGTGTGGGGCCTGGGCGTGGACTACGCCTTCGGCGCCAACACCGTCACCCTGGCCTACTACCAGGGCAAGGACAAGAAGGCCGCCGACGACAAGACCAAGACCCTGGTCCTGAGCGACGACTACGCCCTGTCCAAGCGCACCACGCTGTACGCGCAAGTGGCCGTCGCTGACGCCAATGCCGGCGCGTCCTCGCTGACCTCCATCAGCTCGCGCCAGCCTGTGGCCGGCGAGAAGACCACGACCTTCGGCGTGGGCGTCAAGCACGACTTCTGATCCCGTTTCTTCGAAGATCCTGTTCAGGGGCGGTGCCGCAAGGCACCGCCCTTTTTTCATGGGCGCGGCCCTTTCAGCCGCCTTCAGCGGCAAAAGCGTCCGCCGCCCATCTCCAGGTGCAGGTGGTCGGCATGGGCGGCGTTGTAGTCGGGCCCCAGCACGCCGTTGAAGCTGCGGCAGCCGCCGCGGTGCACCTCGCGCAGGAAGCTGCCGGCGGGCGACTTGGCATCGCGCCAGTCGCGCAGCACGCTCACGCGGCGACCGTCGGCCAGGGTGAAGCCGGCCACGTCCAGCGCGTCGGCTTGCGCATGGCGGCTGCGCCGGCCCGCGCGCCCGGCCACGTCGCGGCAGGCCAGGCTGCCCAGGTGCTGCATGCGCGCCACGGGCGCGCCCAACAGTTCCTGCGCCGCCGGCTGCACCACGTGCGTTTCCCACAGCGCCAGCGCCACGGCGCCGCGGCAGCTCAACAGAAAAGGCGTCTCCAGCGCGAAGGCCGTGCGCGTGACGCGCACCGCGTCGGTGAGGCGGCAGCCCTGGCCCACCTCGCGGTCGGGCACGGGCGTGGCCTGCAGTTGCGGCGCTTCGTCCAGCACGGCGCGGCACAGCGCCGCATCACGCCCAAGCCGCGACAGCTTGAACGGCGTGAGCAGATTGGGCTTGTCGGCAATGCGCAGCGGCGCCCAGGGCAGCCAGCGCTCGGGGATGCCCCCGCGCCCCTGCGGCGAGGGCAGCGCCAGCAGCACCAGCAGCAGCACCGCCAGGCGTAGGAAGTCGGCCATGCCGCGCCGCCCGGCAAGGGCGGTGCCGGGGCCTCAGCCCCCGAAGAAGTAGCGCTTGATCCCGGCCAGGATCATTTCCACGGCGATGGCGGTGAGCACCAGCCCCATGAGCTTTTCCATGGCGCTGACCACCGAGTCGCCCAACAGCCGGCGCATGCGCTCGCTGGCCAGCATCACCACGCCGCACACCGCCATGGCCACGGTCAGCGCGGCCACCCAGTCGGCCATGCGTTGCGGCGCGCGCGAGGCCAGCAGCAGCACCGTGGCCATGGCCGAGGGGCCGGCCAGCAGCGGCACGGCCAGCGGAAAGATGAAGGGCTCGCGCGCCTCGGCGGCATAGAGGCTGCCGCCGCTGGCGAAGATCATGCGCATGGCGATCACGAGCAGGATCACCCCGCCGGCCACCTCCAGCGAACGCTCCGACAGGTGCATCAACTCCAGGAAGTGCTTGCCGCCGAACATGAAGCCCAGCAGCACCAGGAAGGCGATGGCCGTCTCGCGCAGCGCCACGCGCGTGCGGCGCTGCGGCGGCACGCCGCGCAGCACCGAGATGAACACGGGCAGGCTGCCCAGCGGGTCCAGCACCAGCAGCAACAGCACCAGGGCGGAAACAAACGTGTGTTCCAAGGGATCGGTTCCTCCAGACGTGTGAATGCGCGGCGGACCTCGTGAGCCCGACGTGGCGATGTCCGCGCCGCGGTGGCGGCGGGGGCGCGCATCCTACGATGCGCCGGCGCCGCGCTGGCTGCCCAGCGGCGCGGCCGGGCAACACGCCCAACGGAAGGACCGGACCGGATGGAACGCATGGAAATCCCCTTCTTCCTGGACTTCGCCGGCCAGTTGCAGCCGCAGTCCGTGCTGCGCGCGGCCATCACCGCGGCCTGCCGGCGCCCGGAAAGCGAAGCCCTGGCGCCGCTGCTGGGCGCGGCGCGCCTGGCGCCGGCGCAGGCCGCTGCGGCGCACACGCTGGCCGCGTCGCTGGCGCGGCGGCTGCGCGAGCGCGCCACCGGCGGCTCGCGGGAAGGGCTGGTGCCGGGGCTGATGCGGGAGTTCTCGCTGTCCTCCCAGGAGGGCGTGGCGCTGATGTGCCTGGCCGAGGCGCTGCTGCGCATCCCCGACACCGCCACGCGCGACGCGCTGATCCGCGACAAGCTGGGCGAGGGCGATTGGGCCGCACACTTGGGCCGCAGCGGCTCCAAGTTCGTCAACGCCGCCGCCTGGGGCCTGCTGTTGGGCGGCCGCATGGTCCAGAACAACGGCGAGACGGGGCTGCGCCACGCGCTGAACCGCGTGCTGGCCCGCAGCGGCGAGCCGCTGCTGCGCAAGGGCGTGGACCTGGCCATGCGGCTGTTGGGCGAGCAGTTCGTCTGCGGCCAGACCATTGGCGAAGCCCTCTCCCGCGCCCGCCGCCGCGAGTCCCAAGGCTTCACGTACTCCTTCGACATGCTGGGCGAGGCGGCGCTGACGCAGGAAGACGCCCAGCGCTACACCGCCGCCTACGAGCACGCCATACATGCCCTGGGTATCGCCCTGGCCGGGCGCGGCCTGCTGGAAGGGCCGGGCATCTCCATCAAGCTGTCGGCGCTGCACCCGCGCTACTGTCGCGCGCAGCACGGGCGGGTCATGGACGAGCTGTATCCCCGCCTGCTGCACCTGGCGCTGCTGGCGCAGCACCACGGCATCGCCTTGAACCTGGACGCCGAGGAGGCCGACCGGCTGGAGCTGTCGCTGGACCTGCTGCAGCGCCTGTGCGGCGAAACGGCGCTGGCCGGCTGGAACGGCCTGGGCCTGGCCGTGCAGGCCTACCAAAAGCGCAGCCCGCACGTGATCGGCTTTTGCATAGACCTCGCCCGGCGCAGCCGGCGGCGCCTGATGCTGCGGCTGGTCAAGGGCGCGTACTGGGACAGCGAGATCAAGCGCGCCCAAGTGGACGGCCTGGAGGACTACGCCGTCTTCACCCGCAAGGCGCATACCGACGTGGCGTATCTGGCCTGCGCGCGGCGGGTGCTGGCGGCACCGGAGGCCGTCTACCCGCAGTTCGCCACCCACAACGCCCACACCGTGGCCGCGCTGGTGCAGATGGCCGGCGACTGGGCGCCCGGCCGCTACGAGTTCCAGTGCCTGCACGGCATGGGCGAGCCGCTGTACGAGATGGTCGTCCCGCCCATGTCCGAGGGCGGGCTTGGGCGCCCCTGCCGCATCTACGCCCCCGTGGGCACGCACGAGACGCTGCTGGCCTACCTGGTGCGGCGGCTGCTGGAGAACGGGGCCAACACGAGCTTCGTCAACCGCATCGCCGATGCCTCGGTGGCCGTGGACACGCTGGTGGCCGACCCGGTGGCGCTGGTGGAGCGCGCCGCGCAGGCCGAAGGCGCGGCCGGGCTGCCGCATGCCGCCATCCCGCTGCCGCGCAACCTCTTTGGCGGCCAGCGGCTGAACGCCTGCGGCGTGGACCTCGCCAACGAGCACCGGCTGGCCTCGCTGGCCGCGGGACTGCTGCACGGCGTGCGGCGCGACTGGTCGGCTGCGCCGCTGGTGGCGGGCCAGCCGCGCCCGGGCGACCTGCCGCAACCCGTGCTCAACCCGGCCGACCGGCGCGACCGCGTGGGCACCGTGCACGAGGCACGGCCGGAAGAGGTCAAGGAAGCGCTGGACGCCGCCGCCGCCGTGCAGCCGGCCTGGGGCGACACGCCGCCCGCACAGCGCGCCGACCTGCTGGAGCGCGCCGCCGACGCGCTGGAGGACCAGCTCCAGTGGCTGGTGGGCCTGATCGTCCGCGAGGCCGGCAAGACCGTGCCCGCCGCCGTGGGCGAGGTGCGCGAGGCCGTGGACGCGCTGCGCTACGCCGCGCTTCAGGCCCGCACCGCGTTGGGCGAAGGGGCGCTGCCGCTGGGCCCCATCGCCTGCATCAGCCCCTGGAATTTCCCGCTGGCGATCTTCACCGGCCAGCTCGCCGCGGCCCTGGCCGCGGGCAACGCCGTGATCTGCAAGCCCGCCCGCCAGACCCCGCTGGTGGCCGCCGAGATGGTGAAGCTGCTGCACGCGGCCGGCGTGCCCGGCGCGGCGCTGCAACTGCTGCCCGGCAGCGGCGAGGCGGTGGGCATGGCACTGGCGTCGGATGAGCGCGTGCGCGGCGTGCTGTTCACCGGATCGACCACCGTCGCCAGGCGGCTGCGGGAAGTGCTGGCCGGCCGGCTGGACGCGCAAGGCGCCCCGCCGCTGCTGGTGGCCGAGACGGGCGGGCTCAACGCCATGCTGGTGGATTCCTCCGCGCTGGCCGAGCAGGTGGTGGCCGACGTGCTGGCCAGCGCCTTCGACAGCGCCGGCCAGCGCTGCTCGGCGCTGCGCGTGCTGTGCCTGCAGCAGGAGGTGGCCGAGCGCGTGCTGCACATGCTGCTGGGGGCGATGGCCGAGCTGCGCGTGGGCCGGCCGGACGCGCTGTCCACCGACGTGGGCCCGGTCATCGACGAGGCCGCGCGCGCGGGCGTGGAAAAGCACGTGGATCGCATGCGCGCCCTGGGCCTGCGCGTGACGCGGGCGGCACTGGACGAGTCGCTGCAGGCCAACGGCAGTTTCATCCAGCCGACCGTCATCGAGCTGGACGACTGGTCGCAGCTCCCCGGCGAGGTGTTTGGGCCGGTGCTGCACGTGCTGCGCTGGCGGCGCGACGGGTTGGAGGAATTGCTCAAGCACATGGAGGCCACGGGCTACGGCCTGACGCTGGGCCTGCACACGCGCATCGACGAGACGATGGCGCTGGTGACCTCGCGCGCCCGCGTGGGCAACCAGTACGTCAACCGCAACATGATCGGCGCGGTGGTGGGCGTGCAGCCCTTCGGCGGCGAAGGCTTGTCCGGCACCGGCCCCAAGGCGGGCGGGCCGCTGCTGGTGCGGCGGCTGTGTGCGCGGCACGCGCTGGCCTTGCCGGCACCCGGACCGGTGGCGCAGGCGGGCGTTGCGGCGCCCGCGCCGCGCCTGCTGCCGCTGCGCCTGCTGCGCGGCTGGCTGGCGGACGGCAAGGCGCCGGACGAGGCGCTCATGGCCGCCTGCGACGCCCTGCTGTCCGACAGCCCCGCGGGCCTGAGCGCGCTGCTGCCCGGGCCGACGGGCGAGCGCAACGTCTACAGCCTGCTGCCGCGCCGGCGCGTGCTGTGCCAAGCCTCGGCGCGCGGCGACCTGCTTTTCCTGCTGGCGCTGGTGCTGGGCACCGATGCCCAGGCGCTGTGGGCGGACTCGGCCCTCACGCGCGAGCTGCTGGCCGCGCTGCCGCAACCGGTGCGCGAGCGGGTGGCGTTGTCACGCGAGGCGCTGGCGGCGGATGTAGACCTGGCCGTCGCGCTGGACGTGCCGGACCGCGTGCTGGCGCTGAACCAGGCGCTGGCGCGGCGGGCGGGCGCCATCGTCCCGCTGCTGGCCGGCGCGCCGGGGCTGCGCGACGTGGCCTGCATGCCGCCGGAGCGGCTGATGGTGGAGCGCAGCGTGTGCGTCAACACGGCGGCGGCCGGGGGAAATGTGGGGTTGATGGCGATGGGGTGAGCATCGCTTGCAAAGGAGTGCCAAAATTGACGAAGCCGATTGCCATATGGCGGAAAACCTTTGCAAGGAGCACGTACCCATGAGCGTCATGACATTGCAGGCCTCTGCCGTACTGGGTGGAGAAAACGTGCTCCGGGGGCGTCCGAACCTGCCTTTGGAATGGCTCACGCTGGTCCGCCAAGGCCTGCCGGCAGGTGTCGTGGACGCCGCCGTGCGGGCCGTGGGCATGGCACAAAGCGAGCTGGCGCAGGCGCTGGACATTCCCGAGCGCACGCTGGCGAGGCGCAAGCGCGAAGGCGTGCTCAGCAGGGAAGAGTCGGCCAAGCTCGTGCGCTTGGCGCGTGTCGTGGAGCGAGCCGCGCAAGTGTTCGAGGACGAGCGCGCGGCGCTGGACTGGCTCAAGGCGCCCAATGGCGCTTTGGGTGGCGCAACGCCGGTGTCCCTGCTCGACACGGACCTGGGCGCCTCCGCGGTGCTGGACACCTTGGGCCGCATCGAACACGGCGTTTTTGCCTGAAATGGCGGGCCTTGAACGGACGGTCTGGCGCATCACCACCAAACGCTTCGCCGCCAGCGCTTTTTCCGGCGAGGGGGCGCGGCTGTATGGCGGGCGCTGGAATCGGGTGGGCCAGCCTCTGGTCTACACCGCTGAGAGCCGCTCGCTGGCATTGCTCGAAATGCTGGTGCAGGACGAGCCGCTTCGTGCGCACTACATGCTCATACCGGCGACCTTGCCGTCGGATTTGAAAGTCGTGGAGCTGTCGCTGTCGGACTTGCCGCCGCACTGGCGCACCCTCGCTGCCCGGGACGTCCTGCAAACCTTGGGCGCCGACTGGCTGGCACGGGCCGATGGCGCCGTGCTGGCCGTGCCCAGTGCCGTGATGCCGGCGGAGCGCAACTACCTGCTCAATCCTTTGCACCCGGATTTCCGACGCATCGGCACAGGCGAAGCGGAGCCGTTGGAAACCGACATCCGGCTGCTGCGTGACATCAGGGGTTGAAGGGGTGGGTCCGCGCCTTCCTCAAGCCCCCTTCCCCGCCCTCAGGCCCCCGAACGTCCAAGCCACCGCCAGCACTCCCGCCGCCCCCAGCGCAATCGTCACCGTGGACCCCCAGCGCGCCATCAGCCACCCGGCGATGACGACCCCCGCCGACTGCCCCAGGAAGAAGAGCGAGGCGAACGCCGACACCGCCGGCCCGCGCCGCTGGGGCGCCATCTGCGTGGCGTTGACCTGAAGCGTGTTGTGCAGCATGTAGAAGCCCAGCCCCATGCCCAGGCAGCCCGGCACGGCCAGCGCCCAATGCGGCGCGAAGGCCACCAGCGCCATGGACACGGCCATGAAGCTCCCGCCCCAGCGCGCCAGGCCCACTTCGCCCAAGCGCGACACCAGCCGCCCCGAGGCCAAGGCGAAGATGAAGCCGCCGAAGCCGAACAGCATCAACAGCGAACCCGCCGCCGAAAGCGACAGGTTGAAACGCTCGTGCAGGTGCGCGGCGATGAAGGCGAAGGGCCCGTACAGCGCCACCGCCTCCAGGAACACGCTCACCAGGATCACCCGCGCCCAACGCTGCGACAGCACGTAGCCGAAATCGCCCGCGATGCGCCCAAGCGCCGAGCCCGCGCCCGGCGGCTGCCGCTTGCGGGCATGCGCCGGCAAGCCGCGCTCCACGATGAAGAGCGCCACCGACACCACCGTGAACAGCGCGGCCAGGATGAAATACGGCACGCGCCAGCCCAGGTGGTCCGCGGCGAAGCCGCCGAGCCACACGCCGGCCGACAGGCCCAGGATCTGGCCGATCAGAAAGCGTGCCAGCACCGGCTGGCGCTTTTCGTAGGGCACCACGTCGCCGATCCAGGCCATGGACAGCGGAATGATGGCCGCCGACGTCACCCCGGCCAGGCCGCGCAAGGCCCGCAGCGCATCGAACCCCGGCGCCACGCCGCACAGCGCCGAGGCCAACGCGCAGCCTATGCAGCCCCAGGCGATCACCCGGTACTTGCCATGGCGCTCGCCCGTCGGCCCAAAGAAGAGTTGCGCCAGCCCGTAGGCGATGGCGAAGACGCTCACCACCTGCGCGGCCTCGGCCAGCGTCACGTGGAACTCGCCGGCCAGGCGCGGCAGCAGCGCGTCGTTGACGCGCAGCGACACGCCGGAGCCGAAGGCGGCCAGGGCCAGCGCGGCGATGGACAGGGCGGAGACGGTCTCGGTGGAAGCCGCGGCTTCGGCGGCGGCGGGCGATGCCGGCGAGGCGGCGGAACTGGGGAGCTGCATGGGGCGTGAGGATTGCGCGGAAAGCGTGCCGCGGTGGCGCAAGGGGCGCGGGGCCATCGCCCGTCCTGCCACAGGGTGGGACGCCGGCCCCTTACCATGCGCCCCCTCATGAGCCTGCTGCTGCTGGCCCCCATGGAGGGCCTACTCGATCATCCCCTGCGCGAAACGCTCTCCCGCGTGGGCGGCCTGGACCGCTGCGTCTCCGAATTCATACGCGTCACCGGCACGCTGCTGCCGGAGCGCGCCTTCACGCGCGTCGTTCCGGAGCTGCTGCAAGGCGGTCGCACCCGCGCCGGCACGCCCGTTCGCGCCCAACTGCTGGGCTCGGACGAGCAGTGCCTGGCCGAGAACGCCGCCCGCCTGGCCTCGCTGGGCCCCGCGGGGATAGACCTCAACTTCGGCTGCCCGGCCAAGGTCGTCAACCGCCACGGCGGCGGCGCCATGCTGCTGCAGGACCCGGAGCTGGTGTTTCGCATCGTCGCGGCCGTGCGCCGCGCCGTGCCGGCGCACATGCCCGTGTCGGCCAAGATGCGCCTGGGCTTCAACGACGACAGCCGCGCCGAGGACAACGCCCGCGCCATCGAGGCCGCGGGCGCCGACGAGCTCGTCGTCCACGCCCGCACCAAGGTCCACGGCTACAAGCCGCCGGCCTACTGGGAGCGCGTGGCCGACATCCGCGCCGCCGTGCGCATCCCCATGGTGGCCAACGGCGAGATCTGGACGGTGGAGGACGCCCGCCGCTGCCGCGAGGCGTCCGGTTGCGAGTCGCTGATGCTGGGCCGCGGCATCGTCAGCAACCCGGGGCTGGCGCTGGCCATACGCGGCGAAGGCGGCGGCATCGCCTGGGCCGAGCTGCTGCCGCTGATGCTGGACTTCTGGGTGCACGTCTGCCGCCGCGTCGATCCGCGCCACCGCGCCGGCCGTTTGAAGCAGTGGCTCAACTACCTGCGCCGCACCTACCCCGAGGCGCAGTCCACCTACGACGCCGTGCGCACCGTCAACGACCCGCGCCAGGCGGCGGCGGCCGTCTTCGGCGAGGAGGCGGCGCACATCGACATCCCGAAGCCGCAGCGCCGCACCTGGGCCCAGGCCCTGCACCCGGCGGCCGACGAGGCCCTGGCCTGATGGGGCGCGCGGGCCCCTCGCCCCTGGAGCCGTACCGGCGATGGAAGAACCGTCCCTGTCCTCTTTGCCCTTCGCGCTGACGCGCTTTCACGTGCGGCGCCTGAGCGAGCTGTGGCGCTCAGCCGGCTGGCCTTGCCAGGATTTATTGGAGGCCGAGCTGCTGGCCGCCGGGCTGCTGGAGCGGCTGCTGGAGGACGGCCGCGAGCGGCTGCGCCTGACCGAGGCCGGCATCGCCGCCCTGGCCCAGGGCCGCCAGCGCAACCGCCGCGCCTTCGACGCGCACGAGGCCCTGGTGCAGCGCGTGGCGCGCCACCTGCAGCGCAGCGGCCGCATCGTCTACACGGAGCTGAAATTGCGGGCCCAGGTGGCCGTGACCTCGCCCACGCAGGCCGTGGCCGTCACCGCCGCGGGGCTGCCGCACGCGCCGCCCCTGGCCTCCACCGAGGCGCTGCCCGCGGGGCTGGGGTTCGAGGACGAACCGCCCCTCCGGCCCGGACAGATGGGCCAGATGGGCAAGCTGCGCTGGGTCCAGGCGCGGCCGGACGTGTTCTCCATCCGCTACACCAGCGTGGAGGCCTACCTCCAGCCGCTGGTGCACGAGATCAAGGTGCGCCGCGCCGACCTGCTGTCGGACCTGAGGAAGCCGGAGAAGCGCGCGGCGTACCTCGGCATGGCCGGCGAGTGCTGGTACGTGCTGGCCGAAGGCATAGGCGGCCCCGAGGACGTGCCGCCGGAGTGCGGCGTGCTCATCGCCACGCCCACCGCGCTGGAATGCGCTCGGCCGGCGCCCTCGCGCATCGGCCCCATGCGCTTTGACCTCTGGATGGCGCTGGCGCGGGCGGTGCCGCTGGAGCGGGAGATGAGCGAGGAACAGGGTTGGCTGGGAGAAGGCGGCTCCTGAGGCGGCCAGCGTTGGCTTCAGCGGGCGGCCCGGAAGCCGTCTGTAACATGCGGCCTCGGCACGCAAACTGCTCCAGCCGCCCCGATGCCCCTGCCCCACCTCTCCGCCGCCGTGTTGGTCCAGCCCGTTTCCTTCCTGGGCCAGGTGCTGCTCGCCGGTGTGGGGCTGGTGCGGGGGCGGGCCAGGATCAGTGCGCGCGACCTGGCGCGCGTGTCCACCGAGTCCAGCGCGCGGGCGCTGCCCATCGTCACGGGCGTGAACCTGCTGGTGGGTTCCATCCTGGCCTTCGTGGGCGCGGTGCAGCTCGTGAAGTTCGGCGCGGGCATCTACGTGGCCGACCTCGTGGGCATCGCCGTGGCGCGCGAGATGGCCGCCGTCATCACCGCCGTGGTCATGTGCGGGCGCACCGGTGCCGCCTTCGCCGCGGAGCTGGCCACCATGCAGGCCAACGAGGAGATCGACGCCTACGAGGTGCTGGGCATCGACCCGGTCCCCTACCTCGTGCTGCCGCGCGTGCTGTCGCTGCTGCTGCTGCTGCCGCTGCTCTACATCTACGCGTGTCTCGCCGGGCTGGTGGGCGGGGCACTGGTGGGCAGCGGCATGCTGCAGCTCGCGCCCCAGGCCTACATGGACCGCACGGCCATCATCCTGGGCTGGAGCCACCTGGGGCTGGGCCTGGTGAAGTCCGTGGTCTTCGGCGCGCTCATCGGCATCGTGGGCTGCTACTGCGGGCTGCACGCGCAGCGCAACGCCGCGGGCGTCGGCCGCGCCACCACCAAGGCCGTGGTGGTGAGCATCGTGGGCGTGATCGTGGTGGATTCGCTCTTCGCCATCCTGGCCAACGCGGTGGGGGTGTGAGCGCCATGGCCACGCCGCAGGACGACGCCCCGCTGGTGGAAGTGAAGAACCTGGAGATGCGCTTCGGCACGCGGCTCATCCAGCGCGGCGTCAGCTTCACCGTGGCGCCGCGCACCATCTTTGCCGTCATGGGCGGCTCCGGCGTGGGCAAGAGCACGCTGCTGCGCCACATGATCGGCCTGCTCGCCCCCGCCGGCGGCCAGGTGCTGCACCGCGGCGTGGACTACTGGGCCAGCGACGCGGCCACCCGCGCCCGCTTGCGCGCGCGCTGCGGGATGCTGTTCCAGAGCGCGGCGCTGTGGAGCGCCATGACGGTGCTGGACAACGTGATGCTGCCGCTGGAGCAGCTCACCGACCTCAATGCCGCCGCGCGCCGCGAGCGCGCGATGGAGGTGCTGGGCTGGGTGAGCCTGGAAAGCTTCGCCGGTTACCTGCCGGACCGCCTCTCCGGCGGCATGAAGAAGCGCGCCGGGCTGGCGCGGGCCATCGCGGCGGAGCCGCCGCTGCTGTTTCTGGACGAGCCCTCGGCCGGCCTGGACCCCATCAGCGCGCGGCGGCTGGACGACCTGGTGCTCGACATCCGCGAGCGCACCGGCGCGGCGGTGGTCATGGTCAGCCACGAGCTGCCCAGCCTGTTTGCCATCGCCGACGACGGCATCTACCTGGACGACGACAGCCGCCAGCCCATCGCCCGCGGCAGCCCGCGCGCGCTGCGCGACGCCGCCGACACCCACCCCACCGTGCGCGCCTTCCTGCGCCGCGAGGAACCCCCTGCACGACCATGAAAAAACACGCCCTGCTCGTCGGCGGCTTCGCGCTGGGTGCGCTGGCGCTCATCGTGGCCACCGTGCTCTGGCTCAGCGGCAACAGCCTCTTTCGCAAGCAGACGCTGGCCATCATCTACTTCCAGGGCGGCGTGGCCGGCCTGTACGTGGGCGCGCCCGTGACCTTCCGCGGCGTGCCCGTGGGCCAGGTGGAGGACATCGGCATCGAGGTCGAACAGCAGTCGCTGGACGCGCGCATTCCCGTGCGCGTGCGCCTGAACCCCAACAGCGTGCGCTTCGGCAACGCCACCGGCGGGCGGGCCGCCCCGCCGGAGCTGCCCGCCCTGGTGCAGCGCGGCCTGCGCGCGCGGCTGGTGGCGCAGAGCTTCGTGACCGGGCAAAAGCTCATCGACCTGGATTTCGTCGAGGACGGCACGCCGCCGCCGGCCGCCACGGCCAACGCGGGCGCCTACCCCGAGATTCCCGCAACGCGTGACCGCTTCGACGCCCTGTTCGACCAGGTGGCGCAACTGCCGCTGCGCGAGACGGTGATGGATTTGCGCACCACGCTGCAGACGCTCAACGAGACGCTGGTGGAGACGCGCGCCACCGTCACCAGCGCGCGCGAGGCGCTGGACGGCGTGGCCAAGCAGGTCAACGGCCTGGCCGGCGAAGGCCAGCGCACCTTGGGCGCGGCCACGGCCGCCATGAACGAGCTGCGCACCACCGCCACGGCCAGCCTGCAGGGCGTCAACCGCCTGCTGGAGACCAGCCGCCAGACCGTGGCCGCCGCGCAGCCGGAGCTGCAGGCCTCGCTGCAAAGCGCCCGCGCCGCGGCCGAGGCCGCGCAGGTGGCCATGAAGCGCGTCAACGATCTGGCCGACCCCGGCGCCCCCCTGCGCGCCGACCTGGACGCCGCCGTGCGCGACCTCTCGCAAGCCGCGCGCAGCCTGCGCGAGTTCAGCGAGCTGGTCGAGGAACAACCCAACGCGGTCATCTTCGGCCGCCGCCGCCAATGAGCCGCCCGCACTTGATGACGACTTCCGCCTGCCGCGCCGCCGCGGTGCTGTCCCTGTCCGCCGTGCTGCTGGGCTGCGCCAGCGCGCCGCCCTCGGCCAGGCTGCTGGCCTTGCCGACGCTGGGCGAGCCGCCCGCCGGGGCCGCGGCACCGGCCGTGCAGGCTGCGCAGCCGGAGGCGCCCCCGGCCGCCGGCCCCGTGCTGGTGGTGCGCCGGGTGCAGTTGCCGGAATACCTGCTGGCGCGCCGGGTGCGCTACCGCGCCGCCGACACCACGGTGGACGACTGGCCCGGCACCTTCTGGGCCGAGCGTATCGAGGTGGGCATGACGCGCGAGCTCGCCAGCGAGCTGCGTGCGCGGCTGCCGCTGTGGACGCTGTGCAACGCCACCTGCAACACCAATGGCGACGGCGGCACGGAGGCGGCGCAGCCGCGGGCCCATTCGCTGCGGCTGGAGTTCTCTCCGCTGGACTACCGGCGCGACCGCCACGAGCTGGTCGCCGTGGTGCGCGGCAGCCTGGAAGCGCCGGACGGCACGCCGCTGCAGCGCCTGGAGCGCCGCTACGTGCTGTCCGCTGGCGCGGACACGCCGCAGGCGCATGCCCAGGTGCTGGGCGAGCTGCTCAGGCGCGTGGCGGCGGACGTGGTGCCGCTGGCGGCGGCCGTTTCGACGGCACCGGCCGCCCCCGCCGGACAAAAGTCATTTTAATTTTCCGTCCCCATCAACCATTCTTGGGGGGACGGCCCCTGCGGTGTTTTCGTGAGACCGGATTCTCGGAGTCCGGTTGAATGAGTCCGCCATCGCCATAATCAATTTTCGGGCCGCCTTCATTTTCCTGTTTGCCCGGCCGATTTTTTCATGGCCTCACTGGAAGGGGAAGCGATGAAATATATTGGCATTTGTGGCCGCGGCGCGCTGCTGGCCATCGCCGTTGTTTTGCCCGCCATGGCGCAAGCGGCCGAATCCAATTCGGCCACCACCACGCTCGTCAATCCCGGCGCCGCCGAGAAAAGCCAGTTCGGCGCGGCGGACAAGATTTACACGCCAGAGGAAATCAGAAGCGCCAAGCCGCTGGAATGGGCCCCGGCGCCCAACGCCGACCCGCGCTATCAGTCCGGCAATACCTTCAGGGAGGAACCCCCGCCGGTGACCGAGCCGCCGCGCACGCGGCGCCCGGGCGCGCCCAACGCCAACGGCGAGCGCGAGGCGCAAAAGGCCTTCTCCGAGCAGTGGCGCATGCTTTATGAAATGGACCGGAAAAACCGCAGCGCGCCCGCCCCGGGCAGCGGGGCCGGCAGCGGCAGTACCGGCACCTCGGCCGGGTTTTCCGCCTCCGGCGACGACCCGGTGAAGGACAGCATCGATTTCGGCACGGCCGACACCTACACCGCCTACCTCGGCAATTACTGGCTCAACCAGCAGCAGGCCTATCCGTGGAAAGTCATCGGCAAGCTGCTGATTGACGGCGGCGGTTATTGCACGGCGCAAAGCATCACCGGCGCACCCAAGAACATCATCGTCACGGCGGCGCACTGTGTTTACGACGTGGGCCGCGGCTTCAAATCCGGCTGGACTTTCGTGCCGGCCGAGCGCAACGGCGCGGCGCCTTATGGCCAATATCGATGGGCCTCGGCGCGGGTATTGAATGCCTGGATTTCTGGCGGCGGGCGGCGCAACGACGTGGCCATCATCCGGCTGCAAAACAATCCCACCACGGGCCGCCCGGTGAGTTACTACACGGGCTGGCTGGGCTGGCGCATGAATTTTCCCTACGTGCGCAACCTGCACTCCATAGGCTACGCCAGCAATATCTCCACGCTCTACACGTCCATGTGCACGGCGGAAACGTATTCGGCGAGCTGCGAGGGCACGGACGTGCTGGTCAAGGGCTGCAACATGACCTACGGCTCCAGCGGCGGCGCGTGGATCAGCAACTACAAGCCCTACCAAGTCA
This sequence comes from Azohydromonas lata NBRC 102462, assembly GCF_001571085.1. GTDB lineage: Bacteria > Pseudomonadota > Gammaproteobacteria > Burkholderiales > Burkholderiaceae_C > Azohydromonas > Azohydromonas lata. The sequence continues at coordinate 71,097 of NZ_BCTC01000003.1, forward strand.
GCGGCTACGTGGAAGGCGTGGTCAGCGGCCCGTCCTGCACGGGCAGCTTCGGCAACACCTACGTGGCGCCGCATTTCAGCTCGGCCAACTTGGGCGTGCTGTGCTCGGCCGAGGGCGGCTGCACCACGCCGTGAGCGGCGCCCGCCGCCGGGTCAGGACAGCGCCTGCACGCCGCTGATGAGAAGGCCGTCGCGCGGCAGCGCGGGCAGCCGCGACATGTCGAGGCTGAGGTCCTGCTGCGGCACCTCGCAGCGCATGCGGTGCAGCAGCCAGTCCAGCGACAGCATCATCAGCGCGATGGCCACGCCCTCGCCCGGGCAGCGGTGGTGGGCATGGGGCTCGGCGCCGCCCTGGGGGATGAAGTCGTAGGCGCCGGGCTTGCGGGCAAGAAAGCGCTGGGGGCGGAACTCGTCGGCATCGTCCCAGCTGCGCGGGTCGTGGTTGGTGCCGTAGAGGTCCAGCAGCGCCAGCTCGCCGCGGGAGAAGTGGTAGCCCTGCCATTCGAAGTCGTGCCGCACCCGCGCGGCCACGGCCGGGAAGAAGGGGTACCAGCGCCGCACCTCCTGCACGAAGGCCTGCGCATAGCGCATGTCGCCGCCCGCGAGGCTGTCGCTCAGCGGCTCGCGGCACTGCGGCGCCATGTGCAGCGCGTGCGCGGCCTGGGTGATGAAGACCGACACGGCCACCGTGGGCCGCAGCAGGTTGATCAGCTCGACCGCGGCAATGCGCGGGCGCAGCACCTTCCCATCCTCATCCCTGTGCAGGGCCACCGCCTCGGCCGCGCTGCCCTCGGGCAACTCCACCCGCCCGGCGCGCGCCTCGGCCAGCAGGTGCGCCAGCCACGATTCCAGCGCCATGCGCGCCAGCCGCGAATGCAGGTGGCTCAGCGGCGGGCCGGCGGCCTGGTCGAAGAGGGCCACCAGCTCGCGCGTGCGCAGCGCCACCTGGGCCGGCGCCAGCGGCACGCCGGCCCAATGGCACACCGCCCGCGTGAGCATGGGGTGCAGCGCGGCGTACAGCGGCACCCGCGGCTGCTCGGCCCAACGCGCCAGCTCGTGCTCCCATTCGTGCGACACCTGCCGCACCAGCGCCGCGACCTGCTCCGGCGCGAGCACGCGCATGAACAGCGCCTTGCGGCGCCGGTGCGCCGCGCCGTCCAGCCCCTGCACGCCGCCCTTGCCGAACAGGGTGGCGCGCAGCGGCTCAGGCGCGGCGCCGGCGCGGCAGAACAGCGACTCGTTGTAGAACAGCTCGGCCGCGCGCGGCCCGGTGAAGCACAGGGTCTGCCGCAACAGCAGCCGCGCCTGCACGACCTCGCTGCGCAACTGGCGGCAATTGCGGGCAATGAACCGGTAGGGATCGGCCAGGAAAGCCAGGCTCTGGTCCCAGCCGCTGACTTGGGGTATGCGTCGCATGGCGGCGGTGAGGCAAATCGCATTCCGGTGGCCGCGCCGCGACGGGGCTTTCCGGGGCAGGTGAGCCTTTTCCCAGGAAAACGCTGGGATTCAGGTCTGGATTTGCAACTGCTGTGTCCCGCTTTCGTCCTTGAGCGCCACGCCGCTGGTGCCGCGCGCGCGCGCCGCGCCCAACAGCCATGCCAGCCGCCGCGCGGCCCATTCATACGGCAGCCCCTGCGGGCGCACGTTGGAGATGCAGTTGCGCTCGGCGTCGACGCGGCCCACGCGTGGTGCCCAGGTGAGGTACAGGCCCAGGCTGTCCGGCGCGGACAGGCCCGGGCGCTCGCCCAGGAGCACGGCCACGAGCGAGGCGTTCAACAACTCGCCCACCTCGTCGCCCAACGCGACGCGGCCCTGTTCGACCAGGGCGATGGGCGCCAGGCGCCAGGGCGTGGCGCCCTGCGCCAGGCGCGGCAGCAGGGCTTGCAGCAGCGGCGGCGCGTGGGCCTGCACGGCTTGGGCGGAAAGGCCATCGGCCAGCACCAGGGCGAGGTCAAAGGTTTCACCTGGCGCGGCCAGTGCCGCCAGGCGGTTGCGCGACGGCCCGTCCAGCCGTCGGCCCAGGTCGGGGCGCTGCAGGTAGGTGGGCCGGTCGGCGGCGGCGCTGTGCAGCGCCACGCAGGCAAGGCCCAGGGGCTGCAGCGCCTGGGCCAGCGCGGGCAGGTCCAGCGCCTGGTGCACCGCGTCGCGGGCGCGGGCATGTGCAAGTTGAAACTCCAGTTGCGCGGCGGTGCCCTGGCTCACGCCCGCACGCGGCAGGCCGATGCGCGCGGGGGTGTGGCGGCGCAGGGCGGTCCAAAGGTCGGCGGCGCCGGACGGGGGGGCTGGAAGCTTGGGATCGTTGGGAGGCGTTGCCGTCATGAATCCACTCCTTTCACACGCCCGGCAGCAGCGCCTGCGCGAATCCGGCCGGCACGCCTTCCAGCGGCCGTCCCTGGTCGTCGGCGAAGCCCATGCGCTGCAGCCAGGCTTCGAACTCCGGCGCGGGCCGCAGCCCAAGCACGCGGCGCAGGTACAGCGCGTCGTGGAAGGAGGTGCTCTGGTAGCCCAGCATCACGTCGTCGGCGCCGGGCACGCCCATCACGTAGTTCACGCCGGCCACGCCCAGCAGCGTGAGCAGCGTGTCGGCGTCGTCCTGGTCGGCCTCGGCGTGGTTGGTGTAGCAGACGTCGCAGCCCATGGGCAGGCCCAGCAGCTTGCCGCAGCAGTGGTCCTCCAGCCCGGCGCGCTGTATCTGCTTGGCGTCGAACAGGTACTCCGGGCCTATGAAACCCACCACGGTGTTGACCAGCAGCGGATCGAACCGCCGCGCCACGGCATAGGCGCGCGCTTCCAGCGTCTGCTGGTCGCAGCCGTGGTGCGCGCCGGCCGACAGGGCGCTGCCCTGCCCCGTCTCGAAGTACATCACCTGCCCCTGTCCGCGGCCCAGCGCCAGCGCGGCGGCCTGGGCCTCGGCCAGCAGCGCGAGGTCGACGCCGAAGGCGCGGTTGGTGCCCTCGGTGCCGCCTATGGACTGGAACACCAGGTCCACCGGCGCGCCGCGCTCCATGGCCTGCAGCGTGTTGCTCACGTGCGTGAGCACGCAGGACTGGGTGGGAATGCCGTGGCGCTCGATCACCGCGTCCAGCAGTTTCAAAAGCGCCGACACCTGCTCCACATCGTCGCCGGCCGGGTTGATGCCTATCACCGCGTCGCCGCTGCCCAGCAGCAGGCCGTCGAGGAGGGCGGCGGCGATGCCCGCGGCATCGTCCGTCGGGTGATTCGGCTGCAGCCGCGTGGCCAGCCGGCCGGGCAGGCCCAGGGTGGATCTGAAACGCGTGACGACGCGGCACTTGCGCGCGACCTGGATCAGGTCCTGGTTGCGCATCAGCTTGGAGACGGCCGCCGCCATCTCCGGCGTGAGGCCGGGGGCCAGCGCGGCGAGCGCCTGGCCCGTGGCTTCGTCGCCGAGCAGCCAGTCCCGGAAGCCGCCGACGGTCAGATGGCCCACGGGGGCGAAGGCGGCGGCGTCGTGGCGGTCGAGGATGAGGCGCGTGACCTCGTCCTGTTCATACGGGACGACGGCTTCCTGCAGGAAGCGCGTGAGGGGCACATCGGCCAGCGCCATCTGCGCCGCCACGCGCTCGCGCGCCGAGCCCGCGGCCACGCCCGCGAGCCGGTCGCCGCTGCGCTCGGGGCTGGCGCGCGCCAGCAGTGTGCGCAGGTCAGGGAAGGTGAAGGTTTCGGTGCCGATGCGCTGGTGGTAGGCCATGCGCCGCAGTATGGGCACGGCTTCGTGGCGGCCGGTGCGCCGCCGCGTGAAACCCTGGCCGCGGCCGGTGCGGCGGCGGCCAGGCGCAGGCTCAGTCCGGCCGCAGCCCGGCCAGCACCTGGCGCTCGAACACGGCAGCCAGCGGCTCGGTTTCCGGCAGCACGTAGATCACGCCGCGCTGGCGGCCGAGCACGGGCTCCACCACGGCGACGAAGAAGTCGGCGTCCAGGATGACGCAGCCCAGCGAGATGCGGTTGTCGGCCGGCGTGCTGGAGGCCAGGCGCTGGGCACGGCGCTCGCGCGCGGGGGCCGGGCGCAGGCGGTGCAGCGCCAGACCCTCCTCGTAGTCCATCCAGACGACGCGCTCGCCGCTGAGGTTGCGGCCGGGCTCGGTGTCGAAGCGGCCGGCCGGCGTGGTGCGTTCCTCGGGGCGTATGGCCGAGAGCGGCTTGCGACCGACGCCGCGCACGGCGTGGTCGCCGGGCTGCAGGCCCAGCAGCACGGGTGCGGCACCCAGCACGCTGCCGTCGCCGGCGTAGAGCACCAGGCGCGCGGACTTCTTGTCCACCACGGCGAAAGGGCGCCGCCGGTGGTCGTTGCTGTCGATCACGCCGCGCGCGAAGCGCTGCAGCTCGTCCTGGCCCCCGATGGCCGGTGCCGCGCGCGGCTGCCGCGCGGCGGCGTCGTCCGGCAAGGCACGGCTCCAACCTGGCGTGGACCACAGCAGGCCCACGGCCAGCGCGCACAGCGCTCCCCTCAGCATTGAACTTCCCCGTCAGGTGGCGGCGCGTTGGGCGCCGTTGCACAACCCGGGCCGGGCGCCCGGTTCTTTGCGTTGATGCTAGGGGAAAAAGCGCAAAACCCCGCATTGGCGGGGTGGTCGCAGCGCGAATCAGTTCACGATGCGGGACGTTGCGTCCCGTTGTGTGAATTTGCTGACCGTGCGTGCCGGTCAGCCCTGCCGCGGTCCGCGATGGGGCCGCGGCGGGCGCGGCGGCGTCAGCGGGAGCGGATGGCGCCGCCGTTGTCGCCCATTTGCGGGCGGCCCTGGCGGTGGGCGGGGCCTTCCTGGTCGGACGGGCCGGACGGGTTGCCGTGGGCCGGGTCGCGGCTGTTCTCGTAGCCCTTCCAGGTGTTGTCCAGGGTGGCCTGGGCCTGTTCGGCGGCGCGCACGGCGTCCTTGTCGTCGGGGTTGACCTTGGGAACCTTGGGTGAGTCGGACATGGCTTGCTCCATTGGGGTGTTGCCCTGGGTCGCGGCAAGCCGCGTACCCCTTGTTCGCGCAGGCATACTCGTTCCTGGCCTTGCGGGGCGGCGTGCCGGCTGCTGCGGCACGGCGCTTCAAGAAGAACGACAAGGCACTGATCACCCCCGCATGCCCCTGCCGTCCCTGCATCCGCCCAAGACGGACTTGCGCGACATCGTCCGCGCCCCGCTGCTGCTGCTGGTAGGCGGCTGGGTGCTGTCGGCCGGGTTGGGCGCATGGCAGTACCGGGCCAACCAGGCGATGGAGCGCAGCCGCGCCGAGCAGTTGACGCAGCGCGCGGCCGAGCAGGTGCGTACGCGCATGCGCACCTACGAGTTCGGCCTGCGCGGCGCGCGCGGGGCCGTCATCGCCGCCGGGATGGACGAGATCTCGCGCGAGCGCTTCCACCAGTACGGGCTCTCGCGCGATCTGCCGAGGGAGTTTCCGGGCGCGCGGGGCTTTGGCTTCATACGCCGCGTGCTGCCGCAGCAGGAGGCGGCCCTCGTGGAGGCAGCGCGGCGCGACGGGGCGCCGGACTTCCACATCCGCCAGCTCACGCCGCATGGCGACGTGCGCTACGTCATCCAGTACATCGAGCCGCTGCACCACAACGAGGCCGCCGTTGGGCTGGACGTGGCCTCCGAGCCCAAGCGCCGCGCCGCGGCCGATGCGGCCATGGCGAGCGGCGAGGCGCGCATCACGGCGCCCATCACCATCGTCCAGGCCACGGAGAACCCGCAGCGCGCCGTCCTGGTGCTGCTGCCCATCTACCGCGGCGTGGTGCTGCCGCCGCCGCAGCAGCGCCTGCAAGCGCTGCTGGGCTGGGCCTACGCGCCGCTGGTGATGGACGAGGTGATGCGCGACTTCGACTACGACGACGACGAGTTCGCGCTGGCGCTGCGCGACGTCACCGTGGCCGGCGCCGCCGAAGGTTTCTTCACCTCGGCGCAATGGCGCGAGGGCGAGGCGGCGGGTCCGCACCACCAGATGCGGCTGACCGTGTTCGGCCGCATCTGGGAGCTGGACCTGCAGCCGCGCCCGGCCTTCAGGCGGGGCTTGAATTTGCCCGACCCCGGGGTGCTGACGCTGACTGCCGCCGGGGTGTCGGTGCTGCTGGCGCTGCTGCTGGGCGGCAGGCAGCGCGCGGTGCTGCGCGAGCGGCTGATCCAGTACCAGCGCGCGCGCATGGCGGCCATGGTGGAGGGAGCGCAGGACGCCATCGTCGGCCACGAGGCCGACGGCTCCATCACCGAGTGGAACCCCGCCGCCGAGCGGCTGCTGGGCTGGAGCGCGGTCGAGGCGCTGGGCCGCGACCTCTACGAGCTCGCGCTGGACGACGCGCAGCGCGAGCGGGTGCGCCGCGCCGGCGAGCAGGCGCTGGCGGGCAAATCGGTGTCGCCCTTCGACACCGTGCTGCGCCACCGCGACGGGCACCCGGTGGAGGCCTCGCTGTCGCTGGCGGCCATGCGCGACGTGGACGGCAAGCCGCGCGGGCTGGCCAGCACGCTGCGCGACGTGCGCGAGCAGCGCCAGGCGCAGGCGCGCATCCTGGAGCTCAACGCCACGCTGGAGCAGCAGGTGCAGCAGCGCACCGCGGAGCTGCGCGTGCTGGCCGCGCGGGAGCGGGCCATCCTGGACGGCGCGGGCAGCGCCATCGTGGCCACGGACGCAGGCGGGCTCATCACCCTCTTCAACCCCGCTGCCGAACGGCTCACGGGCTACGCGGCGGCGCAGGCGCTGGGCCGCCCGGCCCAGGCGCTGCTGCTGGACGCGGCCGAGCTGCAGCAGCGGCTGCAGGCGCTGCGGGCGGAGCTGGGCCGCGCGCTGGCGCCGGGCGAGGTGTTTCTCGCCCGCTCGGGCACGGGCGACAACGGCGAGTGGCAACTGCTGCGTGCCGACGGCTCGCGCGTGAGCGTGCTGCTGGAGGTGCGCACGCTGCGCGACGAGCGCGCGCGCACCGTGGGCCTGATCTACGTGGCCGTGGACCTGACCGAGCGCAAGGCGCTCGAACAAGCCCTGGAGCAGCGCACCGCCCAGGCGGAGGCCGCCAGCCGGGCCAAGAGCGCCTTCCTGGCCAACATGAGCCACGAGATCCGCACGCCGCTCAATGCCGTCATCGGCCTGAGCCACCTGCTGCAGCAAATGCCGCTGCAGGGGCGCCAGCGCGAGTTCGTGGGCCACATCGCCGGGGCGGGCCAGCAGTTGCTGGCGCTGGTCAACGACGTGCTGGACCTCTCCAAGATCGAGGCCGGCGAGATGCGGCTGGAGGCCGTGCCCTTTGCGCTGGGCACGCTGCTGGACGAGGTGATGGCCCAGGCCCGCGTGCAGGCCGACCAGAAGGGCCTGACGCTGGCGCTTCATGCCCCGGCGCAGCCGCTGGCGGCGCTGCGCGGCGACCCGCTGCGGCTGAAACAGGTGCTGCTCAACCTGCTGAGCAACGCCTTGAAGTTCACGCAGCAAGGCGGCGTGACGCTGCGCGTGTTGGCGTTGCCGGTGGAGGGGCCGGGTCCGGTCCAGGGCTCGCGGGTGCGGCTGCGGCTGGAGGTGGCGGACACGGGCATAGGCATCGCGCCGGAGCTGCAGGCGCGCATCTTCGAAGCGTTCACGCAGGCCGACAGCTCCACCACGCGGCGCTTCGGCGGCACGGGCTTGGGGCTGTCCATCGTCCGGCGGCTGGTGTCGATGATGGACGGCGAGCTGTCGCTGGACAGCGCGCCGGGGCGCGGCAGCACGTTCACCGTGCAGGTGACGTTGCAAATGGAGGAGGCGGCGCCTGTGGCCTGAGCGCCGGCAGCCGCATCGTTCACTGCCGTGCCCGGCGGACCCCCATTGAATGGGCGGGATCGTTCAGATTTCTGAACGATGCGGGTTGCGAAAACGTGGCGCCGCGCCCTCTGTAGGAGGTCCGCTTGCGGGCCGAATGGCAGGACGACAGGGCCGCCGCGCCAGTGGTCCAGCCGCGAGCGGGCCGCCTGCAAGCGGATGTCGGCGCCGCCCGCTTGCCGGCTTCAGCGCCGCCCGCCAGCGCGCCGCTGCCACAGCGGCTTCTTGCCCTTGAGGTGGCGCTCGATCCCGTCGTTCAGCCGCGAGCGCAGGTCCTGCACCGCGTCCACCTCGCCGTAGACGCCAGGGAAGCGCAGGTCCAGCCACAGCCACAGGCTGCAGCCGCGCAGGGCCTGCTCCATGCGGTCCAGGCGGCTGTGCTCGTCCACCTCGCGCAGGAAGGCGGGGCTGCCGGCCTCGCCCGTGGCGGCGTGGTGGTGGGCCCAGTCCAGGAACTCCTCCACCAGCGCCGCGGTGCGGGTGTCCACCGGCGCCTGGGCGTAGATGAAACGGTCGCGCAGCGACAACCGCCCGCCCGCCTCGTCCAGCAGCCCGGCGATCTCCAGCATCTGGTCCAGCTCGGCGACGGCAAAGTGCGCGTCGTCCAGGCGCAACTGCTCGATGAAGATGCCCAGCACCGTGCGCAGCTTGTTCACGCCCAGCCGCGCGGCGATGGTGTTGACATGCCACCAGCCCGGCGCCACCGGAGCCTTGAAGTCGCGCGGCGCCTTGGGAACACGCGGCAGCAGCTCCTTGAGCACGCGCAGCGCCGTGGGCTCGGCCTCGCGCAGCACCCCTGTAAAGCCTTCGTCGTGCAGGCCGTAGCGGCCGGCGCGACCGGCGATCTGGTGCACTTCCGAGACGTCCAGCGGGCGCTCGGTCTGGCCGTCGAACTTGTTCAGGGTGGAGAACAGCACGCGGCGTATGGGCAGGTTCAGGCCCATGCCGATGGCGTCGGTGGCCACCAGCACGTGCGCCTGGCCCTCGGCAAAGCGCTCGGCCTCGCGGCGGCGCACCTCCGGCGGCAGCGCGCCGTAGATGACGGCAACGGGATGGCCGTTGTCGGCGATCTGGTCGCGCAGCATGAGCACGTCGCGCCGGCTGAAGGCCACCACCGCGTCGCCGCGCTTGAGCGCGCCGATGGGCACGGGCTGCGACATCAACTGAACGTGCTGCTTGCGCTCGAAGTGGCGCACCTTGCACTGCTCGCCGCACAGCTTCAGCAGCCGCTCGATGGCGGGCACGGCGTAGGCCGAGCAGATGACGATGACCTCGTTGGCCGGCACGCCCACGATCGCCTGGGTCCAGGCCCAGCCGCGGGCGGCGTCGAAGACCATCTGGGCCTCGTCGATGACGGCCACGTCTATGGGGCGCTGCGTGCTCAGCATCTCTATCGTGCTGCTGACCACGCGGGCCTGGGGCGCGGGCATGTTCTCCTCGCCCGTGAGCAGCGAGCACGGCACGCCGCGGGCCATGAGGCGGTCGCGGCCTTCCAGGGCCAGCAGCCGCAGCGGGGCGAGGTAGGCGCCGTCCATCGCCTGCGCCAGCCGCTCGAAGGCCGCGTGCGTCTTGCCGCTGTTGGGCGGTCCGACGTAGAGCGTGACGCTGCGCTGCATCTGGCGCGCCAGCGAAAAGCTGTCCGGGTAGCCGCGGAAGGCCAGCTCGGAGGTGAGGCCGGCCAGGGTGTCCATTTCCGCGGCGCGGTGCTCCCAGCGGTCCTGCGCGCGGGTGAGCGCGGCCAGGAGGGCGGGCAGCGACATGGGCGCGGCGCATTCGGCCTGCAGCCGCGGCAGCAGGGAGTCGAGCTGTTTCGGGTGGCCGCTGGCGCTGCGGTCCACGAGCTTTTGAAGGTGGCTGCGCAGCTCGCCGGCCTGCGGGTGCGCCGAGGGCTGGCCCAGGTTGGCCAGCAGCACGCGGCGGTCGCCCGTGCGCAGGAAGTCCCACAGCGGGGCTTCGTCCACGGGGACGCGGTGGGCGACCTGCAGCGTCCAGGCGGGCTCCTGCAGCACCAGCGGGTGGTGCAGCAGGCGCTGCCAGCCCTGGCCGGCGCGGGTGATGCCGAGCTGGTCCAGCGCGGCCTGGCGTTCCAGCATCAGCGCGCGGACCTCGGGGCCCGCGCCCACGTCGTCCAGGTGGCGCAGCGCGGCGGCGACGTGGCCGGGATGTATCCAGCGGCTGGGCCGCCCGCCCGCGGCGGCGCGCGCGAGCTGGATGAAACCCAGGCGTTCGAGGTCCGGCGGGGGCTGGTCGTCGCCCTCGGTGAAATCGGCCGGCTTGACCACTTGCGGCAGCAGGTAGGCGGCGCGGCGCAGCCGCTCGACGTCGGCCGGTGCGATGCCCGCCGGGATGCGCGCGGCGTGGTGCGGCTGGGGCAGCTTGAGCTCTTGTTGTTGCACTTCTGTCATGGGCCGGATTGTGAGGCTGAAGAAAGGCCGCTCCGACGGCGGCACAATGCGGGGTTTTGCTTGCTCGCTCCGCTGAAGAGCCTGCCCATGACGAACTCCGAGACGCCCGCAACGCCGACTCCCGCCGACGCAGGGCCCACGACCGACCGACCCGCAGCCGACCCGGTTCAAACGCCGGCTGCCGCGCCCACCGCGCCGGCGGAATCCATCAACGAAGCGGCTGCCCCGGCTGAGGCGCCCGCACAAGCGCCCGCGGACGAAGCTGCTGCCCCGGCGCCCGCTGAGGCACCTGTCGCTGCCCAAACGCCGGCCGAGCCCGTTGCCGAGAGCCAAGCGCCTGCCGCTGTGGCGGCCGAGGCCCAGGCGCCAGCGGAAGCTGCTGCCGCCGCTGAAGGCGAGCCCGCCGCAGCCGAAGCCGCCGCGCCGGCCCAGGGTGAGTCCGCTGCCGCCGTGCCCGCGGCGCCGCGGTTTGACCTCGCCGCCGCCGCCAAGGACCTCGCTGAAGCCTTCCCGGCGTTGTTCGGCGGCAACGGCCCTGTGAAGCCGCTGAAGCTGCGCATCCAGGCCGACATCCAGCAGCGCGCGCCCGGCCGCTTCACCAAGGGGCTGCTGTCGGCCTTTCTGCGCCGGCACACGGGCAGCACGCCTTACCTGGTGGCGCTCACGCGCGCCAAGGAGCGCTTCGACCTGGACGGCCAGCCCGCCGGCGAGGTAAGCGACGAGCACCGCGAAGCCGCCCAGCAGGAAGTCACGCGCCGCCGCGAGCTGCGCAAGGCGCGTCAGCAGGCCGAAGGCGCCGCGCGCGGTGCGCAGCCGGGCCTGCCGCCGGCCCAGGGCGAAGGCGCCGGCGCACCCCGTCCGCCGCGGCCTCCGCGCCCCGAAGGCGGCCGCCGCGAAGGCCGTCCGGGTGGCGGCCAGCCGCGCCAGAGTCAAGGCCCAGGGCAAGGCCAGGGTCCGCGCCAGGGCGGTGAGCGTCCGCCGCGCGAAGGGGGCGACCGCCCGCCGCGCCGCGAGGGTGACCGTCCTGCCCGCCGCCCCGAGGGCGAGCGCGCGGCCGGTGGCGCCGCACCGCAGGGTGATCGCCCGCCGCGTGGCGATCGCCGCCCGCAGCAGGGCCAGCCGCGCCGCCCCGAAGGCGGCGCCGGCCAGGCACCGCGCGGCCGCGACGACCGTCCCCCGCGCCGCGAGCGCGAAGGCGGCGGCCGCCCCGAGCAGCAGCGCCGTGCCGAAGGCGCGCCGCAGCACGCCCGTGGTGAACGCTTCGACGCGCCGCGCCGCGAGGCCGAGGCGCCTATCCGCGAGACCGATCCGGTCCGCCGCGAGCGCGCCCAACTGCTGCGCGATTTCGAGCGCACCACGCTGTCACCGGCCAACTTCTGCGTGCTCAAGGGCATCAAGCCCGCGGCGCTGGACGAGCAACTGGCCCTGGCCCGCCAGGAAGCGCGCGAGCGCATGGCCCCGCCGCCGCGCCGCGACGAGCGCGCGCCGCGCGAGGGCGGTCGCCGCGATGCCGCCGTTACCGGCCAGGGCGCGAGCCCCAAGGCCGATGCGCCGGCTGAAGCGCCCGCGCCGGAAGCTCCGGCCGCGCCCGCCGCCGACGGCGGCAACGAGGCGCCGCAGGCCTGACGATGCTGCTGCGCGAGCTCGTCGCTCGCGTGCCCGCCCCGGGGCGGCTGGAAGAGATCTGGCTGCGCCCGGCGCGCGGGACGGCGGCGGTGGGCGTCGCTGAAGCCGTCGCCATGGACAACCGCGGGCTGCAGGGCGACCGCAGCGCCGCGGGACGCGGCGGCGGGCGCCGGCAGGTCACGCTGATCCAGGCCGAGCACCTGCCGGTGCTGGCCGCGCTGCTTGGACGCCCGGCGCTGCCGGCGTCGCTGCTGCGGCGCAATCTGGTCGTTTCCGGGTTGAACCTGCTGGCCGCGCGCAGCCCGCTGCCGGCCGTGCCCTTGCGGCTGTGGCTGGGCGACGAGGTGGAGCTGGAAATCACCGGTCCCTGCGAGCCCTGCTCGCGCATGGAAGAAGCGCTGGGCCCCGGCGGCTATGCCGCCATGCGCGGCCACGGCGGCGTCACGGCCCGCGTGCTGCGCGGCGGGCGGCTGCGTGTGGGCGACGCGGTGCGCTGCGTGGTGGCGGACGCCGCCGCGCCATAAGCCAAAGAAAACGCAACGAAGAAGACGCTGCCTCGCCTGAGCCGGAATCCATCCGGGGCGATGCCGGGCGGGCGCTGCGCGGCCCGCGAGGCGGCGGCTGAAAGCGTCAGCCGCCTCAGCGCATCAGGCCGCCGCGCCGGGCAGCGCGATGGCGGGCGGGCCATCGGCCTCCACCGCCTCGCCGGCCGTCAGCCGCGGGCCCAGCGCCAGCGCCTTGCACGATGGCTTGCACACCATCTGCACGCGACCCAGGATGCGCTGGCTCTGCAACTGGTCGGCCGAGCGATGCTGGCCGCACTTGAAGCACGAGCGCGTCTGGCCGCGTCCGCTGAACGGTGAACCCGACACCTTGCTGGCATAGCGCAAGCCGTCGTCCTTGATGCGTGTCGTCGTGTCCTTGGTGGTCATGAGCGCGGCGTCCAGTGCGGTTCCATTGTCAAGGGGTTGCAACACGTTGGATACGCATCACAGCCTAAAACACGGCAAGCATGCACGCTTGGCGCGATTGATTTGCGTCGCTGCTTTCCAACAAGTGCAATCTCACTTTCTCTTTGAACTAACAACCTGCGGTTTGACTACAAACAACTGTTGAAAGGCCAAGTGTTCGTTTGAGAGCAATGGGGACGACTTCAAACATCACTTACTTCTACCTATTCCTCCTTTCAATAGCCCAGCCCGGCAGATCAAGCCCTTTGCAGCTCTGAAACAACCTTTCCTCAACGAGACCAGGAAGCGCAAACGCTCTGTTGTTAGTTCGTAATTCGGTCTCAATGGTCTTGGGAACGGCCCTTGCCACGCGGAGCATCCCTGCCCTCGCCGCAACGAACCGCCATGACCATGATTTCCGCCTGGGCCGCGCACGCGGCCGGACAGCCGCTGCAGCGCTGGAGCTTCGACCCCGGCCCGCTGGCGCCGCAGGAGGTGGAGATCGCGGTGGAGCACTGCGGCCTTTGCCACTCGGACCTGTCCATGCTGGACGACGAATGGGGCCAGGCGCAGTGGCCGCTGGTGCCCGGCCACGAGGCCATAGGCCGCGTCGTCGCGTTGGGTGAGGAGGCGCTGGGCCTGGAGATCGGCCAGCGCGTGGGCCTGGGCTGGACGGCGTCGAGCTGCATGCACTGCCGCTGGTGCCTGGGTGGCGACCAGCAGCTGTGCCCCAAGGCGCAGCCCACCATCGTCGGCCGCCCGGGGGCCTTTGCCGAGCGCGTGCGCGCGCACTGGGCCTGGGTGGTGCCGCTGCCCGCGGCGCTGGATGCGGCCAGCGCCGGGCCGCTGCTGTGCGGCGGCATCACGGTGTTCGCGCCCCTGCGCGACCTGGGCATACCGCCCACGGCACGCGTGGGCGTGGTGGGCATAGGCGGGCTTGGGCACCTGGCGCTGCAGTTCGCGCGTGCCTGGGGCTGCGAGGTGACGGCCTTCACCTCCAGCGAGTCCAAGCACACGGAGGCGCGCCGCTTGGGCGCCCACCACGTGGCCGACGCCGGCGACCCCGACGATCTGGCGGCCCTGGCCGGGCGGCTGGACCTCATCCTCTACACCGCCAACGCCGCGCTGGACTGGGAGGCGCTGCTGGCCACGCTGGCGCCGCGCGGGCGGCTGCACGTGGTGGGCGCGGTACCGCAGCCCATTGCCGCGTCGGCTTTCTCGCTCATCGGCGGCGCCAAGTGCATCTCCGGCTCGCCCACGGGCTCGCGCGGCGACATCGAGGCCATGCTGGACTTCGCCGCGCGCCACCGCGTGGAAGCGCTGGTCGAGCGCTTTCCCATGAGCGGCGTCAACGAGGCGCTGGCCCACCTGCGCGCCGGTCGCGCCCGCTACCGCGTGGTGCTGGACGCCGACTTCGACTGACCAGGCCCCGGGCCTCGCCTGGGCCACCACGCCGCAAGGACATCGCGCTTGCAGCAGACTGCGCTTTCCCTTCGGCAAGGAGTCACCATGAGCAAATCCGCACGCATCACCGGGCAAGTCGAATACCGCGAGGGCGACGGCCCCGCGCTGCCCATACGCCCCGGCCTGGTCGAGTACGAGGAGGGCGACCAGGACGTGACCTTGAGCTGGCACGACGGCGACTACCGCGGCAGCACCGCCCTGCCGCGCGCCGACTGGCAGCGCTTCCTGGAAAGCCAGGACATCGAGCTGCTGGACTGAGCGCGCCCCGCGCGCGGCGGCCCGCCCGGGGCACACCGGAGGCGGGCCGCGTCTTGAGCTATCTTTCGGGGGCATGGGCAGCCCGTTGCCGCCTCAACCGAAAAGAGTTTTCAGGAGAAAAGAATGCGCCATCTCTTGGCCGCGCTCGCGTTGTGCCCGCTTGCCGCGCTGGCCGCCCCGTCGGACTCGCCCTGGACGCCGGACCGCGCCTTCGTCCAATACGGCGAGCAGACCGACACCCGCGCCGTCACGCTGGGCCTGAACTGGGACTGGTCCTGGTCGCGCCCCCTGGGCAGCGGGCTGCTCAGCGGCTACCACGACCTCGCCATCGGACGCTGGCGTGCCGAGGTGGACGAGGGCCACAAGAATTTCACCCAGCTCGGCTACACGCCCGTGCTGCGCTGGTGGAGCAGCGGCCAGCCCGGCGGCTTCTTCGTCGAGGGCGGCATTGGCGTCAACGTCGTCTCGCCGCGCTTTCACACCGTGGAAAAGCGGGTGGGCAGCAATTTCACCTTCGGCGACCACCTGGGCGCCGGGTGGCGCAGCAGCGGCGGCACGGAAGTGTCGTTGCGCTTTCAACACTTCTCCAACGGCGGCCTGGCCGATCCCAACCCGGCCGTGGACTTCTGGCAGGTGCGCCTGAGCATCCCGCTGCAGACTCCGTAGTTCGCCTCTGGCGGCGGCGCACCACGGGGCTACCCTGACAAGCCTCGCGCCCGCCGCATCACCGGCCGCCCGCCCCGGGCGGCCACCCTTGGGCGGCGGCGCCTCACCCCTCGCAGGGAGCGCGCCATGCCCGCCAGCCTCCGTTTCGACCCCGACCGCGTCGTCCGCGCCCCGCGCGGCACGCACCTGAGCTGCCGAAGCTGGCAGACCGAGGCCGCCTACCGGCTGCTGCAGAACAACCTGGACCCCGAGGTCGCCGAGGACCCGCAGCGCCTGGTGGTCTACGGCGGCATGGGCCGTGCCGCGCGCGACTGGCCCTGCTTCGACCAGCTCCTGGCCTCGCTGCGCGAATTGGGCGACGACGAATCGCTGCTGGTGCAGTCCGGCAAGCCCGTGGGCGTGTTCAGGACGCACCCGGACGCGCCGCGCGTGCTCATCGCCAACAGCAACCTCGTGCCGCGCTGGGCCACCTGGGAGCAGTTCGAGGAGCTGGACCGGCGCGGCCTGTTCATGTTCGGCCAGATGACGGCCGGCTCCTGGATCTACATCGGCAGCCAGGGCATCGTGCAGGGCACCTACGAAACCTTCATGGAGGCCGCGCGCCAGCACTGGGGCGGCGACGCGCGCGGGCGCTGGATTCTTTCCGCCGGCCTGGGCGGCATGGGCGGCGCGCAGCCGCTGGCGGCCAGCCTCGCGGGCGCCTGCTCGCTCCTGGTGGAGTGCCGGCCCGAGCGCATCGCCGCGCGGCTGCGCACCCGCTACCTCGACCAGCAGGCCCGCGACCTGGACGAGGCCCTGGCCCTCATCCGCCACCACACCGCGCGCGGCGAGGCCGTCTCCGTAGGCCTGCTGGGCAACGCCGCGGACGTGCTGCCCCGCATCGCCGAGCAGGCCCGCGCCGGCGGCATGAAGCCGGACCTGGTGACGGACCAGACCTCCGCCCATGACCTGCTGCACGGCTACCTGCCCCAGGGCTGGAGCGTGCCGGACTGGGAAGCCGCGCAGGCCGACCCCGCCCGCCACGCCGACGTGCGCGCCCAAGCCGCCGCCGCCTGCGCCCGCCACGTGACGGCGCTGCTGGCGCTGCGCGAGCTGGGCGTGCCCGCCGTCGATTACGGCAACAACATCCGCCAGGTCGCCCTGGACGCGGGCGTGGAGCGCGCCTTCGACATCCCCGGCTTCGTCCCGGCCTACATCCGCCCGCTGTTCTGCGAGGGCAAGGGCCCCTTCCGCTGGGTGGCGCTTTCCGGCGACCCCGAGGACATACGCCGCACCGACGCCAAGGTGCGCGAGCTCTTTCCCGAAAACGCCGGGCTGCAGCGCTGGCTGTCGCTGGCCGGCGAGCGCATCGCCTTCCAGGGCCTGCCCGCGCGCATCTGCTGGCTGGGCCTGGGCGAGCGCGACCGCACGGGCCTGGCCTTCAACGAGATGGTGGCCCGCGGCGAGCTGAAGGCGCCCGTCGTCATCGGCCGCGACCACCTGGACACCGGCTCCGTGGCCAGCCCAAACCGCGAGACGGAGGGTATGCGCGACGGCAGCGACGCCGTCTCCGACTGGCCGCTGCTCAACGCGCTGCTCAACACCGCCGGCGGCGCCACCTGGGTGTCGCTGCACCACGGCGGCGGCGTCGGCATGGGCTACTCGCAGCACGCGGGCATGGTGATCGTGGCCGACGGCACCGAGGCCGCCGCGCGGCGCCTGGCGCGCGTGCTGGTCAACGACTGCGGCAGCGGCGTCATGCGCCATGCCGACGCCGGCTACCCCGCCGCCCAGGACTGCGCCCGCCGCCACGGCCTGAAGCTGCCCATGCAGCGCTGAGCGCCCCCACCCGCCCCCAACGCGACGAAAGGCCCGCATTGAGCGACCTCACCACCTCCCACCTGACGCTGGAGCCGGGCTGCGTGCCGCTGTCCACCTGGCACCGGCTGTGGACCGCGCCCGCCGCCGTGGCACTCGCCGACGGCGCCTGGGCGCCCGTGCGCGCCTCGGCCGATGCCGTCGCGGCGCTGCTGGCGCGCGGCGAGCCCGCCTACGGCATCAACACCGGCTTCGGCAAGCTGGCCCACACCCACATCCCGGACGAGCAGCTCGCGCAACTGCAGCGAAATCTCATCCTGTCGCACGCCGTGGGCACGGGCGACGATTTACCGGACGCCGTGGTCCGCCTCGTCCTCGCCACCAAGGCCGCCTCCCTCGCGCGCGGCTGGTCGGGCGTGCGCCCCCTCGTGATCGAGTCGCTGCTGGCGCTGCTGAACGCCGGCATCAGCCCCTGCATCCCGGCCAAAGGGTCGGTCGGCGCCAGCGGCGACCTCGCGCCGCTGGCGCACATGACCCTGGCGCTCATGGGCGAGGGCGACGTGCGCGTGGACGGCGTGCGCCGCCCGGCCATGCAGGCGCTGCGCGAGGCGGGCTTGCGGCCCCTGGAGCTCGCGCCCAAGGAAGGGCTGGCACTGATCAACGGCACGCAGGTGTCGACGGCGCTGGCGCTGCACGGCCTGTTCATGGCGCAGCGGGTGCTGGAAGCCTCCACCGCCGTGGGCGCGCTCTCGGTGGACGCCGCGCGCGGCAGCGACGCGCCTTTCGACGAGCGCATCCACGCCGTGCGCGGCCAGCCGGGCCAGATGGCGCTGGCGCGCGCCTACCGCGCGCTGCTGGCGGGCAGCGAGATCCGGCGCTCGCACCTCGTCTACGACGAGCGCGTGCAGGACCCCTACAGCCTGCGCTGCCAGCCCCAGGTGCTGGGCGCCTGCCGCGACTTGCTGCTGCAGGCCGCGCGCACGCTGCACATCGAGGCCAACGCCGTCACCGACAACCCGCTGCTGTTCGACGGCCACGCCCTCTCAGGCGGCAACTTCCACGCCGAGCCGGTGGCCTTCGCGGCCGACCAGATCGCCCTGGCCGTGGCCGAGACCGGCGCGCTGGCCGAGCGGCGCATCGCGCTGCTCATAGACGCCAACCTCTCCGGGCTGCCGCCCTTCCTGGTGCGCGACGCGGGGCTGAACTCGGGGTTCATGATCGCCCACGTCACCGCCGCGGCCCTGGCCTCCGAGAACAAGTCGCTCGCGCACCCGGCCAGCGTGGACAGCCTGCCCACCTCCGCCAACCAGGAGGACCACGTCAGCATGGCGACCTTCGCCGCGCGGCGGCTGCAGGAGATGGCGCTCAACACCGCCACCATCGTCGCCATCGAGTGGCTCACCGCCGCGCAGGGCGTGGATTTCCACGCGCCGCTGGCCACCTCCGAGCCGCTGCAGGGGCTGCACGCGCTGCTGCGCGGCGCCGTCACGCACTACGACCGCGACCGGCTGCTGGCCCCCGACATCGAAGCCGCCCGCGCCCTGCTGCTGCAAGGCGCCATCACCCGCACCTTGGCGCAGCCGCTGGCGGCGCTGTGGCACGACTGAGGCCCACCGCCATGAGCACCGCCGCCGCCGCCCCCGACCCCGCCGCCACTGCCGCCGCTGCGTCCCACTGGGACGCGCTCTGGCTCAACGTCCGGCTCATGCCGCTGACGGCCGCCGACCCTGCCGCCACCGTGCGCGACGGCGCGCTGGCCGTGCGCGATGGCCGTATCGCCTGGCTGGGCCCGCGCGCGGCGCTGCCCGCCGACGCCGCGGCCAAGCGCGTGCACGACGGCGGCGGCGGCTGGCTGCTGCCGGGCTTCATCGACTGCCACACCCACGTCGTCCACGCCGGCCAGCGCAGCGAGGAATTCGAGCTGCGCATGCAGGGCGAGAGCTACGAAGCCATCGCGCGCCGCGGCGGCGGCATTCTCAGCACCGTGCGCACCACGCGCGCCGCCAGTGAGGACGCCCTGTTCGCGCAAAGCCTGCCGCGCGTGCGCAACCTCCTGCGCGAGGGCGTGACCACGCTGGAAGTGAAGTCCGGCTACGGCCTGGAGCCGCACAGCGAGGCGCGCATGCTGCGCGTGGCCCGCCGCCTGGGCCGCGAATTGCCGCTGCGGGTCCGGACCACGTTCCTGGGCGCCCACGCCGTGCCGCCGGAATTCGCCGGCCGAGCCGACGACTACATCACCCTGCTCTGCGACGACATGCTGCCCGCGCTGGCGGCTGACAACCTGGTGGACGCGGTGGACGCGTTTTGCGAGCACATCGCCTTTTCAGCGGCGCAGGTGCAGCGGCTGTTCGAGGTGGCGCAGCGCCTGCACCTGCCCGTGAAGCTGCACGCCGGTCAGCTTTCCGACTTGGGCGGCGCCGAGTTGGTCGCGCGCTTTGGCGGCCTCTCCGCCGATCACCTGGAAGAAATTTCCGACGCCGGCATAGACGCGCTGCGCCGCGCCGGCTGCGTGGCCGTGCTGCTGCCCGGCGCCGTGCATTTCCTGCAAGTCAAGGAGCGTCCGCCCGTTGCGAAGCTGCGGGCCGCGGGCGTTCCCATGGCACTGGCCAGCGACTGCAACCCGGGCACCTCGCCCATGCCCTCCGTCCTGGCCGCGCTCAACCTGGGCTGCCTGCTGCTGGGCCTCACGCCCGTGGAAGCGCTGGCCGGCGCCACCTGCCACGCCGCGGCGGCCCTGGGCCTGGCGCATGAAACCGGCAGCCTGGAGCCGGGAAAGGCCGCCGACTTCGCGCTGTGGGACGTGGAGCGCCCAGCGCAGCTCTGCGCCACGCTGGGTTTCAACGCCTGCCGGCAGGTGGTGTTCGGCGGCGAGCTGCGGCCGCTTCAGGCCTGAGCAAGGGCGGCCGCAAAGGCGCGCGAATGGCGTGCACGGCGCGGCTCACCCCGCAGCGGCTTGCCCAATCCTTCATGGGGCTGTGGCGCCCGCAGCTTCAAAACTTGGCGTCGGCCAGCTCGCGCAAATAGCCGCGCAGCAGCCAGCTGGAGACGTCCTTGACCGCGTCGCCGGCCAGCAGCGTGTTGTCCACACCGCGCACCAGAAAGGGTTGCGGGTCCTTGGGCGGATAGGGCTCGCAGTCGGGAAAGCGGCGCTGGAAGCGCGCCACCACGGCCGGCGCCCATTTGTCCCGGTGCACGCCGATGCACAGGGAATGTCCGCGGTCGCGCCACAGCTCGGACCACAGGCCCAAATACAGCACCGGCTGGCGGCGGCGCAGCAGATACATGCCGTAGTCGCCCTCGGACCAGCGCTTGTGGAAGACGCCCTCCACGTGGAAGCCGGCCGATTCGAAGCACGGAGCGATCTGCTCCATGAAGTCGAACATCTTTCGCACCGCGGGCGCCGTGGCGACGGTGAACATGCGCCGGCCCTCAGCGGCCCGCCACGGCCGCGGCCACGGTGACCACGCCCAGCGTCAGGTTGAACGCCACCAGTTGCCGTATGCCGTTGAGCGCCTGTGCCGCGGCCGGCCACTCGGCGGCGGCGCTGTGACGGCGCAGCCGCGGGAACAGCACGCCGTAGAGGTAGGCGAACACCACCGCCATCGTGATGCCCAGCCCCTGCATCACGTGCCAGCCGATGGGCGCGTTCTTGAAGCCGGTCTGCGCCATGAGGCTGAAGCCCGTGGCCAGGAGGATGAGCACCAGCCCCGCCACCACGGGCAGGAAGCGCGAGAACACGCCCACCCAAAGTTTCAAACGCTGCGGCGGCTCCAGCACCTCGGCCGCGGCCGGGCGCAGGCAGAAATAGGCGAAGAACATGCCGCCCACCCACGTGACGGCACCCAACAGGTGCAGGAACAACAGGGCGGAACGCGGCATGTGCAGGGGGGCTTGTCAAGCGGCGGTGCGAAGGGGTGGCGGCAGTCTACAGACCACGCACCGGCATTCCCCTGACATCGGCGGTTTACAGCGCGGGTTTACAGCACCAGTCGCATGGCCCGCATGGGCGAGATGCTGGAACCCTGGCGCACATAGAAGCGTTGCGCGTCCGCGTTGACCTCGTCGGTGGGCAGCGTGATGCGCCGGCAGCCCCGCGCGCGGGCCTGGGCGATGGCCTCGCCCAGCAGCTCTTGGCCCAGGCCGGTGCGGCCGTTTCCATCGTGATGTTCAAGCCGGTCCCTGGAGTTTTCGAATCTGCCCGTCCTGCAGCCGTGAAAACAGCAGCAGCGCCGTGACCGAGCCCACCAGCGCCATGAACATGTCCGACTGGGTATCCCACGGATCGCCCTGGGTGCCCAGGAATTCGTCGGCACCCTGGCCCAATGCCAGGGCCGCGGCCCATTCGATCAATTCATAGCCGGCACTCACCGCCAGGACGATGCAAACCACGACGAAATTCAGCATGGCTCGCCCGCGCACCTGGCTGCCGCGGATGAGAATTTCCCGAGCTGCCAGTGCCGGCACCAAGCCCTGGAAAAAGTGGCCTATTTTGTCGTAGGGATTGCGGTGCCAGCCGAACAGGTCCGCCATCCAGAAACCCAGTGGCACACGCGCATACGAATAGGCGCCGCCCAACATGAGCACGCAGGCGTGCGCGAATATGCAGGCGTACAGCAGCGGGGTGAGCGGAAATTTTCCGTGGGTGGCCGCCAGCAGGGGCAGCGCGATGACAATTGGGAATATTTCCAGCAGCCAGGTCGTGCGGTCGTAGGGATGCCAGCCGGAGAGGGCTAACAACGTCAACAGCAAAAGCAATGCTGCCGGCAAAAACATCTTATTTAAAGCACTCATGGGAAAAGCAAATCATCACATCAACCCTCACCGGGGCAAATATTCCTCCAGATCCTTGATGCGTCTTTCCGCACGGCTTCGCATGCATCCCAGATACACGAGGTTCCGCATGGAACCGTCCATATGGTAAGCATATTGTGCATCACAATCCGACTGCCTGAACCTGATCCATGCACGCTGCGCTTCCAGCAATTTCTTTCTGACTTCAGAGTATTTTTCAAGCTCCTCGTCCGGCTTATCCAATTCTTTCATCACGCGTTGATAAACCTCGTTCAAACGTACTTCCACTGCTTTCTGCTCGATGGCTGCGCAATCATTCATATCCATCGTGTTCATCGCATTCTTGCAATCCAGCGCATGGGCAGGCAAAGCAGCTAGGAAAGCCGCGCACAGGACGAACAGGCAATTTTTCATCGAAGTGGACAAGTTGAAGGTTGATATCATTTGCCGCTGGATTTCTATTCTGGTGCCATGCCGTACGCCAAAAAGCCTTGAGGAATATAATCCAGCATGGCTGACGCGATGATCTCGAAATCGTGCCTCGGTATTTCCAGGTGCCCAAACCTGAAGCTGTAGCCCCAGCGGCTTTTATCCTGGATAAACGACAGCTTGTGCAGCATGGGGCGTATGGGTGCCTGCGCCGCCTGCAGGAAATCAATGTCCCGCCGGAACGGCACGAAGCCGGGGAACATTTCAAACGAATAAACTTCGGCGCCCACCACCCGCCCAATCGCCGTGAATTTCTGGCAGGGCGTGGACTCGTCCATCACCTCCTTGGGCGAGTAGTAAATGATCCAGTCGCCCACCGACATGCGCTTGAGCGGCTGCGCCTTGCCATGGCAGAGCTGGCAAAAGCCGCCGGCCTGGCCCAAGGCCACATGCTCGCGCGAGGCCACGCCTATCCAGTAGCGGGTCGGTTTTCCAGCGTTGGCCAGCGGTTTTCTGGCCATACCTTCCACCGGCGCGAAATCCATGGGAAAGCTGAGTTGGTCCATGATTTTTATTGAAATAACACTTCAAATGCCAGCTGGCTTTTGAATTTTCTTGACGTAAACACCATACTCGACGCCATGAATATCCGGCGTTCGCGACACCCATTGGAAACCCATGCGCTCGTACATGGGCAGCGCGACATCCATGATCTTGCTGGTGTGCAGCGCAAATTCCGTCGCACCGTCCCGCTCGGCCCGCTGCAGGCATGCCCGCGCCAAGGCCCGCCCAATACCCCGCCCCCGTGCACCCGGCGCCACGACCAGCATGCGCATGATGGGCCAGTGCGGCTTGAAGAAATCCGCCTTGGTGGCACCGGGACCCACGTAGGCAACGGCGCCGAGAATTCTTCCATCCAGTTCAGCCAGCACGATTTCACCGGTCTGCGCCAGTGCGGCCATGTTGGCGATTTTGGACTGGAATAACGGCCAGTCCTGGTAAGCGCCTTCGTATTGTTGAAAAGCTTCAAGTGCCAGGGCGTTGATCCGTGCAGCGTCCTGGAAACAAAACTCTCTCAAGGAAAAATCATTCATCGCGGGCAGCCACGCTGTCGGGAGTGGTCGGATTCACCCGCAACGATAAGGCTGCCGCAATTTTTCGACCTTCGTGTTTCTCTTTTTCCAGGCAAATATTCGGACAGGAAATAATTATTTACGGCAATCCGTGAAGAATTACCGCTGCGGCAACCCGCCGTCAAACCCAGTGATACCCGTCCGCCGGCAGCAATTTCCACCGCCCCTCCCCCTGCAGCTCCAGCACCTGGCGGTGGTATTTCTGCAGCGCCGGGCGGTGGCTGATGCTCACCGGCGTGATGGAGAGCTCCTCCAGTTGCGCATAGAGCAGCTCCTCGTTGGCCGCGTCCAGCGCGCTGGTGGATTCGTCCAGCAGCGCGTAGCGCGGCCGCGCCACCAGGGCGCGCGCAAAGGCCAGGCGCTGCTGCTCGCCCACCGACAGCAGCTTTCCCCAGTCGCGCTCGGCCGCGAGGCCGCCCACGCGGTCGGCCAGCGTGGGCAGGTTCACGCGCTGCAGCCACTGCAGCAGCTCCTCGTCGCTGATCTCTCGGTCCACGTGCGGATAAAGCATTTGTGTGCGCAGGTCGCCCGGGGGCAGGTAGGGGCGCTGGGGCAGGAAGAGCATGTCCGCCCCGGCCGGGCGCACCACCTGGCCATGGCCCGTGTTCCACAGCCCCGCCATCACCCGCAGCAGCGAGCTCTTGCCGGAGCCGCTTGGGCCCACGATCAGCAGCCCCTGGTGCGGCTGCACGGTGAAGCTCACGTGGTTGATGAGCACCTGCTCGCGCTGCGGCGTGAGCACGCTCACCCCCTGCACCGCCAGCTCCGCGCCGTGGACGAGCCGCACGTGCTCCACGCCCGCCTCGCGCTCCGACGGGGGCCGCGACTGCTCGTGCAAGACCTGCTGGAAACCGTAAAGCCGCTCGATGCCGGCGCCAAAGCGGCTCAAGCCCTCGAAGTGCTCCACCACCACGGTGAGCGCGCTCAGGATGGCCGAGAAGGCGCCGGCCGCCTGCACGGCGGCGCCCACCTCCAGCGTGCCGTTGAGCACGTCCGGCGCCACCACGATGCTGGGCAGCGCCAGCGTGAGGAAGCTGTGCGCGTACTGGAACAGGTTCAGCTTCAACTGCCAGCGCAGCACCTTCTGGTAGTTGCGGTAGGCGAAGTCGAAGACGCGCTGCAGGGCCGTCATCTCGCGCGGCTCGCCCTCGTAGAAGGCGATGGGCTCGGCGTTCTCGCGCACGCGCACGAGGTTGAAGCGGAAGTCCGCCTCGCGCTGCAGCTGCGCGAAGTTCAGCGGGATCAGCCGCTTGCCGAACACCGCCGCGGTGAAGAAGGTGGCGAAGATGGCGTAGCCGATGAGCACCACCACCAGCAGCCGCGAGATGTTCCACAGCACGCTGGTGAAGGCCACGAGCTGGATCACGGAGCCCAGCACGATCATGGAGAAGTACAGCGACTGCGAGGTCAGGCTGTTGATGTCCTCGGCAATGCGCTGGTCCGGGTTGTCCAGCGCCGAGACGGCGTTGAGCTTGTAGTAGGCGCGGTGGCCCAGGTAGTGGCCGAGGAAATACGTGGTCATCCAGCGCCGCCAGCGCAGGCCCAGCGTGTCGCGGACGAAGTAATAGAGCGCGTAGATGGGCACCGCGAAGGCCAGCCACTGCAGGAAGCGGGTGATGGCGCTCCAGAAGCGGTCGGCGTCGCGCGCGGCCAGCGCCGAGGTGAATTCGCCGGTCTCGTGGTTGAAGGCCACGGCAAAACCGGTTTGCGCCAGCAGCAGCGCCATGAGCACGGCCAGCATGGCCGCGGCGCGCCAGCGTTCCTCCGAGGTCCAGTAGGGGGCCGCAATGGCCTTGAAGCGGTGCAGCAGGCGGGCGTTGAAGCCCGGTTGTTGGGGTTCGTTCGACATCCATGTGGCGCCGGGCGAGGGCGCGAATCCCTGGTTGATCTTAGAGGGGGGCCCCTGCCCTCCCGCCTGCGGATCATCCCGCGGCGGGAAGCGCAAACGTTGCGCGCAGGTACAGTGGCCGCCCCAAAACTTGACGCCCCCAGGAGCGACCGCCATGCCCACCCGCGACGATTGCCTGCAACTGGATGCCCGCGACCCGCTCGCCGGCCTGCGTGAAGCCTTCGACTTGCCGGCCGGCGTGGTCTACCTCGACGGCAATTCGCTGGGCCCGCGGCCCAAGGCCGCGGCCGAACGCGCGGCGCAGGTGGTGGCGCAGGAATGGGGCCAGGGGCTGATCCGCAGCTGGAACGATGCGGGCTGGTTCACGCTGCCGCGCCGCTTGGGCGACCGCCTGGCGCCGCTCATTGGCGCGGGCCCCGGCGAGGTGCTGGTGACGGACACCACGTCGGTGAACCTGTTCAAGCTGCTGGCCGCGATGCTGGCGCACCAGCACGCACGGCAGCCGCGGCGGCGGGCCATCGTCTGCGAGCGCGGCAACTTCCCCACCGACCTGCACATCGCCCAGGGCCTGGCCAAGCTGCTGCAGCAGGGCCACGAGCTGCGCCTGGTGGACCGCGCCGAGGACATCCCCGCGGCGCTGGCCGACGACGTGGCCGTGCTCATGCTCACCCAGGTGGACTACCGCACGGGCGCGCTGCACGACATGGCGGCCCTCACCGCGCTGGCGCACGGGCACGGCGCCCTGGCGCTGTGGGACCTGGCGCACAGCGCGGGCGCGCTGCCCGTGGACCTGCGCGGCGCCGACGCCGACGCGGCCGTGGGCTGCACCTACAAGTACCTGAACGGCGGCCCGGGCTCGCCGGCCTTCCTGTGGGTCGCCCCGCGCTGGCAAGCCGTGTTCGAGACGCCGCTTTCCGGCTGGTGGGGCCACGCCGAGCCCTTTGCCATGGAGCCCCAGTACCGGCCGGACCCGGGCGTCGGCCGCTTTCTTTGCGGCACGCAGGCCATCGTCTCGCAGTCGCTGGTGGCGTGCGGGCTGGACGTGTTCGAGCGCACGGACATGGCTTGCCTACGCACGAAGTCGCTGGCGCTGACGGACCTGTTCATCGCCCTGGTGGAGGAGCGCTGCGCGGGCTTCCCGCTGGAGCTGGTCACGCCGCGCGAGCACGCGCGCCGCGGCAGCCAGGTGAGCTGGCGCCATCCGCAGGGCTACGCGGTGATGCAGGCCCTCATCGCCGCCGGCGTGATCGGCGACTACCGCGAGCCCGGCATCCTGCGCTTCGGCTTCACGCCGCTGTACACGCGCTTCGTGGACGTGTGGGAGGCCGTGGAGGCGCTGCGCGACGTGCTGCAAAACGAGACCTGGCGCGAGGCGCGTTTTCAAACCCGCTCGGCCGTGACCTGAGCCGCCACCCTCCTCGGGGGCCCGCTCCCGGGCCATAAATCCCTCTCGCCGCCATCCCCTGCACCGGGCAGACTGCCCGCTTTCCACGCGAAGCGGGGGCCCCTGGATGAAGAGCGCGTTGTGGCTGTTGCTGGTGGTGCTGGCGGGTGCCGCCGCGTCGGCTTCCTTGGGCCCGCCCGCGGCCATTGGGCTGCTGGCCGCCCTGGGCCTGTGGCTGCTGCAGCGCCAGCAGCGGCTGGAGAGCGAAGTGCGGCAACTGCGCCAGGCGCTGCAGGCCCTGCGCGACGCCTCCCCGGCCATGGCGCCTGAGGCCGTCACCGCCACCGCGCCGTCCCCCAGCCTGGAGGAGGAAGCGCTCCCGGCCGACGCGCCGCCCGGTCCGCCCGCGCGGCCTGCCAGGCCCGCCGCAAGCGCCCCGCCGCGCGAGCCCGCGCTCGAACCCGTTGCCGCCGCGCCCGTGATGGCGGTTGAAGTGGCCTTCGCCTCCACGGCGCTGGACGCCCCGCCTTCGCCCGCCACGGCAGCAGAGCGCGACGAGCGCAGCCCCTTCGTGACCAGCTCCCTGGGCGACACGCTCAAGGCCTGGGTGGCGGGCGGCAACACCATCGTGCGGCTGGCCGTGTTGATCCTGTTCCTGGGCGTGGCCTTCCTGTTGCGCTACGCGGCCGAGCACGCGCTGGTGCCCGTGGAGCTGCGCCTGGCCGGCGTGGCCGTGGCGGCCGTCGCGCTCGTCCTGCTGGGCTGGCGCTTGCGCGGGAAGCGGCGGGGCTACGGGCTGTCGCTGCAGGGCGCGGGCGTGGGCGTGCTGTACCTGACGCTGTTCGCGGCGCTGCGCCTCTACGAGCTCCTGCCGCCCGCGCTGGCCTTCGCGCTGCTGGCCGCTTTGGGCGCCTTCGCGGCCCTGCTGGCGCTGCGGCAGGATGCTTTACCCCTGGCCGTGCTGGGCAGCACGGGCGGCTTCCTCGCCCCCGTGCTCACCAGCACCGGCGAGGGCAGCCACGTCGCCCTCTTCGGCTACTACCTGCTGCTGAACCTGGGCATCGCCTTCATCGCGCGGCACAAGGCCTGGAAGCTGCTCAACCTCGTGGGCCTGGGCTTCACCTTCGGCATCGGCCTGGGCTGGGGGCTGAAGTCCTGGCGGCCGGAGCTGTTCTGGAGCACGGAGCTTTTCCTGGCCGCCCACGTGGCGCTGTACCTGTGGATCGCGGTGCAGTACGCGCTGCGCCTGTCGGCGCCACCCGCGGACGGCGCCGCGCCGCGCGCCGCCTATGCCGACGCCGGGCTGCTGTTCGGCATGCCGCTGGCCGCCTTCGGCCTGCAGGCCGGCATGCTCCAGGGCGAGCCGCTGGCGCTGGCCGCTTCGGCGGCGGCGCTGGCCGGCGTGTACGTGCTGCTGGGCACCTGGCTGTGGCGGCGCCTGGGCGAGCGGCTGCGCCTGGTCACCGAAGGTTTGCTCGCCTTGGGCCTCACCTTCCTGGCGCTGGTGGCACCGCTGGCGCTGGACGCGCGCTGGACCGGCTTCACTTGGGCGCTGCAGGGGGCGGGCATCGCCTGGATCGCGCTGCGCCAGCACCGCGGCTGGGCCCTGGCGCTGGGCGTGGCGCTGCAGGCGCTGTCGCTGCTGTCCTTCTGGTCGCAGCCGCAGGCCGCCACGGCCTGGACCTTCGCCAACCCGGTCTTCCTGGGCGTGGCGGTCATAGGCGCCGCGCTGCTCCTCACCGCGCGGCAGCTCCAGCAGGCCGCGCCCCAAGCCGTTGCCTGGCCGGTGGACGGCCTGCCGCGCCTGGGCCTGGCGCTGCGCGTCACGCCGGGCGGCCTGTACGCCACGCACGCCGCGCTGCTGGGCCTGGCCGTGCTGCACCTGGTGGCCGGCGTGCTGCAGGAGGCGGCACGCGCGCCCTGGCGCTGGCCGGACCTGCCGCAGCTCACGCTCATCGCCCTGGCCGTGCTGGCCCTGCCGTTCGAGGCGCTGCACCGCCGCCTGCGCTGGCCGGAGCTGTCCGTGGCCGCGCGCGCGGTGCTGGGCGTGGCGCCGCCGTTTGCGCTGCTTGGGCTGTCGGCGTCGCAATGGGACTTCGGCGACCCCTGGCCCTGGTGGTGGCCGGCGGGCACGCTGGCGCTGCTGGCCTGGATGTCCGCCGCCGCCTGGGTGCTGCACCGGCTGGACCACGACCCCGCCCCCGGCCGCTGGCGCCGCAGCCTGCGCGCCGAGCATTTGCTCGTCGCCTGGACCGCGCTCATCGCCGCCGCGCTGTGGAGCCACGCCGCCATGACGGCCCTGGCCCCGCGCCACGAGAGCTGGACGGCCGCCGCCGTGCTCGCCGGCCCAACGGCCCTGGCGTGGGCCGCGCTGGGTGCGCTGCGGCGCGGGCGCTGGCCCGTGGCCGTCCACCCCGACGCCTGGCTGCGCGGCTGGGCCGCGCCCTGGCTGGCGCTCATGGCGCTGTGGAGCCTGCTGGCCAATGCCTTTGCCGACGGCGGCATGGCGCCGCTGCCCTACGTGCCGCTGCTCAACCCCGTGGACCTGGGCCATGTGCTGATGCTGCTGTACGCGCTGCGGCTGCGCCGGGCATGGGTGTCGCGCTGGAGCGGCTGGGCGCTGCCGCGCGGCGTGCTCGTCGCGGCAGGACTGCTGGCTTTTTGGTGGCTCAACAGCCTGCTGGTGCGCACGCTCCACCAGTGGGCCGGCACGCCGCTGTGGGCCGATGGCACCTTGGGCAGCGGCCTGGTGCAGACCACGCTGACCATCGCCTGGACGCTGTGCGCGCTGGCCGCCATGTTCCTGGCCACGCGGCGCTTCGGTGCGGCGCTCGCCCGCCCGGTGTGGCTGTTGGGCGCGGCGCTGCTGGCGCTGACCGTGGGCAAGCTCATGCTGGTGGACCTGGGCCACACCAGCGCACTGCAGCGCATCGTGTCCTTCCTGGGCGTGGGCGCGCTGATGCTGGTCATCGGCTACGTGTCGCCGCTGCCGCCGTCCGCGGGCGCAGCGCGGCGGGAGGCGTCCACGTGAGCCGGCGCTGGACCATGGCCCTGCGCGGGTCGCCGGCCCCGCTCCTGCCCGCGCGCGGGCGAAGTTTGGGACGTCCCAAACGCCTGGTGGTGGCCACGCTGGCCGCGCTGGCTGGGGTGCTGGCCGCGCCGCTGCCGTCGCGGTCGCAGCCCGCAAATGACGCCCTGAACCGCTACGCCGCCACGGCGCCGCTGGCGCTTTCCGCCGCGGGCGGCGGGCTGCAGCGCGTGGCGCTGCCGCTGGCCGTGCTGCAGGCCTCGCGCAGCGCCGCTTGGGCCGACGTGCGCATCTTCAACGCCGCGGGCGAGCCCGTGCCGCTGGCTTGGGCCGGTGCGCCTGCGGCTGACACGCCGCCGCCGCGCGAGGTGGCGCTGCCGCGCTTCGACTGGCCCGGCGCGGTGGACGGCGCCGCCAGCGCGCCCGCGCCGCTGACCCTGCGCCTGCGCGCCGACGGCGCCGTGCTGGACGTGCAAAGCGGCGCGGCGGTGGCGGCCTCGGCCGCGGCATCGGACCCCGCCGCGCCCACGGCGCGCGCCTGGCTGCTGGATCTGCAGCCCCTGGGCCGCGAACGCCCCGCCGCGCTGCGCCTGGCTTGGGCGGCGCCGGCGCAGGGGCTGGAGCGGCGCGCGGCGGTGCAGGCCAGCGCCGACGCGCAGTCCTGGGAGGACGTGGGCATCGCCACGCTGGTGGACGTGCCCGGCGCCGACGCCGCCAGCGCCGCCCTGCGCCAGCCGCGCATCGCGCTCTCCGGCCTCACGCCGCAGCACCGTTACCTGCGCCTGGTCGTGCGCGGCGGCGTTTTCAACCTGCAAGGCGTGGTGGCCGAGCTGGCGGTGCCGGTGGCGGCTGAAGCCGGCCTGGACAGCGCGCGTTTTACTTTGCAGGCCGACGGCGAGCGCGCCTGGCGGCTGGACGCGGGGGCGCTGCTGCCGGCCTCGCTGCTGCAGGTGAACCTGGCCGAGGACAACGCCGTGGCGCCGCTGCGCGTGCTGCGCCGCGCCGAGGGGCGCGTTGGGCGGGGCGACGCGCCGTGGCTGCCCGTGGCGCTGCTCACCGCCTACCGTTTCCAGCGCGACGGCAGCACGCTGCAGGCGCCCGCGCAGCCGCTGGACGGCGCCCTGGCTCGGCAATGGCGGCTGGAGCTGGACGCGCGCGTGCCGCCCCCGGCCGCGCCGCCGCAGGCCACGCTGTGGTGGCGGGCGCCGCAGGTGGTGTTTGCCGCGCGCGGCGGCGCGCCTTTCACGCTGGCGGTTGGGCGCGAGAAGGCGGCCGCGGTGGCGCTGCCGCTGCCCACCGTGCTGCCCGGCTGGGAAGCGGGCGCAGAGCACCGGCTGCCCGTGGCGACGGTGGGCGCGCTGGCGGCGCAATCCGCCGCGCCGCGCGGCGTGCTGGACAGCCTGCGCGACGCCCCGGCCGACCAGCGGCGGCAATGGCTGCTGTGGGGGTTGCTGGTGGCGGCGGTGGGCGTGTTGGGTGGCCTGGCCTGGCGGCTGGGCAGGGAGATGAAGGGAAAAGACGGAGAAGGCTGAGAAGGACTTCGTATCCGGTGAGCCAAGGCGCTTCACCCCCCTACTTCGTCATGCCCGCGAAAGCGGGCATCCACGAGCGCCGAGGTGGGGCCTTCGAACGGCATCGCCCAGGGCCAGCGCCAGCACCCCGCGCAGCCCACCTTCCCGTTTTCCCGAACCCTCTCCTCAAGCCGCGCCTGACGCCGCGTGAAACCCCGGGGTGCGGGCCGGTGTCTAACTTGCTGCTGCCGGGCCGGCGGCCCCGGGCGCGCGGTGATGTGCCTGCGCGGGGCCGCCGAGCCGGCGGCCTTGTGCGCTGCCATCGAGCCCATCCTGAGGAGACCGCGAATGAAGTCCGAGCTCAAGCCCAAGTCCAAGTCGCAACCGCAGGCCAGGACGGCCCTGCGCCTGGCCTGCCTGTTGTCCGCCGCCGGCTTGATCGCCGCGCTGGCCGGTTGCGCCTCCAACGCCAACACGGCCACCACCACGACCAAGGCCAACACGCCCATGCAGCAGACGCCCGCCACCGCCGCCACGGCCACCGGCGTGTCGCCCCAGGTCGCGGGCACGGGCAGCGGCGGCACGGCGGCCACGCGCGACTGGGCCCAGGTGGACACCAACCGCGACGGGCTGGTGTCGCCGGACGAAATGGCGGCCTACCTGCAGGCCAATCCGGGGCCGCTCAAGGGCAAGTGAGCGGCATGGACATCCCGCCCAGGCCGGCGGGAGCGCGGCGGCACGGCCCTGCGGCCGGCACGTCGCCGCGGCGGCGCCAGCGCGCGCACCGCGCCCCGCCTGTGCGCCTTACTGCGGCGTGAGCGGGCTGATCTTGAGCTGCCCAAACACCGCGTTGGCCGCCGTCAGGTTCAGCCGGGCCTGCGAGGAAATCGCGCCCACGCGGTTCTGGTAGCCGAAGTAGATCTTGCCGCCGCGCTGCACCAGCACCCGCGACCAGCCCTGGCGCTGCGACAGCAGCGGCAGGTCCGTGAAGCTCATGACGCGCGCGTCGCCCAGGGTGGCGATGGCGTAGGTGCCCTTGCCGATCTGGGTGCAGTTGCGGGTGGAGCCGTCGCTGGTGCGCTCCAGGCACTTGTAGTAGGTCGTGGCGTTGCCGGTGGTGCCGAAGGCCACGCGCAGCAGCGCGGTGGTGGTGTAGTAGTTGCCGGTCCCCGCGGGCTGCGCCATGGCGCCGGTGGCCTTGCCCAGGCTCACGGTGCTGTTGCTCCACCACTCGTTGCGCGCCAGGCTGGTGCCGTCCGCATTGGTGGAGGTGCCGTAGATGCAGGGCGTGCCGCGGCTGACGGCCACCAGGTCTTCCAGCTTGGCCGGCGTGGTCTTGTAGGTCGCGGAGTTCGTGGGCGTCACCGCGCCGCAGGCCACCTTGGCGCCGTTGCGCGCATCGCCGCCCGCGGCCACCGCGGCGGTGTAGGCCGTGGCGATGGCCGAGCCTTGCACGTCGTAGGCCGGTGCCGTGGCGGTGGCGAACCCGGTGCTGAACTGCAGCTTGGCCCCGGTGGGGAACTTGGCCGTGGTGCCCAGCAGCTTGAGGTCGGACGGTCCCCACTGCGCGTATGGCACGCCATCGGCACTGCCGGGGAATCCGCGCAGCCGCGTGACGACCTCCAGCAGCGTCTTGCCGCTGACGTCCACGCTGCTGTGCCACGAGGCACCCTGCTCCATGCCGGCGCAGTAGCTGTAGGTCCAGCGGGTGCCGGTCTGCGGCTTTTGCGTGCTGCGCGTGCCCAGCGGGCAGGCCGACCAGGCGGTGCCGTTCCAGTGCAGGTCGCCGGCGCGGGCCGAATCGCCGTGGAAGCCCCAATCGCTCACCTTGCCGGCGGCGTTGCGCTCGAACCGGCTGTAGTAGCGCACCGTGCCATCGGCGCCGGGCGTGTTGTCGGCGGCCGTGCTCAGGTTGGCGCGGAAGAACCAGTTGTTGGCATCGCTGAAGGTGAAGCCGCGCAGGTTGCCGCCGGCCAGCTTGGTACCCGCTGCGGCGTCCAGGGGCAGCTTGGACGCGCCTATGAGCGTGAGCACCTTGCCGGCGTCGAGCTTGAGGTCTGCGCCTATCGCGGCCTTGGCCGCGGCCAGCAGCGCGGCCTCGCGGGTGGCGGCGGTCAGCGTGGTGTCGGCGGCCGTGGCGGCGGCCACGGCGCCCAAGGACGGCAGCGCGTCCACCAGGGCGTAGCGCAAGGCCTTGTCCAGGTCGGCCTGGGTGGCCACGACGCCATTGAAATCCTTCTGCCCCACCACGCCGGCCTTGAGCGCGGAGGCCGCCTGCTGCTGCGCCAGCACCAGCAGCCGCGCCAGCGTGGCCGCGCGCACGGAAGCCGCGTCGGTGGCGCCGGTGTAGTCCTTCAGCGGCGAGACGGCCAGCCCGGCGGCCGACTGCACGGCCGCCGCGGCCACGGCCGTGGTGCTGCCGGCCAGCTCGGCCCAGGCCTGCACCAGCGTGGTCAGCGGCGTGACCACCGCGGCCTGGTCCGCGGGCGCCATGAGCACGAAGCGCGTGGCCACGGCGGTGGTGCCGTCCACCGCGTCCGTGCCCACCACGGCCAGCAGCGGGTACTTGCCCACGATGGTGCTGGACATCTGCAGCGTGAGTCGGCCGTCGGCGCCGCTGCGGCCCTGCACCTCGCCGCTGTCGCAGGCGCCGTTGCCGTTGGCATCCAGGCACACCAGCGCGTTGCGCAGCGGACCGTCCACCACGCGGATGGGCTGCGACAACGTCAGGGGTGGCGCAGTGGTCGTTATGACGCCCCCCGTCGCGGTCGTCCCGTTGAACATGATGGGCGCGTCGGACACCCCGGCGGACGCGAGGGACGCAGTGGACGTGGCCCCGAGCGGCCCCGTCGTGGACACCATGACCGACGCGGCCTTCTCGGTGGCCGAGGTGGACGGCGCGTCCGCGCCGCCACCGCAACCGGCCAGGCCGGCACCCAGCAAGCCCGCAGCGGCCAGCGCCTGCGACACCTTCTTCAACAACATGGCCGACTCCCTCGCTTCGTGATGTGAACGAGCCCCGACGAGGCGCCATGCAGGTCGGGACAAACACTCCATCATGCCCAAGCAAGGTAACAAAAAGCTTTCTTTGTGTTGCCGTGAATCCGCTGAAGAGGCCCCCGGGGCTGGTCATGCCGCCCCGGCCGCCCTCAGCGCCAGGCCAGCCAGGCCGCGCTGATGGCCATGGAGGCCAGCGTCACCGGCACGCCGATGCGCGCGTGCTCGCGCCAGCCGAAGGGCACGCCGTGGCGCCCGGCGGCGTCGGCCACGATGAGGTTGGCGATGCTGCCCACTAGCAGCAGGTTGCCCGCCAGCGTGCTCACCAGCGCCAGCAGCGGCCCGGCGTCGGGCCCCGACAGCGGCAGCAGCAGCATCACCGCCGGCACGTTGGAGACGAGGTTGCTCAGCACGAACGTGGCGCCGAACAGCGTGGCGGGGTGGTCCAGCCGCCAGCCGGCCGCGGCCATGCGGTCCACCAGCGCCTGCGGCAGCCCCGTGGCCTGCAGCGCGTGGTTGACCACGAACAGGCCCATGAACAGCACCAGCAGTTGCCAGTCCACCAGGCCCAGCATGTCGCGCGAGTGCAGGCGGCGGCTCAGCAGCAGCAGCCCCGCGCCGGCCAGCGCCACCACCTCGCGCGGCCAGGGCGCGAACAGGAAGCACAGCAGCACGCCCAGCGCCACCAGCAGCCCCTTGGCCGCCTGCCAGCGCGACAGCGGCAAGTCTTCGCCCGGCACGGCGGGCGCATGGGCCGCGGAGGCATCGGCCGCCGGTGCCGGCGCGGCGTGCAGCCGCTCGCGCATCAGCCAGGCCACCAGCACCCAGGTCGCCAGCAGCGAGGCCAGCACCGGCGGCAGCACCTGCAGCACGTAGCCGCCGAAGGGCAGCTTCAACTGCGCGCCGATGAGCATGTTCTGCGGGTTGCCTATGAGCGTGGCGGCCGAGCCGATGTTGGCGCTGCAGGCCAGCGCGAGCAGGTAGGGCAGCGCGTCGCGGCCGCGGCGGCGGCAGGCGTCCACCAGCACCGGCGCCATGGCCAGGCACACCACGTCGTTGCTGAACACGGCCGAGAGCACGGCGGAGACGGCGATCAGCGCCCCCAGCAGCGCCGCGGGGGCGATGTCCAGCGCGGCCAGGCGGCGCGCCACGGCGTCGTAGAAGCCGCCCAAGCGCATCTGCGCCGAGATCACCATGAAGGCGAACAGCAGCAGGATGGTGGGCAGGTCGATCGACTGCGCCGCCGCCTCCACGCTCACGGCTTCGGCCGCGATCAGCGCGATGGCCCCCAGCAGCGCCACGCCGCCGCGGTCGAGCTGCAGGAAGGGCAGGCCGCCGAGGACCATGCCGAGATAGACCAGGGAAAAGACGAGGAGAACGAAATCGGTCATGCGCAAACACCCGCCGCGGCGCCACCTGTGAACGGCGGGCGCCGCGGCAGGCCCAACTGGAAAAGGCGCGACGGTACACGCTGCGCGCTGCGCTTGTCCGCGCCGCCCTGGCGCAGCGGCTGGCACCGGCCTTGCCGACTCCTGGACAATCCAAGGAGAACGACATGACTGACAACCGCAACACCCCCTCCTCCACCGCGCACCCGGGAGCTGAAGCACACCCATGGCGATAGACAGGGACTGGCACTTCGTCCTGGGCGCACAGGACCCGGAGATGCGCGAAATCCAGCGCGTGGTGGACAGCGAGGGCTTGTACTGGGCCCACGCCGCGCGCCACAAGCGCCGCTGCATCCCGCGCACGGCCTATGACGCCGACGGCGTGGTGCGCGTGGGCTCGGACCAGATTCCGCGCCCCGCCGTGCTGCCACCGCGCGCGCCGGCCGTGTTCGTGGAGTGCACGGTGCTGGGCCTGGAGCCGGTGGTGCGGGTGGACCACCACCACCCCGGCGATGCGGGCTACGAGGTGGAGCCGGAGCGCTTCATGGAGGGCGCCTCGCTGGGCCAGGTGCTGCGGCTGCTGGAGCGCGAGCCCAACGAGACGCAGCGGCTGCTGGCCGCCAGCGACCACTGCCTCACCGCCGCCTACCAGGGCCGCTGCCCGGGGGTGGACCCGCACGAGCTGCTGTTCCTGCGCGCGTCGTGGAAGGCCAAGGTGCTTGGGCGCACGCTGTCGGACGTGGTGGAAGGCATCCTGGACGCCGCCCAGCGCGTGCGCGCCCACCACGACGGCGAGCTGGGCGAAAGCCGCTTTCTGGACCCGACCGAAATCCCCATGGACCTGGCCGAAGGCGCGGCCTACGCGGGCATCCCCGTGCGCTACCGCGAGCTGCTCGCGGACGGCGTGCTCAAGGAAATGTTCAAGGGCGGCACGCCGCAGGCCGTGGAGCGCTTCATGGCCGAACACGAGGCCGCCGGGCGGCCCGTGTACGGCAACCCGTACCGCGGCTACGCCGGGACGTACTGGGGCGGGCGGCGCGAGCCGGAAGTAGCAGGGCGGGTGGTGGAGTCAGGGTGATTCAGTCCGTCACCTTGCCGCGGCGCCCAGCCGCAAGCTCTCCGCGGCCTGCGCGGCCACCTCCTCCATGCCACCCGCCGACCCCAGCAGCTCCGCCGGCCGGTGCGCCTGCAGCCCAGGCTGCGGCGTCTCCAGCCACGGCCCAAGCCAGCGCGCCGCGTCGAACCGGCCCACGACGCCCGCGCCGCCGTCGGCCATGGCCTGCACGCGCCCAAGCAGCCACAGCAGCCGGAGGGTGCGCAGCCCCGCCGCCGCCGGCAGCGGCGCGTCGGTGAACGATTTCTTCTCCGCCGCCGAGCGGTTCGTGCCCAGGATGTCGCGGAAGAAATGGCGCGGCGCGATGTCCAGCGCCCGCCCCAGATCGCGCGCCAGCACGGCCGGGACGGCGGCGGCGTCCAGCTTGTCCAGCACGTCGGCTTCCAAGGCGGCGAGCGTCCTGGCCTGCGCCATCAGGCTCTGGCCGGGGCGGTAGCCGCGCAGGTCCGGCGCGGGGGCGGCGGCGGACGCGTCGTTGGCCGCCTGGGCGTTCTTGGCCATCACGGCTGAAGCTCCCGCGCCCCGCCGCACGGGCACGGTGGTTGCCGCCCAGGGCGACGACAACCCAGGAGCCCCGCCGTGGACGACAAGACCCTGCTGCAGCACATCACCGAGCTGGTCGATGAGGAAAACCGCCTGCGCGCCGACACGCAGTCCCCCGACCAGCACCGCGCGCGCATCGAGGAGCTGGAAGTGCAGCTCGACCAGTGCTGGGACCTGCTGCGCCAGCGCCGCGCCAAGCGCGAGTTCGGCCAGAACCCCGACGACGCCCAGGTGCGCGACAAGAACACGGTGGAGAAGTACATCCAGTGAGCGCCGCGGGTGGCGGCGGGCTCAGCCCGCCGCGCCCTGGGCATCGCCTGACGGCCCCTCGGCCGCCCGCGCCAGCCGCGCGAAGTAGGCCGACTTGCCGGTCTTGTAGAGCTGCTCCCAGGCCTGCAGCGCCTCGCCCTCGTAGATCTCCAGCAGGGCGAAGATTTCGCGCGCGAATTCGATGGGCGCCATGCCGCCGGCGGTAATGAGGTTGCCGTCGCGCACGGCGGGCTCGTCGCGATAGAAGCCCTCGCCCGCGTAGCCCGTGCCCTTGAGGTAGCTCAGCGCGTTGCTGGTGTGGGGACGCGTGTCCAGCCAGCCGGCACGCGCGAGGGCGGCCGTGGCGCCGCAGATGGCTGCCACCGGCACGCCGCGGCGCAGGAAGGCGCCGGCCTTGCCGATGGCGGCGTGGTGCGACTCGTCGTCGGCCCACGCCGTGCCGCCGGGCAGGATGAGCATCGCGCTGTCGTCCGGCAACAAATCCTCGACGCCCAGGTCCGGCAGCACGGAGACGCCGCCCATGGAACGCGGCACCGCATGCCGGCCGGGCCCGACCGTCTTGACTTGCCAGCGCCCGGGCTCGCGCTGGAACTGCGGGTTGTTGATGCCGGCCACGGCGAAGGCGGCTTCCCAGTCGGCGAAGCCGTCGAAGACGTAGAGGTGCACGGTGCGCTTGGGCACATCGGCGCCGGCCTGGGAGGCGGCGGCGGAAGAAGCGAGGTCTTGCATGCCCCTCGCGCAGCAGGCGCCGTGCCCTGTGGGCGCTACGCCAGGGTGCGCGCGTCTATCCAGTGCACGCAGGCGGCGTGGGCGCGGGCCTCGCGGACCATGTGGTCGGTGCCGCCGCGGTGGCCGCTGCCGTCGCCGTTCCACAGGACGACCAGATGCACCCTCCCCGCGCCCTGCGCCAGCGCCATGTGCAACAGCCACAGGTTGCAGCGCTCGAAGGCGTTGGCGCCGTCCGGCAGCGGCCCCAGCTCGCGCGGCATGAGGCGCGGCGGCGCCCAATGCGGGCGCAGCGCCTCGTAGAGCGCGCGCCAGCGCTCGCCCTCGCTCACGGGCTCGACCGAGCGGCGGATGAACTCGTCCTCCTCGAAAGGCAGCAGCACCTCGCAGCGCAGGCCGCGCGCGACGCAGGCTTGCAGGAAGAGCAGGTCGCCCCCCGCGGCGGCCTGGGACAGCGCGAGGTCTTGCGCGCCGGCGCCTTGCGCGTCCAGCACGCCGGCGATGCGCTGCCGCGCCGCCGGCACCTTGTCCATGGGAAAGCGCGGCGGCGTGCGGCCGGGGACATCCGGCATGTGGCCGCTGAAGAGGAAGACGCGGCGCGGCGCCGTCATGGCGCCGATTGCCGGTAGGTGGCGAGGTGGATGCTGGTCTCGGTGCCGCGGATGCCTTGCAGCAGCCGGATGCGCTCCAGCACCGCGGAGAGCTCCTGCAGGCTGGCGGCGCGCAGTTCGGCGAGCAGATCCCAGCGGCCGTTGGTGTCGTGCAGGGCGACGACGCCGGGCTCGCCCAGGAGCCGCGTGACGACCTCGCGCGTGCGGTTGCCCTCCACCAGGATGCCCATCCAGGCCGTGATGCCCGCGGGCTGCGCATCCGGCCGCAACTGCACCGTGTAGCCCACGATGACCTCTTCCTGCTCCAGCCTGCGGATGCGGTTGGCGACGGTGCCGCGCGAGACGTTCAGCCGGTGCGCCAGGGTGGCGACGCTCAGGCGGGCGTCGGCGCGCAGCAGGGCGATGAGGCGGTGGTCGAGGTCGTCGAGCATGGATGGCGGAGCCGGTATTTACTGTGGCGATTTACGACAGGAAAGAACTGTCACGGCAAAGAGGGCGGCTTGCAATTCAGAAATTGGTGCCCGCGGCGATGCTCTCCGAGCACTGACACGGGCGCCTGTCACCGGCCAGCGGCGTGGTCACCAGCGCCCGGGCCCGGTCGGTGAGGTCAGGGCGTGCGACGAAGAAGGGCTCCCCGCTTCGCCGCTCCCGCCAGAATCACGCTTCCCGCTGCCATCTCCGGCCAAGGCAGCAGGAGGAGAGAAGACCCGATGAAGCGACTGACGATGTCCCTGGATGACGACCTGGCCGATGCCTTCGAGGCGCTGGTGCGCTCGCGCGGCTACGAGAACCGCTCGGAGGCCTTCCGCGACCTGCTGCGCCAGGACCTGGGCAGCACGCGGCTGCGCGAGCAGCCCGACGCCCCCTGCGTGGCCACGCTGAGTTACGTCTACAACCACCACCAGCGGCAGTTGGCCCTGCGGCTGACGGACCTGCAGCACGACCACCACGAGCTCACCGTCGCCACCACGCATGCCCACCTGGACCATGACCACTGCATCGAGACCGTCATCCTGCGCGGGCGCACCGATGCCGTGCGCAGCTTCGCGCAGTCGGTGATCACACAACCGGGTGTGAGCCACGGCAACCTGAACCTGGTCCCCATGGCCGTGCACCACGCGCAGGGCCACGAACACCTGCAGCCCGCGGCTGCACACCCGAGCCCAGCGAAGGGCCTCAAGCGCTCAAGCCGCTGACCTCGCCGCTGGCCGCACTGCAAGCGACGCTGCCGCTTTGGCTTGGGCGGTGCAAGGCCGGCATGCAGGGCCAAGCCAGCGCGCCCTCCACGGCACCCTTGGGCGGCGGCGCCGCTGAAGCGCCGGGCACGGATCTTGTGTGACGTTTTTTAATTTCGTCATACACGCTTCGGGCCTTCGAGCGGCTGCGCATCCAATCCGCTCCCGCCCGCGTATGACGATCGGACAGGAAGTCATACACATGAACATCGAGGAAGCCAGCATGGCCGACATGACCATCTCCATGCACGCCCGGCCCTGTGCCGTCGCGCGGGCGGCATCCATGGCCCTGGGCACTTGCGCGGCACTGCTGATGTCGCCGCAGGCCGCCTTCGCGCACGACGCCCCCGAGCCGCCGGAAGGACCCATGCAGCATGTGGAGGTCACCGGGCGCCACTACGACAACGCCGTGGGCACCTCCGACGCCGCCTCGCAGGGTGTCGTGCGCGCCGAGCTGCTCAAGAGCCGCCCCGCGCTGCGCCCAGGCGAGGTGCTGGAGTTCGTGCCCGGCGTCATCGTCACGCAGCACTCCGGCGACGGAAAGGCCAACCAGTACTTCCTGCGCGGCTTCAACCTGGACCACGGCACCGACTTCGCCACCACCGTCAACGGACTGCCGGTGAACATGCCCACGCATGCCCATGGCCAGGGCTACTCGGACCTGAACTTCCTCATCCCCGAGCTGGTGGAGCGCATCGAATACCGCAAGGGCCCGTACTTCGCGCGGGGCGGTGACTTCTCCGCCGCGGGCTCGGCCGACATCGCCTACCGCAGCACGCTGGAGCAGCCGTTTGCCGCACTGACGCTGGGCCAGCGCGGCTACCAGCGCCTGCTGGGCGCGGGCTCCGGCGAGATCAGCCCGGGCCTGTCGCTGCTGGGCGCGCTGGAGCTGCAGCGCAACGACGGGCCGTGGACCACGCCGGAGGGGCTGCACAAGGTCAATGGCGTGCTCACGCTCTCCGGCGGCACCGCGGCGCAGGGCTTCAGCGCGAGCCTGATGCACTACGACGCACACTGGACCTCGACCGACCAGATCCCGCAGCGCCTGATCGACGCCGGCACCTTCGACGGCCGCCCCTTCGGCCGCTTCGATTCGCTGGACCCCACCGACGGCGGCAACACGCGCCGCAGCAGCCTCTCGGCCGAGTGGCACCGCCGCGGCGACGACGGCTCGGCCACGCGCGTGTCGGCCTACGCCATCGACTACCGGCTCAAGCTCTTCTCCAACTTCACCTACGCGCTGGAGCGCCCCGGCCAGGGCGACCAGTTCTCGCAGCAGGACAGCCGCCAGGTCTACGGCCTCAACGCCAGCCATGCCCTCGATCATCAGCTCGGCAGCCTTCCCGCGCGCAGCGAGTTCGGCCTGCAACTGCGCCACGACCGCATCCGCGTCGGCCTCTTAGACACCGCGGCGCGCCAGGTCACGGGCATCACGCGCGAGGACCGCGTGCGCCAGACCTCCCTGGGCCTCTACGGCCAGACCTCGGTGGAGGTGGCGCCGTGGCTGCGCACCATCGTGGGCGTGCGCGCCGACCAGGCC
Source organism: Azohydromonas lata NBRC 102462 (assembly GCF_001571085.1). Lineage (GTDB taxonomy): Bacteria > Pseudomonadota > Gammaproteobacteria > Burkholderiales > Burkholderiaceae_C > Azohydromonas > Azohydromonas lata. The sequence goes on from NZ_BCTC01000003.1 coordinate 112,589, forward strand.
CGCTTCGACGTGGACAGCCTCTCCAACGCCGCCAACGCCGGCACGGCTTCAGCGCACCTCTTCAGCCCCAAGCTCTCGCTGATCTTCGGCCCGTGGAGCAAGACGGAGGTCTTCTTCAACGCCGGCCGGGGCTTCCACAGCAACGACGCCCGCGGCACCACCGCCACGGTCGACCCGCGCACCGGCGGCGCCGTGGACAAGGTGCCGGGCCTCGTGGCCGCGCGCGGCCAGGAGATCGGCGTGCGCACGGAGGTGGTGCCGGGCCTGCAGAGCTCCCTGGCGCTGTGGAAGCTCGACTTCGACTCGGAGCTGGTCTACGTCGGCGACGCCGGCGCCACGGAAGCCAACCGGCCCAGCAAGCGCCACGGCGTGGAGTGGAACAACCGCTGGAACCCGGTGCCGTGGCTGCTGGTGGACGCCGACCTGGCCTGGACGCATGCGCGCTTCGCCGACGCCGACCCTGCCGGCGACCGCATCCCCAACGCCGTGGACAAGGTGGCGTCGGTTGCCTTCACGGTGCGCGACCTGGGCCCGTGGTCCGCCAGCCTGCAGTGGCGCTACCTGGGCTCGGGGGCGCTCATCGAGGACAACAGCGTGCGCTCGCGCGCCTCGCTGACCACCAACCTGCGCCTGGGCCGCAAGCTGGGCAAGGACACCGAGCTGACGCTGGACGTGTTCAACCTGTTCAACCGCCGCGTCAACGACATCGAGTACTTCTACGCGTCGCAACTGCCCGGCGAGACGGCGCCGGTGGCCGACCGGCACGTGCACCCGGCAGAGCCGCGCACGGCACGGCTCACGCTTCGAGTCGGCTTCTGAACGGCAGGCCCCGCCGCCACGTGATGCGGCGCAGCCCCGCCACGGGCCAGCAGCGCACCGCACGGCGCTTGCCTCTCCCGCCCCCATCTCACCGCCACCCTTTCGCCACCACCGCCACCGCCTCCCGCATGCGCCGCCAATGCGAGCCGCGCCAGAACACGCGGCTGCAGCCCGGGCAACGCCAGAAGGCGTCGAAGCACTCGCGGGTACGGGGCGGCAACTGGTCCAGCACTTCCGCCTTGGGCACCGGCACGGGCACGCCGTTGCACGCCAGGCAGCGGCTTGCGGCCGGCTCGTGCAGCGGCAGCGCGTAGCGGCGGGCCACGTCGGCGAGCTGGGCCAGCGGGTCGCCGTCGCGCAGCCAGCAGCCGGCGTGCACGTCGCGGTGCATGAGCAGCGCGCGGTCGCGGGTGAGGACGATGCGCTCCTGCGCCGCCGCCAGCCTGACCAGCTCGGCGTCGTCCCAGGCGTTGTGCCAGAGCGTGTCCAGGCCGGCGAAGCGCAGCCAGCGCGCCAGGCGGCCCAAATGCGCATCGGCAATGAAGCGCCGCGCCCCGCCGGGCATCTCCGGCATCAGCCACCGCATTGCCGGCAGCACCGCCACGCGCTGCGCGCCGTGCAGCCGCGTGTCCAGCGACGCGGGACGGTCGTCCACCAGCAGCAGCGCAATCTCGGTGTGCGGCACGCCCAACGCCTCTATGGCGTGCTTGGCGCTCTGGTGCGGCGCCACTTCGATGTCAAAGGCGCGCTCGCGCCGCCACGGCGGCAAGAAATCGCCCAGCTCGGCATAGAAGCGGATTTGCATGGCCATTGCCGGCGCCCGCGCGCGCGGCCCCGAAGTTCAGACCTGCGTCGGGCAACGCGCGTGCCGCCTGTTGCACGGGCTTACCAGCGCAGCCCGTGCGAACCGCCAGGCCTGCGCGGCGCCGATCAGCCCGGCTGGACTTCCACGTGGTACAGCCCCCAGGGGCACAGGCTGAAGCGCGCGGGCAGCGGCTTGTCGCGGAAGTCGGCCAGCCGGTCGGCGTCGTACACCGCCCACTGCGGGCCCAGGCCACCCAACGCGAGCGGGCGGCCGTCCAGGCGCGTGGCCAGCATCATCCGCCAGCGCCGCGCGTCGGCCAGCGGCACCTGCACCGCATAGCCGTCCAGCGCACGCAGCGTCAGCCGCACGGGGGCTTCGGCCGGCACGCCGGCAGCCCCCAGCACCTGCTCCAGTAGCGGGCCGGCCAGGCGGTGCACCTTGCCGTCGTACTCCAGCGTGGGCTCGATCTCCACGGCCGGCAGCGCCTGCAGTGCGGCCGCGGTGAATTCATAGGCGCGGTCGAACATGACCTGGTGCTTGTGAAAGAGCTGCTCCAGCGCCGGGTCGGCCCCACCGCGGTTGAAGCGCGCCAGCGCCGCACCGCTGAGCGTGAGCACCGCGGCGTCCAGGCCCGCCGCAGGCGCGTGGGCCGCGGCTTGACGGGCGTGGGCCACCGGCGCCAGCGGCAATGCGCCGCCCAGCAGCGCGGTGGTGAAGACACGTCGGGATGGGGTCACTTTTATCGCTCCAGAAACACAACCTTACGTCTGCAACCTTAACGGGCCCTTGGGTTTGCCTGGAAACAACCGAAGCCCTGTCAAGGTCTGTGAAGTAAAGGCATTTCATCACGCTGGTGGTTCTTGTCACCTTTCCACCCGGACACGGGGGAAACGGCGGCAGCAGGACTCGTCCATCTTCCCGGGCTGTAACTGCCGGCGATGACTTGGCCGGCCCAGTACAACAGACGAGATTTTGGGGAACGAGGGAATGGCTACGCCAGGTGGCGGCCCGGTGCCGCTGGAGAGTGCCGGCTTCACGGTGGACGAGGCGCAGTTGCGCCGCCTTCGCCAGCAGTCGCTGCGACGCCTGCACGTGCGCCAGATCCCTGCCATGCGCGTGGCGGGCTTTGCCATCCTGGCGGTCATCCTGCTGGTGTTCAGCGTGCACAACGGCGAGGTGGCCGACCCGCCCGGCCTGGCGCGCGTGCTGCTGCTCAACACGGCCTACTGTGCGGCGAGCTGGATCGCGCTGTGGCGCTGGCACGGCCGCACGGGGCGGCTGGACCTGGGGCTGGTGTTCATGCACCTGGACCTGCCGATGTGGCTGGTCAACCTGCACCACATCAACGCCGGCCACAGCGAGCAGACGCTGCTCATCTCCGTGCTGCTGGTGCGCGTGGCCGACCAGGTGGGCTTCGGTTTCCGGCGCGCGCTGTACTTCTGCCACGTGGCGGTGGCCGCCTACCTCGGCTACACGGCCTGGCTGTCCACGCAGGGCATGCCCGTGGCCTGGCTGGACCGGCTGAGCATGGCCTTCATCATGTACATCGCCGGCGGCTACCTCTCGCTCACCGGGCTGGTGACGCAGCGCCTGCGCGAGCGCGTGCGCCGCGGCGTGCACGCGGCGCGCGACCTGATACAGCAACTGGAGCGCCAGACCCGCTACCTGCGCCAGCAGGCCGAGGAGCTGCAGCAGGCCCGCGCCGAGGCCGAGCAGGCCAGCGAGGCCAAGTCGCGCTTTCTCTCCTCCATCAGCCACGAGCTGCGCACGCCGCTCAACGGCGTGATGGGCATGCTGCAGCTCATGGAGGGCACGGGGCTGACGCCGCAGCAGCGCCAGTACACGCACACGGCGCTGGAGTCGTCCTCGCGGCTGGTGACGCTGATCGAGGAGCTGCTGGACGTGGCCAGCATCCGTGCCGGCGGCCTGGCGCTGCATCCGCAGGCCTTCAACCTGGCCGAGCTGGTGCGCACGCTGCTGCAGGAGATGCAGCCGCTGGCCCAGGGCAAGCCGCTGCAACTGGAATGCGAGCTGGACGCGGCGCTGGACCGCGCCTTCCACGCCGACGCGCGGCGGCTGCGGCAGTTGCTGTTCCACCTGCTGCACAACGGCCTGAAGTTCACCGACCTGGGCGAAGTGCGGCTGCACATGCGCCGGCTGCAGGAGGACGACGAGGCCGTGCTCGTCCGCATGGTGGTGAGCGACACCGGCTGCGGCATGACGCCCACGCAACTGGACCGCCTGTTCGCCCCCTTCGAGCAGGCCGACAACTCCAACACCCGCCGCCACGGCGGCAGCGGCCTGGGCCTGGCCATCGCGCACGAGACGGTGATGCTGATGCAGGGCTCCATACGTGTGCGCAGCGAGCTTGGGCGCGGCACGGCGTTCGAGGTGGAAATCAGGTTGAGGAAGGCGCAGGAAAGCGGGGAGTGAGCGGAGGCTGAAGGGATCGGCCTGCTGAGCAGCCGTATCCCGTCAGAAGAACCGTTTCGCTCTCCGCTTCGTCATTCCCCCTCACCTCGCCAACCCCTCCTTGGGCTTCTTCACATCCTCGCTGGCCGGCGCCGTCCCCAGCTTCTCGCTGCGAATGGGCAGCGCCGGCGCCGACGCCGCGCCGCCCGAGGGCCCGGCCGCGCTGTGCGGGTTGCCCTGCCCCGGCGCCTGCGCGCCGCCGGAGCTGCCCGCCGTCGTGGCCGCCGTCGCCACCGGCGTGGGCGGATTCACCTTCCAGCCCTGGCTGGCCGCGCGCTGGCGCCAGCGCTGCGCCACGTGGTCCATGGAGTCCGCGAGCTGCTGCTTTTCCACGGCCGCGGCCGACGCCGCCTGCGCCGCCTTGGCCGCGGCTGCCGCCTGCTGCTCCGGCGTGGGCGCGGGCAGCGCCGCCCAAGCCGCCGCACCGGCCAGCGCCAGCCCAAGCGCCACCAGCCCACGGCGAAGCGCCCGGCCCCGATGCATGTGAATTCCCATCGCGTGGCCCTTTCGTCTGCGCACCGCCGTCACCGCACCCCGGGCGAGCTGGCCGGCCGCGAGCCGCCCGCCGCCGCGCCGGACGAGGCGCCCGCCACCGCACCGGGCACGTTGGACATGCCACCCGCCACCGCCCCGGAAGACGTCACCGCCGAGGCCGACACCCCTGGCGGCGTCACGCCGGACGCGCCCGGGTCGAATCCCGCCGATGCCGCCTTCTGCGGCCCGTCGGCCGCCGGCACGCCGGAGTTGCCGGCTTCCGTCTTGGCCACCGTGCCGCCCGGCGCCGTGCCGCCCGTGTTGCCCTCCGCGCCTTGCGGAATGCCCGGCGTGCCCGCCGGCGGCGCGGCCTGCTGGCCGCCCGCGGTGCGGGCGATCACCTCGCCGCTGGTGCCGCCGCCCGCGCTGACCATGCCGGGGAATTTCGTCTGCACCACGCCGTCTTCCTTGCCCGGCCCGCGCGGGCCGCAGGCAGCGGCCAGCAAGGCCGCCGAAAGCGCCAGCGCGACACCCGCGCGCCTGTGGGCAAAACCACGTTGCGCGCTCATCAGCGGCGTCCCGTCGTCGCGCCGCGGTCGCGGGCGATGATTTGCCGCCACCACAGCTCGTGGTGCGTGCGCACCCAGGCCTCGTCCACCGCGCCGTGGCGCATGCCGCGGTAGGCGCCGGGGCTGCCCAGCGTGCCCAGGTAGATGTGGCCCATGGCAAAGGCGATGTAGGCCGCCGCGCCCAGCAGGTGCATCATGTTGGCCCACTGCAGCAGGTAGCGGGTGAAGCCGGGCCCGGGCGTGTTGCCGGCGAAGTAGGGGAAGTTGAGCATCAGCCCCGTCAGCGCCATGAGGCCGCCGAGCAGCGTGACGCCGAACCAGAACCACATCTTCTCGCCGAAGTTGAAATAGGGCGCCGGCACGTGCGCGTGCGACACCAGCCCGCCCCCGGCCTTGACCCACTGCCAGTCCGCGCGCTCGAAGCGGTTGCGCCGCACGAAGGTGAAGAACATCGCCAGCGAGCACAGGATGAACAGCGGCCCCAGGATGTTGTGCGCGTACTTGCTGATGATGGCCAGCCAAGAGAACGCGTCGTGCCCCATCCACGGCAGCAGCAGTTGCTTGCCGAACAGGATGACCAGTCCCGTGGCCGCCATGGCGAGGAAGGTGATGGCCGTGGCCCAGTGCGTCCAGCGGTCCAGCCGCGTGAAGCGCTGGATGTCGCGCCCTGTTTCAGCACCCTCTATGCGTTGCGGTCCGAAGACGCGGTAGAGCGCCAGGATGGCCAGCGGCACCAGCAGCAGCAGCGTGCCGGCGATGGTGGCCAGCGGCCCGTTGCGCCAGGTGCGCCAGGTGTTGCCGCCGCGCTGCAGGATGACGTTTTGCTCCGGCATCAGGCCCGGCGGCTTGATGTAGTGGCGGTCCATGTGCTGGCGGCCCGACGCCGCATCGCCCAGGCCGGGCTCCGGCTGGCCTTGCTCGGACTGGAGGATGGTCTGCTCTTCCGCATAGGCCGGCGTGGCCTTGTCATTGGGCACGGCGGCCAGCGCGCTGGTGATGGAGGCGACCACCAGCAGCAGCATCAGGAAGAAGGGCGACAGCCACAGGAGAAGGCGGCGCAGGGACATGGGGGCTCCTCGGAGAGGCTCGGGTGAGGCGGTCGGCCTTGGATTCACGGGTCAAGGGCGCATGCGCGCGTACTCGTTCTGGTGCCGGTTGCGGTTGTCCATGGCCGCGTTCCAGGCCAGGCGGTCACCGCTGAAGCGCAGTTGCTGCGGCAGGTTGTCCGGCTTGCCGTCGTACTGGCCGTCGCGCCAGGGCGGGTTCTGCTCGACTTCCAGGCATCCGGAAAGGGCCAGCGCCGAGGCCAGCAGCAGCAAGGCTTTGATGAGGTGCTTCATGCTCAGGTCGGCAGCCGCCGCGGGTTGTTCTGGTAGCTCCCCGGCAATTGGTTGACCCGCGGCCCGGGGTTGCGCGCGCTGTTGTCGTGCAGCACGCCGTCCGGCCCCTTGGTGTCCGGCTGGCCGGACTGGGTTGCGGGCGCACCGTTGGGATGGCCGTTGCCGTTGTCCTGCGGCGCACCGTTGCCCGCGCCCACGCCGGCGGGTGCCGTGGCCGGGGCCGGCGCCGCACCCTTGGCCGAGTAGGCGATGTCCCAGCCCCACAGCTCCGGCCCGTAGCCGCGCGTGTCCACGCGCTGCTTGTAGATGAGGGCGATGATGTTGGCGTCGCCACCCAGCAGCGCCTTGGTGCCGCACATCTCGGCGCACAGCGGCAGCTTGCCTTCGGCGATGCGGTTGCGCCCGTACTGCTTGAACTCGGCCTCGCTCGCGTCCGGCTGCGGCCCGCCGTTGCAGAAGGTGCACTTGTCCATCTTGCCGCGGTGATTGAAGGCGCCCGTGGACGGGAACTGCGGCGCGCCAAAAGGACAGGCCAGCGAGCAGTAGCCGCAGCCGATGCACAAGTCCTTGTCGTGCAGCACCACGCCGTCGGCCGTGTGATAGAAGCAGTCGGTGGGGCACACGGCCATGCACGGCGCGTTGGTGCAGTGCATGCACGCCACCGACATGTAGTGCTCGCCCGGTGCGCCGTCGCCTATGGTCACCACGCGGCGGCGGTTCACGCCCCAGGGCGTCTCGTGCTCGTTCTTGCAAGCGGTCACGCAGCCCATGCAGTCGATGCAGCGCTCGGTATCGCAGATGAATTTCATGCGTGCAGCCATGTCGCCCTCCTCACGCGTAGCGCTGAATCCGACACAGCGACACCTTGGTCTCCTGCATCATGGTCACGGCGTCGTAGCCGTAGGTCCAGCCGGTGTTGGCCGCCTCGCCGCGGACGATGGGCGCGGCCCCCTCGGGGTAGTTGTGAAGTAAGTCTTCCCCCATCCACCAGCCGCCGAAGTGGTAGGGCATCCACACCACGCCCTGGCCGACGCGCGGCGTCACCATGGCCTGCACCTTCAGCCGCGCGCCCGTGGGCGTTTCCACCCACACGTACTCGCCGGTCGTGACGCTGATGCGCCCGGCGTCGAACGGGCTGATCTCCACGAACATGGCCTGCTGCAGCTCGGCCAGCCAGGGATTCGATCGTGTCTCGTCCCCGCCGCCCTCGTACTCCACGAGGCGGCCGGAGGTCATGATCAACGGAAAATCCTTGCTGTAGTCGCGCGCGGACTGCACGGACTTGTAGAGCGTGGGCAAGCGCCAGAAGTTGGCGCGGTCCTCGAAGGTCGGGTATTTCGAAAGCAGGTCCGGCCGCGAGGTCAGCAGCGGCTCGCGGTGCACGGGCACGGGGTCCGGGAAGTTCCACACCTGGGCCCGCGCGCGGGCGTTGCCGTAGGGCGCGCAGCCGTGCGCCATGGCCACGCGGATGATGCCGCCGGAGAGGTCCGTCTTCCAGTTCTTGCCCTCGGCCGCGGCCTGCTCCTGCGGCGACAGCTCGCTCCACCAGCCGAGCTTCTTGAGCATCACGTGGTCGAACTCGGGGTAGCCGATGTCGATCTCGCTGCCGGCGTTGGTGGAGCCATCCGCGGCCAGCAGCGGCTTGCCGTCGTGCTCCACGCCCCAGTTGGCGCGGAAGGGCATGCCGCCGTCCATCACGTGGCGGCTCAAGTCGTACAGGATGGGCGTGCCCGGGTGCTTCATCTCCGGCGTGCCCCAGCAGGGCCAGGGCAGGCCGTAGTAGTCGCCCTTGCAGGGGCCGGAGTCGGCGCGCAGCGAGGTGGGGTCGAAGTCCGCCTTGTTCTGCATGTGGGCCTTGAGCCGCTCCGGCGAGATGCCGGAGTAGCCTATGGTCCAGACGCTGCGGTTGATCTCGCGAAGAATGTCCTCGATGACCGGCTCGTTGCGCACCACCTTGATGTTCTTCACGAGTTGCTCGGCAAAGCCGAACTTCTGCGCGAAGAGGTACATGATCTCGTGGTCGGTCTTGCTCTCGAAAATGGGCTGTATGACGCGCTCGCGCCACTGCACGCTGCGGTTGGAGGCGGTGCAGGAGCCCTGCGTCTCGAACTGCGTGCACGCGGGCAGCAGGTACACGCCATCTTTTCGGCCGTGCATGGCGGCGGTCATGGTGGGATAGGGGTCTATCACCACCAGCAGGTCGAGCTTTTGCATGGCCGCGCGCATGTCCGGCAGCCGCGTCTGGCTGTTGGGCGCGTGGCCCCAGTAGACGACCGCGCGCAGCGGGTTGGGCTGGTCCACGTACTCGGTCTTCTCCAGCACGCCGTCGAACCAGCGCGACACCGTCATGCCGGGCTTTTCCATCAGCGCCTTGGAGGCGAAGCGGGACTTCATCCACTCGTAATCCACGCCCCAGACGGTGCAGAAGTGCTTCCACGCGCCCTCGGCCAGGCCGTAGTAGCCGGGCAGCGAATCGGGGTTGGGGCCGACGTCCGTGGCGCCCTGCACGTTGTCGTGGCCGCGGTAGATGTTGGCCCCGCCGCCGGCCACGCCGATGTTGCCCAGCACCAGTTGCAAGATCGACAAGGCGCGCACGTTGGCCGTGCCCACGTGGTGCTGCGTGATGCCCATGCACCAGACGACGGACGAGGGCTTGTTGCGCGCCAGCATTTCCGCCGCCTCCCTCACCGACGCCTCCGGCACCCCCGTGACCTCGCTCACGCGGTCGGGCGTCCACTTCTGCACCTCCTTGCGCACGGCATCCATGCCATAGGTGCGCGCCTCGATGTAGGCGCGGTCTTCCCAGCCGTTGGCGAAGATGTGCCACAGCAGGCCCCACACGAAGGCGATGTCCGTGCCCGGGCGGATGCGCACGTAGTGGTGGGCAAAGCGCGCGGTGCGCGTGAAGCGCGGGTCCACTACGATCATCTTGGCGCCCAGCTCCTTGGCATGCAGGAAGTGCAGCATGGAGATGGGGTGCGCCTCCGACGGGTTGGAGCCTATGAACAGCACGGCCTTGCTGTGGTGCAGGTCGTTGAAGCTGTTGGTCATGGCGCCATAGCCGAAGGTCTGCGCCACGCCGGCCACGGTGGTGGAGTGGCAGATGCGCGCCTGGTGGTCGCAGTTGTTGCTGCCGAACATGGAGACGAACTTGCGCAGCAAGTAGCTCTGCTCGTTGTTGTGCTTGGAGCTGCCTATCCAGAACACCGCGTCCTGCCCGGCCTGCTCGCGCACCTTGAGCAGCCGGTCGCCCACCTCGTTGATGGCCTGGTCCCAGGTGATGCGCTGGTACTTGCCGTCCACGAGCTTCATTGGGTAGCGCAGGCGGTGCTCACCATGGCCGTGCTCGCGCACGGAAGCGCCCTTGGCGCAGTGTGCGCCCATGTTGATGGGCGAGTCGAAGGCGGCGTCCTGGCGTATCCACACGCCGTTCTGCACCACGGCCTCCACCGAGCAGCCCACCGAGCAGTGGCTGCACACGGTGTGCTTGATCTCGATCGGCGAGCCCTCCGGCGGCTTGGGCTCGGCGGCAACCGCCGGCTCTATGAAGCGGTTCGCAAGGGGGGCTCCCAGCAGGCCGGCGGCACCGGCTGCCAGGCCCGCGCGGGCGAACAGGCCGCGCCGCGTGAGGCCGGCACCTGGGCCGGCGACCTTCTTGCGCATCAACAGGCTGGACATGGCTGCGGCTTTCCGGGGCTCAGAGCCGCGCCGCGCTGCGGTAGTAGCGACGCGTGTGCTCGGTCTCGTGGTAGGTGGCGGGCTGCGCGGGCTTGACTTGGGCCGCAGCCTCTTGAACCGGCACGGGCTGTGGCACGGCAGCGCGCACTTGGGCCGCCGCGGCCAGCGGCGTGCAGGCCGCGGCGGCGAGGAGGTTTCGACGGGGCAGGCGCAGGGTCATGGGGGCTCCGGGGCGGTGGGCTGTTCAGGGCAAGGCATGGGAGGTGTCGTGCGGGCGCGGGCTCAGGCGCGCTGCGGCTCCGCCACCTCCTCCAGTTCGAAGGCGCGCGCCTCCAGGTCCAGGAAGGTGCGCATGAAGCCGGCCAGCGCGGCATAAAAGCCGCTGGCGTCGGCCTGCGCGACGTCGTCCAGGCAGGCGCCGGCCCAGGGGGTGATGTGGGTCTCGAAGAAGGCTTTCTGAACCGCGGGCGAGCGCCGCGGCACCTGCGGCGGCGCGCCGGTGATCAACACCCGCATCACTTCGCACAGCGCGCCCAAGTGGTCCTCGGGTTCGCCCACGCCCTCGCGGCGGCGCAGGCCCAGGCGGGCGAGGTCATCACGCAGCGCGGCCAGCGGCGTTTCCATGAGGTGGCCGGCCAGGTACAGGCTGGCATAGGGGTTCAACAGCGGCTGGCCGGCGCTTTCGAACAGGTCGGCAAAGGCGGCGCGAATGGCTTTGCCGTCGCCGCGCGCGGCGCTGCGCAGTGCGTCCCAGGCGCGGGCCAGCGGCGTGGCGTCTTCGTCATCGGCCGCCGTGCCGCCCAGCGCGGGCGCATGGGCGAGGCCAAGCAGTAAATCGTCGTCAGGCGGCGCCAGCAGCAGCCGCGCCAGCAGGGCGTACAGGTCCGCGCGCGATTGCTCGTGCGGCGGCAAAGGCATTTCCACCGGGTGCAGGGACATCAAGCCACTCGTTTTTCCGTGCGGTGCAACGGAGCACGTGATGTGCCTGTGGGAGGGAAATTCGGCTTGGCGCCGGGTGCAAGGGCGCGGTTTGGCTCATGTGCGTCCCGGGAGAAATACGGTGGGGGATGGGGAAGCGGGAGGTGTTCACCAACCAGCAGACACAGGCACCAGGCCGCTCCCAAAATGGGATCATAATTGCATGATGCGTGTGATCTCCAAGGCAACGCTGGTGCAGTTCTGGACCGAACACCCTGCGGCGCGGCAGGCACTGCAGACATGGTTCGAGGACGCCAGCCGCTCGCAGTGGCAGTCGCCGCAAGACATCAAGCGCCGCTATGCCAACGCAAGCTTCGTGGCGCACAACCGCGTGGTGTTCAACATCAAAGGCAATGACTACCGGCTGATCGTGGCGGTGGCCTACCGTTTTCAAGCCCTGTATGTGAAGTTCGTTGGCACGCACGCGCAGTACGACGCCATAGATGCAGCCACCGTGGAGCCCGTGTGATGACGACTGACGCCTACCCCCTGCACCCCATCCGTACGGAAACCGACTATCAGGCGGCGCTGAAGCAGGCGGCGCCCTATTTCGATCAGGAGCCCGACCCCGACAGCGAGGCAGGAGCTCATTTCGAGGCCTTGCTGGTGCTCATCGAGGCTTACGAGGCCAAGCATTACCCCATAGAGCCGCCGGACCCGGTGGAAGCCATCAAGTTCCGCATGGAACAAATGGGACTGAGCCCGCGCGACCTGGAGCCCATGATTGGCGGACGGGGCCGCGTCTCGGAAGTGCTCAACCGCCGTCGTCCGTTGAGCCTGAACATGATCAGGCGCCTGCACGACGGTCTGGGCATTCCGGCAGAAACGCTGATCCGCGCAACGCACGCCTGAAGGCGCCCGGCGCCCTTATCTCTCCCACTCCACCCTCACCTCCAGCCCCCCCAGCGCCGCCGAGCGCTGCACCCGCACCCGTGCCCCATGGGCCGCAGCGATGCGGCGGACGATGGACCAGCCCAACCCGCTGCCGCTGGCGCCGCTGCCCAGCACGCGAAAGAAGCGCTCGCCCAAGCGCGCGCGCTGCGCGTCGTCCAGGCCCGGGCCGCTGTCCTCCACACCCATCAAGACGCCCCCGCCCCGCGCGCGTGCCACATGCACCCGCACCCGCGCCCCGGGCGGGCTGTAGCGGATGGCGTTGTCCACCAGGTTGCGCACCAGCACCGCCGCCAGCGTGGGCTCGGCCAACACGCGGCAGTTGGGCTCGGCGTCCAGCTCCAGGTCTTGACCGCGGTCCAGGGCCGCGGGGGCGAGGTCGGCCAGCACCTGGCGCGTGAGCTCGTCCAGCATCACCGGCTGCAGCGCCGGCGCGGCCTCGGCCTCCAGGCGCGAGAGCGTGAGCAGTTGCTCCACCAGCCGCGTGGCGCGCTCGCAGCCCTGCAGCACGGCGTCCAGCGCGTGGCGCCGCGGAGGCTCCTCGCGCGCGGCCAGCGCCACCTGCGCCTGCGCGCGTATGGCGGCGATGGGCGTGCGCAGCTCGTGCGCGGCGTCGGCCGTGAAGCGGCGCTCGGCGTCCATGAGCTGCGCAATGCGCTCGAACAGCTGGTTGAGCGCCAGCAGCATGGGCGCGATCTCGCTGGGCAGCGCGCGGTCCACCGGTGCCAGCGGCTGCAGCGCGCGCGGGTCGCGCGCGGCGATGGCCGCGCCCAGCTCGCGCAGCGGCGCCAGCCCGCGGCGCACCGCCCACCAGGAGCCCGCCGCCAGCAGCGGCAGGGCCAGCGCCACCGGCCACAGCATGCTGCGCAGCAGCGCCCACAAGATGTCCTCGCGCGTGCGGTGCAGCTCGCCCACGTACACGCGCACGCCTTCCACCGAGCCCTCGGTGGAGAACACGCGCCAACGCGCGCCGTCGAAATGCTGGTCGCTGAAGCCGGCCACAAACCGCGCGCCGCCCATGGGCAGCAGCGGCGCCTGTGCCGAGTGCAGCCACAGCTTGTCGCCGCTCCAGACCTGGAAGGCCACGCGCGGCGCGTAGCGGTGCAGCGCGGGCAGGTCCACGGCGTCGTCGTCGTCGGCGTCGTGCGCCTGCGCCACCAGCAGCCCCGCGGCCTGCGTCAGGTGCGCGTCCAGCAGCTCATCGAGCTCGTGGTGCACGTCCGTCCACGTCAGCACGGCGGTGGACAGCCACACCAGCGCCACCAGCGCCAGCACCAGCGCCAGCAGCCGCGCCTGCAGCGAGCGCAGCGGTCGCAGCAGCACCGCCATGTCAGGCCGGACGTTCCGGCGCGATGCGGTAACCCACGCCGCGCACCGTCTGTATCAGCCCCGCGCCCAACTTGCGGCGCAGGTGGTGGATGTGCACCTCCACCGCGTTGCTCTCCACCTCCTGGCCCCACCGGTAGAGCTGCTGCTCCAGCTGCTCGCGCGAGAGCACCCGCCCCGCGCCCAGCAGCAGCGCGTGCAGCAGGTCGAACTCGCGCGTGGAAAGCTGCACCAGCTCTCCTTCCAGCCGCACGCTGCGCGAGGCGGCGTCCAGCTCCACGCCCTGCACACGCAGCAGCTCCTGCGGCTGGCCGTGGGCGCGGCGCACCAGCGCGCGCAGCCGCGCGGCCAGCTCCTGCAGGTCCACGGGCTTGACCACGTAGTCGTCGGCGCCCGCGTCCAGCCCGCGTATGCGCTCGGGCACCGCGTCGCGCGCGGTGAGCACCAGCACCGGCAGCCTGATGCCGGCGCGCCGCACCGAGGCCAGCACGTCCAGCCCATCCAGGCGCGGCAGGCCCAGGTCCAGCACCGCCGCGGCGTGCACGCCGGCGCGCAGCTCGCGCTCCGCGGCCACGCCGTCGCGTACCCAGTCCACCTGGAACCCCAGTTGCGACAGGCCGGTCTGCAGCCCGTCGCCCAACAGCGGATCGTCCTCAGCCAACAGGATGCGCATCGAGTTTCCCCATCATCCCCAAACGTCTCTCACATGCTGCCCGCCGCCACCGGATCAAGCTTTGATCCGGATTCAGCGCGGGCGCTTCACGCCCGTGAGCATGGCACGCACCAGGTCCACGCCCTCCAGCCGGCTCAGCACGATGGCCGCCAGCGCGTGCAGGCCCGCCAGCCCCACCAGCGTGCCGGCCAGGCCCTCGTGCAGCGCTTCCAGCCACTCCTCGCCCCAGAACAGGTCCGTGCCCTGCAGCCAGCCGGTGAGGCCCAGCGCCAGCACCAGCGCCATGAGCGCGAGCATCATCAGCGCCCCCAGGGGGCTGTGGCCCACGTAGGCCAGCGGGCGGCCGTGCAGCAGCGCCGCGGCATGGTCGCGCAGCCGCGCGGGCGTCGGGAAGAAGTCCGAGAACCGCGCGTGGCGGCTGCCCACGAAACCCCAGGCCACGCGCGCCACGACCAGTGCGGCCGCAACGTAACCCACCCAGCGGTGGGGCGCTTCGCCCTCTTCCAGGACGAACTGGTTGAGCAGCACGCAGGCCACCAGGCTCCAGTGGAAGACCCGCACGAAGCGGTCCCACACGGGCACGGGCCGGCCCTGCATCACGGCTTGCACGGCGGTCTTCATGGTCAAGCTCCTTGACACCTTCACGCGAACCTGCGTCCGCTTACTTCTGCTCCAGCACGGCCGCGGTGGCCGGGTCGAAGTAGATCTCGACCTTCTTGCCGTCCTTGTCGTGGCCGTAGATCTCGTAGCAGTCGCCCTTGGTCACCTTGAAGGTCTTGATCTTGTAGCCCTGCTGCTCCAGCCTGGCCTTGAACTCGGACTCCTTCATCCACTGCGCCTTGGGCACCTTGCAGGTGGGCGTGGCGGCGGCGGCACCGGCGGCCAGGGCCAGCAGCGCGGCGATGGCCATCTTGGTCGTGTTCATGTTGCGTAAGCTCCTTGATGTGGCAGGGACGGCAAGAGCGCCGTCCCCGCAAACACATTGGAGCCCTCGGGCATTAACGCCGTCTGAAGCGCTGGATCGCCGTGCTGGTTGCACCGGCAACCTGCAAACCGGACCGCGGCGTCGATCGAAGCTTGTAGGAGGCCCGCTCGCGGGCCGAACCGTGGCCCTGCTGCGATTCGGCCGCGCCAGCGGGCCTCCTGCCGGGCCGTGGGTGCCGGTGCCGCCATGCCGGCAACGTTGGGCCGCGCCGCCCTCAAGGCTCCCCGGCCGCCCACAGCCTTCCCGCTTCCAGCTCCACACGCCACGCCGCGCCCCAGGCTTCCACCGCGGCCAGCGTGGCGGCCAGGCGCTGCTCGTTGGCCAGGCGGCGCGCGGACAGCACGTCGGCCAGGCCGCCTTCGCCCAGCTCGTAGCCGCGGGCAGAACCTTGGGCGCTGCGCTCCAGGCGGCGCGCGGCCTCGTCCTGGCGCTGCCAGCCGGCCCAGGCCAGCTCGCGCTCGGCCAGGCGCAAGCCGGCCTCGGCCTCCAGGCGGCGTTGCGCGTCCTGATGGCGCGCCTGCGCCGCCAGCGCCCGCGCGGCGGCCGACTGCGCCGCGGCCTCACGCGCGGCACCGCCCAACGGAAAACTCAGCGACACGCCCACGATGCGCTCGCCCGGCGCCGGCCCCGCGCCCACGCGCGCACCCAACACGGGGTCGGCGCGGCGCTCGGCCGACTCCACCCGCGCCTGGGCCTGCGCCACCAGCGCCTCCTGGCGTGCGGCCTCCAGCTCGGGGCTGGCCTGCAGCCACTGGCCCACGTCCACCGGCACCGGCGCGGCGGGCGGCGGCAGCGGCGCATCCACCACGTCCAGCCCGGGAAACTGGCGCCGCAGCGCCGCGCGTTGCGCGTCGGCGCGGCCCTGGGCCGACGCCCATTGCGCCTGGGCCTGGAAGAGCGCGGCGTCGGCCTGCAACTGCTCCAGCTCGGCCGCGTCACCCAAACGGCGGCGGCGCTGCACCACCTCCGCCTGGCGCTGCAGCAAGGCCACCTGCGCCTGCCACACCGCCGCGGACTCGCGCGCCTGCAGCCAGGCGACGTGTCGCTCCAGCAGCGTGCGCGACATCTCGCGCCAGGCCAGCCGCCAGGCGCTCTGCGCGGCATCCACCCGGGCCTCGCCCAGGCCGGAGGCCGCCTGCGCCTTGGCCGGGGCGCGCCAGCCGCGCTGCACGCCGATGTCCCATTCCCGCTGCGCGGGCTCGGCGCCGTAGCGGTGGCGCGTGGCGCTGCCGCCCAGCACCCACTCGTTGGGGCCGACGCGCAACTGCCGGCCGTAGGCGCGCTCGGCCTCCAGCCCCTGGGCCGCGGCGGCCAGCGCGGGCGCATCGGCCAGCACCCGGCGCACCTGCGCCGCGTCCGGCAACGGCAGCGCATTGGGCGCCGGCTGCGCCGCCGCGCCCAACGCCACGCTCCAACCCATGCCGGCGGCCAGCAACGCCGCGGCCAGTCCCTTGAGCGCCCTCACAGCACGCACGCTGCCGTGGGCCGCTCGTTGAACGCTTCGAAATGCGCCACCGGCGTGATCCAGAAGCCGCCGTCGCACCCGGCCAGCAGCGCCCGCAGAGGCGGCAGCAGCGACTCGCACACCGGCTGCGGCAGGATGAGCTTCACTTCCGTGCGCGAGGCAAAGCCCAGCACGCGCTCCTCGTCCAGTTGCATGCGCACCAGCGGCCCGCGCGCGGCCACCGCATGCATGCTGAACTCCACCTGCGCCGCGTCGTGCGTGAGCAGGAAATCGATCACCCGCTGCTGCGCGTGCGTGGGCACGAGCAGGGTCAGGCACACCATGGTTGCCATCACAAGCTCCCGTGTTTGAAATCAAAGTGTGGAAGAGGACGAGGCCGCGGCCGGCGCCACGCCGAAGCGGCGGAACAGCAGCGGCAGCAGCAAGAGGGTCAGCGCCGTGGAGCTCAGCAGCCCGCCCGTGACCACGATGGCCAGCGGCTTCTGGATCTCCGAGCCCGGCCCGCTGGCGAACAGCAGCGGCACCAGGCCCGCGCCGGTGATGGCCGCCGTCATCAGCACCGGGCGCAGCCGCCGCCGCGCGCCCTCCACCACCACGCGCGCCAGCGGCATGCCCCGGCCCAGCAGCTCGTTGAAGTGGCTCACCATCACCACGCCGTTGAGCACCGCGATGCCCAGCAGCGCAATGAAGCCCACCGACGCCGGCACCGACAGGTACTCCCCCGCCACCGCCAGCGCGCCCACGCCGCCGATGAGCGCCAGCGGGATGTTGGCCAGCACCAGCAGCGCCTGGCGCACCGAGCCGAAGGTGGAGAACAGCAGGAAGAACACCAGCCCAAGCGCCACCGGCACCACCAGCGCCAGCCGCGCCGCGGCGCGCTGCTGGTTCTCGAACTGCCCGCCCCACTCCACCGCGTAGCCCGCGGGCAGCGGCACCTGCGCGGCCACGGCCTTCTTCGCTTCCTCCACGAAGCCCACCAGGTCGCGCCCGCGCACGTTGGCCTGCACCACGGCGTAGCGTTGGGCGCGCTCGCGGTCTATCTTCACCGGCCCCTCCACGCGGCGCAGCTGCGCCACGCTGGCCAGCGGCACGGCATGGCCGCCGGCCGTGGTCAGGCGCAGCGCCTCGAAGTCCGCCGGCGAGGCGCGCAGCGACTCGCTGCCGCGCACCACCAGCGGCACGCGCCGCCCGCCCTCGTGCACCACGCCCACGGGCTGCCCCTCCACCCAGCGGCGCAGGTCGGCCTGCACCTGCTGCGCGTCCAGGCCGAAGCGGCCCGCGGCCAGCCGGTCCATGCGCACCTGCAGGTATTGCACGCCGTCGTTGCGCAGCGTCAGCGTGTCGGTGGCGCCCTCCAGCCTGGCCACCACGCCTTCGATCTTCGAGGCCAAGGCGTTGAGCTGTGCCAACTGCGGGCCGCGGATCTTGATGGCCACGTCGCCTCGCACACCCGTGAGCATCTCGGACACGCGCATGTCTATGGGCTGAGTAAAAGCCACGTCTACGCCGGGGAAGTCGGCCATGACTTCCCGCAGTTGTGCCGTCAACCACTCGGGGTCCGGCGTGCGCCACTGCTCGCGCGGTTTCAAGACGAGGAAGGAATCGGTCTGGTTGAGCCCCATGGGGTCCAGGCCCAGCTCGTCGGAGCCGCTGCGCGCCACCACGGACTGGATCTCCGGCACGCGCCGCAGCACCGCCTGCTGCACGCGCAGGTCCAGCGCCACGGTCTGCTCCAGGCCGATGGAGGGCAGCTTTTCGAGCTGCATGATCAGGTCGCCCTCGTCCAGCGTGGGCAGGAAGATCTTGCCCACCAGCGTGAACAGCACGGCCGCCGCCGCCAGCGCGGCGGTGGCGCCGGCCACCATGGTGCGCTCGTGGGAGAGCGCCCAAGCCAGCAGCACGTCGTAGCGCGCGTGCAGCCAGCGCACCAGCGCCGTCTCGTGCGCGGGGCCGGTCTGGAGCAGCCACGAGGCCAGCACCGGCACCACCGTGAGCGACAGCAGCAGCGACACCGCCAGCGCGAACACGATGGTCAGCGCCACCGGCGCAAACAGCTTGCCCTCCAGCCCCTGCAGGCTCAGCAGCGGCAGGAACACGATGATGATGACGGCGATGCCCGCCACCACGGGCGCGGCCGTCTCCGCCGCCGCGTGGTAGACGAGGTGCAGCAGCGGCAGCCGCCGCGCGCGCTCGCCCTGCGACAGGGCGGTCTCCACGTTCTCCACCACCACCACGGCGCCGTCCACCAGCATGCCGATGGCGATGGCCAGGCCGCCCAGGCTCATGAGGTTGGCCGACAGGCCGAAGGCGCGCATGAGCACGAAGGTGCCCAGGGCCGACAGCGGCAGCATCAGCGCCACCACCAGCGCCGCGCGCAGGTTCCCCAGAAAAGCCAGCAGCAGCGCCAGCACCAGCACGACCGCCTCCAGCAGCGAGCGTCCCACCGTGCCCACGGCGCGGTCTATGAGGCTGGAGCGGTCGTAGAAGGCCACGACCTTCATGCCCGGCGGCAGCGCGGGTGCCAGCTCGTCCAGGCGCTGCTTGACGCCGGCCACCACTTCGCGCGCATTGGCGCCGCGCAGGCCCAGCACCAGGCCTTCGACAGCCTCGCCCACGCCGTCGCGCGTGACGGCGCCGTAGCGCGTGAGCTCGCCCATGCGCACCTGCGCCACGTCGGCCACGCGCACCACCGCGCCGTCGGACGCGCGCACCACGGTGTGGCGCACGTCGTCCAGCGTCTGGATGGCGCCCTCGGCGCGGACGATCAATGCTTGCTCGCCGTCGGCCAGCCGCCCCGCGCCGTCGTTGCGGTTGCCCGCATCCAGCGCCTGCTCCACCTGCGCCAGCGTGAGGCCGCGTGCCAGCAGTGCCGTGGGGTCGGGCACCACCTCGAACGTTTCCACCCGGCCCCCCAGGCTGTTGACGTCGGCCACGCCGGGCAGGGTGCGCAGCGCCGGGCGTACCACCCAGTCCAGCACGCGGCGCTTGTCCTCCAGCGGCTGCGGGCCCTCCAGCGTGAACATGAACATCTCGCCCAACGGGGTGGTGATGGGCGCGAGGCCGCCGTCCACGCCGCCGGGCAGGCTCTTGAGCACGCCGGCCAGGCGCTCGTTGACCTGCTGGCGCGCCCAATACACGTCGGTGCCGTCCTCGAAGTCCAGCGTGACGTCGGCCAGCGCGTACTTGGACGTGGAGCGCAGCATCTTCTGCTGCGGGATGCCCAGCAGCTCCTGCTCTATGGGCACGGTGATGCGCGATTCGACCTCCTCCGGCGTCATGCCCGGCGCCTTGAGGATCAGCTTGACCTGCGTGGTGGAGACGTCGGGGAAGGCGTCGATGGGCAGGCTTTTCCAGGCCAGCGTGCCGGCGGCCACCAGCAGCGCCACGAGGATGAGCACCAGCAGCCGCTGGCGCAGCGCGAAGGCGATGAGGGCGCGCAACATGGCAGCCGTCTTCCGCGCTCAGGGCCGCGACAGCGCCAGCAGCGCCGCCGTGCCCTGCACCACCACCGCCGTGCCCGGCGCCAGCCCCGCCACCAGCGCCTGGCCGCCCGTGGCCGAAAGCGGCGTCACCGGCTGCAGCGCGTAGCGCCCCGGCGCGCGCTGCACGAACACCGCCACGCCGCCGCCCTGGCGCACCAGCGCGGCGGCGGGCAGTTGCACGGCGCCGGACTGGGAAGCGGCGCCGCCCTCGCGGGCGAGCTGCACTTCCACCACCTCGCCCGCGCGCAGCCGCGCGTTGGGGGCCAGCTCGGCGCGCACCGTCACGGCCTGCGTGGCCGGGTCCGCCGCCGCCCCCAGGCGCAGCACGCGGCCCGTGGCCTCGCGGCCGGCCACGCGCAGCGTGTCGCCCACGCGCAGCGCATCGGCCTGCGCGGCGGGCACCTGCACCTCCAGCCACAGCGGCGAGAGCGTGGCCACGCGCAGCAGCGGCGCGGCGCCTTCCACGCGCTGGCCCGGCGTAGCGGACAGCTCCAGCACCGTGCCGGCGATGGGGCTGCGCAGGACGATCTCGCCGCCGCTGCCCGCGCCGCCGGCCATCTGCACGGCCTGGCGCCGCTCCTGGGAAAGCGTCTGGGCCTGGCGATGGGTGGCGCGGCTGGCTTCCAGGCGGGAAGCGGCAATCAAGCCCTCAGCGTGCAATTGCTCGTCGCGCTGCAGCGACTGCTGCGCGAGCCGGGCCTGGCTGTCGGCCTGCAGGGCCTCGCGCTGCAGTGCCTGCGCCTCGGTGCTGCGCAGCACGGCCAGCACCTGGCCGGCGCGCACCGTGTCGCCCGCGGCAACGTGCACGCCCATCACCAGCGCCGCCAGCGGCGCGGCCACCACGCGCTGCTGCGCCGGGGGAACGACCACGCGCCCCGGATGCGTGGCCAGCGCCGCGCCCGCGCCGGGCTGGGCCACCTGGGTGGCAATCCCCAGCGACTGCACTTGCGCGGGCGTGATTTCAATGGGAGCCGGCTCGGCGGCCAACGTGGCGCTGAGCCACAAGGCCGCGGCCAGGGCGGGCCAGCGGCGCAAAAAGGTTGTTGTTGTCATCGGGAGCTGCAGGAAGAGCCGATGAGGCAGCGTATCCATGGGGCCTGAAGGCTTTATTAATGGGTCAGCCCCGTGGTAAGGGTGCGCGGCGCTTTTGCGATACGGCTGACACAGGAAACCGTTATGTGGCTCAACCATTGGGCCGTGCGGGCGAAGCTGCTGCCGAACCCGTTGACGCCGGCATCTGCCACCGACGAGATCCTGCCCGCGCCCTTGCGGCACAAGAGCCGCGTGCACCTGACGATGGTGCAGCTCAGCGCCTTCAACACGCCGCAGTTCGACTGGGGCCGCACCACGCTCACCGAGCAGCCCCGGTCCATGGGCAAGGTGTTCCAGCCGGAGGTGGCCGCGCGCGCCATCTGGTGGGCCGCCACGCACCGGCGGCGCGAGCTGTGGGTGGGCTGGCCGGCGATGCAGGCCATCGTGGCCAACAAGTTCTTCCCCGGTCTGCTGGACCGGCTGCTGGCCCGCACGGCCGTGGCGGGCCAGAGCACCGGAGCGCCGCTGCCCTCGCCCCGCCCCGACAACCTTTGGGCCCCCGTGCCGGGCGACCATGGCGCGCACGGCCGCTTCGGCGCCGAGGCGCACTTGCACAGCCTGCAGTTGCAGCTGGATTTGCAGCGCGGCTGGCTCGCCGCCGCGCTGCTTGGGCTGGTGGCGGTGGGCGCGGCCGGCTGGTGGGCAGGCGGCAGGCGCCGCCTCAGGCCGCCGGGCCGTTGGACTTGAGGTACACGTGCAGCGCCTGCATCCTGTCCAGCGGCGGGTCCACGTGCACCAGGCCGGGCGACACCGCCGTGCAGACGGCATGCTTGGCTTGCGTGGTGAAGCGCAGCCGCGGCTCCGCCATGCTCGCACCCTCGGCATTGAGCAGCGCGGCCACCACGGGCGCGTTGGCACGCTCGCCGCGGGCCAGCACGATGCCGGTTTCCCGGCTGGCCAGCCGCACGAAACAGCCCGGCGGATACAAGCCCACGGCCTTGAGCATGAGCGAGCCCGTGGGGTCGGGCTTGCCATCCGTGCCCAGGCAGGCCTGCTGCGCGGCCTGCGTGGCCGAAAGCGCCTCGCGCCCGGCGCGGCGGCTGAGCATGGCGCTGTAGCGGTCCACGCGGCGCAGCAGGTGCGCCATCTCCTGGCCCGGCGTGAGCGACGACGGCGCGCGCGCCGCGAGGCTGTCGTCATGGTGAAGCTGCACGGCCTCCAGCCAGGCCGGGTCCGTCACGCCGCTGTGCCGCAGCCACCACGCGCCCTCGGCCGGATGGCGGTCAATCTTGGCGCGCTGCTGCTCGTCCACGATGGGCCCCACGTGGCACACCAGTTCGTCCTGCAACTGCCAGGAGGCCACGTTCATGGTCAGCGCGGCCTTGTCCAGCACGGCGATGCGCTCCTCGCTCCAGCCCAGCTCCCGCGCCGCCTCGCCGGCAATGAGCATGCAGCGCAGCGCCTGGCGGCTGCTGTAGAGGGCCGTTCGGCGCGAGCCGGTGTGGATGAAATAGAACAGCGCCTCGTCCACGCGCCGGCACACCATGGCGCGCATTTGGGCCTGCACGTCCTGCACCGCCCGCACCCAGCCCACGTCGCGCCGTGCCGCCTGCACGGCGCGGTCCAGCGCCAGCACCACGTGCTCCCATTCCTCGCCCGGCAGGGGAGCCTGCACGGGCGGCACCGGGTCCGGCCGGGCCTGCGCCAGTTGCGACAGGCTGGCGTTGCTCTGCATCACCTTGTCCACGGCGCGCGCCAGGCCGCGGCGCCAGGCATCGTGGTCGGCGCGCTGCACGAACAAGGCCTGCTGCCGGCCCAGCTTGGCCTGCACGCGCACATCGGCCAAGGGTGCGTGCGCGGGCAACAACAAGCGCCCATCGGCCGCGTACACCGAAAAAGGCAAGAGGGCATGGCCGCTGACATGCTCAGCGGCAAGCGGAACGAGATTCATGATGGTCAGTCAGCCCGACGAAGCGCCGGTGCCGCTCCCAAGAAAATCAAAAAGGGAAACCGAAAACAGTTTTTAAATAAAAACTGCGCCCATTCGAACCTCACTGCCAAACAATATTCACACGGCTTTCATACGCCAGAAAGCCGAATCTTAATAAAATTTAAATCCGCAGATCTGACGATGCAAGCATGCTCGCTCGCAAGTTGATGTTTTTGCACACGCATCAGAAGTCATCGACAAAAAAATTCAAATGCAAGCTGGTTTGCGGCTAGTCAAATATTACCTGAACCCTTGATCTATAAGCGCGACACGGCGCCGGAAGCCGGCGCAGTCCGATGCAGGGCCTGAAGGCGGCCTCTCACACATCCGCCAGCACCTCAAAGCCTCCATAGATCATGCGCCGCGCGTCGAAGGGCATTTCGCCGCCCGCAGGCGCCATGCGCGGGTCCTTGAGCGCGCGGGCGTTGCCCTCGTCGCGCACGGCGCGCGAGGGCCAAACGATCCACGAAAACACCACCGTTTCGCCCGGCTGGGCCTGCACGGCGCGGGGGAAATCCGTCACCTGGCCTGTGGGCACGTCCACGCCCCAGCACTCCACCACGCGCAGCGCGCCGTAATCCTTGAATACCTGCGCGGCTTGCTCGCACAGGGCCCGATATTCCTCTTTCCTGTGGGCAGGCACGGGGACGACGAAGCCATCGATGTAATGCATCGCAAATCTCCTTGGGCGCAGCCGGCGGCAGGTCCGGCCGGTGAGGCGGGCAGCTTGCGATGCGCCCGCTTACCCACGCTGTAAGCGACCTGTATGAGCCGCATCCGCATTTGCTGCAGGCGCACATAACGACAATTTTTTGACGTGAACTTGCACGGAACGGGACTTGCCGCGCGACCACACCGCCGCCAGCGGCCGAAGTCGCGAGGAGTCCTCCATGTCCTGTCCCCAGTTGCCGTTCCTGCCCTCACTGCTGCCCTGGTCCGCCGCGGCACTGCTGGCCGCAGCCGCCTTGCCCGCCTTGGCGCAGCAGCCGCTGGAGCGCGGCAGCGCGCAGGTGCACCGCCTCTCGCCCGCCCAGGGCGAGTTTTCCACCGCCATCGTCAACCGGTTGTCGGTGCCGCCGGGCTTTCGCGTCAAGCTCTTCGCCTTTGGGCTGGGCAAGCCGCGCATGATGGAAGTCGGCCCCGACGGCACGGTTTACGTCACACGCCGCAACCGCGGCGACGTGCTCGCGCTGCGCGACAGCGACGGCGACGGCCGGGCCGACGAGCGCCGCGTCTTCGCCACCGGGCTGCAGGACGTCAACGGCATCGCGCTGCAAGGCGGCGAGCTGCTGCTGGCCGCGTCCACCACCATCTGGCGCACGCCGCTGGACCGCGCCGCGCCGCGCGTGCTCATCGGGGGGCTGCCCGACGCCGGCCAGCACGCCAACCGCATGGTGCGCGTGGCGCCGGACGGCACGCTGGTCGTCTCCGTGGGCAGCAGTTGCAACAACTGCGCCGAAGGCAACCAGGTGGAGCGCGCCACGCTGATCCGCTACAGCGCCGCGGGCGAGCGCATCGAAGTCATCGCCAAGGGCCTGCGCAACACCATAGGCTACGACTGGCACCCGCGCAGCGGCTCGCTGTGGGGCATGGACCACGGCAGCGACTTCCGCGGCGACCGCATCCCGCCGGAAGAGCTCAACCGCATACAGGCCGGCAAGCACTATGGCTGGCCCATCTGCTGGGGACACCGGCAGATCGACCCCCTGGCCGAAGCCCGCCCCGCCGAAGTCGCGCTGCGCCCGGGCGATGCGAAACCCAACGGCGCGCCCAACTTCACCCGCGAGGCGTTCTGCGCCAAGACCGAGCCGCCCGTGCTGACCTTGCCCGCGCACTCCGCGCCGCTGGCCATGCGCTTCTACACGGGCACGCAGTTCCCGGCGCAGATGCGCGGCGACGCCTTCGTCGCGCTGCGCGGCTCCTGGAACCGCAGCGACCCCACGGGCTACAAGGTGGTGCGGCTGCGCTTCGGACCCGACGGCCAGCCGCAGGGGTTCGAAGACTTCCTCACCGGTTTCCTCAATGCCGAGGGCACCGTGCAGTACGGGCGCCCGGTGGGCATCGCCTGGCTGCCGGACGGCTCCATGCTGGTCTCCGACGACAGCAACGGCGCCATCTACCGCGTGAGCTACGGCGGCTGAGGCCGGGGCGGCCACCGCGCACGGCTTGCCACACGTTGGGCCGACGCACACCCGCTGCGGGCATGGAGAAGCATCGCAAGCTGCCACGCGCGCCGCTGGCGCTGTTCGTGGCCGCGCTGGCGGGGGCCGTGCTGGCCGGCGCGTGGCAGCAGCAGGCCAACGAGATCTACCTCTTCGAGCGTTTGCAGGCCGCGGCCGAGCGCGCCGCCGAGCGGCTGCGCCGGCGCATGCAGACCTACGAGTACGGCCTGCTGTCCGCGCGCAGCGCCGTCTTTGCCGCGGGCAGCAGCGCCGAAGAGGTGTCGCGCGACGCGTTCAGGCGCTTCGGCGCCGCGCTGGACATGCCGCGCCAGTACCCGGGCGCGCGGGGCTTCGTGTTCATAAGCCGCGTGCCGGCGGCGCAGGAGGCCGGCTTCGTGGCGGCCCAACGGCGCCAGGGGCCGGCGGATTTCCGCATCCGGCAGTTGCAGCCGCACGCGGGCGAGCGCTTCGTCGTCCAGTACGCCGAGCCGCTGCAAGGCAACGCCGAGGCGGTGGGCTTGGACATCGCCTCCGATCCCGTGCGGCGCGACAACGCCTGGGCCGCGCTTGCCAGCGCCGAGCCGCGCCTGACCCCGCCGCTGACCCTGCGCCAGGCCAGCGGCCACGCGGGCAGCGGCTTTGCGTTGCTGCTGCCGCTGTACCGCGGCATGGTGACGCCGCCGCCGCAACGGCGCGAGCTTGACGCCTTCGGCTGGACCGCCGTCACGCTGGTGATGGAGGAGGTGCTGCGCGGCTTCAACGACGAGGGCGGCGCCATCTCGCTGGCCTTGCTGGACGCCACGCCGCAGCAGCAGCCGCCCACCGTCTTCCACACCTCCGCGGGCTGGCGCGAGCCGGCGGCCGGCGACCCGGTGGCCGTCGTCCCGCTGCCGCTCTACGGCCGGCTGTGGCAGCTGCGCGCGCAGCCGCTGCCGCCTTTTGCCGCACGCCTGAACCTGCGCTCGCCGCTGGAAGTGGCGGCGGTGGTGGCCGCGGTGGGAGCCCTGCTGGCGCTGCTGCTGGCCGGGCTGCAGCGCGCGGCGCAGCGCGAGCGCGTCATCCACGCGGGCCGCGAGCGGCTGGCCGCGGTGGTGGAGGGCTCGCACGACGCCATCGTCGGCCACTCGCCGGACGACGAGATCACGAGCTGGAACCCCGCTGCCCAGCGCCTGCTGGGCTGGCGCGAAGAGGAGGTGCTGGGCCAGGGCTTCACGCAGCTCACGGTCCCGCCCTGGCTGCGCGAGCAGGCGCACGAGGTGCTGGAGCGCGTGCGCCGCGGCGAAGGCGTGCCGCCCTTCGACACGCTGCGGCTCAACCGCCAGGGGCAGCCGCTGGACGTGTCGCTGTCGGTGTCGCCCACGCACGACGCGCAGGGCCGCGTCAGCGGCGCGGCCACCACGCTGCGCGACCTGCGCGGGCAGCGCGCGGCGCAGGCGCGCATCGTGGAGCTCAACGTCACGCTGGAGGAGCAGGTGCAGCAGCGCACCGACGAGCTGCGCGCCATCCTCGCGAGCGCCGCCAGCGCCATCGTCCGCACCGACCTGGCCAGCCGCATCACCCTCTTCAACCCCGCGGCCGAGGCGCTGCTGCGCGTGCCCGCGGCGCAGGCCCTGGGCCGCTCCATCCTGGACTTCTACGACGAGGCGGAGATCCAAGCGAACGCCTGGCGCTTTCCGCAGGTGGTGCACGACAACGCCGCCGCCCTCCCCGGGTGGTTCCGCCAGGCGCTGCGCAGCCGCGAGCGGCCGAGCGGCGGGCGGCCCAACGGCGAGCCGGCGCAGCACGGCCAGTGGACCTACGTGCGCGCCGACGGCACGCGCTTTCCCGGGCTGCTCAACATCAGCCTGCTGCGCGACGCGCGCGGGCGGGCCGTGGGCTTCCTGGCCGTGATCGCGGACCTCTCCGAGCGCCAGCGCCTGGAGCGCGCGCTGCAGCAGCGCACCGAGCAGGCCGAGGCCGCCAACCGCGCCAAGAGCGCCTTCCTGGCCAACATGAGCCACGAGATCCGCACGCCGCTCAATGCCGTCATCGGCCTGAGCCACTTGCTGCAGCAAATGCCGCTGCAGGGGCGCCAGCGCGAGTTCGTGGGCCACATCGCCGCGGCCGGCGAGCAGTTGCTCGCCCTCGTCAACGACGTGCTGGACCTCTCCAAGATCGAAGCCGGCGAGATGGCGCTGGAGCACGTGCCCTTCGAGCTGCCCGCGCTGCTGCGGGAGCTTGCGGCCCAAGCCGGCGTGCAGGCCGGGCACAAAGGCCTGGCCCTGCGCCTGGACGTCGACCCCGCGCTGCCCGCGCGCGTGTGCGGCGACCCGGTGCGGCTCAGGCAGGTGCTCAACAACCTGCTGGGCAACGCGGTGAAGTTCACCGAGGCAGGCCACGTCGTCCTGCGCGCGCAGCGGCTGGCGGACCCGGACGGCAGCCGCCGCGCGGCACTGCGCCTGGAGGTGGAGGACAGCGGCATAGGCATCGCGCCGGCGGTGCAGGCGCGCATCTTCGAAGCCTTCACGCAGGCCGACAGCTCCACCACGCGGCGCTTCGGCGGCACGGGTCTAGGGCTGTCCATCGTCCGCCGCCTGGTGGCGCTCATGGGGGGCACGCTGGCGCTGGACAGCGAGCCGGGGCGCGGCAGCCGGTTCACGGTGACGCTGGCGCTGCACCTGCCGGATTGAGGGCCGGGCCTACAGCCGCGGCTCCACCAGCCGCGCGTACACCTCGCGCACCGTGGCGTAGCACTCGCAGGCCGACAGTTGCAGCCGCTCGCGGTCGAGGATGCAGATGCGGTTGCGCCGCTGCTGCACCACGCCGGCCTGGTGCAGCTCCACCAGCACCTCGCTCACCGACTGGCGGCGCACGCCCAGCATCTCCGCCAGCGTGGCCTGCGTGAGCGCCAGCTCCTGCGAGCCGTCGCGGTCGGCCGAGGCCAGCACCCAGCGGCACAGGCGCTGGCGCACCGTGTGGTGGGTGTTGCAGGCGCAGGTCTGGCTGCCGGCGCGAAAGCTGTAGGCGGCGTAGCTGTCCAGCAGCGCGCGCGCCGCCGCGCTGGCCTGCAGCGCCGGGCGCAGCACCTCCGCCGCGAGGCTGGCCATCTCGCCCGGCGCCTGCTGCAGCACGGTGTCGGGGCTGCGGCCTATGCCCAGCCAGGCCGGCAGGCCCACCAGGCCCTCGTTGCCTATGGTCTGCACGTCGGCCGTGCCGCCCTCGCGCAGCCGCACGACGATGGACACCACGCCGCGCAGCGGAAAGTGCACCTCCGTCAGCGGCGCGCCCTCGGCGTACAGCTCGGTGCCAGCCGCCACGCTGCGGTGCACCAGCGCGCCGGCGAGCTGCGGACATTCGCGCAGCAAGGACTCCAGCAAGCGGTTGTGCGGCCTGTCCGGCGCGCCGGCCTGTTCCTGCATGTCGAACCTCTCCATGAGCCTCCCCCGGCGCAGCGGCAACGTGCGTGCCCTGCAGGGACGGCGGCCCAACGGCGGGGCCGCCGCGCCCTGGACCGCCCGGGACGGCCGCAGCGGCGTGCTCAACACCGGCGCTGTTTCGCCGAAGTACGTCTTGGCGCGAAAGCCTTACAAGCGTGTCAACTTGTTTGGCTATGCTGCGCCTGATACCAGGCGAGGGCGTGCGCCGGTCTGGGGCTCCGGGCCTCGCGGCGCCGTCCGGCCTTTTTCGACGGACCTCATTGCACCCGCGGCATGCCCCAGCCTTCCGACGCCACGAAGCAGCCTCCCCTCATCCTCATCGTTGAAGACGAGGCCGTGATCGCCCTGGACCTGAAGCTGGAGCTGCAGGACATGAGCTACCGCGTGGCCGGGCCGGCGCGCACGGGCGAGCAGGCGCTGGCACTGGCGGCGCAGGAGCCGCCCGCGCTGGTGCTGATGGACATACGCATACAGGGCGCGCTCGACGGCGTGGAGACCGCTGCGCGCCTGGGTCGCAGCGGCGAGCCGCCGGTGATCTTCCTGACCTCTCACAGCGACGACGAGACGGTGGCCCGCGCCGCGCAGACCGCGCCCTACGGCTTCCTCACCAAGCCTTTCCAGGCCCGCGAGCTGCGCGCGGCCATCGAGGTGGCGCTTGCGCGCGCGGCGCTGGAGCGCGCGCAGCGCGAGTCCGACCGCTGGTTCGCCTGCACGCTGCACGGCGTGCAGGACGGCGTGATCGTGCTCGACGCCGATGCCACGCTGCGCTTCATGAACCCGGCGGCCGAGGCGCTCACCGGCTGGAGCGCGGCCGAGGCGCTGGGCCGCCCGGTGGACGAGGTGGTGCGCTTTGCCCCGCAGGAGGAGGCGCCGCTGGCCGCGCTGCAGGCGCTGCGCGAAGGCCGGGCCGTGGAAGTGCGCCACGCGCGGCAGTTGCTGGTGCGCGCGGCGCCCGGCGGCGCGGCGGGCGTGCCTGCCACGGTGATGGTGGACGAGTCCGCCGCGCCGGTGGAGCACGACAGCGGCCGCCGCATGGGCGCCGTGCTGGTGCTGCGCGACGCCACCGAGCGGCTGCTGCGCCAGGAGCAGCTCGACGTCAAGCGCGCCCAACTGCAGGCGCTGCAGGCGCAGCGCGACGCGCAGACCCACCTGCTCTCTCGCGCCAGCCACGAGATGCGCACCCCGCTCAACGCCGTGCTGGGCTTCGCCCAACTGCTGCGCAGCCTGCCGGGCAACGCGGACGAGACGGCGCAGCGCTACATCGGCTTCATCGACGAGGCCGGCCACCAGTTGCTGTCGCTGGTGGAGGATTTGCTGGACCTGCAGCAGGGCGACGAGCTGCGCCGCAGCCTGCAGCTGCGCCCCGTGCCGCTGCTGGAATGCGTGCAGGCCGCGATCGCTCCGCTGGCGGCGCAGGCCCTGGCCAGCCGCACCAGCCTGCACAACGTCATGGAGGGCGCCATGCGCGTGATGGCCGAGCCCTCGCGGCTGCAGAAGGTGGTGCACGGGCTGGTGTCCAACGCCATCAAGTACGGGCGCGAGGGCGGCCACGTCTGGCTGCAGGCCCAGCGCAACGGCGACCGCGTGCGCATCACGGTGGCCGACGACGGCCAGGGCATCACGGCCGACCGCCAAGCCCAGCTCTTCCAGGCGTTTTCACGCGCCGGGCGCGAACACTCCGGCATCGAAGGCGCCGGCATGGGCCTGGTCACCGCCCGCAGCACGGTGCAGGCCATGGGCGGCACGCTGGAGCTCAACAGCGTCGCGGGCCAGGGCACCGTGGTGCACGTGGAGCTGGCTGCAGGCTGAAACCTGCCCGGAAATATCACGGGCCCCTGCAAAGCCGAACAAGCGCAATGGGAATTTTCTCCTGCCCACCTATTCCAGCCGAAAGCCGTCTGCCGACGGCCGCGATTTCAATCGCCATACGGAAGTTTTTGTATTTATTCAATCCTCAGGCGAATGAAAATGTACCCATTGCCGTAGCAATCTGGCCCGCAATGATGGATTGAAACTTACACCGCTCCTCTTGGCCAGGCCAATTTGCCGAGTTATGTGTTCGATTAAAAAATGTCATTCAGGGTTTATGTCGCGCTGCAGCAATTAAAATTTTCGCCTCAATTTCACGAATTCAATCCAGTCTTCAGACATATAGAGGCCAGCGCGTTCCGGCAAGTCCTGTAGACCAACCCTGTTTTTCTTCGTGCCGAGATCTGAAAACTCCTCGCGGCGTCGGCTTGGCCTGCGCACCCTGCTGACGCTGATGGCGCTGCTGTTGAGCACGCTGGTGGCCGGCGTGTTGGGCGCGATGCGCACGGTGCAGTTGCGCGAGCAGGCGCAGGCCACCGCCGGTGCGCTCAACCTGCAGCAGGCCTCGGCGGTGGCCGCGACGGTGGACGCCGACCTGGGCCGCATGGGGCACGACCTGCAGGCGCAGGCGCGGCTGATCATGCACATGGATCCGCGGCTGCAGCCCGCGCCATTGCGTTTGCTGCTCGAAGGCCTGTTCGACGCGCCCAACTTCGCTTGGGCCGGCATCGCCGACGCGCGCGGGCGCGTGCTGGCGGCACCGCACGACCGGCTGGTGGGGCGGGACGTGTCGGGGCGCGGCTGGTGGGGCGCGGCCCTGAACGGCCTGCACTTCGGCGACGTGCGCGAAGCCAGGCTGCTGGCCGGGCTGCTGCCGCCGCTGCCCAAGGGAGAGCCCTGGCGCTTCATCGACATCGCCGCGCCGCTGCGCACCGCGGACGGCGGCGTGGCCGGCGTGCTGTCGGTGCACGTGTCCTGGCCGTGGCTGCGCGAGCGCATCGCGCTGTACGCGCGCGCGGCGCCGGCGCAGGGCTCGCAGCTCTTCATCGCCGGGCGCGACGCGCGCCAGCGCCTGGGCCCCGAGGGCGAGATGGGCGCGCCGCTGCCGCTGCAGCCGCTGCTCTCGCACGGGGCCGAGGGCTGGACCGTGCTGGCCTGGCCGGACGGGCGCCACTACGTCACCGCCTGGGCCGCCAGCCGCGGCAGCGACCCTTACGCGGGGCTGGGCTGGGTGACGCTGGTGCGCACGCCCGTGCAGGCGCTGGAGGAGGCCAACGCCGCGGCATTGCGCTGGGTGTGGGGCTCGGCGGGGCTGCTGGTCGTGGGCGCCACGGCGCTGGCCTGGCTGCTGTCCACGCTGGTGCTGCTGCCGCTTGGGCAATTCCTGGCGCGCGTGCGCGGCGTGGCCGGCGGCGCCGCCGTGCCGCCGCCGCGGCTGCTGCCCGCGGAGTTCGCCAACCTGCACGAGGTGGTGCTGGCCCTGGTGGACCAGTTGCGCGACAAGGAGGCGGCGCTGCGCGCGGCGCTGGAGGACGTGCGCGGCGACCTGGCCAACGTCGGCCGCGCCCTGCCCGGGCTGCTGTTCACCCGCGTGCAGCGCGGCGACGAGGTGCACTACCGCTACCTCAGCGCCTCGGCCGAGCACTACCTGGGGCTGCCGCGCCAGCACATCCTGGCCGACCGCAGCGGCTGCGCCTGGCTCAGCCGCGTGGACGAGGCCGACCGCGAGCGCCTGGGGCCCGTGCTGCACCAGGCCCGCGACGAGCGCGCGCCGCTGACCTTCACCTTCCGCGTGCGCGGCGCCGACGACGCGTGGCGCAGCATGCAGGCCACGCTGGTGCCGCGCGACCAGGGCGAGGCCACACAGGACCGGGTGCTCGACGGCATCGTGCTCGACATCACGCCGCTGGAGCTCGCGCGCACCCAGGCCCAGCGCGCCAGCGAGGCCAAGGACCGCTTCCTGGCCGCCATGAGCCACGAGCTGCGCACGCCGCTCAACGGCATCCTGGGCTACGCGCAACTGCTGCAGGCGCGGCTGGCCGACCCCGACAACCGCGTCAACGCCCAACGCATCCACCAGGCCGGCGAGCAGTTGCTGCGCATCCTCAACGAGGTGCTGGACCTGGCCAAGATCGAAGCCGAGCGGCTGGAGCTGGAGCGCCAGCCCCTGCGCCTGGAAGCGGTGCTGCAGGGCTGCCACGAGCTGTTCGCCCCCAGCGCCGCGGCCAAGGGCCTGCGCCTGACGCTGGCGCTGGCCGACGGCGAGCTGCCCTGGGTGCTGGGCGACGCCGCGCGGCTGCAGCAGGTGCTCTCCAACCTGCTGTCCAACGCGCTGAAGTTCACGGAGCACGGCGGCGTGACGCTGACGCTGCGCCGGCCCGGCGGCACGGGCACGCCGCCGGGGCTGCTGCCGGTGGACATCGAGGTGCGCGACACGGGCATAGGCCTCAGCGGCGAGCAGCGCGCGCGGCTGTTCGAGCCCTTCGCGCAGGCCGAGAGCTTCACCTCGCGCCGCTACGGCGGCACGGGGCTGGGACTGTGGATCAGCCGCCGCCTGGTGCAGGCCATGGGCGGCGACATCGCGGTGGAATCCACGCCCGGCCAAGGCACGGCGGTGCGGCTGCACGTGCCCTTCGAACGCGCCCCAGCCGAGGCCCTGGCGCCCGTGGCGCCGCCCGCGCCGGCCCACCTCGCGCCGGGCCGCGCCCCCACGCTGCGCGTGCTGGTGGTGGACGACGTGGCCATCAACCGCGAGGTGCTGGGCGCGCTGCTGCGCCAGCGCGGCCACAGGGTGCTGGAGTGCGCCGACGGCGAATCGGCCATCGCCCGCGTGGCCGAGGGCGGGGTGGACCTGGTGCTCATGGACGTGGAGATGCCGGGCCTGGACGGGCTGGAGGCCGCGCGCCGCATCCGCGCCCTGCCCGGCGCCGCGGGCCGCGTGCCGTTGTGGGCCGTCACGGGTCGGGCTTTCGAGCAGGACGTGACCCAGGTCCACGCCGCGGGCATGGACGGCCACCTCAGCAAGCCGGTGAACTTCGCCCGGCTCGGGGACGTGCTGCAGGCCGTGCAGGAACGCCGCGACGGCCCTCAGCGCTGATCGCGCGCCGCACAGGCAAAGGTAAGCATTTGCGACACGGCGCGCGGTCGCCAAGTCCTTCACAAATCGTGCATTGACGACAAAAAGATTGCCGCCCCAGGAACCCCGGGCAAACCCCATGGGCCAAAATCGGCCGCCCTAAGCCACTTCCACCATCACCCCGGGGATGAATCAACAGGGCACGACCATCACCGGCGCGCTGAGACAGGCCTGCGCTGCCCAGCACGAGGCCATAGAGGCCTTGCTCCAGCTGGACCAGGCGGCGCTGCGGCGCGAGCACTACGAGCGCGTGCTTGCCGGCTTCGGTGCCTTCGTCCCGGCCTGGGAGGCGCGGTTGCGCCCGCACCTGCCCGCGGCGCTGCGCGGCTGGTTCGACCAGCGCTCGCGCGCGCCCCTGCTGGCGCGCGACCTCGCGGCGCTGGGCCTGCAGCCCTTCCCCATGGACGACCCGGTGGCCGCGCTGGCCCTGGCCGACACCGGCGCGGTGTTCGGGTCGCTGTACGTGCTGGAGGGTTCAGCTTTGGGCGGGCAGCTCATCGCGCGCGTGGTGCGCGAGCGCTGGGGCCTGGGGCCTGACAACGGCGCGGCCTACTTCAACGGCTGGGGAGCACGCACCGGCGCCATGTGGGCGGAGTTCCGCGAGCGCCTGGCGCAGGCGCTGGGCGAGGACGACGCGGCGCTGGGCAGCGCCTGCGCCGCGGCCGTTGCCACTTTCGCGGCCTTGCGGGCCTGTTTCGAGCACGTGCTGGACCATGGACCTGCCGCTGCCTGACGCCGACCTCAACGACTGCGCCGACGAGCCCATACGGGTGCCCGGCGGCATTCAGCCCCACGGCCGCATGCTGGTGCTGGCCGAGGGCGATGGCCGCCTCGTGGCCCTCAGCGAGAACTGGGCCGAGGCCCCACCGCTGCCGCAGTGGAACGGCTGGCTGCCGCAGCGCGTGGCCGCGCTGCGCTTGGGCGAGGCGCCCGTGCCGCTGGGCACGGTGACGCTGGAGCGCGGCACGCGCTGGGACGTCACCGGCCACCGCGCGCCGGGCCTGGTGGTGCTGGAGCTCGAACCCGCGGCGCCGCCGCTGGGCCTGCAGGCGCCGGTGTACGGGCTGGCCCACCACTGGCTGCCGCGGCTGCAGGCCGCCGCGTCCGTGCAAGCGCTGCTGGCGCTGGCCGTGGAAGAGATGAAGCGGCTCACCGGCTTCGGCCGCTGCCTGGCCTACCGCTTCGACGAGGAGGACCACGGCGAGGTGCTGGCCGAGGTGCTGGACCAGGGCTACGACGCCTACCTGGGCCACCGCTTCCCCGCGGCCGACCTCCCCGCGCAGGCGCGGCAGCTCTACCTGCTCAACCAGATTCGCCTCATCCCCGACGCCCGCTACACGCCCGTGCCGCTGCGCTGCGTGGACGCGGCCTGGCGGCCCACGGGCATGGACCTGTCGTGGGCGGCGCTGCGCAGCGTCTCGCCGCTGCACCTGGAATACATGCGCAACATGGGCACGCTGGCGTCCATGTCGGTGTCCATCACCGTGCGCGGACGGCTGTGGGGCCTGATCTCCTGCCACGACCACGCGCCGCGCCACGTGCCCTTCGAGACCCGCGTGGCCTGCGAGCACCTTGGGCGGCTGCTGTCGCTGCAGATCGAGGCGCGCGAGGACAACGCCGAGGTCGCGCGCCGCCTGGAGCTGCGCCGGATCACGCTGGAGCTGGTGTCGCGCCTGGCCGATAGCGACGGCACGCTGCGCAGCCTGGCCGCCGAGCCCGCGCTGCTGCGCCTGGCGCGCGCCACCGGTGCCGCCGTGGTGCTGGACGGCGACTGCTGGACGCTGGGCGAATGCCCGCCCGCGGCGCGCATACAGGCCCTGGCCCGCTGGGCCACGCAGCAGGACCGCGAAGTGGCCTGCAGCGACCGCGTGGAACAGGTGCTGCCGCTGCCCGCGCCGCCCGCCGAGGGCGACGCCGTGGCCGCCGGCGTGCTGGCCGTCTCCATCTCGCAGGTGCACCGCCACGTGGTGATGTGGTTCCGCCCCGAGGTCGTGCAGACGGTGCGCTGGGCCGGCGAGCCGCGCAAGCCGGTGCAGCAGGGCGACGGGCGGCTGCATCCGCGGCGCAGCTTCGCAAGCTGGGAGGAGCTGCTGCGCGGGCGCTCGCTGCCCTGGGCACCCAGCGAGGTGTCGGCGGCGCTGGAGCTGCGCCAGGCGCTCATCGGCATCGTGCTGCGCCGCGCCGAGGAGATGGCCGAGTTCGCCACCGAGCTCGGCCGCGTCAACAAGGAGCTGGAAGCCTTCTCCTACACCGTCTCGCACGACCTGCGCGCGCCCATGCGCCACATCGCCGGCTTCGTGGACCTGGTGCTCGACGGCGAAGACGGCGCGGGCCTGGGCGAGCGCTCGCGCCGCTACCTCGGCCACGTCAAGGAAGCCGCCACCTACGCCGGCAAGCTCGTGGACGCGCTGCTGGACTTCTCCCGCATGGGCCGCGCCGCGCTCAAGCGCAGCCAGATCGGCACCGGCCTGCTGGTGGCCGACCTCGTGGCCGAGCTCGCCCGGCAGCAGCAAGGGCGCCAGGTGCAGTGGCGGGTGCACGCGCTGCCGCCGCTGTGGGGCGACGCGCTGCTGGTGCAGACCGTCGTGCGCAACCTGCTGGACAACGCTTTCAAGTACACCCGCGAGCGCAGCCCGGCCGTGATCGAGGTGCTGCCCGTGCAGCGCCCAAACGGCGTGGGCCTGGAAGTGCGCGACAACGGCGTGGGCTTTCCCATGAAATATGCCGAGAAGCTGTTCGGCGTCTTCCAGCGCCTGCACTAGGCTGAAGAATTCGAAGGCACGGGCATAGGACTGGCCAACGTGCGCCGCATCGTGGAACGCCACGGCGGCCAGGTCTGGGCTCGATCCGAGCCCGGCCAAGGCGCGGTCTTCGGCTTCGTCCTTCCCATGCCTTCCCAGGAACCCTGATGCTCAAACCCATATTGCTCGTCGAGGACGACCCGCGCGACCTCGAGCTCACCCTGCTGGCGCTGGAACGCACCCAGCTCGCCAACGACGTGGTCGTGGTGCGCGACGGCGCCCAGGCGCTGGAGTACCTGCAGCGCGAAGGCGACTTCGCCCATCGCGAGCCCGGCAACCCCGCGGTGATCCTGCTGGACCTGAAA